>NZ_ATWO01000001.1:1808030-2410707 GCF_000421285.1 Desulfotignum balticum DSM 7044
TGTAAATACATATAAACGGCCTGTGTCATGCCTGTCTGCCATATCCGATCTTTCCCAGCGAGGTTTCAATCTCTTCCAGGATGGTGTCGTCATCGATGGTGGCCGGCACCTTGTAGTCTTTTTTATCAGCAATGGCCCGCATGGTGCCTCTAAGAATTTTTCCGGACCGGGTCTTGGGCAGGCGCTGAACAACCACGGCCTTCTTGAAGGCCGCTACCGGGCCGATGGTGTCCCTGACCTTCTGGACCACCTCTTTGATGATCTCTTCCTGGTCCCGGTCCACGCCGGCGTTAAGCACCACCATTCCCAAAGGCACCTGACCCTTGAGGGCATCTTCCACCCCCATGACCGCGCATTCCGCCACATCCGGGTGTCCGGCGATCACCTCTTCCATGGCACCGGTGGACAACCGGTGGCCGGCCACATTGATGATGTCATCGGTCCTGGCCATGACAAATACATACCCGTCCGCATCAATATACCCGGCATCCGCGGTTTCATAGTATCCCGGGAATGTTGCCAGGTAGGCGGAAATATATCTGTCGTCATTCTGCCACAACGTGGGCAGGGTGCCCGGCGGCAGGGGCAGCCTGGCAACAATGGCGCCGATCCCACCGGGGCCCACGGGCTGTCCCGCCTCATCCAGCACAGCCAGGTCCCAGCCCGGGGCTGCCTTGGTGGGGGACCCGGGTTTGACCGGGAACGGGTGGAGCCCCACACAGTTGGCGGCAATGGCCCACCCGGTTTCGGTCTGCCACCAGTGGTCGATCACCGGCACCTTAAGGCTGTCTTCCGCCCAGGAAAGGGTGTCTGGATCGGTTCTTTCTCCGGCCAGAAACAGGTATTTGAAATGGGACAGATCAAAGCCGGCCATCAATTTGGCTGCCGGATCCTGCTGCTTGATGGCCCTGAATGCCGTGGGCGCGGTGAACATGGTTTTCACTTTATGCTGGGAGATGACCCGCCAGAACGCCGAGGCATCCGGTGTTCCCACGGGTTTTCCTTCATAGAGAATCGTGGTGCACCCCTTGAACAAGGGCGCATATACAATATAGGAATGTCCCACCACCCAGCCGATGTCCGAGGCGGCCCAGTACACATCCCCCTGGTTGACGCCGTAAATGGCGTTCATGGTCCATTTCAGGGCCACCATGTGCCCGCCGTTGTCCCGGACAATGCCTTTGGGCTGGCCGGTTGTGCCCGAGGTATACAGGATGTACAACGGGTCTGTGGCCGCCACAGGCACACAGTCGGCCGGTGCTGCCTGGCCCATGGCCTCATCCCAGTCAAAATCCCTTCCTTTTTGCATGTCAGCATCTGCCTGGGGCCGCGCAAATATGATGCAGGCTTCCGGCTTGGTGCCGGACAGGTCGATGGCCTTGTCCAGCAGCGGTTTGTAGGGGATCACCCGCTTGACTTCAATGCCGCAGGACGCGGACACAATGACCTTGGGTTTGGCATCGTCTATCCTTGTGGCCAGTTCATTGGCGGCAAACCCGCCGAACACCACGGAATGGATGGCCCCGATTCTGGCACAGGCCAGCATGGCAAACAGGGCTTGAGGAATCATGGGCATGTAGATGATGACCCGGTCTCCTTTGGCCACACCCCGGTCTTTCAGTACCCCGGCAAAGCGCGACACCTGGTCTTTCAGATCATTGTAGGTATAGGTGGTGATGGTGTCGGTCACGGGACTGTCATAAATGACGGCGGCCTGGTTTCCTCTGCCTTCATCCACATGCAGGTCCACCGCGTTGTAGCAGGTGTTGGTTTCACCGCCTGCAAACCACCGGAAAAAAGGGGTATTGGCATCATCCAGCACCTGGTCCCATTTTTTATACCAGTGGCACGTTTCAGCAATGGGTCCCCAGAATCCTTCCGGGTCTTTGATGGATTGTTCATAAGCTTGATCATACAGATTGGACATGGAATTTCCTCCTCACATTCACAGCGCCGCATTATTTTTGAACCATGTTTTTGATCTCTTCCACAATTTCCGGGTTGGCCAGGGTCATGACATCCCCGACATCGCCTCTATTCGAAATGGCGCCCAGGACCCGGCGCATGATTTTTCCGGACCGGGTTTTGGGCATGTCCGGCACCAGCCAGACCCGTCTGGGTTTGGCAATCTTGCCGATCTGGTCACATATGGCGTCAGAGATTTTTTTTGCCAGCGCGTCTGACGGCTGGACCCCGGTTTTCAGGGCGATATACAGGTCCGGTTCCTTGCCTTTGATCTCATGGGATACCGGCACCACCGCGGCTTCGGCCACCTCATCCACCACCATGGCCGCAGATTCGATCTCCTTGGTGCCCAGGCGGTGGCCGGACACATTGATGACATCATCGATTCGTCCCAGGATGCGGAAATAGCCGTCTTCAGCCATCATGGCCGCATCTCCGGCCAGATAGGGCCAGTCTTTCCAATCCTTGCTCTCCGGATTTCTGCAGATGGGGGCAAAATAGGTATCCACAAACCGCTGGCGGTCTCCCCAGATGGTCTGGAACTGTCCCGGCCAGGGGTTGCGGATACAGATGTTGCCGGCGATCCCGGTTTCTTTGATCTCTTTGCCTTCGTCATCCAGGATAAAGGGGTGAATGCCCGGAACTCCGGGGCCCGCGCTGCCCGGTTTCATGGGCTTGATGCCCGGCACGGTGGAACATAAAAACCCGCCGGTTTCCGTCTGCCACCAGGTGTCCACGATGATGGCTTCTCCTTTGCCCACGGCACTTTCATACCATTTCCACACTTCCGGTTCGATGGGCTCGCCCACCGTGGTCATATGTTTGAAGTGATAGGTGTATTTGGCGGGCTCGTCCGGTCCCAGTTTTCGCAAAGCCCGGATGGCGGTGGGGGCGGTATGGAAGATGTTGACATCCAGGTCCTGGGCGATGCGCCAGGACCGGCCGGCATCCGGATAGGTGGGCACCCCTTCGTAGATCACAGAAGAGGCGCACAGGGCCAGGGGTCCGTATACAATAAAGGAATGGCCCGTGATCCATCCGATGTCTGCCATGCACCAGTACACATCTTCCGGGTGGATGTCCTGGATATATTTGGACATGGCCGTGACATAGGCCAGGTATCCGCCGGTACTGTGCTGGCATCCTTTGGGTTTGCCCGTGGTACCGCTGGTGTACATGAGAAACAGAGGATCTTCAGACCGCATTTTTTCTGGTTCAATCCGGTCGCCAAAATGGTTTTTCAGTTCTTCATTTACAAACACGTCCCGGCCGTCCTGCATGGGGGTATCAGAAGAGTATTTGCCCGGATACCGCTGCCATACCAGGACCTTGTCCACCACCTGGCCCTGTTTTTCGGAAATTTTCACGGCCTCGTCCGCATGCTGCTTGTGGTTGAGCAGTTTCCCGGCCCGGTAATAGGCATCCATGGTGATCAGCACCCGGGAATTGGAATCCACGATCCGGTCCGCGCAGGCCGATGCGGAAAATCCGCCGAAGACAACGGAATGGATCACCCCGAGCCGGGCACAGGCCAGCATGGTGATGGGCAGCTCCGCAGACATGGGCATGTGAATGGTGACCCGGTCCCCGCGCTTGAGCCCGGCAAAATTGCGCAGCAGGGACGCGAATTCATTGACCCTGACATACAGTTCCTGGTAAGTGATATGGTCAATGCGTTCTTCTTCGAGTTCCGGAACAAAATGGATAGCGGTTTTGTTTTTGTTGTCTTTCAGATGGCGGTCGATGCAGTTGTAGCTGGCATTGATCAGACCGCCTTTGAACCATTTGAAACAGGGTGCGTCACTGGTGTCCAGGACCTCGTCCCAATATTTATACCAGGTGAGCATTTCAGCAAAATCAGTGTAATAGTCCGGAAAATTGTCCAAGCTGAACCGGTCAAAGACGGCCGGATCGGTCAGATTGGCCTGGCCGATGAATTTGGGGGAAGGATAATAGTACTCTTCTTCCTTCCAGTGGACAGCGATCTGGGCTTCCGTGGTTTCGACAACTTCTTTTCTGCTCATGCGGCATCTCCTTTGTAATGGTTTTAATTATCTGAAATAATGGGGAAATTTTAAAATTTTACCGAAACGCTATCACCTCCTTTGCGCCTGGAAAATTTTTCACAGGGGGTTGATGGTTGAAAAAAATATTTGATCAATGGTTGTTAACGATATTGGTTCTGCATATCCTGCTATTGCTGATGACAGCAATCATGTATTTTTACAACCAGCACAGAAAGCGGCAACGTCCACGGAGAGATTAGAAACGAAAGTCATTTACTGAATTCAATTTATATATTTGTCATCACATATTAAGATTGTCGGATGAAGTCAACAAAAAAAGTTGTATTTTAAAAAAAAGATCTTGTTTGCATAAACGGATCCGGAAAAAATCATTGCCAGGTAAACCGCTGACAGGTATAGTCGGAACCATCTGGAAGAGATAACGTCAACATCAAATCATTTAAGGATTCACCCATGAAAAATCCCATAGATAATTACTGGCGCTTAAAGCTGGAAGCCGTTAAGGAAGCTCTTGAAAAAAACAAATTCGAGGTGTTCATTTCAGACACGGCTGCCGGCGCCAAAGACCTGGCCCTGGAACAGATCATTCCGGCCCTGGATGTCAAAAGCGTTTCCTGGGGCGGCTCCATGTCCTTTGTGTCCACGGGCCTGTTTCATGCGCTCATGGAAAAAAAAGATCTGGAGATCATCAACACATTCGATAAAACCCTTTCTTTTGACGACATGATGGAAACACGGCGCCAGTCACTGCTGGCGGACCTGTTCATCACCGGCACCAATGCATTGACCGAAGCGGGTCAGCTGGTGAACCTGGATATGATCGGCAACCGGGTCGGGGCCATGATGTGGGGACCCAAACATGTGCTGCTGATTATCGGACGAAACAAACTGTGTGCGGATCTGGAAGATGCCATGTTCCGGATCAAAAACTATGCGGCCCCGGTGAACGTCATGAATCTGGATAAAAAAACGCCCTGTGCCGCCACCGGCATATGCCAGGACTGTGCCAGCCCGGACCGGATCTGTAACTACTGGACCATTATTGAGAAATCTTTTGTAAAACACCGGATTAAAATTATTCTGGTCAATGAAGATCTGGGGTTTTAAATCATGCAGACCATTGCCGTGTTCCAACAAAACAATTCAGGAGAAACCAAGATAAAAGGGATTGCCAAATTCGGTGATCGCCAGTTTGATATTCAAATTTTTAATATTGAACCGGATCTGCCGCCGGTGCTGGATGATACATCCCCTTATCTGCCCAAAACGATTGAAGCGGATCTGGTTCTGGATTATCTCAAACATTGCGATCTGTCCGAGGATCTGAGCCGGTTGTGCGACAACTTAGGCATTCCCATTGTCTCATCAGGCAAAAAACTGCAATGCGGCCATGCGTTTTGTCCTCCCATCTGCTGTACGTTGCAGGAAAGCAATGCCCTGGGCTTATATGGCAAAATGTTCGGTACCCCCCGGATCACAGTGGATCTTGATGAAGACCGGGTGGCACAAATCCGGGTTCATCGCGGCGCTCCCTGCGGTGCCACCTGGCTGGCAGCGGAAAAGGTCAAGGGACTGCCTCTGGATCAAGCCATGACCCGGTTCGGGCTGGAAGTCCAGTTTTTCTGCTCCGCCAATCCGGCCGGGTGGGATCCGTTATGGGGCAAAAGCCCGGTTCACCTGGCCGCAGACATTCATACCGCCGCGTTGAAGACCAGCCTGAAGAAAAAAAATAAAACCGCGTCTAATACCTGATATCAAAACCGGTTGTGTCCGGTTGAGGCGCAAGGGTTTCAACGGTTACCTGGTCCACCCGGGCCGCGGGTGGACCCTGGTGACACCATGCCACCATCTGATCCACGGCCTGGGGTGGACCCTGAAACACGGCCTCCACCGATCCGTCAGCCCGGTTTTTCACATATCCGTCAACCCCTGCCTGAAGGGCTGCTTTCCGGGTTTCCAGTCGAAAATATACGCCCTGGACCTTTCCTGAAATGATCAGTTTTTTTGCACTTGTCCGGGTCATTTGTCCTCCTTTCCCGGGTGACGGATTTTTCAACGGGTTCAATACCGCCGGTGTCACCATTTCCCGGCCGAATTTTTCAAAAATGCGGTCCATGGCCTGATCCACGGATTCCCATTGTTTTGTGGTATTATCTTCAGGCAAAGACAGCAGGGCCATCTGAACCGGCGCATGTTTGGGTTGCAGATGAGAGACCCCCACTCCCAGCAACCGGATTTTCTGGGTGAGTTTCACTTGTTCAAACAAAAGCCGGGCCTGGTGGAAAATCGCTTCTGTTGAACAGGTCCGAGCCGGGGTTTTCCGGGTCCGGGTGATCTGGGTGAAGTCGGAAAACTTTATTTTAATGAACACACTTTCACACACCCGGCTTTTTTTTCTCAGCTCCCTTCCCACCCGGCCGGCCAGGGAAAGCAGGATTTTTCTGGCGGTCTGTTCATCTGAAATATCGGTTTCCAGGGTGGTTTCACAGGAAATGGATTTGCGGGCGGCCCGGGGGCGTATCCGGTCATCATCCAGGCCCCGGCATAGCTGATACAGCCGCTGGCCGAATTTGCCGAATTTTTTGTTAAGCAGTGTCACGTCAAACCGCTGAATATCCCCCAATGTCTGAATATTCAGCTCTTTCATCCGGTGCATGGCCTGCTTTCCCACTCCCGGAACCTGATGAACGGGCAATGTCTGAATGACCTTTGGCATCTGTTCCCGGGTGATATGGGTCAACCCGTCGGGTTTGTTCATGTCCGAGGCGATTTTGGCCAGAAATTTCACCGGGGCGATGCCGATGGAACAGGTTAACGCCAGATGGTTGTAAAGGGTCTGTTTGATTTGTCTTGCAATGACCGGCGGGGGACCGAACAAGGTGCTGCACCCGGTCACATCGGCATAGGCTTCATCAATGGACACAGGTTCCACCAATGGGGTGAATTTTGAAATGATCGCCATGATCTGTTGGGATGCGGCGGCATATTTGTCCCTGTGTCCCGGGACCACGATCAGATGCGGACAAAGCTGTTTGGCCTGGAAAAGGGGCATGGCGGAATGAATTCCGAATTGTCTGGCTTCATAGCTGGCCGTGGATACCACGGCCCGGGGCGAATTGCCGCATACCACCACGGGCCGGTGCTTCAGTTCCGGGTGGTCCCGCTGTTCCACAGCCGCAAAAAAAGCGTCCATGTCAATGTGCAGGATCATGAATTCAGACACCTGGTTATAAGTGGTTGTTCCATTGTGCCATACCTGTCTTTCAAATGGATGTGTGTCTAAAAATAGGCTTTTTTCTGCCCGCATGTCAAGACACCCGGACCGGAGATAAAAACAGGTGTTGTCACATGGCGCAGACATCTGGTATGGTTTGCGATTAAACGCCATGGGGGGAAATGGATGAGGATTTATCAAGGCAGACGGAGAAACCATGCGGTTTCATAAATGGGTGTTTGTGTTACTGGTGTGTTGTGCGGCCCTGGCTGGATGTTCAGACAACCGGGAAGGCGCAGAGACAACAGAGCCGTCATTTTCCAAACTTTTGGTCCGGGAAAATGAACCGTTTTTGCGTGAATATGCCCCCATGCCTGAAAATATTCAATGGCTGACCAATGATATTGATCCCGTGTTTGCATCACCTGATGCCGAAAAAGGCGGGCTGTTCAGAGCCGCTCTGCTCAGTTTTCCCATGACCTTCCGGGTGGTGGGGCCTGATTCCAACGGCAGTTTCAGGTCTGCGATCCTGGACAATCAGTTGTCATTGATCAATATCCATCCCAACACCGGCAACATCATTCCGGAACTGGCCACCCACTGGGCCTTTGCTCCGGATAAGAAAACCATGTATTTCAAGCTGGACAAAGATGCCCGGTGGTCTGACGGCCGGCCGGTCACGGGATGGGATTTTGTTTACACCCTCACGTTCATGCGCTCGGAACATATTATCGCGCCCTGGTACAATGACTATTACACCCGGGAGATCGAACAAGTCATGGTGTACGATGATCACACCATTGGTGTGAAAAGCACCAAAGCCGTGCCGGATCTTCACCTGAAACTGGGCATCAGCCCCACGCCCGAGCATTTTTTCCATCCTTTGGACAAAGAGTTCACTTACCGGTACAACTGGGCCGTGGTACCCAATACCGGTCCTTATCAGATTTCTGAATTCAAAAAAGGCCGGTATATCCGGTTTGCCAGAAAAATTGACTGGTGGGCAAAGGACCGGCGCTATTTTAAACACCGGTTCAATGTGGACACGGTCCAGTATTCGGTGATCAGAGATTTCAATCTTCAATGGGAGCATTTCAAGAAAGGCCGGCTGGAAACCTTTGGTCTGGTCCAGCCCAAATACTGGTATGATAAATCAAAGACCCGGGTGATTGAAAACGGGTATGTGCATCGGATCTGGTTTTTCAATGACCTGCCCCGGCCCAGTCTTGGCATGTGGCTTAATCAGGACAAGGAAGTTTTTTCTGAATCATACCGCCGTCTGGCATTTGCCCATGCCATGAACATCGATAAGGTCATTGAAAAAGTGCTGCGGGGGGATTATTTCCGCCTGGCCCAGCCGTTTTTCGGATATGGGGATTACACGGACCTCACGATTTCTGCCCGGAAATATGATGTGTCCAGAGTGGAATCCCTGATGACCGGGCAGGGATGGCACCGGGCCGATGACGGCATCTGGTCCAGAGACGGTCAGCGGTTTTCCGTCACTGTTACCTATGGATATGACGATCATATGCCCCAGCTGGTGGTGCTGAAAGAAGAAGCCCGCAAAGCCGGCATTGAGCTGCAACTGGAAAAACTGGATTCATCCGCCATGTTCAAAAAGTTTCTGGAAAAACAGCATGATGTGGCCTGGATGGGGTGGAGCACCGGCATGCGTCCGTCCTACTGGCAGGGATGGCATTCGGACAACGCCCACAAGCCCCAGACCAACAATATCACCAACACGGATGATCCGCAGCTGGATGCCCTGATCGATCAATACCGGGAAAGTCTGGATGAAGCAGAGCGGATCCGGCTGTCCAAAGCCATCCAGAACAAAATCCATGAGGTGTGTGCCTATGTGCCCACGTTTATGGTGCCCTATGTCCGGATCGCTTACTGGCGGTGGCTCAAGCTGCCGTCATTTCATGGCACCCGCATGTCCGAAAACCTGTTTGATCCGTTTTCATCCACGGTGGGCGGGCTTTTCTGGATGGATCCGGATCTGTATGATCAAACCCTTTCCGCCATGAAACAAGGCACGGCCCTGCCGCCGGTCACCCTTATCGATGACCGCTTCAAAGTGACGAAAGATTCCCCATGACGCAACACACACTGCTGGAAATCAAAGACCTGGTTGTGGAATTCGACACGGAACAGGGACGGGTCCGGGCCGTGGACCATGTGGGGTTTTCACTGGGAAAAGGCCGGATTTTAGGGATTGCCGGAGAATCCGGGTGCGGCAAAAGCGTGACCGCGTTAAGTATTATCCGGCTTTTACCCAAACCGGTGTCACAGATTGTCAAGGGCCGGATTCTGTATCAGGGTCAGGACCTGCTGACACTGCCGATTCAGCAGATGCAGCGCATCCGGGGCCGGAAAATCGCCATGATATTTCAGGAACCCATGACCGCGCTGAATCCGGTACACACGGCCGGCCGGCAGATGAAAGAGGTGTTTGCGCTGCATTTTCCGGACATGACCGCCGGTGAAAAACACACCCAGGCGATTCAGTTGCTGGAGCGGGCAGGGATTCCGGATCCGGCCCGGGTCCTGGATAAATATCCGCATCAGCTTTCCGGCGGGATCCGCCAGCGGGTGATGATTGCCATGGCTTTAAGCTGTGAACCCGATATCCTGATTGCCGATGAACCCACCACAGCCCTGGATGTGACCATTCAGGCACAGATTCTGGATCTGATCAAAGGACTGAAAAACAGATCCGGCATGTCCATTGTTCTCATCACCCATGATCTGGGCGTGATTGCGGAAAACTGTGATGACGTGGCTGTGATGTATGCCGGACAGATTGTCGAGACCGCCGATGTCCGGTCGCTTTTCAAACATCCGCTTCATCCTTATACCAAAGGATTGCTTGTTTCGATTCCTTCATTGTCCAAACACAGCAAAACCCGGTTGCCCACCATTCCCGGCAATGTGCCGGACCTGGCCCGGATGCCCGAAGGATGCCGGTTTGCAGACAGATGCCCGGATACCGAAGAAATCTGTCGGACGCATCCGCCCCGGCTGAGATCCGTGGGAAAGGGCCGGACAGTGGCGTGTCATCTGGTTTCCCGGCCTTTTGAACAAAAAAAGAAAAGAATATAAAAAAATCCTTGATTTTTAGAACAAAGCGAATAATATACAGTGAAAGCCGGTATAGTAAAGGCTTTGCAGTTTCGTTCTTAAGGCAAGACCCGTTCATTCCAATGGCTCGACCTGAAGTGTGAAACTACCCCAAATGTTTATTTTAAGTAAGGAGAAAGTCGTAATGGCAACAGGGATTGTAAAATGGTTTAACGATGCAAAAGGGTATGGATTTATTGAACAGGAAGACGGGCCGGATGTTTTTGTGCACCATACAGGAATCAGCGCCACCGGTTTCAGATCATTGAACGAGGGTGACCGGGTCTCCTTTGACGTTGAAGACGGCCAGAAAGGTCCTGCGGCTGTCAACGTCGTTGTACTGTAGCGATTCATTTAAATTTTAAAAGGGTTTTGCACCGCACGTGAGTGTAAAACCCTTTTGTTTTACCCCGGTATCGGAGGAAGGCATGACCATTTTAAATGTCAGCCGGCTTATAAAATATTTTCCCGTGCTGGGGGGCGTTTTTCTCAGGCGGACCGGCTGGGTCCATGCCGTGGATGATGTCTCGTTTTCTGTGGAAAAAGGAAAGACATTCGGCCTGGTGGGGGAATCCGGTTGCGGAAAAACCACGCTGGGGCGATGTATCATGGGCCTGTACGATCTCACCGGCGGGTCTGTCGCCGTTCAGGGACAATCCATCTCAAATCTGACTGGTTTTCAGAAAAAAAAACTGGCCACCCATCTTCAAATGATTTTTCAGGATCCCTATGAATCATTGGACCCCAGGCAGACGGTTCAGCAGATCCTGGAGGAAAAATACAGAATTCACGGTCATGATTCATCCCATCTGTCCCGGGAGATCCGGCAGCTTCTGTCCCAGGTGGGCCTTTCCAAAGACAGTCTGTCCAGATATCCCCATGAATTTTCAGGGGGCCAGCGCCAGCGCATCGGTATTGCCCGGGCCGTGAGCATGCACCCTGAAATCATCATCTGTGATGAACCGGTGTCGGCCCTGGATGTGTCGGTACAGTCCAAAATTTTAAATCTGTTACTGGAACTGCAGCAAACCCTGGGCCTGACCTATGTGTTTATTTCCCATGATCTTTCCGTGGTCCGGCACATGTCGGATCAGATCGGGGTGATGTATCTGGGAAAGATCGTGGAAATGGCGGATGCTCAGGATATCTATGACAATGCCCGGCATCCTTATACCCGGGCATTGCTTTCCGCGGTGCCCGTGCCGGATCCGGATACCGAACCCCGGCGGATCATTCTGACCGGTGAGGTCCCGTCTGTGGAAAATCCTCCTTCTGGATGCCGGTTTCATACCCGGTGTCCCCATGTTGCAGACATTTGCCGGCAGGAAACGCCGGCATTGATATCCAGGGGAAATGACACCTGTCATGTGGCTGCCTGCCATTTTTTCTGACCCGGGATCAGTCTGTTTTTTTAATAGGCCCTTTAAAAAAAGTTCACACATTCCCCCGGCTTTAGTGTTGCGCAAAAAACGCGGTAATGGTAGTGTTTCAGATTAATTGCCAGGCTTAAAAAAAGATTTTTTGGGCCTGGCAGGCAATCAGAAAGCAAAAACGTTTATGAAACAGATGAACAAAAAGGAACGCCCCATGATGAAAAAAGTCCTTGTATGGTTGACAGGACTCTGTCTGTTAGGATCAGCCGCGTGGGTGTCGGCAAACCAGGAAATCGTGGATCGGATCGTTGCGGTGATCAATGATGACATCATTACCTTATCCCGGCTGCACAAAGCGGTTCAACCTTATTTGACCCAGGTGACATCTTCCCCGAAATCTGAGACTGAAAAAAAGCAGATGATTGAGGCCATGGAAAAACAGATGCTCAATACCCTGATCGACCGGACCCTTACCCGGCAGGAGGCTGTCCGTCAACAGATCTCGGTTTCCGATGACGAAGTGACGTCCGCCATTGACAATTTCAAGCAACAAAACGGTCTGGATCAGGAAGCCCTTGAAAAAGGGCTTGAATCCGAAGGCATCTCTTTGGAAGAATACCGGGAACGGGTCCGGGAGGATATCATGCAGTCATTGCTGGTCAATCGGGTGATCCGGTCCCGGATCATCGTGACCCAGGCTGATATTGATGCCTATTATCAGGCGCATCCGGAAATGTTCAAAAAGGAACGCAAATATCATCTTCGCAATATTCTTGCGGCCACGGAAGCCGATGCCCGAATGGCTTTGTCCCGGCTGGATCAGGGGCTTTCCTTTCCAGAGGCTGCCCGGCAGTTTTCTGTGGCCCCCAATGCCGATGACGGCGGAGATCTGGGTGTGTTTGAGATCCAGACCTTTAATGACACCATCAAAACCGCGGTGCAGCCATTGAAAAAAGGGGAATATTCCGGGGTCATTACCACCGGACAGGGGCATCAGATCATTTATGTGGAAGATATCATTGAGACCGGTGGACAGGCCATAGACCAGGTCAGAGACGAAATCCAGGATATTCTGTATCAAAAACAGGCCGAAGAAAAGTTCACCAAGTGGCTTGAATCTTTGAAAAAAAATGCCCATATCAAGATCATGCTGTAGCCGGACATGCACGATTTTAAAACAGATGCGATTCTGCTGCGACGGATTGAATATGGGGATCATGATTTCATCATCACTTTCATGACCCGAGACAAAGGCAAGATCACCGTCATGGCCAAGAATGCCAAAAAAAGCGTCAAGCGCTTTTCCGGGTCCCTGGATCTGTTTTCTTTCAACCATATTCAGTGCCGCATGCCCAAAAAGAACAAAGACGCTTTGTTGACCCTGGTGCAGTCGGATCTGGAAAACGGGTTTGCCAATATCCGGTATGATGTGTATAAAACCGCATATGCCAGTTACTGGACGGAAATGGTGAATCTGTGGCTGGAAGAGGGCAAAGCCCAGCCGGACGTGTATGATCTGCTGCTGTTTTCTTTTGACATGCTGAACCGGTCCGATATGCCCAAGGAGGTGTTAAGCCTGTTGTTTCAGATCCGGTTCATGAGTATTTCCGGATTTTCACCCACCATTGAAAGATGCGGTATCTGTCATGTCCATCTGGATGATATTTCCGAAAAGATGCTGCGGTTTGATTTCAGGGAAGGAAAGATCGTGTGCCCCAAATGCCGTGTAAACGGGGTCAGATCCGGACTGGATGTTTCCAAGGGCACTTTAAAGCAATTGTTCTGGATGAACAATACCCATGTTGAAAAAGCGGATCGCATCCGGTTCTCCAGCATGGCCGTCAAAGAGGGACAGATTCTGCTGGAATCGTTTATCGCTTTTCACATGGCCCGGGAATTTAAAACATTGACGTTTTTAAAACGACTGAGAAATGATGTATGGACATAAGTGGTATTCTGGAAAACAGTCCTGTCAAGGTGTCGGTGCCCTGCCGGGTGGATTTCGGCGGGACCCTGGATATTTCCACCTTTTATCTGCCCCTGGCCCATCTGAATCCCGTGGGATTCAATATGGCAATGGATCTGCGCACTAAAGTGACATTGACCCCATATCGCCGGGGCCGAATCAAGGTATCGTCCAGAGGATTTGATTCTGCTGAATTTGATCATGGCAATGCCCCGTTTGATCATCCCATGGGACTGATGTTTGCCTGTGCCCAGTATTTCAACGCCCATGGGGTTCATATTCATATCGATTCCGCATCCCCGCCCCGAAGTGCCCTGGGGGGATCTTCTTCTGCGGCCGTGGCCATTCTGGCCGCGTTTCATACGGCGTTTGAAAACCCGGTGGATCCGGCCCAGGTGGCCTGGCTGGCCCATTATATTGAATCCAGTGTGGCCGGGGTTCCATGCGGGGTGCAGGACCAGGCTGCGGCCGCGTTCGGCGGGGCCCATATGTGGGCATGGAAAATAGGCGACCACGGCGGTCCTGTGTTTGACCGGTTTCCCGTGTTTGATTCGGATGATGACCGAAAAAATTTCATTCCGCATATGCGGGTGGCTTACTGCGGCATTCCCCATGTGTCCAAAGATATCAACAGCCGGTGGGTTGCCTCGTTTGTCCAGGGGAAAACCAGAACGGTTTTTGCCCGGATCATTGAGATGACCCGGGCGTTTTACGCGGCCATCCGGAATAAGGAATATGCCGAAGCGGCGGATCTGATGATCAGCGAAACACGGCTTCGTCAACAGATGACCCCGGATGTGCTGGATGATATGGGTCAAAAACTGTTTGATGCGGCTCAAGCGCATCAGTGCGGGGCCCGGTTTACCGGAGCCGGCGGCGGCGGATGTCTGTGGGCTGTGGGCGGGCAAAAGGATATGGCACTTCTGGCTGAATCATGGCGGACCCTGCTTAAGGATATACCGGATGCTAAACTGCTGGACACCCGCATCGATCCTGCGGGAATTTTGATTGCATGACGTTGAAATTTTATATCAATCCTAAAAATCAGACAAATCGTAAAGGAGAACACATATGCCGGGTTATGACCCTGATAAAGATAAAAAGATTAAAGAGTGGAAAAATGAGGAAACCGGACTTTTGATTTCCATTCAACAGTATGGAGAAGGAGAACCCAAAGTTCAGATCGGCCCCAGGATTCTGAAAAAAAAAGACGGCACGGACCGGGCCCCGTCCAAGGCCGGTCGTCTGTCTGTGGAAGATATCATGTGGCTGTACGACATTATCGATGAGGTAAAAGATGAACTATCCGGCATGGTTGGACCTGAGTGAAGCATCCCTGATACCGCCCTTAGGGACAAGGCAGGCCCCCTCTTTAGGGCCGGTGGCGGTGATGGTGTCAACGGCGGCGGACCTGAAGCTGCTCCAGCCGGCGCTGGCTGAGACATCCTTTGGATCTGTGCCGTTTTTTGTCAGCCGTCTGATCACCGATTCACAGGGATTCAGTGTGGCCGGACCGTTTGTGGGATCTCCCTATGCCGCCATGATGATGGAATCCTTAGTGGCCAAAGGCGCAAAACAGATTCTGATTCTGGGATGGTGCGGGAGCCTGCGGTCCGATATTCAGGTGGGTGATTTGATCGTTCCGGACTCAGGCCTGGTGGATGAAGGCACATCCAGGCATTATGCCTCCCTGGACCCGGTCCTGCCGCAAACGTTGCCGAATCCGGATCTCAGTAAACAGCTGGCAGATCATCTGGACACCCAGGGACTGGTGTGCGCCCAGGGACCGGTGTGGACCACAGATGCCATTTACCGGGAAACACCTAAAAAAATCGCCTGGTTCAGGGATCAGGGCGCCATTGCCGTGGAAATGGAATGTTCCGCATTGTTTTCCGTGGCCGCGTTTCAAAATGTGGATGTGGCTGCGTTGCTGGTGGTGTCTGACAGCCTGGCCGCCGGGGACTGGGACCCGGGTTTCCGGCGGTCCCGTTTTAAAGCGGCCCGGCAGGATGCCTGTGACGCGATTCTGGGATTTGCCCGGCACCTGGCTGAAACCCAGTCTTTGCCAATGATGGATGATGGACAATGAAAGGCCGGTGATGGACGCGCACATTAAAGCACAGGTCAGACAGCTTCAAAAGTTATTGAATGACCATAATTATTATTACCATGTCCTGGATGATCCTAAAATTTCCGATGCAGAATATGACCGGCTCATGCAGGAGCTCATCCACCTGGAAACCGCCTATCCCGACCTGGTCACACCGGATTCTCCCACCCGGCGAATCGGCGGCGCGCCCCTGCCCGCGTTTGAACATGCTGAACACACCGTTCCCATGCTCAGTCTGGACAATGCGTTTTCCCATCAGGGTATTCTGGATTTCCATGCCCGGATTCAGAAAAATACCGGTCAAAAAGAGATATGGTACACGGCCGAGCCCAAACTGGACGGGGTGGCCATTGAGCTCCGGTATGAAAACGGGGTCCTGGTTCAGGCCGTGACCCGGGGAGACGGGTTTGTGGGAGAGGTGGTCACAGACAACGTGCGCACCATCCGGTCCGTGCCTCTGGGCCTGAGAACCGACATCCGTGCCTGCCCGCGCCTGCTGGAAGTCAGGGGGGAAGTGTTCATATCCCGGGCCGGTTTTGACACATTGAACCGGAAACGGAAAAGTTCCGGTGATTCCGTGTTTGCCAATCCCAGAAATGCCGCCGCCGGATCGTTGCGTCAACTGGATTCCGCCATTACCGCGTCCCGGCCCCTGGATCTGTTTGTGTATGGCCGGGGGCAGGTGGAAGGGCTGTCATTTGATTCTCAGTCCGAATTGCTGGATGCTTTGACGGACTTAGGGTTTCCGGTGAATCCGCTGGTGAAAAAAAAGATCTCCATTGAACAGACCCTGGAATTTTACAAAGAACTGATTGAGATCCGGCCGGACCTGCCCTATGAAATCGACGGTATGGTGATCAAGGTGGAACCGATACCCATGCAGCAGGCCTTAGGAGAGAAAATAAAAAGCCCCAGATGGGCCATTGCCTATAAATTCGCTGCGGTGGAAAAGATCACCCGGATCACGGATATTCTGGTTCAGGTGGGCCGCACCGGGACCCTGACCCCGGTGGCCGTACTGGAACCGGTTCAGGTGGGCGGTGTGACCGTGTCCCGGGCCACGCTGCACAACATGGATGAAATTGTGAAAAAAGATATCCGCATCAAAGACACGGCCCTGGTCACCCGGGCCGGAGATGTGATTCCCAAGGTGGTAAAGATTCTGACAGCAGAGCGCACGGGTGAAGAACAGATTTTTCACATGCCGTCGCACTGCCCGGTGTGCCATTCCCTTGTCCAGCGTCTGGAAGGGGAGGCGGCCGTCAAATGCATCAACGCGGCCTGCCCGGCCCAGCGGAAAGAACGGATCCGACATTTTACGTCCAAAAAAGGATTTGATATCGAGGGGTTAGGGAAAAAACTGGTGGAACAACTGGTGGATGAAGGGCTGCTTACCTCATTTGCAGACCTGTTCACGCTGAAAAAGGAACAATTGATTCCTTTGGAACGGATGGCGGACAAATCCGCCCATAATTTGATCACAGCCATTGACAAATCCCGGCAGATCCCGCTGCACCGGTTTATATTCGCTTTGGGCATCGATCATACCGGTGAACATGCGGCCCGGCTTATGGCCCAAAATTTTTTGACCCTGGATGATCTCATGGCTGCTTCCAGGGAAGACCTGGAAGGAATTCACGGCCTGGGGGCCATCACAGCCGATGCCATTGCCGGATTTTTTGCCAATGCTGAAAATCGTGCCCTGGTCACCCAGCTCCGGGACAGCGGCGTGGAAATCGTGAATTCACTGGCTGGGCCGGCTGAAGAAAAAGACCATGTGTTTGCCGGTAAAACCCTGGTGCTTACCGGCACCCTGACCGCCATGACCCGGTCCGAAGCCAAAAAACAGCTTCTGTCTCTGGGAGCGAAAGTGACCGGCAGTGTGTCAAAAAACACCGATTATCTGGTGGCGGGAACACAGGCGGGGTCCAAACTGGCCAAGGCAAAGGATCTGGGGGTCCCGGTGCTGGATGAAGACCGGTTTCTGGCCCTGCTGGGGTCTTGATCAACCTGCATCGGTTGCCAGGACAACGCGGTTGCGCCCCTCTCTTTTGGCCTGGTAAAGGGCGTTGTCGGCCCGGGCCATCACCGTGTCCAGGGTATCGCCTTCCACGAAGCCCGTTACACCGCAGGAGATGGACATCTGAATGATACCGCCTTCTGTAGATTCCTTCAGAAAATCATGGGCCTGAACCGCGTCCAGTAGCCGGCCGGCGATGGAAATTGCCTGATCCGTGTCTCCCAGCGTGAGGATGACAAATTCATCTCCCCCCCACCGGACCAGCATGTCATTGTCCCGAATGATTGCGGCGGCAATGCCGGCAATGTTTTTTATGATTTGATCTCCAGCCAGATGCCCTCGGGTATCATTGAGTTCTTTCAATCGGTCAATGTCAAACAGAATGATACTTAAGTCCATGGTTTTCCTGCGGTTGGCATCGGTGTGAAAATGAAACCGCCGCTCAAATTCCCGACGGTTGTAAGCTTTGGTCATTTTGTCCGTGGTGGCCATTATTTCCAGTTGATGCTGGAAATAATTGATCACCATAATGGCGAACAAAATAGTGATAAGGGTGATGCCCAGGCCGATGAAAAAGTTTTGCACAAACGTGGTTTGAATTGATTTAAGCGCCAGGGTTTCATCCTGTTCCACCAGCAGGTACCAGTCCAGTTCTTCCACAAACCGGCTGGTTAAAAGAATGTGATTGCCGTGGGCATCATATTCAAAAAACGCCGGCTGGTTTTTTGCTGCAAAAATATCTTGGACAATGTCTCCCAGCCCCGGCTGATCAAAAATGGAGGTGGTCAGAATTTTGGATTGATCGGTATGGACCTGGATAATGCCGTCCGGACTGACCATGTAAATATTTCTATCATATTTGGCTTTGTAATCTTCCAGAAGTGATGCCACCCGGTCGAAGTCAAGCCCCACACCCACCACCCCCATAAAACTGCCTTCATCCGAGGTGAGCCGGTGATTGATGAAAATGGTCAGATGGTTCTGTTCAGCTTCGTTGGTGTCCACATCCAGATCATATTGAATATTTTTTTCCTTGAACCGGTAATACCAGATGTCATGGTCGTCATCGGGATGGATCTGTTTAAGGATTCCTTTGAAATGATAATAGTTTTTCGTGATATCAGACACGAAAAATGAAGAGAAAAACCCGTATTTTTCCTGAATTTCAGTCAGATACCGGATGATGGGGCCCGTCTGTTTTTCACCGGCTGCAACCCAGTCTTTGAGAAAGGTGTCATTGGCCATGAGCGAAGAAACGAAAATCGGCCGCATCAGGTCTCGCTGGATTTCCGAATAGATGTTGTCCCGGGCCAGCGGCAGGCTGGATTCAACAATGGATGAATGAATCTGGTGTTTGGATGCCCGGTAGGAGATGACATTGGTGATGAAAAAACCCGACAGCAGGATCAGGGTGAGCGCAGCGATCAACCGGGTGCGGATGGGAAAAAAATGCATAAGACCCTTTGATTAAAAATGTTTCAAACAGGATGTTTGTATATAAACATCATTTTGAATCAAATGCAAACATCGGTTTTAATTTATTGGTCCAAGCAAATAATAATGGTTGGCCTTGAGAAAAAATGGTATGATCAACGTTTCAGGGCGATACAAGATGAAAAGATGTCTCAAAAAATGACAGTAGAGTCAATCATATGAATCATACAAAGACAGGTGTCATGAAAATTGCCGCCATTCAGCTTTCTGTGATTGAAAATGACCCGGAAGCCATGTTTGAAAAAGCGGAAAAAGCCATTCGGTCATGCCCGGATGCGGATCTGGTGATTTTGCCGGAAATCTGGCAGACCGGATTCATGTGCTTTGACCGGTATGAGGCCGATGCCCAGACCCTGGACGGCCCGCTGATCACTCGCCTGAAAATCCTGGCAAAAGAGATGAATGTGATGCTGCACACCGGCAGTTTTGTTGAAAAGGATAAAGACCGTCTGTACAACACCAGTGTGCTGGTATCGGCAGATGGAGACATTCTGGCGGTCTACCGGAAAATTCACCTGTTCGGATTTCAGTCACAAGAGACACAGATTCTGACCCCTGGAGACACACCCGTGGTCGTGGACACGCCGTTCGGATATCTGGGCATGGCCACCTGTTTTGACCTGCGGTTTCCCGAGCTGTTCCGGGCCATGGTGGATCAGGGCGCCACGATGTTTCTGGTGTGTTCGGCCTGGCCCTATCCCCGGCTTGAGCACTGGATTATGCTGAACCGGACCCGGGCCCTGGAAAATCAGTGTCACCTGGTTTGTGCCAACTGCTGCGGAATGAACAACAACATCCAGTTTGTCGGTCACAGCATGGTGATAGATCCCTGGGGCACGGTTCTGGCCGGGGCCGGGGATGAGGAGGCGATAGTAACGACCTCGACGGATCCCGCTGAAACCCGAATTGCCCGGCAAACCTTCCCGGGGCTTGCAAGCAGAAAGCCGTTTCTGAATCCGGAAAGGACTGGTGGGTGAGATGACAGCCAGACAGCGGCAGATTGTGTCCTCCGGAAGTTTTGTGATATCCAGAAAGCAGCCCCTTGTCCTGGATGCCTATCTGGGCAGTTGTGTGGGGGTGGCATTGTGGGATCCAGTCGCAGAAGTCGGAGGATTTCAGCATCTGCTTCTTCCGGAACCCATTGACGGGGGAACCCCCTGGCAGCCTGAAAGATATGGCAAAACAGGTCAGACAGGACCAGGTGATCAGTGCCAGGGTCATTCAGCTTTGCAATAATGTGTTTTTCAGCTTTAAAATGAAAGCGGATTCCATTGATCGTGCCTTGGTCCTGCTGGGTGAAAAACAGTTTCTACAGCTGGTATTATCCGCAACCATGAAAGATGTGTTTTGTGATGAAACGCATGGTTACTCGCTTTGCAAAGGCGGGCTTTATACCCATTCAGTTGGCATGGCCATGGCCTGTGAAAAAATGGCGCAGCGAATATCCAGACAGATATCTCCATCGGTTGCCTATACAGCCGGGCTGCTTCACGATATCGGAAAAGTGGTTCTTGATCAGTATGTGGGGCAATTCCGGCCATATTTTTATCGGGATATTTTTTGTAAGGCCCAGGATTTTCTAAGTGTTGAAAAAGCGTGTTTTGACACCAACCACTCGGAAATTGGCATGTCTCTTGCCAAAGACTGGTCATTGCCCGAAATTTTGCATGATCCCATTGCCCGGCATCATGAACCTGAACTGGCAGACAAACAGCCGGAATTGACCGCTCTGGTCTATCTGGCCGATCTGATCTATTCCCGGTTTGTCATGGGACAGGAGCTGGAACGCATGAATACCGATGGGATCGCGTTCTCATTAAAGGTTTTGAACATCAGGCAAACGCAACTGCCGGCTCTGATCGACGAGGTGTGTTTGCCGTTTCATGGCATCAACTGAAGTGTTTGTTTTCAAACATCCGCCTGTCCCAAACATAAATTGACCAAATGGCCTTGTGCAATTTCAACTGCCGGGGCAATGACAGCAGAACGGTCAGGTCGCCTGGATGTTGAATCCGAATGCGTATGGGTCGGTGGCATCCACCACAAATTGATGAAATCCGGTGATCCAGGCATTGCCGGTGATTTCCGGCACAATGGCGGGCCGGTCTCCCACCCTGGTTTCCCTTAAAATTTTTCCCATAAACTGGGTGCCGAATACACTTTGGTAGGCATAGGGTTCTTCCGGTTTGAGCCGACCTTTATGATGCAGAAACGCCATTTTGGCGCTGGTGCCGGTGCCGCAGGGGGATCGGTCCACCTGCCCGGTTCCGAACACCACGATGTTCCGGGGGGGATCCGTGTTTTCATAAATTTCGGTCAATGCCACGGAGGCCAGCTGGCCTGAAACAGGATGACTAAAGTGGAATCGCTGATTCACCGCATCGCGAATGGCCAGCCCCAGGGCTTTCAATGCATCGATATGGACACGTGTCACCGGCAGGTTCAGGTGATCGGCATTGACCAGGGCAAAATAATTGCCGCCATAAGCAATATCCACCGGGACTTTGCCGATGGCATCCAGCTCGATCTCCATGGATTCACAAAAAAAAGAGTCCCGGTTTTGGATGGTGACGCTGGTCACCCGGTTGTCTTTAATCACAGCCCGGGCATGGATCAGGCCGGCCGGGGTATCCAAAGCCAGGGTCCGGAGGTTGCTTTTTTCCTGAATGTCTCCGGACAGCATCCCGGTTTCCAGAAGCACCACCACAGCCCCCATGCTGCCGTGGCCGCACATGTCCAGATATCCGCCGCTGTCCATGAAGATCACGCCGGCATCAGCTTCGTCTGTGACCGGTTCCGTGAGAATGGCCCCGAACATGTCCTGGTGACCCCGGGGTTCCAGCATGAGCATCTGCCGGATATGATCCCGGTGTTCAGACAGCCAGTTTTTTTTATCGATCATCTGGTTTCCGGGAATATGCGCCATGCCGGCGGTGACCACCCGGGTGGGTTCGCCCATGGTGTGCGTGTCAACCGTGGTGATGCTGTGAGTAAAATTCATGATGGTTTCCTTTTAAAAAAAACGCTGGATTCCAGATATGTGTGGCCTGGAATCCAGCGTAAGTGTCATGGTTTTAACCTTGTGAATATCTGATTTTACAGTGTTTATCTGAGGGCAAACACCTCTTCGGGCAGCCACAGAACGATCTGCGGAAAGAACAGGATCAGCAGCAACACAAACAGCTGAATGCAAAGGAATGGCATAATCGATTTGTAGATATCCGCCATACTCACCTCGGGCGGTGCCACCCCCTTGAGATAGAAAAGGGTGAACCCGAAGGGCGGGGTCAGATAATCCATCTGCACCTGGGTCATGAACAGCACCCCGAACCAGACCGGGTCATATCCGAGATGGACTATGATAGGCAGAAACACCGGCACCGTGATCATTATCTGGGTGATTTCGTCCAGGAAGCACCCCAGAACGATCAGGGTGGCTATAATAATTCCAAAGATGAGCCATTTGTTTTCAAGGCCCAGCATCATGTCACCGATCAGGCCCTGGCCGCCGGTGCGGAAAAAGATACTGGTAAAGCAGGCAGCCCCGAACAGAATCCACATGATCATGCCGTTGATGGACATGGTGCGGAAGCAGGCATCCTTGAGCACGTCCCAGGACAGGCGCCGGTTGATGGCGGCGCTGAGCACCGCACCCCCGGCCCCGACAGCGGCGGCTTCCGTGGGAGAAGCCAGCCCGGCGAAAATGGATCCCAATACCGAAACGATGATCAGCACGGGCAGCACCAGGCTCTTGGCCAGTTTCAGCTTCTCAATAAAGGGGACCCGGTCTTCTTTGGGCAGGGCCGGTCCCAAGCTGGGGTTCAGGTAGCAACGGATCCCGACATAGGCCATGTACAGGAACACCAGGATCAGTCCGGGAATGATGGCACCGGCAAACAGGCGGCCGATGGACACCCGGGCGATCATGCCGTAGATGACCAGGGACACACTGGGGGGAATCAGCAGGCCCAGAGCCCCGCCGGCCAGAATCGGGCCGATGGCGATGCTTTTGTCATACTTCATTTTAAGCATGATGGGCAGCGCGATAATTCCCATGGTCACCACGCCGGTGGTGCTCACCCCGGACATGGCCGCGATGATGGCGCAGATGGCAATGGTGCCCATGGCCAGGCCCCCGTTCAGGGACCCTAAAAGCTGGTGCATGAAATTATACAAATCATGGGTCACCCCGGATTTTTCCAGCACACAGGCCATGAAAATGAACAACGGCATGGCAATGAGAATCACATTGGTCATCATGCCGAATGTATTGGTGGCCACATAAGGCAGACTGTCAAATCCGATGAAAATCCAGGAGGCCACAATGGAGCTGCCGCCCAGGGTGAAAGCCATGGGAAACCCTGAGATCAGCCCGAACATGAGGCCTGCGACCAGAACGATAATGGGTAGCCATTCAAAAGTCATGACATCTCCTTTCCGGTCACAGCGAAGTTAACCGTGCGGATGAAATCAGCCAGCCCCTGGAGCAGCAGCAACAGGGCCGCAACTGGCAACGCTATTTTCAGGGGCCATATCGGAGATCCCCAGGGAGATGGTGATACGGTCTGGTTCAATTCCACGGCCCGGATGGCAAGGACACTGCCGTAATAAAACATGGTCCCGATGTACATGAAAAAAATCATATACGTCACCGTATCAATGGCGGCCCGGACCCGGGGGGAAAACTGCAGGTAGATAATATCGATTTTTACGTGTTGTTTGTGCAGAAGAACATAGGCCCCGGCAAGCACGGAAAAGAATCCAAACAAATGCATGCACAGTTCATGAATCCAGATGGTCGGAGCGTTGAATAAAAACCGCAATGCCACTTCAATGAGCAGGAAACCCATGATGAACATGATCAGCCAGCTGACCAGCTTCCCGCTCCATTCGCTGACACTGTCGATGAATGCCAGGACACGTCTCATTTTTTACCTCTTTCTATGATCGATTGTCATCAGAAGCGATAAAGCCCCCACCAGCGAACGAAGGAGGCTTTATCGTTTCTTTGGGCTTTTCAGCCGATTCTTACGATTTGAGCGCTATTCTGCCCAGTACCCCATTTCCATGGCCCATTTTTCAACGATTTTGAAAATTTCGTTAAAGGATTCGTCTTTGAGGTATTTTTCAGGTACCACTTTCCGGGCGGTGCCGGCCAGTTTAACCGCATCTTCTTCAGACCATTCAATGATTTCAATGCCCTGTTTTTCAACAAAATCCCAGGCTTTGGCAATCTCTTTGTCCGCTTCGGTCTCGTTTCTGTAACTGCCGTTGGCAACCGCACTGGCCAGAATGGTTTTCAGATCCTGGGGCATTGCTTCCCATTCTTTCATGTTCACGATCAGGGCATCTGCAGCCGGTCCCACAGCGGTGGGGTATTTAATCCAGTATTTGGTCACTTCATGGAACCCCATGGCCACCATGTCAGCAGCATGGGAAAAGGTGATGGCATCCACAGCACCGGTGGACAGCATGGTGTAGATTTCATCTCCGGGAACCCAGATGGTGCCGGCGCCCAGTTCGGCCAGCTGAAGAGCAATCAGTTCGGAGGAACGGAACTTTTTGCCTTTGATGTCATCCACGCCGTTGATGGGGACTTTGGAGATCATCAGGTTGTCCAGGGTCCAGTAGAGGTTGCCCACCAGGTAGACCCCATGTTCGGCATAAGCGTCTCTCAGGATCTTCATGATCTTGCCGTCTTCGTATTCTTCATACAGATACCGCAGTTCAGCAATGGAATGCGGGGCCGCAAAGCAATCCCCATGCATAAATGCCACAGGCAGCTGTCCGGGGAAATATCCCGGCCAGATAAAGGTGGCTTGCATAATACCCATGCTTACGGCTTCCAGCTGTTCCGGCACCGGTACGATGGCGCCCGGAGAGCTGGGGGTCATGGTCAGACGTCCATTGGTCTTTTCGGTCACTTTTTTGGAGATATCATTGATGGTATCCCAGCTGATGCCCGAGGACAGCCAGGATGACGGCTGCCATTTAAATGTCTTTTCCGCTTTGGCCTGGATCGGTGCGGCTGTCACAAGCATCGCACTGATTGTCAGCACCATCAGTCCCTGAATGAGCCTTCGTCCTTTTTTCATCTCTTCCTCCTTGCAAATTATGTGGTTGTGTTACATAAACCCGGTAAAAGGGGTTCTTACCAAGCTAGTGTGGATATACTGAATCATGGTGAAAAAGTCAAACACCGGACGCTGTACCGCGGCCTGAACCGCATGGGCATAAGGGGGCAGGTCGCTGCATTCCAGCACCACGGCTCCGATGTCCGGATGATCGTTCACCATTGTTTTGGCTGTGGAAACCACCTCATCCTGAACTTTATCAGAATCCAGGGTCCCTTTTTCTTCGAGTACGGCGCTGGAAAATTCCGGCTGGGTTTCCATGCCTGCGATGATCACCGGAATGTCCGGGGTCACGTTGACTGCATCAAAATGGGCTTTTTTTAAACTGGATGCATTGGCGGTGATGATACCGATGGGTTTTTGGGTCATCTGATAGATCAATGGAATCTGCAAAAGACTGGATAAAAAGACCGGGATTTCCACGGCTGCGGTCACTTCCCGCTGAAACAGAGCCATGAATCCGCAGGCGCCGGTAATGGCCTTCACACCCTGGTCCTGGATGTTTTTTGCCGCCTGGATGAACGGTTCCGCCAACGTGGGATCCTGCTGGTTGAGCAGCCGGTCGATGGAAGCACCGGTCACTCTTTCATACCGGACCGGAAAAGGAAACGTGCTGGCGTTACCCACATTGCCGGGAACGCAGGGATAGGCAGCATCCAGAATCAGGATGCCGATGGATTCTCCATACCAGGCCTGGGTTTTTCTATGGATGCGATAGACTGTCATTGCCCTCCGGTGATGTGTTATGGGTGGAAAAGAATTGTATTTCTGTAAAAATACCTTTATTTTTATCATTAATCTTGTTAGTGGTATACCAGTGGGTGAATTTTCATGTCAAGCTTTTTTATTGGACCGGGCCATAAAAAGTGTATCCGCCCGTAATCAGGTTCAAACGGATGCTGACTGCAACAAACAAGGCAGTGGATTATGAAACCAAACATGTTTAATATCCTGCGGGATCGAATTCTGTACATGGAATATCAACCCGGTCAGATTCTCAACGAAAACGTGCTGGCACAGGAGTTTGAGGTCAGCCGGTCACCGGTCCGAAATGTGCTCAACCGTCTGGAATGGGAACAGCTGGTCCGGATTATTCCTCGAACCGGCAGCATGGTGACGGAAATCGAATTCAACAAAATCATGCATGTGTTCCAGGTGCGGTTTGAATGCGAAGTCCTGGAAATCCAGCTGGCTGCGAATCAACTCAACGATTCGCATCGGATCGTACTCAAGACGATTAAAGAGCGATGTGCGGCCCTGTTTGACAACAAAGATCGGAAAGCGTTGGTTGCTGTGGACACCGACCTTCGAAACATGATTCATGAGGCTGCAGGCAATCCGGTGTTAAAAGAAATTTCCGATCGGCTTTATGCCCAGACATTCCGGTTGTGGTATGGTGCCATGGACAAAGGGGACTGGAATGAAGAGGTCTCCAGTATGGTGGAAGAGATCCGGAAGCTGTCCGACCTGATTCCCGGACGGGACACAAAAGCCATGGGAGCGTTTCGAAGAAAAGTGCTGACCGATCACTTTGACCGGATGCGCAGAAAGTTTTTCACCCATTGAATTCATTGGTTTCAAAAATTCTTTTTTTGGGCGTTGCTCAACCATCATTATCGGGAATTTAAGATCAGATTCACGCCGAATCCGATAAAAACGATGCCGGATATTTTCTGCATCCAGATGCCGATGCCGGTATTTTCCCGAAGCATATGGGTCATCCGGGTGGCAGCCCGGGTTAACATCAGGCACCACAGCGTACCGGTGACAAGAAATGTCCCGCCCAGAACCAGAAACGGCAAAGGGCCTGATGCATGGTCCGGATTGATGAACTGGGGTAAAAAAGACAGAAAAAACAATGCCACTTTGGGGTTGAGTATATTGGTGATCATTCCCTGCCTGTAAATGGTGATCAAATCGTTGTGTGAAAATCGGCGGTTCTGGTTTTCAAATGCCGGTGTCCGGGTGGTCAGGGCCTTGACGCCCAGAAAAATCAGGTAGATCGCACCGGCCCATTTTACCAGAAAAAAGGCCGTGGCCGATGTGGACAAAATCAAAGACAAGCCAAATGCAGTGGCCAGCACATGCACCACGCACCCGGACATGATCCCGGCCACAGACACCAGTCCGGCACGGGACCCTTGAGCAATGCTCCGGGTCAGAATATACAGGGTGTCGGTCCCGGGGGTCAGGTTCAGTATAATGGCGGCCGCCAGAAACCCGGCATAATTTTCAATGCCAAACACGGTTGCTCCTTTCAGATCTGTCCAATCCTTTTACCACGAAGCGCACGAAGGACACGAAGGACACGAAGGAGGGGTTTCTTCGTGTCCTTCGTGCGCTTCGTGGTATGAATAAATCAAATCAATGCATACATAAATTTTTATAATGATTATACCCTGTGCTTAATCAAACAGGGCATTGACAAACCGGACTGCGTCAAACTCCTGTAAATCATCCATGCTTTCTCCCACACCGATGTACCGGATCGGCAGGTGCAGGGTTCCGGCCACGGCCGCCACAATCCCGCCTTTGGCCGTACCGTCCAGTTTGGTCAACGCCAGTTGGGTCAGGTTCACGGCCTCATGGAACATTTTTGCCTGGGAAATGGCGTTCTGACCGGTGGTGGCATCCAGCACCATGAGCACCTCATGGGGGGCACCGGGCATTTTTTTTTCCACCGTGCGTTTGATCTTTTTCAGCTCTTCCATCAGGTTTTTCTGGGTATGGAGCCGGCCGGCCGTGTCAATGAGCAGCACATCCATGCCCCGGGCCATGGCGGCTTCCACCCCGTCATAGGCCACGGCAGCCGGATCTGCGCCCTGTTTATGGCGTACGATGGTGGCACCGGCCCGATCCGCCCAGATCCCCACCTGTTCGATGGCGGCAGCCCTGAACGTATCCGCAGCGGCAATGAGCACTTTTTTATTTTCCCGGGTGAACCGGGTGGCCAGTTTGCCCAATGTGGTGGTCTTGCCGGTGCCGTTGACACCCACTACCATGATGATATGGGGCCGGGGCAGGGCAGGGGCGGTTTCAGGATCTTCTTTGCCGGGAAACAGAGCAATGAGTTCTTGTTTAAGTACCGCTTTGAGCTGGTCCGCCGTGGACAGGCGGCCGGCTTTTTTCCGGATCCGGTCCATCATTTCCATGGTGATGTCCATGCCCAGATCTGCGGTAATCAACACCTCTTCGAGTTCCTCAAAAAGGGCGTCGTCAATTTTGCGGCTGGATTTGAACAGGGCATTGATATCCGTGTTCAGGACTTCCCGGGTTTTGGTCAGGCCGGATTTTAGGCGGCTGAATATTCCTTTTTTGTCCGGTTCTTCAGACAGTAGTTTTTCTTTGACCCGTTCATTTTCCTTACGTCGTTCTTCTTCCTTCAACCGTTCCTGTTCTTTGAGTCGCTCCTGTTCTTTGAGCTGTGCTTGTTTTTTCAGTTTTTCTTGCTCTTTATCTCTGGTTTTTCTTTTGAAAAAATTGAATACCACGCAGGTGTCTCCTTGTGATGGGCAGATTTTTTGATAACCGGTTTGTGTACCGCTCTTTTACAATGTTTGAAAGATCAAATCAACCCTGTAAACCCATGGATTGAATTGTCAGGAATTTCTTTACTTTCCTTGAACGGGCCGGTAAATTGAGATCTGATAATGCCAAGGTGAAACCATTTTTAAACAGGAGTCAATATGACCTTTGAGGATGCCATTGAACCACTGCTCGATCATCCGGTAACCCGGCAGATGACGTTGGATACAAATTCGGAAACCAAAGAACGACAGACGTTTGAGCCCAGACGGATTGCTGTTTTAGACACCGGTCTTACAGAAATGACAGACCAGCCTCAATACCGGTTTGCCGATAATTCTGAAGCCCGGCGAATGCTGCCCGGCATTATTGATAATTGTGTTCAAAAAGTGGCTGCCCGGCCGGACATGTCGATACAGGAAAAAACGGCATTCTGCAAACCCCGGCGGATTGGTGTGGTGTTTTCCGGAGGACCGGCACCCGGGGGGCACACCGTGATTGCCGGGTTGTATGATGCCATGAAAACCAATCATCCGGATTCCTGTTTATACGGGTTTGTGCTGGGACCCGACGGTCTGCTGGAATCCAGTTGTGTGGAAATCACTGAAAAAATGGTGGATGCGCACCGGCATATGGGCGGGTTTTCCATGATCCGGACCGGACGGACCAAAATCGATACGTCTGAAAAAATGGATCAGGCCTTAAAAACCTGTCAATCCCTGAACCTGGAGGGGATCGTGATCATCGGCGGGGATGATTCCAACACCAATGCCGCATTTTTAGCCCAGCATTTCAAGTCTGCCGGCATTCATGTGGTCGGGGTCCCCAAAACTATTGACGGGGACATTCAGGTGAAAAGCGATGACGGTACCTGCCTTTTGGCGGTTCCGTTCGGGTTTCATTCCGCCGCCAGATCTTTTGCCCAGAATATCAGTCATCTGGCATCGGATGCCGCATCAGATGTGAAATACTGGCATGTGTGCAAGGTCATGGGCCGGGTGGCCAGCCACCTGACCCTGGAGGCGGCGTTGCAGACCCATGCCAATCTGGCGTTCATCGGCGAAGAACTGGCTGCGTACACGGATGAAGAACGCCTTAAAAAAGCGCAGGAGACCGGGGAAACGGATTTTACCGCCTTCGGGATCACGCTGCGCCATCTGTCCCGGGTGATCTGTGATGCCATTGTCCGGCGTGCGGCATTTGGTAAAAATTACGGGATCATGATCATTCCGGAAGGGATTCTGGAATTTATCAATGAGATCCAGATATTCATCATCAAGCTCAACAAAATTATCGCGGATTTCAACACCATTCATGATCTGGATTTTCATCGAACCTTTCCGACGTTGAATGAAAAACTGGATTATCTGCGCCGCATCAGCCAGGGGATGATGGACAGCCATCCATTCCCCATCTGGAACGTAAGAGATGATGAGCTGTTCAATCAACTGCCGGATTTTTTTCAGGCCGGGCTTCTGGTGGAACGGGATTTCCACGGCAATTTCCAGTTTTCCCAGGTCAGAACGGAAAAAATTATCATGGATATGGTCAAGGAATATTTAGGGGCGCTCAAAGAACAGGGCCGCTATAAAATCGGTATCAGCCAGTCCTATTACCAGTCTTTCATGCGGTCACGGAATCTGGATCCCGACCGGTATGCCCCGGCGTTGTTCAACGATCCAAATTCAGTCTATCTTCTGGTCAAACCGGGCATCATGTCATTGAAAACCCTGAAACAGGCCCTGGTCACTGCCGGACTTCTGGAACCGGATCAGGAGATTCCCGGTCCGGTCAAAGAAATTTTCCGGCGGTCGGAACCGGATTTCAAAATTCAGACCCATTTTTATGGATATGACGGCCGGGGTTGCGATCCCACCGCGTTTGATTGTCATTATACCTATAACCTGGGCATGACCGCGTTTCATTTGATGGCCCATGGGAAAACCGGCCAGATGGCAGCCATTAAAAATCTGGAACAGCCGTTTGAAAACTGGGAACCCATCGGCATTCCCATTGCCCGGCTGATGCATCTGGAAGAACGCAAAGGCCGGCTGGAACTGGTCATGGAAAAAAGTCTGGTGGATTTGTCATCCAATGCATTCCGGGTATTTAAAGGAATGCGTGAAAAATGGCTGGCAGCCAAACCGGGTGCGGATCATTTCCGGAAACCCGGGCCGGTGCGGTGTGACAGCCGGTCTGCGGAAGACCGGCCCATCACCCTGACATTGAATGCCATTGACATGCGCACAAAAAAAAGATCAAATGATCAAAATCCGTGATGTCACGCTTTTTTTGAAGGCTGGTAAGTACACAACGGTTCTTCGGCCAGGTAGCTGCCCGTGGCTTCATAGGCCCGGGCACGGCAACCGCCGCAGACCCGCTTGTATTCACATGCACCGCATTTACCCGTCAAATTAGAAAACTCTCTTAATTCATTGAACACCCGGGAGTTTTCCCAGACATCTTTAAACGATGCTTCCCGGATATTGCCGCAGGTCACATCCAGAAATCCGCAGGTCTGCACCCGGCCCACATGGGAAATAAAGCAGAAACCCGTGCCGGCCAGACATCCCCTTGTGACCGCATCCAGACCATGGCTTTCAAAAGACACGGTTTTTCCTTCGGCGTGCGCCCGCTGGCGCAGAATCCGGTAATAATGGGGGGCACAGGTGGCTTTCAACTGGAGCGGGGTTTTATCCCGCTGGTCATAGAACCAGTTCAGGGTCTGCTCATATTCGACGGCATCAATGCCTGAATCCACGATATATTTTCCCCGGCCTGTGGGCACCAGCAGAAAAATATGGTGGGCCACAGCACCCAGATCTTCGGCCAGCTTCAGAATGGCAGGGATTTCTTTCAGATTGGTTTTGGTAATGGTGGTGTTGATCTGAAACTCCAGGCCGGCGGCTTTGGCAAACTTGATTCCCCGGATCGCATCATCAAACGCGTGATCCAACCCCCTGAAATCATCATGGGTTTGCGGGGAGGCTCCGTCCAGACTTACGCTGATGCGCTGGATGCCGCTTTGCTTGAGTTTTTCGACAATTTCAGGTGTGAGCAATGTACCGTTGGGGGCCATGACCATGCGCAGTCCGATACGGTTGCCATAGGCGGCAATGTCGAAAATATCTTCTCGAAGCAGCGGCTCTCCGCCGGTGAGAATAATGATGGGCGTGCCCACTTCCCGGATCTGATCCAGCAGGGTATACGCTTGCCGGGTGGTCAGTTCGTTTTCATAGGGGTGATCTTCGGCCACGGCCCGGCAGTGCTTGCAGGAAAGATTGCAGCGCCGGGTGGTTTCCCATGCCACCAGGCGCAGGGTATGCGCGCCGGCAGGGTGATCGGTCTTGCCGCCATGGACAAAAGACGGTTGGTGATGGGTTCCGGGATGGGTCATGATGCCTCCAGAGCGCGGGCCACGTCAATGGCGGAATAGGTCAGGATCATATCCGCCCCGGCCCGTTTGATCGCAGTCAGAGTTTCCAGAATCAATGCGGTGGCATCCACCCATCCCATCATTTCTCCCGCCTTCATGATGCTGTATTCTCCGGATACATTGTACGCGGCAATGGGCAGATCGATTTCCTGCTTCAGGCGTAAAATAATGTCCAGATAGGCCAGGGCCGGTTTGACCATGATGATGTCCGCCCCTTCTTCAATATCCATGGTGGCTTCCCTGATGGCTTCCATGGCATTGGCCGGATCCATCTGATAGGTTTTCCGGTCTCCGAACTGCGGGGATGAGTCGGCGGCCTGGCGAAACGGCCCGTAAAACGCGGATGCATATTTCACGGCATAGGACATGACCGGTATGTGATCATATCCGTCTTCATCCAGTGTCTGGCGGATCTCTGCGACCCGGCCGTCCATCATGTCGGACGGGGCCACCATGTCGGCGCCGGCTTTGGCGTGGGACAGCGCCACTTTTGCCAGCAGGTCCAAAGATGCGTCATTGTCGATGATGCCGTTATCCACCACCCCGCAATGGCCGTGATCTGTGTAACCGCACAGACACACATCCGTGATCACGGTAAGATCCGATACCGCATCTTTGATTTTGGCCACGGTTTTCTGGACGATCCCGTCATCTGCATAGGCTCGGGTGGCCAAGGGGTCTTTTTTGTCCGGAATACCGAACAGAATGATGGCGGGAATGCCCGCCTCTTTGGCCTGTTTTGCCATCTCGACAACATAATCACCAGACATCTGAAAATGACCGGGCATGGATTCAATGGGTTTTTTGATCTTGTTGCCTGGGATGGCAAACATCGGTTGAATCAGATCGTTCCGGGAGAGAAGCGTCTCCCGGATCATGCGCCGGAGGGTGGGTGTGGCCCGCATCCGCCGGGGTCTGTAATCGGGAAACAGCATCTTATTTCTCCTTTGAAATTTCTTGGTCCGTCAGATAGCACGCCGGATCTGAATCCCAGGGGTCGTTGGCCACGGATTCGGCTCTGGCCCTGAAATTGCCGGCACAGATATTCAGCCACCGGCAGGTGGCACACCGGCCTTTGACATGTTTTTTCTTTTCTTTCATTTTCATCAGAAATTCATTGGATTCATCTGTCCAGATCTGTGAAAACGGGCGATCCTTGATATTGCCCAATGATTTTTCCCGCCAGAACTGATCCGGATACACTTCTCCGTCCCAGGAAATGCATCCGATGCCTCGTCCTGAATTGTTGCCTTCGTTCATTTCCAAAAGCTCCAGCACTTCGGCCGCCCGTTTGGGGTCTTCTTTTAAAAGCCGCTGGTAAAGATAAGGCCCGTCCGCATGGTTGTCCACGGTCAGAATCTCCTTGGGCTTGTTCCGGTTGTGCAGGTCTTTTGTCCGGTCCATGATCAGATCCAGCACCTGCCGGGTTTCCTCATGGGTCAGGTCTTCCTTGGCGATCTCAGATCCCCGGCCGGAATACACCAGGTGATAGAAACAGGCCCGGGGAATGTTTTTTTCTTCCAGAAGATCGAAAATACCGGGAATGTCCTGGACATTGCGCTTGTTGATGGTGAACCGCAATCCGACTTTGATGCCGGCTGCCTGGCAGTGTTCAATGGCGGCCATGGCCCGTTTGAATGATCCGGGCACGCCTCTGAACATGTCATGGGTGGGTTCCAGCCCGTCCAGACTGATGCCCACATAGGACAAGCCGATGTCTTTGAGTATTTTGGCTTTTTCTTTGGTGATCAGGGTGCCGTTGGTGGAAATCACGGCCCGCATCCCCTTGGATACGGCATATTGGGCATATTCCACCAGCCGGGGGTGTACCAGAGGCTCGCCGCCGGAAAACAGCAGTACCGGCACACCGAAATCCGCCAGATCATCCATCATGGCAAGGGCTTGATCCCGGTTCAGTTCGTTGTCATAGCAAATGTCTTCAGACCGGGCGTAACAGTGTACACATTTCAAATTACACCGCTGGGTCATGTTCCAGACCACCACGGGTTTCTTGTCAATGGAAAACTGGAGCAGGTGAGAAGGAAGCGATCCTGACTGACGCGAATAGCGCAGCGTGTCCGAGGGCTCCACCGTGGCACAATACAGTTTTGAAATTCCAATCATTTGATTTCTTTCCTGATAAGTTGGTTCAGATAGGCCTCACTGTCCTGCAGATCTGTTTTTGTTATAAAAAACCGGTGTTTGCCGGTTTTTTCTTTGATCAGGTTCAGCCCGTCATAAAACGCGTTGTGAAGTTTGGATAAAATATCGTCGGCAGACGCCCCGTGATCCAGGATCTGTAGCATCAGAAAATCAATGGCATCTTCCTCAAAAATAATGTCAAGTCCCATGTTTCTGGACGATTCCCGTTCAATCTCTTTGATTGTATCATAATGGGTTGTAATGCGGCTGACAGCGTCATCGATTTCCAGCACATGGGCATGGAAATACCGGGCGGCCATTTCACACCGGGCCGCAGATAAATTCAACCCATGGGTGGCAACCAGGGTGTCCGCATTTTCCTGGATATACCGGGTGATATACTGGATTTGGGTTTCCGACGCTTTTTTGTGCAGCGATTCCCAGTCATATGCCGGGGTATCGCTGAGCAGATCCTTTAACGTGCCCAAAGGATCGTTGATCACCTGCTTGGTCACCACCAGACGGGAAATCCGACAGGACGGCAGTTTTTCTTCAAAAGGCAGCAATGCATCTTCCACCACCGATACCAGGCCTCTGGCACCGGTATTTTCCTTGAACGCCCGGTGCGCTAAAACTGTCAATGCATCATCGTCAAAAACAATGTCAATGCCATATGCGGCAAAATCCAGACGTTTGTTCAATATCACCGGGTTGTTGGGCATTTTAAGAATGGTGTACAGATCCGTTTCACTTAACGTCTCCAGAATGCACCGCACAGGAACTCGTCCGATAAATTCGGATTCAAAACCAAACTTGACCAGATCTTCGGCCCGGGTCTGTTTCAGCAGGGAAGTATCATCATCCGTACTGCTGAGCCGGGAATTGAACCCGATGGTCTGGCGGGTCAACCGCTGCCGGACCAGGTCGGTGAGCCCGGTGAACGCGCCGCTCAGGATAAACAGGATATTGGCTGTGTTCACCCGCCGGACCACGCGTTTTCCGGTCCGTTGAAACCGTTCAAGTTCCTGCATCATGGATACCGGATCATGGGGGACTTTCAGGTCCACTTCTGTTTCTTCCATGGGTTTAAGCAACGCCCGCTGGACCCCGGATCTGGAAACCTGGGCGCCAATGACATCGGGACTGGCCGCAATTTTATCGATCTCATCCAGATACACGATGCCGCATTCCGCCAGTTCAATATCATCCTCCGCCTCCTTGACCAGATCCCGGATCAGATCCTCCACATCCCCGCCCACGTATCCGGTTTCCGAAAACTTGGTGGCATCCGCCTTGACAAAAGGAACGCCGATTTTTCTGGCAATGAGTTTGATGAGATAGGTTTTTCCGATACCGGTGGGCCCCAGCATCAGAATATTGGATTTGATATTGCCCGTGATTTTAGATCCTTTGTCTTCGCGGGTTTCCTGATGCCGGATTCGATTGAAATGGGTGCATATTTTCGTGGCCAGAACCGATTTAGCCTGAGCCTGCCGGACCACATACTGATCCAGATAGGCAATCAGTTCTGCCGGTTTGATGGTGAAGTCCACCAGCTCTTTTTTCCCTTTGTTCGGTACGCTACCGTTTACCGATGATTTCTGGGGCTGAGCTGTGGGAGAAATGATCCGGACATTGCCGCCGAATTTTTTATTTAAAAATTCTCCCAGTTCTTTTTCTATCTTTTTGGGATCTTGTGCCCGTATGGTCTGTGTTTGTTTCATAATTGTTCAATGTAAGCAGACTTCCAAAAAAATCAAGAGATTGTACAGCCCTGCAGAACGCTCAAATAAAAACAGCCATGAACATTGCTGCCCATGGCTGTCAAATAATGGTGCCGAAGGGGAGATTTGAACTCCCACGGGTCGCCCCACACGCCCCTCAAGCGTGCGTGTCTACCTATTCCACCACTTCGGCCGGCATATCTTGAAATCTACTCGGAAACCGGATCAGCTGTCTGCTGAACAGGTGCCGACTGGGTTGTAATGATACTTTTCTCTGCCTTGTGACCCGAAAAATACGCCAGGGTCAGAGAGGTCACCATGAACACGATGGCAACGACCGTGGTGATTTTGGTCAGTATGGAGGCCGGGCCGGATGCGCCAAACAGAGTCTGACTGCCGCCCCCGCCGATGGATACGCCCATTTCCGCGCCTTTGCCGCTCTGAAGCAGCACGATCAGGATCAACAGAATACAGACGGTAACATGCAAGGTTGTGATCAAAGTTGTCATGGTTTATTATCAATCATATTTTACAATTTGGGTGAAAATTCGGGCATCGAGACTGGCGCCGCCCACCAGCACACCATCCACATCCTCGATGCACATCAGTGTTGCTATATTGTCCGGTTTCACAGATCCGCCGTAAATAATTCTGACGGTTCGTGCCAGGTCCGATGAAATTTTTGTGTCAACCAGTGTCCGCAAAAAACGGTGGACGGTCTCCACCTGTTCGGGTCCGGCGGTTTCACCGGTACCAATCGCCCATACCGGCTCATAAGCAATCACCAGATCCTGCAACCGTTCCGGATCAACGCTTTTTAACCCATCTGCCACCTGCTTGTCAAGGGTTAAAAATGTGTTTCCCGCTTCCCGCTGGGCCAGTGTTTCACCGATGCACAAAATGGGTTTGAGTCTGTTTGAAACCGCTGCCAAAATTTTTTTGTTCACAGTCTCATCGGTTTCAAAAAAATACTGGCGCCGTTCCGAATGCCCGATGATCACATATTCCACGCCTGCTGCAGCAAGCATGTCTGCTGATATCTCACCGGTGAATGCGCCTTGTTTTTCAAAGTGCAGGTTCTGGGCGCCCAGGTGCAGGGACGTGTCTGCAATGGCGGTGGCCACCAGGGGCAAACACACATAGGTCGGCGCAATCATGATGTCTTTGTTTTGCACATCCGCGCAGGCTTGTGCCAGGTGAGTGGCGGTATCCACGGCTTCAGGCCCGGTTTTAAACATTTTCCAGTTGCCGGCAATCAATGGTATGCGTGTCATGATGATCTCCCGTGTCTGTTAAAAAGAGTCTCCGATCATTTCTGCCAGATCCGTCATCCGGTGGGAATACCCGGCCTCGTTGTCATACCAGGCATAGACCTTGACCATGTTGCCGTTGATCACATCCGTGCACTGGGCATCCACAATAGAGGACAACGGGTTGGAATTGTAATCAATGGACACCAAAGGCAGGTCACTGTATCCCAGGATTCCTTTCAGATTTCCCAAGGCCGCTGTTTCCAGAGCCTGATTCACCATTTCGGCGGTCAGGTTGTCCTGCTGGGTCAGCACCACCAGATCCACCATGGACACATTGGGGGTAGGCACACGCACCGACATCCCGTTGAGTTTCCCTTTAAGTTCCGGCAAAACAAGGGCCACGGCCTTGGCTGCTCCCGTGGTGGTGGGAATCATGGACAGGCCGGCAGCCCTGGCCCTTCGCAGGTCTTTGTGGGGAAAGTCCAGGATCCGCTGGTCCCCGGTGTATGCATGGATGGTGGTCATCATGCCCGACAGGATGCCGAAATTTTCCAGAAGCACCTTGGCCACCGGCGCCAGGCAGTTGGTGGTACACGAGGCATTGGAGATGATATGGTGGGAAGCCGGATCATACATGTCATGGTTGACCCCCATGACAATGGTGATGTCCGGATTCGTGGCAGGCGCTGAAATGATCACTTTTTTGGCACCGGCGTCCAGATGTTTGGATGCGCCCTGGCGGTCCCGGAAGATACCAGTGCACTCCATGACAATATCCACTCCCAGATCTTTCCAGGGTATCTGGGCCGGATCTTTGAACCCAGTGACTTTCACCTGTCTGCCGTCCACTTCAATACTGTCTTCCAGTGCGATGACCGGTTTTCCCAGCTGTCCGTGCACTGAATCAAACTGCAGCAGATGCGCTGTGGTCCGGGTGTCTGTCAGATCGTTGATGCACACGATTTCCAGTTCCGGACGGGTCATTGCCGCCCGGAACACCAGTCGGCCGATGCGGCCGAATCCGTTGATTCCAATCTTGATACCCATTGTGACCTCCTATCCAACTTGCGTTGCTTTATGTACGCTTGTTTCGGGAACATCCCTCCGAATACTGGCTGTCAATTCCGTCCGGTGCCTTTGAGTATCCCGCTGGCAAGGGATATGCTTTTTTTGCCATGGTCCACCAGCGCACCTGTTAATTTTTCCATGTTCATCTTTTTCCGGGCAGTCACCGCTTTCAGAAGAATCGGAAGATTAACACCGGAAATGACTTCCACAGTGCCTTCCTCTAAAAAAGAGTAACTCAGGTTGGAAGGGGTGCCCCCGAACATGTCCGTCAGAATAATCACCCCGTTATCGGTCCGGACTTTGGCAATGCCCTGTTTGATTTTTTTTCTTAAGTTCTCAGGATTCTGCTGAATGTCTATGGAGACCGCCATCATGAACTCCTGTTCACCGCCCAAAATAAATTCCACTGTGTCAATGAGTGTCTGGCCCAGATTTGCATGGGCCACCACGAGTATGCCAATCATATTTTCCTGATATCCCGATCAATGTCCCGGTGAATCAATCCGGGGTGATGGGCTTTATGGTTTAAGTGTTCAAAAATGGTGCGGGCAATGACCACGCTTCGGTGTCGTCCGCCGGTACAACCGACTGCAATGGTTAAATACGCCTTGTTCTCCCTTTGATACAAAGGGATCAGATAGTCAAGCAACTGCGTGAATTTTTCCAGAAAAATCCGGGTTTCCGGATTGGATAACACAAATTCCCGCACGGCTTTTGACTCGCCGTCCAGATGTTTCAACAACGGTTCAAAAAAGGGATTGGTCAGAAACCGCATATCCGTGACCAGATCCGCATCCCCTGGTATGCCGTATTTATACCCAAAAGACAATACATTGATTTTCATTTCTATGGGATTTCCACTGCCCCGGCTGATCAGATTTAAGATGGCGGCTTTGAGCTGATGGACGCTCAAGCGGCTGGTATCGATAATGTGATGGGCCGTTGATTTGATCAGGCGCAGAGAATGGATTTCCGATTGAATGCTTTCCAGCAGGCTTTTTTTACCGGTGACCGGATGCTGCCGCCGGGTTTGACTGAACCGTTTGATCAGGGTGTCCACATCCGCTTCCAGAAAAATGATTTCCGGAGAAATGCCCAAATCTTCAATCGCACGGATTCCGGCGGTGTAATGGGTTGCAAAGGTCTTGGACCGCATGTCCATGACAAAGGCAATGCCTTTGATATCCGGGTTCTGTTTAAACGGCAGCTCCAGAAATCGGGGCACCAGCTCCAGGGGCATGTTGTCCACACAGTAAAAGGACGCATCTTCAAACGCCTGCATGGCTGTCGTTTTTCCGGAACCAGACAACCCGGTGATGATGAATACGGGTGGGTTTTTCATTTAAAAGGTTTCATCCTGTTCCAGAATAAATTCATGGATATCGTCAATGGTTTCAGCGGTAATCAACTCCTGTTTGAAATGGTCCATTTTCAAGAGTTTGGAAATCTGGGCCAGAACCTTTAAATGCCCGCCGGTGGAATTTTCCGGGGTTAACAGCAGAAAGAAAATATGAACCGGTTTCCCGTCCAGAGAATCATAGGTTACGCCGGCTTTGCTGCGCCCGAACCCCAGAATGATCTGTGTGACGGAATTGAGTTTTCCGTGGGGAATGGCAATCCCTCCCCCGATGCCGGTACTTCCCAATGATTCTCTTTCCATCAGAACGGCAGCGATATCTTCGGCGGCAATCCCGGCAACAGGCGCCACGGCCCGGGCCAGTTCCCGGATAATGCCGTTTTTGGTGGTCGATGTCAGATCCGCCACAATAGACTCTTTTGTGAGTAATTGACTGAGTTTCATGTGAATTTTAATTATCCCCCGGGCTGAATCAATCCCAGCTTTCCATTGTTGTGTTTATAAAGAACATTCAATTGTTCGGTGCGGGCATTGTTGAACACAAAAAACGTATGCCTGCCGCTGTTGAACTCGTTGACCGCATCGATGATATCCATGGGTTTGGTGTCCAGCGTCTCCATGACCAGGTCATCAAATCCCTGGAAATCGGGCTGCTGCATGGGGCTGCGGTCGAATTCCGCCGTGTCCAGCAGGCTTTGTTTTTTACCCGACATATGCTGTTTGATTTTTTCTTTGTGTTTTTTGATCTGTGCCCGGACTTTATCCATGAGAATGTCAATGGATGAATACATGTTTTCAGATGATTCTCTGGCATGGATATTGAGTTTGTCGCAGGTCAGGGTAATTTCCGCAATATGTCTTATTTTTTCCACCGACAAAACCACATGGGCATCTGCCGGGCTGTCCAGCATCCGGTCGAATTTATCAAGTTTTTTGTTCACGTAAGACTTTAATGGATCGGAAGGATCGATTTTTTTAAAGGTCACAGTTGTTTGCATAAAACACCTCCCTAAAGTTGTTTACGTTTATTGGAAGGCAGAATATTGAGCACCTTCCGGTATTTGGCAACAGTTCTTCGGGCGATCTGTATGTTAGATTCCTGGAGAATACCCGCAATCCGGTCATCGCTTAACGGATCGGCAGGATCTTCTTTTTCGATCAGCAGTCTGATTCGTTCCTTGACACTGGCCGATGCCATGGATTCGCCGCCGGTCCGTTCGATGGATGAATTGAAAAAATATTTGAGTTCGAACAGCCCCTGGGGCGTATATGCGTATTTGTTGGTGGTGACCCGGCTGATGGTGGATTCATGCATCTGAATATCTTCGGCAATATCTTTGAGGATCAGGGGACGCAGATAAGCGATGCCTTTTTCAAAGAATTCATGCTGAAATTTGATAATGCTTTCCATAACCAGATAAATGGTTTTCTGCCGCTGGTGAATACTTTTGATCAGCCAGGATGCGGACTGCATTTTTTCGTTGAGATATGCTTTGGTCTCCCTGGAAATTTTTTTCCCTTCCGCAATGGCGTTTTTGTAAAACCGGTTGATACGCAGTTTGGGCAATCCGTCATCGTTCATGACTATTTTAAATCCATCGCCCACTTTATACACGTATATATCCGGAATGATATAGGCAGGTTCTTCATGGGAAAATTTTCTGCCGGGTTTGGGCTCCAGGTATTGAAGAATTTTTACCGCAGCCCGGACATCTTCAACGGAAATACGCAACATTTTGGCAATTTTCCGGCTGTTTCGGTTTTCCAGATTTTTCAGATGGTGTTTGATGATCTCGGTGAGCACCGGGTTTTCAATTCCCAGCTGTTTGACCTGTATGAGCAGGGTTTCACATAAATTTCTGGCACAAACCCCCGGTGGGTCCAGTGTCTGCAGCACGGATAAAATTTTTTCCACCCGTTCCGTTTCCACTTCGGCTGCCTGGGCGATTTCAGCCGTTTCCGCGCACAGATATCCGTCCGGGTTAAGATTGTCAATGATCATGTGACCGATCTGTTCATCCGCCTTGTCCAAGCCCCGGAGCATCAGCTGCCATTTCAAATGGGCTTCCAACGTGGTTTTTTCGGAAGTGAACGCCTCGAAATTGGGTGCTTCGGTATGTTCGGTCTCTGTATAAGCCCGACCGGTGGAATTGTATTCATTGATATAATTTTCCCAGTCCGTATCCGGCTGCACTTTTTCATCAATGGTGATTTCCTTGACCGGTGTGTCCCTGTCGGATTCAGGCGCATCCGCTCCCGGATCCGCCAAGGCCCGGTCGACAGTCTCGTCCAGGGCCTGTTCCTCCAGGGCCGGATTCTGTTCCATTTCCTGCTGGATCATTTCCGCCAGTTCGACACGGGACAGCTGCAGCAGTTTGATGGCCTGCTGCAACTGGGGGGTCATCACCAGCTGCTGGGTCAATGTGAGGTTCTGTTGTAAGCCAAGTTCCATGTTACAGCCTGAAATTATCTCCCAGATAGGTTTTTTTGGCAATGGCACTGGAGATGATCCGTTCCGGGGGACCGGATTCGATCACTTTTCCCTGATTCATGATATACGCATGGTCACACACGCCCAGGGTTTCCCGGACATTATGATCGGAGATCAGAACGCCGATTCCTTTTCGGGTCAGCTGGGCGATGATCTGCTGAATATCCATTACCGCCAGAGGATCAATGCCGGCAAACGGTTCGTCCAGAAGAATGAACAGCGGATCGGTTGCCAGAACCCTGGCGATCTCCAGCCGCCGGCGCTCACCTCCGGACAGGGAAGCCGCTTTTTGTCGGGCCAGGCCCTGGATGCCCAGTTCCTGCATCAGCGCATCCGCTTTTGTTTGAACCGGGCCTGCAGGGTCGGGCAACACTTCCAGGATCGCAGTGATGTTTTGTTCCACGGTGAGTTTTTTGAAAATTGAGCTTTCCTGGGGCAGATATCCGATGCCTTTTCTGGCACGGATATACATGGGATTGTGTGTGATATCTTCGCCGCCGATAAAGACATGACCGCTGTCAGGCCGGATCATGCCCACGGTCATATAGAATGTGGTGGTTTTTCCGGCGCCGTTGGGCCCAAGCAGTCCGGTCACCTGACCGGGTTTGACCGTCAGATCTGCCTGATTTACCACTGTTTTTCCGTGATAGGTTTTTACCAGTTTATTGAGTGAAAGCTCTGTCATTTATTGATCAGCAGGGTTGTCTTCCGGGTTGAACAGGGCTTGAACCCGGGTTTTACCGTCACTTTCCACCAGGACCCGGTCCTGTTTTCTGAACAAGGTGATCTTTGTGCCCGTCACCCAGCTGGTTCCGGTCAGCAGTTTGGCCTTTTTGCCGGTAAGGATCAGAATCTCGTCAGCGGTCGTGTACACCGCCTTGTCAGCAAAGGCATGTCTGTCTCCGGCCGTGTATTCGACATTGTCCGTGGCCACGATCTGTCTGATCCGGTTGGTGTCTGCCGTGTCTGCCGTGTCTGCCGTGTCCGGTTGCGAAGGATGCCAAAAAACTTTTACCGATTCAGCCACAAGAAGCATGTTATCCTGAGTTGCGTTAACATTTCCGATGAATTCCACCATGGACTCATCCTGATGGGCCACCATTTTATCCGCAGTGATATGCAACGGTTTCTCAGGTGAATGTGCGGATTCTGATCCGGTTTTTTCCTCAGCCAAAGCCATTGATACCAAAAGGAAAACCAACAGCCCGATTGCTCCGGCCATGCATTTACGGCAGGTTGAAATTCTCACTGAATATCCCTTTAACATGTCCTTGTAAAATAATCTGATTGTCATTGATTCGGATTTCCATTGTGTCAGCTTCCATGGCCGCATCGGTATTTTCAAGCCACACCTTTGTATTGCTGTGTATTATATGTGGTTTTTTTTTATAATGCAACTTATCAGTTTTCAGGGTGTATGTCTGGTGCCGCACCACCACATTTCCATTAAAGTCCATATCGTGGGTCTCAGTGTCCAGAATGCCCTGGTCGGATGTCAAAATGACCGTGTCTTTGTCCTTGGTATAAAACACCACATGAACCCGGGTCAGGATGGCCTGATTTTCTTCTTTTACCAGTGTGGCGGTGGCGGCTTCAAGTTCCCATTCCGTAATACCGTTTTTTTTTGAAATCTGTTTCATGGCATCCAGTTTCAAGGCGGCTTCAGAATCGATGTGAAGGTCTGTGACGGTTTGGGGCGTATTCATCATGGCAGGGACAAAGAAAATGACACCGGCACCGGCCGCCAGGACACACAAAATCAATACTGCCAGAACACGGGGATTTTTGAGAACAATGCGGTTCATGCCAGAAAAGGTTTCAGGGCGTTTTCCCACAGGCCCGCGGCTTTTAGGATCGCATCGCAGATTTCTCTGACTGCTCCTTGCCCCCCAACTGCCATGGTGATAATGTCTGCCCGGTTTTTAACTTCGTCCACGGCGTCTGCCACGGCAATGGCGACACCGGCCCGGGCCATGGCGGGCAGATCGATCAGATCGTCCCCCATAAAAGCCATGGCAGATGGGTGGATACCGGTTTGTTGTGCCATTTGATCCAGGGCATCCGCCTTATTGGAAATTGCGTCAAACACCAGGGTAATACCCAGATTTCGGCAACGGTGGGTGAGGGCACCGGAACTGCGCCCGGTGATGATACCCACCTGAATACCGTTGTCCATGAGCAGTCGCAACCCCAGACCGTCCCGGGATAAAAACTCTTTGACCTGTTCTCCGGAATCCGTATAAATGATCCGGCCGTCGGTCAATACCCCGTCCACGTCCAGAACCAGCAGTTTGATCTGTTTTAATAAAGCGTTCATCCGGTTGCTGCCGCTTTTTTTATGGCCAGAAGTGTCGTGAGTAACGGTGTCATGTCTGCCAGAGGCATGGAATTAGGACCGTCACACAACGCTTTTGCAGGATCGGGATGGGTTTCCATGAACAGACCATGGGCTCCTGCGGCGATTGCTGCTTTGGCCAGTGTGGGAATGAACTGCCGGTCTCCGGCGGAAGACGTGATGCCTCCGCCGGGAAGCTGAACACTGTGGGTGGCATCAAATATCACGGGAACACCCATTTGTTTTAAAATATGGATGGACCGGAAATCCACCACCAGATTGTTGTATCCGAAACTGCTGCCCCGCTCGGTGATAGCAATATGGGGATTGCCGGTAAAAGCGGCTTTGTCAAGAATATTTTTGCAGTCCTGGGGGGCCAGAAACTGGCCTTTTTTAACACTCACCGGGCGGCCGGTACGGCACGCGGCCAGAATCAGATCGGTCTGACGGCATAAAAAGGCCGGGATCTGGATCACATCCAGAACCTGAGCTGCCGGATCCGCCTGATCCGGCAGATGAATGTCTGAAATTACTTTCAGGTCCAGGCGGGATTTGATGTCGGCCAGAATGGACAGTCCCTGGTCGAATCCGGGGCCCCGGAAAGACTGGACAGATGTGCGGTTGGCTTTGTCAAAGGAGGCTTTGAAAATAAAAGGGATGCCCAGATCCGCAGTGATGGTTTTCAGGGTTTTGGCGATCTGAAACGTGGTATCAAAATTTTCGATGACACAAGGGCCTGCCACCAGAAAAAAGCAGGGAGCAGGGGTGTCGATCATTTCAAAAAAAAAATTGGTCATGGGCAGTCCTTATCCTGATTTTGAATGTGTATGGTCAACCTATAATCTGAGATCCGAAAAGTCAAGAATGTAAAATACCTTGATAAGTTTTGACCAAGCTGGTATTTTTATGGGCGTTTCGCATTGGATAATGATAACCAATTGAAAAGATGGATATTTTTGATGAAAAAATTTTTTTCCCTGGTGATTTGTGTTGTGATTCTGGTGCCCCTGGCATGGGTGCTGACATATCGATTTGAAGGCACGTCCCCTGAATTGGAAGTGGATCTGCCGTCGCTGTATCTCAAAGACAAGCTGACATTGTCTCTGGATATTAAAGATATGAAAACCGGACTCAGAGAGGTTCAGGTCCGTCTGGTTCAACAGGAAATCGAAAAAACCCTAATGGAAAAAACATATCCGGCCGGTTCTGTTTTTTCCCCTTTTTCCGGGGAAATCCGGAAGGAAGACCGGCTTGATATCCCTGTGGAAGCCAATCGGCATGGATTGAGTGATGGAAAGGCCACGCTTCATATTCAGGTGTCGGATCTATCCTGGCGGGGGTGGAACCGGGGCAATATCGCGGAAAAAAACATATCGGTCTTCATTGACACCCTTCCTCCCCGGATCGAGGTGTTGAGCCGTCAGCACAATGTGGAACGGGGCGGTACCGGCCTGGTGATCTACAAGTTGTTTGAATCTGATGTGAAAAGCGGTGTTATGGTGGGGGACCGTTTTTTTCCGGGTCATTCCGGAATGTTTGATCAAACCGATATCCATACAGCGTTTTTTGCGCTGGATCACACCCAGGGGCCTGGCACCCGGATCTGGGTCACGGCCGAAGATGCAGCGGGAAATACGACCCGCAAAGGATTTTATCATTATATCCGGGATCGCGGGTTTAAATCGGATGTACTCAAGATTTCCGATTCGTTTTTAGGGCTGACCATGCCTGATTTTCATCTCGGAGACCGGGAAGCTCAGTTTGAAAAAGCCGATCATCCGCTTCTGGAAAAATTCAAAGTGGTGAACTCGGAACTTCGAAATGCCAACGTAAAAAAAGTGCTGTCCATGCCCGCAGATACCGAACCGCAGATGCTGTGGGACGGAAAATTCGAGCGCATGTCCGGGGCCACCCGGGCCGGATTCGGAGACCGGCGCACCTACACCTACAATGGAAATGAGATCGGTCAGTCCCGCCACATGGGCATCGATCTGGCATCCACGGCCCTGGCACCGGTGAAAGCGGCCAATTCAGGCCGAATCATCATGGCGGGACCGGTGGGGATTTTCGGCAATACCGTGATCATTGACCATGGGTTCGGCCTGGCCAGCCTGTATTCTCATCTGAGCAACATGGTCGTATCTGTGGAAGACAAGGTCAAAAAAGGGGATATCATCGGCAACACCGGCATGACCGGACTGGCTGCCGGCGATCATCTGCATTTTTCCATGATTGTGCACAATGTGTTTGTCAATCCCCTGGAATGGTGGGATCAAAATTGGATCGAAAATAATATCACCGCCAAAATCAAGGCGGTTGGCGAAGGAAAATAATGAGCGATTTTAAAATCAACAAAACATATGACCAGATCAACCGGAAAATTGCCCGGGGAGAGGCGGTGGTGGTCACTGCCGAAGAAATTATCGACATAGCCAAAGACAATGGCATTGTGGAAGCGGCCCGGCAGGTGGATGTGGTCACCACCGGCACTTTTGCACCCATGTGTTCTTCCGGTGCGTTCATCAATATCGGACAGTCGAAACCGGTGATCCGCACCACCAAAACCTGGTTTAACAATGTGCCGGCCTATTCGGGGATTGCGGCGGTGGACTGCTATCTGGGAGCCACCCAGACCTGTGATGATGATCCGTTGAACAAGCGTCACCCCGGAGATTTCAATTACGGTGGAGGCCATGTGATCCAGGATCTGGTGGCGGGCAAATCCGTTGAAATCCGGGCGGAATCCTATGGCACGGACTGTTATCCCAACCGGCGCATCGAAAAGGTCATGACCCTGAAGGAACTGCCCAATGCCATGCTGGTAAACCCCAGAAACGCCTACCAGAATTACAATTGCGCCATCAATCGGTCGGATCGCACCAAATATACCTATATGGGCACCTTGAAGCCCGGCACGGGCAATGCCAATTATTCCACATCCGGTGCGTTGAGCCCTTTGTTCAACGATCCGTATCTGAAAACCATCGGCCTGGGCACCCGGATTTTTCTGGGCGGGGCCCAGGGATATGTCACCTGGACCGGCACCCAGCACAGGTCCGCAGTGGACCGAGGATTGAACGGTGTGCCCCTGGGACCGGCCGGGACATTAATGGTCATGGGAGATCTCAAGGAGATGTCTTCTGACTGGTTGAAGGGCCAGAGTATCCGGGGGTATGGCTGTTCTTTGTCCGTGGGACTGGGTGTTCCCATTCCCATTCTCAATGAGGAAATTTTGAAATTCACGGCGGTTTCCGATGAGGAGATCTTTACTCAGATTGTGGACTATGGATATGATTATCCCGAAGGCGTTGCCCGGTCTTATGGTCAGGTAAGCTATGCGGAACTCAAAAGCGGCACCATTATGGTCAAGGGCCAGCCTGTGTCCACGCACCCTTTGTCCAGCATGGTCAAAGCCAGAAAGGTCGCCCATCTTCTCAAATCTGCCATACAGCAGTCCAAATTCCTTTTAGGGCAGCCCCAGCATCTGTTCGGGCAGCCATAGAGGTTCAAATCCAAATGAAAAAAAAGAAAAACGCCTGGCGGGAGAATATCGAAGCCATTCTCATTGCCGTTGTGATCGCTCTGTTTATCCGCACGTTTCTTGTTCAGGCCTTTAAAATTCCTTCCGGTTCCATGCTGGAAACGCTTCAGATCGGGGACCAGATCCTGGTGAACAAGTTTATTTACGGGGTCAAGATTCCTTTTACCGACGGTCGGGTCCTGATTCCTTTTAAAGATCCCCAGCCCGGAGATATTGTGGTATTCAAATATCCGGAAGATCCATCCAAAGATTTCATCAAGCGGGTGGTGGCCGTGGCCGGAGACACCGTGTCCATTGTTGACAAACAATTATATGTGAACGGAGATCCGGTGACTGATGAGCCTTATGCCATGTATTCCCGACTGCCGACTCATGTGGATAACATGTCACCCGTGCAGGTGCCGGAAAACAAGCTGTTTGTCATGGGGGATAACCGGGACAACAGTCATGACAGCCGGTTCTGGGGATTTGTAGACCTGTCGGCCGTCAAGGGAAAGGCCTTTATGATCTACTGGTCCTGGGACCGGGAGGAATTCGGTGTCCGGTGGCATCGGATCGGGGATCTGCTGATATGATTGACTGATTGAAGGATGTATTATGCGATTCACAAAAAAGGATATTCTGGATATCCACTCCCTGGATCCGGCGGAGATCACCCTGATCCTGGACACGGCCATGGGCATGAAGGAGATATCCCAGCGGCCGGTGAAAAAAGTGCCCACCCTGCGGGGCAAGACCATTGTGTTGTTTTTTCAGGAACCCTCCACCCGGACCAAACTGTCTTTTGAAATTGCCGCCAAACGCCTGTCCGCCGATTCCGTGGCCATTGCCAAATCCGGTTCTTCCATGGCCAAGGGGGAAACCTTGATGGACACGGTCAAAAATCTGGAGGCCATGAAACCGGATGTGATCGTGATGCGTCATGCCTCTTCCGGGGCTGCTTACCTGGTGGCCAACCGGGTGAACTGCTCGGTGATCAATGCCGGAGACGGGATTCATGCCCATCCGTCCCAGGCGTTGCTGGATATGATGAGCGTCCGGGAAAAAAAAGGATGTATCAAAGGACTGAAACTGGCCATGATCGGGGATATTGCCCATTCCCGGGTGGCCCGGTCCGATATTATCGGGTTTTCCAAAATGGGGGCCCGGGTTTCGGTGTGTGCGCCGCAGACCATGATTCCGGCGGGGATCGAAGCCTTGGGCTGCACGGTGGCATCCAGTATGGAAGCGTGCGTGGCCGATGCGGACGTAATCATGATGCTCCGGATTCAAAAAGAACGAATGACCGATGTGCTGTTTCCGTCCGAGCGCGAATATGCCGGCCGTTTCGGGCTCAACTCCCAACGGGTGGCCCTGGCCCATAAGGATGTGACCATCATGCATCCCGGCCCCATGAACCGGGGCGTGGAAATCAGCAGTGATGTGGCGGATGGAAAATATTCCATGATTCTGGATCAGGTGACCAACGGCGTGGCCCTGCGTATGGCCCTTTATTATCTGGTGGCGGGAGGAAGCAGACATGCGGACACTGATTAAAGGCGCCCGGGTCCTGGATCCCGGGAATGTGGATGGATACAAATCCATTCTCATCAACGGACAGACCATTGAGGCGGTCCTGGACCCGGCAGATGTTATGCCCGAAAATGGAACCGATTTTAAAGTGATTGATGCCACAGGACTGGTGCTGGTGCCCGGGCTCATGGATATTCATGTGCATCTGCGGGAACCGGGCCATGAATACAAGGAAACCATTGCCACGGGTGCTGCAGCCGCGGCCCGGGGCGGATTCACCGCTGTGTGCGCCATGCCCAACACCCGGCCTGTGAATGACAACAGTCAGGTGACCGCGTTTATTCTTGGAAAAGCCAAAGCCGCCAAAGGGGCCCGGGTGTATCCGGTGGGTGCTGTCACAAAAGGGTCTGCCGGCACCCAGCTGTCAGAAATTCAAGACATGCAGCAGGCAGGCATCAAAGCCGTGTCTGATGACGGCCGTCCCGTGGAAAACGCCCAGATCATGCGCCGGGCCCTGGAATATTGTCGCGGACTGTCCATACCGGTGTTTGTTCATGCCGAAGACCTGTCTCTTGTGAACGGCGGTGCCATGAATGAAGGTCCGCCCGCCACGTTCCAGGGCATTCCCGGTATTCCCAATGCTGCGGAAGCCGTGATGGTGGCCAGGGACATTCTTTTGTCCCGGCTTACCGGGGCCCATGTGCATTTCTGTCACATCAGCTGCGAAGAATCCATTGATCTGATCCGAAAAGCCAAGCACCAGGGTATCCGGGTGACCTGTGAAACCGCGCCCCATTATTTCACTTTGACCGATGCAGATGTCAAAGGGTATGATGCCTGTTTCAAGATGAATCCACCGCTCAGATCGGAAAAAGACCGTCAGGCGGTAATCCAGGGTCTGGCAGACGGTACCATCGATGTCATTGCCTCGGACCATGCGCCCCACAGCAAAGAGGAAAAAGATCTGGAGTTCGACCGTGCCGCATTCGGGATTGTGGGGCTTGAGACCTCATTGCCGTTGTCTTTGAAACTGGTTCAAAACAACCACCTGACTCTGGAAAATCTGATTTTGAAAATGGCGAAAAATCCGGCCAAAATCCTGGGAATCAACAATGACATCACGCCTGGAAACCCGGCGGATCTGTCCTTGATCGATCTTAAAGAAAAAGGGGTGATCGACCCTTCCCGGTTTGTATCCAAAAGCCGCAACACCCCGTTTGCCGGCATGACGGTTCAGGGAAGGGCGGCGGCCACCATGGTGGACGGCAATTTTGTTTTCGGGTTATGGGCATGACTGAAGCGAAACGCGACCAGTTCAGATTGCTGGTGGTGGACGATGACACCAGTATGCGGGAATTTCTGGAGCTGCTGCTGTCCCGGGAAAATTATTGTGTGACCACGGCTGAAAACGGGAACCGGGCCCTGGATCTGATCCGCAATCATACCTATGATCTGGTGCTGGTGGATATCCGTTTAGGGGACATCACCGGCCTGGAAGTACTCAAACAGGTCAAACAGCAGCATCCCGACACCGTGGTCATCATGATTTCCGCATATTCCACCACGGAAATTGCGGTGACGGCCATGAATGAAGGGGCTTATGATTTCGTTCCCAAACCGTTTGACAACAAGGAGCTGCGCCAGACCATCGCCCGGGCCCTGGATCTACAAACCCTGGAGCAGGAAAAAAAGCACCGGGAATCAGAGATTCAGGATTATCTTCATTTTGACCGGATCATCGGCAACAGTTCGGGTATGGCCGGCATTTACAAGCAGATTCATCAAATCAGTGCCACCAAGACCAATGTGCTGATCACCGGTGAAAGCGGTACAGGCAAGGAATTGATTGCCCGGGCCATTCACGAACACTCGGATCGAAAAGACAAGCCGTTTGTGGTGGTGAACTGCGGGGGGATTCCGGACACACTCATGGAAAGTGAATTCTTCGGCCATGTCCGGGGCGCGTTCACCGGCGCCGTGGTGGACAAAAAAGGGCTGTTTGAAGTCGCGGACCAGGGCACGATTTTTCTGGATGAAATCGGTGAACTGTCGCCGCTGCTCCAGGTCAAGCTCCTGCGGGCGGTCCAGGACACCTCGTTTACACCGGTGGGCGGTACCACTGAAATCACCGTGGATGTGCGGATCATTTCCGCTACCAACAAAGAACTGGATACAGAGGTGGTGGAAGGGCGGTTCAGGGAAGATCTGTTTTTCCGCTTGAATGTCATTCCGATCAAAGTGCCGCCTTTACGGGAACGAAAAGGGGATGTGTCGGTATTGGCCCAGCATTTTGCTGAAAAATATGCCAAAAAAATGGGCCGGGATATTGTGAAGCTGTCCTCCTATGCCATCGATTTTTTAAACAAATATTCATTTCCCGGGAATGTGCGTGAGCTTGAAAATTTGATCGAACGTTCCGTGGCCCTGTCATCCACCAATATTATTTTGCCCGAAAGCCTGACCATTTCCATGCACAAAACCGGGCGAAAGATTCAAGATGGCGACGATTACCGGTGCAATCTATCACAGGTGGCACAGGGGGTGGACTTAGATGAAGTGTTGTCCGGTGTTGAATCCGCCTATCTGAAAAAAGCCTTGGGAATGGCCGGGGGAGACAAGAAAAAGGCAGCGGATCTGTTGAATTTGTCATTACGCTCCCTGCGGTATCGCCTGGATAAAAATACACCGGTTTCATAACGCAGCCGCAACGTCACCGTGTCAGACCCCGGGCAGCGGTTTGGTTTGAAAAGATTATTGGCCGCCAACTGTGCGGGCGGGTGGTTATCCGTTCAGATTGAACAGATCAATGGCCCGGTCCCGCAGGTACTGACCGATGGGAATGGCGGATGTGGCTGCCGGGGACGGGGCATTGCAGACATGCAGGGATCGCGGGGTTTTGGCAAACAGAAAATCGTGGACCAGATCGCCGTTTCGGGTGACCGCCTGGGCCCGGATGCCCGGGGGATAGGGTAAAAGGTCAGTATTTGTCAAAGACGGGCAGTATTTTCGGATACGTGTCAGATACCCGGGTTTCCATATAGAATCCACCTGTTCTTTGATACCGGATACCAGGTGCCGGGTCATGACCTTCCAGAATCCGGGGAATACCGCCATGTCAGCGATATCGGTAAAATTGGCGCTGAACCGCCCATATCCTTCCCGGTCAAATCCCAGCACTGCATTGGGACCGACTGTGATTCGCCCGTCGATCATGGGCGTCAGGTGAACGCCCAGAAAGGGCAGATCCGGGTCGGGTATGGGATAGATAAGCCGGGAAACAATATCGGACCGGTGTGCGGGCAGTTGAAAATATTCCCCCCGGAAAGGCAGGATGGAAAAATCGATGTCTATGTGCATCATTTTTGCCAGACGGTCCGCCATCAAACCGGCGCACACCACCAGATAACGGGTCGAAACGGTATGGGTCCGGGTGGAAACCGTCACCTGATCCCGGGTTTCGTTCAAATGAGTAACAGACTGCCCGGTCTGCACACGTCCGCCTTTGGCCAGAAACAGGTCTGCCATTTTCCGGGTGATCTGTATAAAGTCGCAGATCCCGGTGGCCGGGACCAGCAAAGCCCCCAGTCCCTGAATATGGGGTTCCATATGCGTCAGTTCCTGCTGGTTCACATCAACCACCTGGATCTGGTTCTGGGCGCATCGCTGTTTCAATGCCTGCATTCGCTCCAGCTCAATGGGGGTTGTGGCCACCAGGAGTTTGCCGCATTGCTTGAATGGTATGTGGTGCTCTTTACAGAATGCCATGGTGGCCTGGGATCCGCGCCGGCAGAAATTCGCTTTCAGGCTGCCGGGTGCGTAATAGACACCGGCATGAATCACGCCGGAATTATGCCCGGTCTGGTGAGCGGCGAACCGGTGTTCTTTTTCGATCAGCAGAATCTTTGCTTCAGGGAATCGCGTTTGAAGTGCCAGAGCCGTGGATATTCCCACAATTCCACCACCGATGATAGTCAAGTCATGCGGTTTCATGGTCGCGCATCATAATATTCCAGCCCATGAAAATCAAGTCAAGGTTGACGGATTTTAAAATCAACGGCCATTGATTTTTCGATCCCCGGTTGACCCCGGGACCTTAAAAGGTATATAAGGACTTGATAAAACCTTGTGGTATATATCAGAATGGAGAGTTTGAAAATGACCGATTTGGATTTCTGGAACCGCCATTCCGTTCAATATCTTGAAATGGCGTTTGACACCGGACACAAAGAAAAAATTCATGATCCGGACGGATATGGCAAAAGAACCGGAGAATGCGGGGATACAGTTGAATTTTCAATCAAGGTAAAAGACGGCGTTCTGGACTCGATCTCTTTTATGGCCCATGGATGCCTGAACACCACTGCCTGCTGCAATACAGTGGTGTCTTTCGCCTGGGGAAAAACCATTGATCAGGCGTGGGAAATAACCCCGGAACAGGTGGTGGAATACCTTCAGACCCTGCCGCCGGATCATGAACACTGCGCCCAGTTGGCGGTCGGAGGCTTGTATCTGGCATTGTCCGATTTTCAGTCCGGGCGGACCCACCGGGCCAAAACCGCGTAAGAATTCGGAGAAAAATTATGAACGAAAAGACATCGTGGGACTGGGAGACGGAGTTAAAGGAAATTCCGTTTGACGAATGGAAAACCCGTTATAATTGGGTTCAGGCCCCCCAGGTGAGTCAAAATGGAGAAAGTATTGCCGCTGTTGTCAATTTGGATGAAATGGTGTTCAGTGTCTGTGTAAACGGCGAGGTCTGGGAAGAAGAATATGAGAAAATCTGGAGCCTGACGTCTGTTTCCGACAGCGGGTTTGCGGCCTTTGTGGCCCGGGATGAAGAATGGACACTGTCTGTGAACGGGCAGGAATGGATCCACTGGTGCGATTTTATCTGGCAGATGATGAAGAGTCCGGATGGCCGGGTTCTGGGTGCAGCGTTTCAGTCTGATTCCGAATACGGGGTGATTGTGAACGACACCCCATGGGAAGACCGGTATGAAAATCTGACGGGTGCGGTCATGGCTGCGGACGGCACATCTGCGGCCGTGGTTCAGGTGGTACCCATGCCGGGGGCGGATGTGGAGGCCTTTAAAAAAGGCGTTTTCAGTGTGGCCTGCAATGGTATCCCCAAAGACCGCCGGTTTTTGAATATCTGGGATATCAGCTTTGATGCCGCCGGCAGACAGATGGGATATGGGGTCCGCACGGACCGGGAATCATATGGCATTGTCCAGAATGATACCTTGTGGGAAAACCGGTTTGAATCGGTGTGGAAACCGGAATTTCTGGATGAGAATTCATTGCTGGCCCCGGTTCGCATCAACGGGAAATGGCAGTTGTATAAAAACGATGCCCCGTTCTGGCAAAATCAATATGATCAGCTCTGGCATCTGACCCTGTCTCCCAATGGCAAAGATGTGGCCGCCATTGTCTCCGCTCCTTACGGCCGCTGGCGTGTGGCTGTCAACGATACCGTGTGGCCTGTGACCTGGGATACGATGATATCGGATATTTACTTTTCCCAAGACGGGTCCAGCCTGGCAGCGGTATACAAGCACAAAGAGGTCTGGGATCTGGCTGTCAATCAGACCCCCTGGCAGATGGCGGCGGATATGGTGTTTGTTCCCTGCTTGAGTCCGGACGGCAGTGTCGTGGCGGTGGTCATTCAGAAAAAAGGTCAGTACCAGCTGGTGGTCAACAAAAAAACAGTGGCGTCCGGATTCAGTTTTATGGCAGATCCGGTGATCAGTGCAGACGGATCCAAAGTGCTGCTCAAAGGCATTGAGAACGGCATTTATAGACGCCGGATCATCCGTGTGTAATTCCGGCAAAATTTTTTAAAGGAGACTGCAATGAACAGTTTTATCGCCTTTATCATGGGCCCGATGGTCTGGATATCGGTTATCATATTTCTGGGTGGATTGACCTTTAAACTGGTGGGCATCCTAAGCGCTGTCCGCCAAAAGGAACCCTATATCTATTCGTATGTGACCCTGAAACACAGTCTGCGTTCCATCGGGGCCTGGATGATTCCCTTTTTTCCCAGAAGCGCCCGAATGAGCCCCATTTATTACGGGATATCCTATCTGTTTCACATTCTGTTGTTTCTGGTCCCTTTGTTTCTTGCATCCCATATCGTGCTGATCAATGAAGCATTTCAAATATCCTGGCCCGCCCTGAACGATTTCGTGGCGGATGGGCTGACCGTAGTGGTGATTGCGGCATTGATCTTTTTTATCTTCCGCCGGGCCATGGTGCCGGAGGTGAAATATCTGACCGGTGCCATGGATTATATATTGATCCTTGTGGTATTGCTGCCTTTTCTGACAGGGTTTCTGGCCTACCATCAGTGGATCGCCTACCAATGGATCACTGTGATTCACATATTGTCCGGAGAACTGATGCTCATCATTATCCCGTTTTCCCGGTTTTCCCATATGCTGAACGCGCCTTTGACCCGGGCTTACATGGGGTCTGAATTCGGTCATGTCAGACAGGCAAGAGACTGGTAGGAGGAAAAATTCAATGCAAACAAAGGAAAACCTCATGACTGACACACCTTCATCTGTTGAGAAACCGACAGATCCGGCCATTGAATCCGGGCTTGAACGATTGACCCCGGAACGGATCCAGCAGGTCATTCAACAGGTTTTGAAAAAGGAAACCGGCCCTAGGTTCAAGGCGTATGTGGAAACCTGCATGCGTTGCGGGCTGTGCGCTGAGGCATGCAGTTATTTTCTGTCCAATGACCGGGATCCCCAGTTCATGCCGGCAGCCAAGGTGAAAAACACCATCTGGGAAATGCTGAAACAAAACGGCAATGTTTCCAAAGATTTTCTCCGGCGGGCCGTGCGGATTTCGCACCTGGAATGCAATGTCTGCAAACGTTGCGCCATGTACTGCCCTTTTGGTATCGATATCGCCTACATGATGCTGCTGGTACGCCGAATCTGCCATAAGCTGGAAATCACACCCCAGTACATACAGGATACGGTCAATTCCCATTCCGTGACACTGAACCAGATGTGGGTCAAAGATGATGAATGGATCGACACCCTGCAATGGCAGGAAGAAGATGCCAGAGATGAGTTCGATGACCTGCAGATTCCTTTGGACAAGATGGGGGCGGATATCATGTATTCCGTGATTGCGCCGGAACCCAAATTTCAGGCCGGATTGATTTATCAGACCGCCACCATGATGCATGCGGCCGGCATGAACTGGACCATGCCATCCACACCGGGCTGGGATAACAGCAATATGGCCATGTATACCGGAGACAATGAAATTTCAGGCCGCATTGCCCGGGCATTTTTTGAAACAGCCTCAAAACTGCGGGTCAAGCGAGTCGTCATGGGAGAATGCGGTCACGCGTTCCGGTCGGTATACGATATGGGCAACCGATGGAACTCCTGGGTCATGCCGCCTTTTGAAGTGGTGCATGCCCTGGCATTTTATCATGAACTGCTTACCCAGGGACGTATCACCATCAAAGAAAAATACAAAAAAAAGGTCACCCTGCACGATCCCTGCAATGTGTCCCGGGGGCGGGGCCTGCACGACAAGGCCAGGGAAGTGGTAAACATGGTGTGCGAGGATTTTGTGGAGATGACGCCCAACCGGGAGCATAATTACTGCTGCGGGGCCGGCGGCGGGGTCATCAACTGCGGACCGCCCTACAAGGGAGAACGCATGGTGAACAACCGGGTCAAGGCGGAACAGCTCGCCGCCACAGGTGCCGAAGTGCTGATCGCTCCCTGTCATAATTGTCACAGCGGGCTGGAGGACATCGTTCAATACTATGATTTGAAGATGGAGATCAAGTTTCTGGGGGACCTGATATATGAAACCATGGAAAAGAAAATTTATGAGCCGGGGGCATGACATGACACACTCAAACCGCTTCATCATCTTTCTGATCGTGCTTTTTGCCGCGGTCGGAACCGGGTTTTTCTGTTATGCGGAACAGGATCTGGAGCGTCTGGATCCCTGGGCCTTTGAATCACCCCGGCGCCCCGGGGCTGTGTTCTCCCATGACGACCATATTTTTCTTGCTGATGATGACTGCAGTGTCTGCCACCATGTGTATGAAAACGGTGAGCTGGTCCCGGATGAAAGCAGTGAAGATCTGTACTGTTCGGACTGTCACAGCCTCAAACCCGGACCGGATAATCCCATGCCCCTGGAAGCAGCCTATCACAACCTGTGCAGAGACTGTCATTTTGACCGGAGCCAAGGACCGGTCCTGTGCGGAGAATGTCACGTCAAGGAATAAGGAGACGGCCATGACAAAAAAAATAATGATCGTGGATGATGATCCAGCCATTACACGGTATCTGGAAACATTGTTCAAGGATAACGGTTTTGACACCTGCATCGCCGATGACGGCAAACAGGCCATGGATGTTTTTCTGGAGCAGCAACCGGACCTGATCACCCTAGATCTGGAAATGCCGGAAGAATGGGGACCCCGCTTTTTCAGGAAAATTTCCAAAAAAGGATACACCACCCCGGTGATTGTCATCTCCGGTCTGTCCGGACGGACCCATTCTATTCCCAAAGCAGAAGCGTTTTTTGCCAAACCTTTCAAACCCGAAGAGGTCCTTGCCAAAGTAAAGGCGGTTCTGGGCGTGTGATTGTTGCATTATTATGACAAATAAACTCCTGGTGGTCGATGATGAAGATGGCATCCGGGAGGTCCTGAGAATCACTCTGACCGATGCCGGGTATGAGGTATTCACGGCGGAGAACGGCTTTACCGGGCTTGACATGGTCAAGACCCACAAGCCGGATATTGTTCTCACGGACATCCGCATGCCCGGCATGGACGGTATGGCGCTGCTCAAGTCAGTCAAGCAGTTATTTCCGGATATTGAGGTGATCATGATTACCGGATACGGAGATGCCAACCTGGCCATTGACAGCCTGAAAACAGGTGCTGTGGATTTCATCTCCAAACCCGTGAATCAGGATGTGCTTGATATCGCCCTGAAACGGGCCAATGACCGGATTTTGACCCGGGAAAAACTGGCGGACCATACCCGGAACCTGGAAATCCTGGTGGCGGAAAAGACCCGGAAGCTGGCGGAATCAGAAAAACGGTATATCCAGCTGTTCAACGAATCTCCGGCATATATCACCATTCTGGATGAACGTTTTAGGATCGTGGAATCCAACAACCGGTTCAAGGATCAGTTCGGAGATGACCCGGGCATGTACTGTTTTCAAGTGCAGCAACAGCGCACGATTCCCTGTGACACCTGTCCGGTGAAAGAAACCTTTGCCGACGGCCTTTCCCATACCGCGGAAATGGATGTCACCCTCAAAGACGGGCATATTCGTCGTTTTTTCATTCAAACCTCGGCCATTCCAGATGACAGCGGCCGGATCAGCCATGTCATGGAAATGTGTACCGATATCACGGTTATTCACGATCTGCAGGATCACCTGGCGGCCCTGGGTCTGCACATCTCTTCCATATCCCACGGCATCAAAGGCATGCTCACCGGACTGGACGGGGGAGATTATTTGATTCGGTCCGGCCTTGAACAAAAAGATTTTCATAAAATTTCGAACGGCTGGGATATTATTCGGGAAAAAATTGCCATGATCCGTCAGATGGTGCTGGATATCCTGTTTCATTCCAAAAACAGGACCCCGGACATGCAGCCGGTCTCAGTGTTCGATTTTATTCAGGAACTTTTGACCACCATGGATCCCCGCATTCAAAAAGCCGGCATTGATTTGATTCTGGATATTCCCGGACCCAGCACGGATTTTGAAGTCATGATGGATAAAACCATGCTGTTCGGCGCCTGCCTGGCCATTCTGGAAAATGCGGTGGATGCCTGTATCAGCGTGAAAGCAGACAGAAAAAATTTGGAAATACAGGTTCAGGTCGTTGAAACGCCCCGTCAGGTTGTGTTTAAAATCAGGGATAACGGCAAAGGGCTTGACAAAAGATATCGACAAAAGATATTTTCCCTGTTTTATTCCGACAAAGGAAACAAAGGGACCGGATTAGGGCTTTTTGTGGCCCGGCGCTCCGTACAGCAGCACCAAGGGGAAATTCATGTGGATTCGGAGCCTGGAAAATTTACTGAATTTACCATTGCCATCCCGAAAAAAACATCTGACATTTGACACCAACCGGTTTATTGTTATGATAGTTGGAAAGTCATTGAATTTTTCAGGGGTGTGTGGGTTGAAATATATGGAGGGGTTATTTTATGTCAAAATGGATGACAATCAGTGAAGCAGTGGATGCATTCGACCTGTATAACCTGTTCAGTGAGATCATCGACTCTTACAGTGATGAAATGGATGATCCTGAGGCCGTCGCATCCGAACTGATCGAACTTCTGGAAGAACATGAAGAAGAATATGAATTTTCTTCGGACTCGGACGGAGATTATTCCGAGAGTTTTGAACGCAATCTGCGGGATGCCATCGGATATGTATTTGAAGAATTCAACCTAGGCGAATTGCCGGAAGTTGATTATGTTGACCCGGATACGGATGAAGATGATCTGGCCGATATTTACGATGACAAATTTGATGACGACATCAAGCATCGGGTCGATATGGATGCTTACGAAGAAGGAGATGACATCGAGGAAGAAGATGCGGATTGAGCAGTTCAGATACGGGGCCGATAACCTGGGATATCTGATTTTTTCAGGTACTTTCGCAGTGGCGATTGATCCCGGTGCTGTGGACGAAATGACGAGGTTTGCCCAGGACCGGAACATCCGGATTTCCCGGGTCACCAATACCCATCTTCACCCGGATCATACCTGCGGCAATGAACAGATGCTTGAAAAAACAGACGCCGTTTTTCTGGATTGCAGAAAATTTTCGGACAATGAATCCATTTTTCTTGAAGATGAAGTACTGACGGTGATCACCACCCCGGGGCACACCCGCAATGATGTGTGTTTTGCAGGCGATGATTTTCTGGTGACCGGTGATACTTTGTTTAACGCTACTGTAGGAAATTGTTTTTCCAAAGATCTGGATGGGTTTTATTTTTCATTGAAAAAAGTGATGGCACTTCCCGGCACAACCAAGATTTTTGCCGGACATGATTATGTGAAAGAATCCGTGGAAATTGCCCAGGCCATTGATCCGGATACGCCGGATATCCTCCGGTACCTGGAAAATTATGATCCGGACCGGGTATTTTCCTTTCTGGAAGATGAGCTGCGGGTCAATCCCTTTCTTCGATTCAACGACAAAACCATGATTCAAAAACTTGAACAGCGTAGATTTCCCTGTGCGACGGAAATCCAGCGGTTCAAATCCCTGATGCAGGCCTTTTGATATGGATGAACCGGATTTATCCACTGTAAACTGTCGGTTTCTGAAAGCCGCGGATACAAACGAATTGATGGCTCTTTACAAGGATGCTGGATGGTGGGATCAGGCGTGTGAGCAACACCCACAGTTTTTATCCCGTGTGGTTCCCGATTCTGCATTGTTCGTGGGCGCTTTTTATCAGAAAAAAATGATCGGTATGGGGCGGGCCCTTTCGGATCTGGTCAGTGATGCTTATATTCAGGATGTTGTTGTATTACAAAAGTTCCGGGGCATTGGCATCGGTAAAAAAATCATTCACACACTGATCACCGGTCTGAAAGAACATGGTGTGGACTGGATCGGCCTGATCGGTGAACCCGGTACCCGCAAATTTTATGAATCATTGGGATTCAGGCCGATGTCCGGTCACACACCTTACAGACTTAAGGATTGATTTATGTATAACCGGTGTAATCACCATGCGTGTTTAGATCTTCAACCCACCATCTGTTTTCCGACTGCCGGCCGGTTTGAACTCACCGACCGGCAGATGGTCCAGATCTATATCGATAAATATTTGCCTGAGTCCTGTGAGTACAATTTTGCCAATCTATTCTGCTGGCAGGAGATTTATAACTATTCCTGGCGCCTGTTCAAAGGCCGGCTGGTGATTTATGACGGGGTGAATCAATGTGCGTTCATGCCGCTGGGGGAACCGCTGCCGCCGGATGATTTGGCAGAACTGGCAAGAGAACTGATGCGGGACGGTCTGGTGCCGGATATCGGTCTGGTGCAGAAAGATTATCTGGATGAATACCCCCGGTGCGAACAGTATTTTTCCATTCATCCGGAGCGGGACTATGGCGAATACATTTATGATGTGGAAAAGCTGTGCCGATTGAATACCCCGAAGCTGCATAAAAAGAAAAATCTGATCTCCCAGTTTGAACGCATTTATCCGGATTTTCAGGTGACCCTGCTGACCCCGGAAAAACAGGTTATGGCTCAAAACATGGCCCGGGATCAGTTAAATCGTCAGAAACCGATGTCTGAGACTTTGGCTGCCGAGTTCGAAGCCATAAAAAAAGCGTTCATGCATTTCGATGCGCTGGGACTGGAAGGACTTGCCTTGATGGTGGGGGATCGAATGGCGGCTTTTTCCATTTTCAGTCCGTTGACCCCGGATACCTGTAATGTACAGTTTGAAAAATCTGATTTTGATTTCAAAGGAGCGGCCCAGATGATCAATCAGCAGACCGCTCTGTATTTAAAAGACCGGTATAAATATATCAACCGGGAGCAGGATCTGGGGATCAGGGGGCTGCGTCAGGCCAAAAAATCCTATGAGCCGGAAACCATCCTGATTCCCCATACCCTGCAACTGAAACGCGGATAATCCGGTGGGTTACATCCCGGTTTTCAAGCGTTCCCAATAGCGTTCATACACCAGGATGGCATCTCCGACATCGGTCTGGAATTCCCCTTTTTTCACTTCTTCAGGATCCGGAAAAATGGTGGGATTGTTCTTTATTTCTTCGGGCATCAGAGCGATGGCCGACTGATTGGCCGGCGCATAGCCGATATATTCACACACCTGCAAGGCGATTTGCGGATCCAGGATAAAATCGATGAATGCATGGGCCTGTTTTTTGTTTTCCGCACCCGTGGGAATGACCATGGAATCCACCCAGAAAATCGCGCCTTCTTCAGGATATGCATACTGGATGGCTGGAAATTCCTGGGCCGCCATATAGGCTTCTCCGTTCCATATCATGCCGGCAAAAGCCTCCAGGTTCAACAACGGCTGCTTGGGAGAGTCTCCTGAAAATACCCGGATGTTGGGCATAAGGGTTCGGATCGATTCATAGGCTGCATGAATGCGGTCCGGATCGGTTTCGTTCACGGAAAATCCGTTGACAATCAGACCGATCCCCAGCACTTCCCTCAAATCATCGTTCATGACCAGGCGGTTTTTGAATTCCGGCCGCCACAGATCCTTCCACGAGGTCATCATCTCCGGCGCCACATGGTTGTTGTTATATGCCAGGGCCGTGGATCCCCACACATAAGGAATGGAGTATTTATTGCCCGGATCATAGGGCTGATCCATCAGGGCAGGGTCCAGATGTTTGAAATTGGAGAGTGCTTCGTGGTCAATGGGGCTGAGCAGTCCTTCTTTTCGCATTTTATGGACAAAATACGTGGAAGGGAACACCACGTCATATCCTTTGCCCCGGGTGAGTTTGACTTTGGCATACATGGATTCATTGCTGTCATAGGTGGCATAGATCACCTTGATTCCGGTTTTTTCCTGGAACGCGGTCAATACCTCATCAGGCATGTATTCGGTCCAGTTGTATATGTAAAGGCGTTGTTGTCCGGCCAGTGCCGACACAGAAATCAGAACCAGGTATATCAGCAGTATCCATTGTTTCATCTTTTGATCTCCTTTGTCAGAACATGGGCAGCAGATACCGCTGCCAGAGTTAATAAAAACAATACCGTGCACAAGGCATTGACTTCCGGGGTGACCCCCAGTTTTACCATGGAATAGATCTTGAGAGGAAGAATTTCAAATCCCGGACCGGTGACAAAAAAACTGATGATCACATCATCCAGAGACAAAGTAAAGCTCAACAGCCACCCGGCCAGCACGGCCGGCAGAATCATGGGAACAATGATTTTGTAAAACACCTCGTGCTCCCGGGCGCCCAGGTCCCGGGCCGCATCCACCACAGCCGGATCAAACCCGGATATCCGGGCATGTACCAGCACAATGACAAAGGGCAGACAAAAGGTGACATGGGCGATCAGCAGGGTGAGAAATCCGGGCGTCAGTCCAGCCAGTACAAACAGCATGAGCAGGCTGATGCCCATAACGATGTCCGGGCTCATCATCACGGAATACACCAGCCCGAAAAACAGTTTTCTGCCGGCAAACCGGTATCTGGAAACGGCAAATGCGCCCAGAGTGCCCAAAGCCGTGGCGACCATGCTGGAGATCAGCGCCACGGTCAATGAGTTGAAAAATGCATCCAGCAGTTGTGGATTGTCCAGCAGCCGCATGTACCATTTCAGGGAAAATCCCTGCCAGGAGGTGGTATATCTGGCCTGATTAAAGGAAAACACCATCAGCACCAGCAGCGGGCCGTATAAAAATGTGAACACCGCAGACACCCAGGATATCTTCAACCACCGCGTCATAGGGCCTGATGCCTGTTAAACCGCCGGGAAAAAGTGAAATAAATGATGAGCATCAAGCCCATCAGCACCAGCAGAAACACGCTGGCCGCTGATCCGAACGGCCAGTTCATTGCCGTCAGAAACTGATTTTTGATGAAATTGCCCATGAGCATGGTCTTGGCGCCCCCCAGAAGATCCGGTACATAAAACAGCCCCATGGCCGGCAGAAACACCATGATGCAACCGGCCAGCACGCCGGGAAAAGAAAGGGGCAAAACCACGTGGACAAACACCTGCAATGTATTGGCTCCCAGATCCCGGGCCGCTTCCAGCAGCCGAAGATCCATTTTTTCCATCACGGCATACAACGGCAGTATCATGAACGGCAGCAATGAATACACCAGGCCCACATACACGGCAAAATCGGTATACAGCAGGGTCACAGGTTCGGAAACAATGCCTGCGGCTGAAAGCAGGGTGTTGATGATCCCGTTGGCCTTCATCAAAATCACCAGCGCATAGGTACGAATCAAAGAAGAAGTCCAGAAGGGGATGATCACCATCATGAGCAGTAAAGGCCGCCGATGTTTTGAGGCCCGGGAAAGTATCCAGGCAAAGGGGTAGCTGATGAAAAGGCACAAAAGGGTGGTGTTCAGCGAAAAAATCAGAGACGTACCAAGGACCTTGGCATACACCGGGTCCAGCAATTCCCGGTACTGGGTCAGGGTAAGAGGCGGGCTGAAAAATGTGCCGGTATCCCGGGTCATGAAACTGATTCCCACCACCATCAGACCGGGAATCAGGACAAAGGACGCAAACCAGGCCATGTTCAGGAAAACGGCGATAAACTTGAAACCCTGTCGCTCATTCATCCGCCAGGGTTACCTCCCATCCCTTGATCCAGGAGACGCTCACCGGTTCATTCACATCATACATAATATCCTGCTCGTCTTCGTTGAAAAATTCAGTGACAAACACTTCCTGGCCGCTGTCCAGGCGGATGATCAAATCCACGGTAGTGCCTTTGTAGATCATTTCTGTGACCCGGCCGGGCAGGGATCCTGCTGCACATTGTGCCTGGATTCTCGCCACAGTCATGTCTTCGGGCCGCAACAGCACTTTGACTGCCTGGCCGGTTTTAAAATTGCGGCGGTTCTGCACGATTTTGACAATACCCAGGAAATGTATTTCCATGTCCGATCCGGAAGTCCGGGCCACCCGGGCATCAAATATATTGCTTTCCCCCACGAAATCCGCCACGAACAGGTTCACCGGGGTTTCATAAATGTCTTTGGGGGTACCGGTCTGCTGAATTGTGCCATGATTCATCACCACCACCCGGTCGGACAGGGTCAATGCTTCTTCCTGGTCATGGGTGACAAAGACAAAAGTGATTCCCAGTTTCCGATGAAGCTGCCGCAGATCCAGGCGCATCTGTTTCCGCAGTTTATAGTCCAAAGCGCTCAAGGGTTCATCCAGAAGCAGGATCAACGGCTGATTCACAATGGCCCTGGCAATGGCCACCCGTTGCTGCTGTCCGCCGGACAACCCATGGATGGACCGGGTTTCAAGACCTGCCAGTTTGACCAGGGCCAGGGTTTCTTTGACCCTTTCCCGGATCTGTCGGGCGGGGGTTTTTTTGAGTTTCAATCCAAATGCAATGTTGTCGAACACGGTCATGTGAGGAAACAGCGCATAACTCTGGAACACGGTATTGACATCCCGGTCGCAGGCAGGCATGCGGGTCTGGTCCCGGCCGTTGATGAAAAGTGCCCCGCTGTCACAGGTTTCCAGTCCGGCAATCAACCGCAACACAGTAGTTTTGCCGCACCCGGACGGTCCGAGAAGGGTCAGAAACTCCCCTTTGTGAACATCCAGGTTCAGGTCATTGATCACCGGCTGATTGTTGAACGATTTGGAAACGTTCTGTAAACGGACCACCGGCATGAAAGCCCTCCAAAATAATTCAAACAAATTAATTAAATTATCTGAAATTCCATGAAAAATCAAGTAAATTAAAAGGCGGCCTCCCCAGCAGAGAGTTGAAATTCCGATCAGATCACGTATTATACAGACACTTTTTTAGATAGAAACAACCATTGGAAAGGATGAGAAATAATGGATCAGGACAATCAGGCTGAATTCAGTCAACGGCTGACGGACATTCTCAATCATGGGGCATTGAATCTGGCTCTGGCCGTGGGATATCAATTGAAAATTTTCGATGTCATGGCAGATCTGGACCGGCCGGTATCCTGCCGGGACCTGGCCAGGGCTGCCGGGCTTCATCCGCGGTATGTGCAAGAATGGCTGGGCATCATGTGCACCGGTCAGATCATTGAGATCCATACCCCGGAATCTAGCGAAGACAAGCAAAAAGAAACGGTTTATTATCTGCCCCCGGACCATGCCGCAGTGTTGATCCGCAAGGCCGGCATCCGCAATATGGGGGTGTATACTCAGGAAATCCCATTACTCACTCAGATTGCCATGACCCGGGTGCTGGATGATTTCTCAAAAGGGGAGGGCATCCCATTTTCCGCCTATCCCCGGTTTCAGGCATTCATGTCACAGCTGTCCCATGCCAAGCACCGGCAGGGGCTGATCCGGCATTTTTTGCCCCGGGTGGATAGCGGGCGGTTGATGACCCGCCTGGAAAAAGGCATCCGGGTATGCGATCTGGGGTGCGGTCAGGGCATTGCGCTGCACCTGATGGCACAGCATTTTCCCGCGTCCACGTTCACCGGCATTGACAATGATGGTCCGGCAATTGATGAGGCCCGGCAGACAGCCGTTGATCTGGGACTGAAGAATCTGACCTTTCAGGTAAAAGATGCGGCCACTCTGGAAAACGATACAAAGTTATCCAGACAGTTTGATTATATCACCGCGTTTGACGCGATTCATGACCAGTCCCATCCGCTGTCCGCTCTCAAAGGAGTTCGTTACATGCTGGCTGAGGATGGCATGTTTTCCATGATCGACATTGATGCGGCCAGTCATCCGGCAGGCAATCTGGACCATCCCATGGGGCCGTTTCTTTATACCGTCAGTCTGATGCACTGCATGCCTGTGGGTCTGTCTGATCAGGGCCGGGGACTGGGCATGATGTGGGGAAGAAAAAAGGCGGAGTCGCTGCTTGAACGTGCGGGTTTTACCCGGATTCAGGTTCTGGAAATGGAGCAGGACCCTTTTAACGTGCATTATCTGTGTCAAAGGTGATTTCAGGCAGGCAAGATAAAAAGGCTTCAATGACATCCGGATCGAAATGGGATCCAACGTCTTTTTTCAGAATGTAAACCGTTTTTTCAATGGGAACGATTTTATAATCCAGAATTTTTCCAAATGCATACTTGGGGTAATCCCTAAGGGATGTCAATGCATCAAAAACATCTGACACAGCAATGATTTTTGATTCCAGGGGAATTTGATCTTCTGTCAACCCCCGGGGATAACCGGTTCCATCAATTTTTTCATGATGACAGGCAGCAATCCAGGGGACACGGCGCAATGCCCGGGGAAAATAAAAATTGTTCAGAATATTTTCAGTTTTAGCCGGATGGGTATTCATTTCAAGGCGTTCTTCAGGTGTGAATGGCCCGTTTTTAAGCAGGACTGCATCACTGATCCCTATTTTGCCGATATCATGCAGCAGGGCCGCATAATATAAATTATCCTGAGACCGCCGGGGCAGTCCCATTTTTTGAGCAATCTTCATGCTGTAATCGGTCACGCGCCGGGAATGACCGGCTGTCAATGGATGTTTGGCATCCACTGTTGCGGCCAAAGTCTGAATGGATTTTTTGAATGCCAGTTTCATTTCATCATGCAGAAGCGAATTTTCCAGTGCAATGCCTACCTGGGCAGCCAGTCCTTGACAGAACCATTCATCCTGGGCATCAAACCGCGGCTTGCCTTTTTTGTTGATCACCTGAAGAACGCCGATTTTTTCTCCGGCATGGTTTTTGATGGGCAAACACAACACAGAACGGGTTCTGAAGTTGTTTCTTTTATCAAACTCCCTGTTGAAAAAAGGCAGTTCCCATGCATCTTCGACATTGAGTATTTCGCCGGTCTGGGCCACCCGGCCGCTGATGCCTTCGCCTATCGGCAATCGGATGGTTATCAATGCCTTCCGCCACCTTGGTCCACAGTTCATTTTGATCCGGATCCAGCAGATAAAGACTGGTTCGTTCCGCTTTCATCATGTCGGTTATTTTTTTGACAATCAGCGGAAACAGGGCATTGAAATCCAGTTCCGATGCCAAATCCGAAGCCACAGACAGAAGAGTGGATAATTGTGCGTTCAGTTCATCACATTGTGCCAGAAGGCATTGGGTTTTTTCGGATTCCATTTAAATTGTCTTTTTTTTCGGGTGTCTGAAGTTTCGACTTTAAAATGGAACTTCTTTTTTTGTCAACGAAAAGTTTGTATTCATATCCGTATCGCTTTTCTGTAGAGTTGTTTTTTTGCTGATCACAGATCCGCCAGCCGCTGGTCATACATGCTGCCCACGCCATATTCATTGCGCCGCATGAATTTGTCCAGAGAAGGACCGGTGATCTGCATTTCCGGATTGGTTTTCAGCACATTCTGGGCGATCCGCATCTCCTTGGTGCATCCGGTACTGTAGGTGGCGTCTTTTCCAATCCATTCCGGCGGCACTTTCTGTTTCATCAAAGCAAAACCTTGAGTGATGTCTTCTGCGGTCTGAAAACGCCAGACATCGATGTAGTTGCTGGTCTGAACAATTTCCCACATATACATCAGATCATCCGCATCCATGCCCGGTTCATAGTAATTGGACGGGTTAATGATAAACAGGTCCGGATACTGCTTTTTCAAGTGATCGATGAACCGGCTCATGATTTTTTTGGCCACATCGATTTTTCCGGGAATGGAACCGATAATACCGCTGTAGAACATCACGGTCATGTTTTTGGCTTTGGCTGCCTTCATCTGGTCGATGATGCGGTTGGCACGCTCTTCTAAGTCCCGGTGAGAAAAATTGATGACTTCCGGATGCCGGGGTTTGTAAACCACCGATAATCCGGGGATCCCGTCATCATCTTCCACGGTGATGTTGATGATGTTCCGGGTGAACTGAAAATGTGTGTGGATCAGCCGTCTTTTCTGGTCATGGCCCCGGGAAATGACAAAGTCCACTTCCTTGAAGATTCTGGCAAACGTGGTGGAGGCCAGAAGCAGATTCAGGTTTTCCCGGGTTCCGTCAGATACCACATAAATGTTTTCATCCTGTTTGAGCAGTTGAACCAGCCGGTTTTTGCTGATGGTTTTTTCAAAGATAAAATGGCTGTCTTCAAGAGCGTTGGCTAAAATGGGATCATTCCGGGTATCTGTAATGGACACTTTTTGGAAGACCGGGGCTTCCTTGACCGCCAGGATCACCAGATGGCCAAGACTTGCCAGGAATTTTGCAATCGCCACATCCACCATCACTCCCCCGGCTTCGTCTGTCAGCCAGAGTATTTTACTTTTCCGGGTATGAATCAGGTTTATCAGTTCAGGCAGCCCGTTTCCTGAAATCCGGGTTTCAAACAGGCGCTGGAACGTGTCTACTGAAAGGGGCGTTTCAGGCGGTTTTTCCCATAAGTGGCCGGCACACATCATTGTGAGCAGCCGTTGCAGCTCGATTTCCTTGATTTTTTTTCTCAAGGAATTTAAAGAAAACTGGTTCAGATTTTGAATGGCCCCATCAATGTGATTCAAGGCGGTCATAAAAAAATCCGATGTCAATAACGCCTGGGCCCGGTTGTTTGCATCCTGCTTTTTTCGGGCGAACGGATTTTCAATATGGGTCTGGCTCTGGAATATTTTGCACAGCCGTTTTTCCAGCCGGGAAGGAATGGTCAGGCGGGATTCTATTTCATGATCATATTTAATCCGGATCAAAGCGTAAAGATATTCTTTGTCATAGTCGGATTCAATAAAAGTGTCCACCATGTGCATAATTTTTTCATAAACCGCCTGGTACCGTTTCAACAGGTAGTTTTCCGATGATCTGGACATAATGGCTTCAAACATTTCATCTGAACAGGGGAAATACTGTTCATTGTTTTCCAGAAAAACCATGAATTCGATCTGTTCCACAGTGGCGACTTTATAGGGATAGGCAAACGGGTCGATATGGTTTTCCAGAAAAAACGCAGTCAACCATGCGTCCTGATGCGGATTTTTTTCAGAGGCATTGGAAATGGTGCGGGCATCGGTCATGACAGTTCCTATAATTTTTTCAGCAGGTCAGAGGTTCACAGTCATCAGGGGCAATCCGGTATCAAGGGACCGGATGGAAACAGATGTTTCATCAAAGATGCCGTAAGTTGCCGGTCCCTTTTTGGGGCGGGTGATGGATCCCGGGTTCATGTGAATCTGTGTGTCTGTTTTTTCAAGGGACCAGACATGGGTGTGGCCTTGAATAACAATATCCGTGTCAGACGGTACCGGCACCCGGGGAAACCCATGGTGGACAAACAGGGATCTGCCGTTGGCACAAAATGTCAGGGTGTGGGTTTGTCCGGGAAAAAAGGCGGGTTCGTCACAATTGCCGTATACATAATACATCGGTTTGGCAGCGGTCTTGACATCCTGGCGGATGGCTTCGGGATTGAAATCCGGATGACAGAAACTACCATACCGGGTGTCAAACAGATCACCTGCCACCACCAAAGCATCGGAATGTTCCACAAGCGCCTGGATGGTCAACCAGGTGCTGAGGTTGCCGTGTATGTCTGCGGTTATTAATAATTTCATCAAAAAAAACAACGAGAAGGTTACCGGGTCGGGGCAGACGGGGGCTGTTTGTTGATGAGTTCCCTGAGTTTGCCCGAACATTTGAACGTGACCACCCGTCGGGCCGGGAGTGTCATTTCTTCATCTGTTGCAGGATTTCTTCCTTTTCGGGCACTTTTCTCATTGACACAGAATTTGCCGAATCCGCTGATCATGATGTCTTCACCATTTTCAATGGTGCTTTTTATAATTTCCAGAAATTCTTCCATCACATCATAGGCGGTGTTCCTGGAGAGGTCCAACTGGGTTTGAATCTGTTCGGTGATAATTGTCTTGGTCAATGCCATAAGCGTTTACTCCTGAAAACATGTCTGATTCGGTTGTCACCCCTGGTCAGTGGGCCGGTTTGTATTTGGGATTGTCAATTTCCCAACAGTCTGGTATTGGTATACAGCACCAGTAAATTGAACAGAATGTAATGAATCTGCTTTTGAATGTCAAATGATTATCGATATTTATAATTTTTAACAGGGAGTGGGTATGGAAACGGTAAACGCCATCGGGCCGATGGATGGACGGTATGTCCGGTTAACTGAAGAACTGGCTGATATTTTCAGTGAATCCGGCCTGATCCGTCATCGGGTTCAGGTGGAGATCCAATGGCTGAAATTTATTCTTCATGATTTGAAACTGACGGCGGTTTCACAGGATCCGGCGGCCCTGGACAGCATTGTGGATCAGTTTTGTTCTGAAGATGTCAATCGCATCAAAGCCATTGAACAGACAACCAATCACGATGTCAAGGCCGTGGAATACTTTATCAAGGAAAAACTGGATGCCCTGGGGTTTTCTGAGATCAGGGAATGGGTTCATTTTGCCTGTACATCCGAAGATATCAACAACACGGCCTATGCGTTGATGATGAAAAAAGGCCAGCATCTGACCGTTGATCTGCTGAGCCGATGTATTCAAAAAATTGAGCACAAGGCAAAAGCCTATCAGTCGATTCCCATGATGTCCCGCACCCACGGACAGCCGGCAACACCCACGACCATGGGCAAGGAATTTGTCAATTTTGCCTGGCGGCTGAATCAGGAAAAAACCATTCTGGAGCAGATCCGGATTCAGGCAAAGATCAACGGGGCCACCGGTAATTATAACGCCCATTATTTTGTGTTTCCCGAGGTTGACTGGTTGGCTGCATCCCGGCGCTTCATTGAGTCATATTTAAAACTGGATCCGATTTTGTTCACCACCCAGATCAATCCCAATCAGTATCTGTCCTGCCTGCTTCATACGCTGGTTCGAACCGCTGCCGTGCTGATGGATTTTGACCGGGATATGTGGGGATATATCAGTATCGGGTATTTCAGGCAGCAGGTGGCAAAAGGAGAAACCGGATCTTCCACCATGCCCCATAAAGTGAACCCCATTGATTTTGAAAACAGCGAAGGCAATATGGGCATGGCCATTGCACTGATGGAGCATCTGGCGGTCAAGCTTCAGAAATCCCGCTTTCAGCGGGATTTAAGCGACAGTACGGTTTTAAGAAGCCTGGGAACGGCTTTGGCTTATTTTTTTATCGGTGTGAAAAATACCGTCAAAGGGTTGTCCAAACTGGACCTGGATGAAGCCGCACTTCAAAAAGAGCTGGCCAGCAACCTGGAGCTGCTGGCCGAACCGTTTCAGACCGCCATGCGGGTGTTTGGAGAAGATAACCCTTATGAACGGCTCAAGGATCTGACCCGGGGCAGAAAAATTACTAAAAAAGATCTCACTGCATTTGTGGATACCCTTGAAAAAGTGCCGGATTCAGTGAAAGACAGGATGCGCAATCTTACCCCGGAAACCTATGTCGGCCTGGCTGAAAAACTGGTTAAAACCTATTTTGATTCGTCTGCATCCCCAAAAGGATAAATCGTGACACAAAAAAAGTATCAGAAAAACCAGGAACACATAAACGGAACCCTTTTGATTCAACTGGCAAAAGCGGCAATTATCCAGAGACTTCTGCCGGATGAAGAAAAAGCCGCACCGGATTTACCCGACCCGCTACCCGTGTGGCTGAAAGAAAAACGGGGGGTGTTTGTCACCCTCCAGAAAAACGGCACCCTTCGGGGATGTATCGGCACCCTGGAACCTGAAAAACCCCTTCTTGAAAGTGTTCAGGAAAACGCCTGTCATGCCGCGTTTGATGATACCCGGTTTTCTCCGGTGACCCTGGAAGAACTTGAGGATATCCAGATTGAAGTCAGCCTGCTTTCAGTGCCTGAAAAATTGTATTATTCCGATGTGAAGGATCTTTTAGCCCGGGTGGTCCCGTTTCAGGACGGGGTGATTGTCCAGAAAGGACATCACCGGGCCACTTTTTTACCCCAGGTCTGGGAGCAGCTTCCGGATCCGGAGTCCTTTTTAACGCAACTGTGCCTGAAGGCCCGGCTGGATGCACATGCATGGCAGGCCGGGGATCTGAAAGTGTTCACTTATCAGGTACAGTCATTCACGGAGAACAGATAATATCATGGCCATTGACCGGGAATTGCTGGATGTCATATCCGGGATCAAAGACAAGGATGAGCTGGCACAGCTTTTCAAAGACCTGTTCACACCTGCAGAGCTCGATGATTTGACCCTGCGGTGGAAACTGCTCAAGGATCTGCACCAAAAAATCCCCCAGCGAAAGATTGCTGAAAAATACAGCATCAGTCTGTGTAAAATCACCCGGGGATCCAAAGTTTTGAAAAAAAAGGAATGTGTGGTAAGCCGCATATTAACGCGGCTCAATAAACCGGCCGTGTGAGCAAAAGATCAATTTTTGTTCAACAGGTCCATGGCCAGGCAGGACCATAATTCCATGTTTAATGATGTCAGCTTGTCTGTGTCCACCCATTGAAACCGGCACAGCTCCGGGCCCGGCACATAGGATGCCGGTGTTTGGGTCAGAATCCGGAAAACCGCGCCTAAGTGGACCCGGCCCACATCAGTGACGGTTTCATGGATAATGCCGGAAAAAACCGGCAGATCGTCAGAAGGGTGCTGTGTCAGTTCTTCATCCAGTTCCCGGGCCATGCCGGACATCAGAATTTGTTGGAACGATTCTGATGTCTTGGATTGATCCCGGGGATTGATATGGCCGCCGATGCCTGATGACCACAAGTCATGAAGCCGCGTTTCACTTCCCTGGCGAAGGTATACCGCCGTTTTGCCCAAGTCCCGGGTTTGAAGTATGATATAGGGAATCACCTGCTGCCAGCCGGCATCTTCTTCCGCCAGGGTCCGGTCCACAAATTCATGCCCGGCCCGGGCGCACTGATCGACAAATGCGGAAAAATCCATGGGCAACTTTGCGGTTTGGGCCATCCATGCCTTTGGCAGCAAGTTTTGACGAATACATAATATTTTTTCTTTTTTCTGCAAGCATGCCTCCTTTTTTACCAAGAACGATCAAGGTGTATGGTATTTTGATCATCCTTATGTTAAGAAAAATTAAATTGCAACCCCATGTATGCGTGATTGAGGTGTTTTATGCGTTTTTTCAATCAGGAAACCATTGACCGTGTCCCTTATGACGTCATTCAAAAAGCAGTGGAACAGGCATATCTCATGCAGTCGGCTCAGAAATTTTTTATGCCGGACCGGATCCATGTGCCCCAAAAAGAAAATACATTGCTGCTCATGCCCTGTTTTGGTGATGCCTATATGGCCACCAAACTGGTGACGGTGTTTCCCAAAGCACCTGAAAGCGGTTTTCCGGTGGTGAACGGCATGGTGATACTGGCGGACACTCATACCGGACAACCGCTTGCCATTCTGGACGGGGCCGCATTGACGGCCCGGCGGACCGGGGCGGTGGGCGGCCTGGCAACAGCCTGTCTGTCGCCGGATTCAGTCCACACGGCCGGCGTTATCGGGGCAGGGGTCCAGGGAAGAAGCCAGGCGGCGTTTCTGCTGTTCAACCGGCAGATTGATACATTGTGGGTGTGGGATGTGAACCCGGTTGCTGCAGACAAGATGACCTTAGAAATACAGGCGGCCTGGCCCAAAGTAACCTGCCGGGTGGCAAAATCCGCCCGTGATCTGATGACCCGGTCCCAGGTGGTGATTGCCGCTACCACCAGCACGAAACCGGTGTTTGACGCAGGTGTATCAGAGATTCTGGGCAAAACGTTCATCTCCATCGGGTCATTTACCCCGCAGATGAAAGAATTCCCTGATGCGGTGATCAAAGGGGCGGATGCCGTGTATGTGGACACCCTGTTTGCAACAGAAGAATCCGGGGATATCTGCCAGCCCCTTGAAAACAAGGTGGTGTCCAGGGAAAAAATTCTTGCTTTTGCATCTGTGGTGCAGCAGCCCGTGGATCCAAGCGGCGGCACTGTGTTTTTCAAATCCGTGGGCATGGCCCTGTTTGACCTGACAGTGGCGGCCGCTGTGCTTGAATGGGGAATACAGGAAAATCAGGGACAAACGCTGAGCATGTGATGTGAAAACAAGAAAGAAATGGAGCGGGAAACGGGATTTGAACCCGCGACTTCGACCTTGGCAAGGTCGCACTCTACCACTGAGTTATTCCCGCTCAGCAAAAAACGAAAATTTATCTACGTTAAAACACGGGCGTTGTCAAGTGGATAGTTGAAAAAACGTTTAAAAACCCTAAAAATAAATATGACGCAGGAGGACAATGGAGCCGGTTCTGGTAACAGGCGGGGGCGGATTTTTAGGCAAAGCCCTGGTCAAAAAACTGCGGGTGCACAATTATGCGGTCACCTCGTTTTCCCGGCGGCATCACCCGTCTCTGGCCCGGATGGGGGTGCCTCAGATTCAGGGGGATCTCACTGATGCAGATGCGGTTAAAAAAGCGGTCACAGGGATGGAGACCGTGTTTCATGTGGCAGCCAAACCCGGTGTGTGGGGATCATATGACACCTATTATGCCGTGAATGTGACCGGCACGGGCCATGTGGTAAAAGCCTGCCGGGCCCAGGGGGTGAAACGCCTGATTTACACGAGCTCTCCCAGTGTAATATTTGATGAATCCGACATGGAAAATGTGGATGAGTCGGTTTCCTATCCGAAGACATATCTGGCCCCTTATCCGGAAACCAAGGCGATTGCGGAAAAAAAAGTGCGCCAGGCAGCAACACAGGGACTGGATGTCATCATTCTCAGACCTCACTTGATCTGGGGTCCGGAAGACAACCATCTGGTGCCGGGCATTTTGAAACGGGCGGGACGGCTGAAAATCGTGGGCCGCGTCGATGATCTGGTGGATACCATTTATGTGGACAATGCAGCCCTGGCCCATGTGCTGGCAGCCCAAAAACTGAAAGAAAATCCCTCATTGTCCGGAAATATTTATTTCATCAGCCAGGATGAACCGGTATCCAAATGGGCGTTGGCCAATGCGTTTCTGGAGGCAGCCGGCCTGCCGCTCATCAAAGGCCATGTTTCCGCCCGGACCGCGTACGCGGCAGGATGGTGCTTTGAAAAAATTTATGGCCTGCTGGGCATCATTTCAGAGCCGCCCATGACCCGGTTTATGGCAAAGGAGCTGGCCACATCCCACTGGTTTAACATTACCCGGGCCAAAACAGATCTGGGATATTATCCGGAAATATCGACCCAAGAGGGGTTGAGGCGGCTTAAGGCATGGCTTTCCCGAAATGGTTGAAAAATACCTTGTCATATGCCAGAGCGGTTTTTGAATGCCCGGATTTGGTTTCATCCGGGTATCCTATGGCAATAATGGATTCCACCGCCATATTATCCGGTATATCCAGCAGCTCTTTGATATAAGCATCTGCGGTTTTATCCGGTGATCGGTCCCGTTTGCGGATCTGTATCCAGCAGGATCCCAGGCCCAGATCATGGGCTGCCAGGTGTATGAAAGTGGATGCAATGGCACAGTCTTCCACCCACACGTCACTGCCATCAGGATCGCCGCAGACCACAAACCCCAGAGGCGCGTTTTTCAAAAAAGACGCACCATGGGGTTTGGCATCCGCCAGTTTTGCCAGCAGGTCCGGCTGATCCACCACGATAAACCGCCATGGTCTGAAATCCCGAGAAGAAGGGGCTCTTAAAGCCGCTTCAATCAACTGGTCAATTATTTCTTTATCAACGGACCGGTCTGTAAATTTTCTGATGCTTCTGCGGGTCTGAATCTGTTTTAAAAACATGTTTTCTCCTGATTTGTTTCAAGGATACCGGGTGATATTAATATTGCCGCCGGCCTGGAGTTCATCGAATTTTTTTCGCAGAAACCGTTTAAAACGGTTCCGGGTTACCGGCCACAGCAGCAGCAGTCCCGCAACATCCGTGATCAGTCCCGGGGTGATCAAAACCAGACCGGCAATCAGGATGATCAATCCATCCATCAGATCTTCTGCCGGCATGATGCCCTGCTGCAAATTCATACGGACTTTGAGCATGGTCACCATGCCCTGCATTCGGGCCAGCCAGGCACCGGCAAATCCAGTGAGGATCACCAGCAAAATAGTATTGAATCCCCCGATCACCGTCCCCAGTTTAATGAGCAGATACAACTCCAAAATGGGAATCAGGGTGAAACACAAAAAAAGTTTGAGCAGCATAATGCACATCCTCCAAAAAAATATATGCTTTAAATTATGGGAGTGAATCCTGGTTTGTCAAGACAACGAAAGTCGTTCAGAAAGATGGAATGGTTGTGCAGTCCCAGACCCCGGGAACTGGTTGCCGGATAATGGAACGGCCCAGGATGTCCAGAAACCGGTATCGGGGGATTTCAACCGCCCCCATCCGGCATAGATGGTCTGTGGTCACCTGGCAGTCAATGAGGTCAAAACCATGCGTTTCCAGATGATGGGCCAGAGCCACCAGCGCTGCTTTGGATGCATCGGATTGAAAACTGAACATGGATTCTCCGAAAAACATGCACCCGATCCCCACGCCGTATAATCCTCCCACCAGACGGTCCTGGTGCCAGGCTTCCACGGAATGGGCATATCCTTTGTGGTGAAGTTCAATATATGCTTCCTGCATCTCTTTGACCAGCCAGGTGCCTTCATCCGGATCTTTTCTGGGTTGAGAACAGGCCTGAATCGTTTGCTCAAACGCCTGATTAACCGTTAGGGTAAAAATTTTTTTTTTAATTTTTTTTCCCAGGCTCCGGGAAATCCGGATACCGGAAGGATAGAGCACCAGGCGAGGGTCCGGAGACCACCATAAAACAGGCTCATTGTCTGAAAACCACGGAAAGATACCGTTTTGATATGCCAGTAATATCCGGTCACAGGAAAGATCCCCGCCGATGCACAGCAGCCCGTCAGACCGGGCCAGCCATGGCGGCGGGAATTCCAGGCGGGAGGACAATCGAAACAAAGGCATTCAGTCTTTAAACTGAAATGTCAATTGATCATTTTTCAGTCCAATCAGAATTTTACCGCCTTTTGTCAGTTTGCCGAACAGAATTTCATCCGTGAGCCGGTCTTTGATCTGCACCTGAATCAGGCGGGCCAGGGGCCGTGCTCCGAATTTGGGATCATAGCCTTTTTGGGCCAGGTAAGACCGCACCGAAGCGGAATAGCTCACGCGGATCTGCCGCGCCTTGAGCATCTGTTTAAGCTCATCCATGTCTTTGTCCACAATTTTTTCCATGGTGGCTGTGGACAGGTGGTTGAACTGAACAATGCCGTCCAGCCGGTTGCGGAATTCAGGACTGAACGTCTGTTCCACGGCCTTCAATCCCCGGGTGTCACCGGTGGTTTCCTGAGCACCGAATCCGATGCTGTTGGCACTCATCTCCCTGGCCCCGGCGTTGGAAGTCATAATAATGACCACGTTGCGGAAATCCGCCGCTTTGCCGTTATTGTCCGTCAGCGTGGCATAATCCATCACCTGAAGCAGGATATTGTACAGATCCATATGTGCTTTTTCGATTTCATCCAGCAGCAGGACACAATAGGGATGTTTGCGGATGCCGTCGGTGAGAATGCCGCCCTGATCAAATCCCACATACCCCGGCGGAGCACCGATCAATCGGGACACGGCGTGTTTCTCCATATATTCACTCATGTCAAACCGCAGAAATTCGATCCCCATGTTGGCGGCCAGCTGTTTGGCCACTTCGGTTTTGCCCACCCCTGTGGGTCCTGTGAACAAAAACGAACCCACAGGCCGGTCCGGTGCGGCCAGCCCGGCCCGGGACCGCTTGATGGCGGTGGTCAGGATTTGAATGGCATCGTCTTGTCCGAAAATCACATTGGAGAGCCGTTCCGGCAATGATTCCAGATTGGCCTTGTCTGTGGCGGTCACAGATGTCACCGGCACTTTGGCGATTTTGGCCACTATGGTTTCAATGTCTTTGGGTGTAACATTTTTGCGGTTGGCGGCCCCTTTGAGGCGCAGATATGCCCCGGTCTCATCCATCACATCAATGGCCTTGTCCGGCAGAAACCGGTCATTGATATATTTATCAGACAGATATGCGGCCGCTTCAATGGTCTGATCTGAATAGTTCAGGCCATGGTGTTCTTCATAGTAGGGCCGCAATCCCATGAGAATCATGCGGGTATCTTCCACACTGGGTTCGGACACTTCTATTTTTTCAAACCGCCGGGAAAAGGCCCGGTCTTTTTCAAAATGGTTTTTGTATTCCTCATAGGTGGTGGTACCGATACACTTGATATCCCCGGAAGAAAGGGCCGGTTTCAGGATATTGGAGGCATCCATGGAACCGGAACTGGTGGCACCCGCCCCCACCACAGTATGGATTTCGTCGATAACCAGCAAGGCGTTTTCTTTTTCTTCCAGGGCAGTGATCACATCTTTGAGCCGCTGTTCAAAATCACCTCTGTATTTGGTACCGGCCAGCAACGCCCCCATATCCAGGGAAAACAATTCACTGTCTTCGAGCAGGGCCGGCACTTCATGCTGATGGATTTTTAAAGCCAGGCCTTCAGCAATAGCGGTTTTCCCCACCCCGGGATCTCCCACTAAAATGGGATTGTTTTTCCGGCGGCGGCACAGCACCTGCATCACCCGGTCCAGTTCATTTTCCCGGCCGATGATCGGGTCGATCCGGTTGTTTGCCGCTTTGGTCAGCAGATTGGTGGTAAACAGCTCCAACGGGTCTTTTTTCTTTTGCCGCTGGGTTCTGCGGTCATCCATTTTAAACATTTTCTGGGCCGGGTCCGGGGTCTGTTTGGATTTTTTGTCCGTTGCCGTGGCATGGGAAATATGCCGCAGTACATCCAGACGGGTAATTCCTTCCGATTCCAGATAAAACGCGGCATGGGAATCTTTTTCCTGAAAAATGGATGCCAGGATGTCTCCCAGATTGACCTCGCTTTTTTCAGCGGACCGGGCATGGTTGATGGCCCGCTGGATCATGCGCTGAAACCCGATGGTCTGCTGAAGCACATATTCTTCCTGAGAATCGATTTTGGTGAGTTTTTCATCAAAAAATTTTTCCAGTTCCTGTTTGATCTGTTCAGGATTTCCCCCGCACTTTTCTATGGTATCGGAACCGGATTCATGGTTCAGGATCGCATAAAGAACATGTTCTACACAGACATATTCATGCCGTCTTTTTTTGGCTTCCCTTACGGCAAACCCGAGGGCAGTGCTCAGTTCCTTGCTAATCATATTTGCCTTACTCCTTTTCCATGGTACTTTTTAAAGGAAATCCCCGGCTGCTGGCCAGGTGATGCACCGTCTCGACTTTGGTTTCTGCGATTTCTCTGGTATATATGCCACACACTGCGTTTCCTTTATGATGTATATTAAGCATAGTTTGCGTCGCTTTTTCAAGTGGTTTTCCAAAAACCGTGATCAGAATTTCCACCACAAATTCCATGGTGGTGTAATCGTCATTGTGAAGAATGACTTTATATTGCGGCGGCAATTCTTTTCGTGTTTTTGAAAAGATGTCCGTCCGGGTTTGAAAATCAGTACTCGCCATTGCCGGGCCTCAATTCATACAGCATTTTTTATATTTTTTTCCGCTGCCGCAGGGGCAGGGGTCATTGCGCTGTACTTTTTCTGTTGTTCGTTTCACCGGTTTTTTAACCGCGTCCTCTGACGCATGGGAAAAGGTCAGTTCCTGTCGGGGCTTGGGCTGAAGTTCTTCCGCCGGCACAGCTGCTGTAATCTGGATTTTGAACAGGATATCTACAATTTCGTCCTTGATCCGGGCCATGAGATCCTGAAACATGTCAAAGCCTTCTTTTTTGTAAATCCGCAGCGGATCCTGCTGGGCATAGCCTCTCAAGCCGATCCCCTCTTTAAGATGATCCATGGCCAGCAAATGTTCCTTCCATCGCGTGTCCACGGTCTGAAGCACCACAAACCGTTCCAGAGATCGGGCCTGGTCCGCTCCGATCATGGCTTCTTTGGTTTCATAATATGTTTTGGCCTGGTCAAACACATGGTCGGCCAGATCATCCGGACTGGTATGAGATAAAGGCCGGGACGTCAAATCCAGATCAAAATTGAACACCTGTTTGATCTCTTTTTCCAGACCTTTAAGATCCCAGTCTTTGGCAGGGGTTTTATCGGAGACAAATCCGTTCACCACATCCCATGTCTTGTCTTCCATCATGTCCAGGACCACGGATTTCAGATCTTTTTCCAGCAGTGCCTGACGGCGCTGCCGGTAGATCACTTCCCGCTGCTGATTCATGACATCATCAAATTCCAGCAGATGTTTTCTGATCTCAAAGTTATGGCCTTCCACCTTGGACTGGGCATTTTCTATGGCCTTGGAAATGAACGAATGCTCAATGTGCTCACCGTCTTCGATGCCCAGCCGGTCCATGACCTTGTGAATCCGGTCCCCGCCGAAGATTCGGAGCAGGTCATCTTCCAGGGACAGATAGAACCGGGAAGAACCCGGGTCTCCCTGACGTCCGGCCCGGCCCCGGAGCTGGTTGTCGATACGCCGGGATTCATGGCGGGACGTTCCTAAAATATGCAGTCCCCCCAGTTCCACCACCCCTTCTCCAAGTTTGATATCTGTTCCCCGGCCGGCCATATTGGTGGAAATGGTGACGGCGTTTTTCTGGCCGGCATTGGCAATAATTTCCGCTTCTGCCTTGTGATGCTTGGCGTTCAGTACATTGTGGGGAATTCCCTTTTTTTTGAGGGTTTTACTCAAATCTTCCGACACATCAATGGAAATGGTACCCACCAGCACGGGCTGCCCTTTTTTGTGCAGATCCATGATCTCTTTTATGGCGGCATCATATTTTTCTTTACGGGTTTTGTAGATCAGGTCGGGAAAGTCTTTCCGGACCATGGGTTTATGTGTGGGGATCACCAGTACGTTCAGGTCATATATTTTTTTGAACTCCGGTGCTTCGGTTTCCGCAGTACCGGTCATACCCGACAGTTTGTCGTACATCCTGAAATAGTTCTGAAACGTGATGGATGCCAGGGTCTGGTTCTCATTTTCGATTTTTACGCCTTCTTTGGCTTCCAGTGCCTGGTGAAGGCCTTCACTGTATCGCCGGCCCGACATGAGTCGTCCGGTGAATTCATCCACAATCACCACCTGATTGTTTTTGACAATGTAATCCGTGTCCCGTTTGAACAGGGTATGGGCCTTCAACGCCTGGTTCAGATGATGCAGAACTTCAATGTTGGCAGGATCGTATAAATTCTCCACATTGAGCAGTTTTTCCCCTTTGGCGATCCCGGCTTCGGTCAAGGTGGCGGTTTTGGCCTCCTCGTCCAGGGTATAATCCTCGTCTTTTTTAAATCCGGGTAACATGGCATTCACCTGGGTGTACAAATGGGTGGATTTCTCAGCCGGGCCGGAAATGATCAACGGGGTCCTGGCCTCATCAATGAGAATGGAGTCCACTTCATCTACAATGGCAAAATTGAGTTGCTTCTGGGCCAGGCTGTCTTTGTCGAATTTCATGTTGTCCCGCAGATAGTCGAACCCGAACTCATTGTTGGTCCCGTAGGTAATATCTGCGGCATAGGCCTGTTTTCGTTCCTGGTCGTTCATGTCATGAAGAATGACACCGGTACTCAGATCCAGAAACCGGTATATTTGATCCATCCATTGCGCATCCCGGTCGGCCAGATAATCGTTGACCGTGACAATGTGCACACCCTTGCCGGACAAAGCATTCAAATAGGCCGCCAGCGTGGACATCAAGGTTTTACCTTCACCGGTCTTCATTTCCGCGATCATTCCCTGGTGCAACGCAATGCCGCCGATGAGCTGCACATCAAAATGCCGCATCCCCAATGTGCGTACCGATGCTTCCCTGACCAGGGCAAACGCTTCAGGCAGCAGATCGTCCAGTGATTCCTTGTTTGCCACCCGTTGTTTTAATTCATGGGTTTTCTGGGCCATATCCGTATCGGACAACCGCTTCATCTCCGGTTCCAGTTCGTTGATTCGCTGGACAAGCGGTGCCAGTTTCTTTAAAATCCGATCATTGCTGGAACCAAAGACCTTGGTGAAAAAATTGAGTATCATTTATAATTTTACCTGCATGTTAATGTGAACCGTCTGGTTTTGTTGTTATGGTTAAACATATAATCATTCATTTTAAAAATAAAACGGAAAAATAAAAAATGATTTAAATCATTTGTGAAAAAAAGAGTGAGAATCGCCTGTAAACGGTCTGGTACCGTAATAAAAACAGGTATCAGACCGGTGGCTTCATCGGGTGATGTTTAATGAAGAATCTGACTTAAAAAGAATTGGGTTCGTTCATGCTGCGGGTTTTCAAAAAAATCGATGGGGTTGTTTTCTTCTAAAATCATGCCGTCATCCATGAGCATGACCCGCTGGGCCACAGTTTTGGCAAATCCCATTTCATGGGACACCACAATCATGGTCATGCCTTCTTCCGACAGCTGCACCATCACATCCAGCACCTCTTTGACCATTTCCGGATCCAGGGCCGAGGTGGGTTCGTCAAACAGCATCACCTTGGGTTTCATGCACAGGCTTCGGGCAATGGCCACCCGCTGCTGCTGACCTCCGGACAACTGACCCGGAAATTTATTGGCCTGTTCTGCGATTTTGACTTTTTCCAGATAAAACATGGCGGTTTCTTCCGCCTGTTTTTTCGGGGTCTTGCGGACCCAGATGGGGCCTAAAGTCAGGTTGTCTAAGATGGTGAGATGGGGAAACAGGTTGAAATGCTGAAACACCATGCCCACTTCCGTGCGGATGGTTTCAATGTTTTTCAGATTGTTGGTCAGCTCAATGCCGTCCACGATGATTTTGCCTTTCTGGTGTTCTTCCAGTCGGTTGATGCACCGGATCAGCGTGGATTTTCCGGAACCCGAAGGCCCGCAGATGACAATTTTTTCCTGTCGTTTGACTTCCAGGTTGATGTTTTTCAACACATGAAAATCACCATACCATTTATTAAGGTTTTTCACTTGAATGATGGGGTCGTCGGTTGCGTCGGTCATATCAGGTTCCTAAAACGTGGGTTAACTGCGTTTGTCCGTGTCCAGTTCCTGTTCCAGCTTTCTGGAAAAATTGGACATGGAAAAACATCCTAAGAAATACATCAGCGCCACAAACAGGTACATCTCTGTGGAGAATCCGTTCCATTCCGGGTGCTGGATCACGGTTTTGGAAGTGAGCAAAAAATCGTATAAAGCAATGATTACCACCAGAGACGTATCCTTGAACGCGGAGATCAACACACTCAAGGTCGGAGGGATGACAATTTTCAGTGCCTGGGGTAAAATGACCAGCCGCATGGTCTGATAGTAGTTCAGGCCCAATGCGTCGGCAGCTTCGTACTGGCCCCCGGACATGCCCTGGAGCCCGCCTCTTACCACTTCCGCCACATAAGCGGCGGTAAACAGAATAATGGCCACCTGGGCCCGCAAAATTTTGTTGATGGTCACCCCTTCGGGCAAAAACAAAGGAAAGATGATGGAGGACATGAACAGCAGACTGATGAGCGGCACGCCTCTGATCAGTTCGATATACCCGATGGACAGATATCGGATCATGGGCATATGGGAATCTCTGCCCAAAGCCAGAATCACGCCCAAAGGATAGGCAGCTGCCAGTCCGAACACCGATAAAAGCAGTGTAAGCGGCAGACCACCCCATTTCATGCTGTCCACCGGGGTCAGCCAGAAAATTCCGCCTTTCATCAGAATGCCCATGGCCACCAGGCCGATCATCCAGGCATATCCCAGTTTTTTGGACCAGAACCGTTTGTGATAGGAAAAAAACAGCAGCGTGAACAGCAGGAGCATGGCGCCAAACGGCCGCCAGTGAAGGTCATGGGGATAAAATCCAAAAATGACGAACCGCAGGTTTTTCAACACCACGGACCAGCAGGCCCCGGGGCATTCTTTGCATTCCGCTCCCGTGGTGAACCAGACCGAATCGATAAACGCCCATTTAATGAACGGCGGCACAAATTTGAGTAGAAACGCTAAAAACACAAGGGTCAGAATCGAGTTGAATACCCCGTTGAACAGATTTTCCTTGAGCCAGCCGATCGCTCCCCGATGCACGACAGGGGGTTTCATTTTCTGGATGGCATCTTTGTCTATGGCAACAATACCCATGGCAATTATCTTTCAACCAGTTTGGATTTTTTATTGTACCAGTTCATGAAAATGGATGTGGAAACACTGAACACCAGGTAACATGCCATGATCATGGCCACGCCTTCGATGGATTGCCCGGTCTGGTTGATGGTGGTATTGGCCACGGAAACAAAATCCGGGTAACCGATGGCAATGGCCAGAGAGGAGTTTTTGGTCAAATTGAGCATCTGACTGGTCAAAGGGGGGATGATAACGCGCAATGCCTGGGGAAGGATCACCAGATTCAGAATATGTTTTTTCTTCAGCCCGATGGACATGGCGGCCTCGGTCTGACCCCGGCTGACCGCCTGAATACCGGCTCTGACAGCCTCAGCTACAAATGCAGAGGTGTAGATCACCAGGCCTAAAAGCAACGCAAAGAATTCCGGAGACAGCATAATGCCGCCTTGAAAATTGAATCCTTTCAGTTCCGGCACATCCATCTGCATGGGGGCACCGTGCAGGACCCAGACCAGCAACGGCAGTCCTAAGGACAAGCCCAGAAACGGCCACAGCACCGGAAAATCCCGGCCGGTGGTAAATTTGCGTTTTTTGACCCAGCGTTTGAGACCGAATCCCAAAACAAGGCCGATCATCAGCGCAATAAACATTTGAAAATAAGCGGGATGGGAGGCAGGCACGGCCAGGGCCACGCCCCGGTTGCACAGAAACAGTCCGGCCATGGGGTTCAATGCCTGTCGGGGACTTGGAAACATTTCATAAAACAGGGCGTACCAGAAAAACAGCTGCAGCAGAACCGGAATGTTCTGCATCACCTCAATATAAATCATGGCCAGTTTTTTGACCAGCCAGTTGGTGGACAGTCTGGCCACACCGATGAACAGCCCGATGATCAAACAAAGAATTATACCGATAAACGAAACTTTCAGCGTATTGAGCACACCCACGAACAAGGCTTTGGCATAGCTGTCCGACGCAGAATACGCAATCAGGCTTTCACCGATTTCAAAGGCGGCTTCTCTTTCCAGAAAACCGAATCCAGAGGCGATGGACTGTTTTTCCATGTTGACCAGGGTGTTGTTCACCAGATACCAGGCCAGCAGACCCACCATCAGACAGGTGATAATCTGAAATCCGATGGCCCGTTTTCCGGGATCCAGCCAGAAAGGTACTTTTGGTTCTGATTCAGAAGGTGTCATGGCTCAGATGTTTTTTCCATTATAGGGAGATCTGATATCAGACGCTCCGGATGATTAAATCCGGAGCGCCCGATACTTAAGGTATCTTTTAGGGTTCGGGTCGGAAAAAAAGTCTACCTGATGGGAGAAGCGTACATCTGTCCACCATCGGTCCACAGGGCGTTCAGGCCTCTGGGGATACCCAGGGGTGTATCAGGACCGACATTTCTTTCAAATATTTCCCCGTAGTTGCCCACCTGTTTGACAATGTTATAGGCCCATTCATTGTCCAGACCCAGCATTTGGCCCATCCCCGGTGTTACACCCAAAAAGCGTTTGATTCCCGGATTTTCCGATTTGAGCATGTCATCCACATTCTGGGAGGTGATACCCAGTTCTTCCGCCTCGATCAACGCCATCATGGTCCAGTTGACAATATCGAACCATTGATCATCTCCATGCCGGACCACCGGGGCCAGCGGTTCTTTGGAAATGACTTCCGGCAGCAGCATATAATCTTCGGGATTGGGTGCCACGGACCGGTTGCCTGCCAGCTGGGACATGTCAGACGTCAATGCATCGCAACGACCGGCAAAAAAAGCTTTGTTCAGCTCAGCGGTATTTTCAATGACCACGGGAGACCATTTCATGCCGTTGGCCCGGAAAAAATCAGCGGCATTCATTTCCGTGGTAGTGCCGGGAAGGACACAGACGGTGGCACCGTCCAGTTCTTTGGCGCTTTTGATACCCAATGCTTTGGGAACCAGAAATCCCTGGCCGTCATAGTAGTTGGGCTGAACAAAATTCAAGCCGGACTGGGTTTCTCTGGACAGGGTCTGGGTAGTATTCCTGCACAGTACGTCAATCTCTTTGGACTGAAGGGCCGGCAGCCGCTGGACCGCTGTCAGGGCCGTGAATTTGACTTTGGATGCATCGCCGAATACCGCTGCGGCAATGGCTTTGGCCGTGTCCACATCCAGACCTTTCATTTCGCCCTTTTCATCGGGCATGCCAAATCCGAACAAGCTGCCGTTGATGCCGACATCAACATAGCCCTTGGCTTTGACATCATCCAGGGTACCGGCCATGGCCATGGCAGACATGGCAAGAATACTGATACACGCAACGACCATTTTAAGTGGTTTCATGAATCCTTTCCTCCTGTGGTTTAAAGTTTACTTCATTAACGTGGGGGTAAATACGAAATTACCATTCATGTATTAGCACACCCCGGTAAATTATCAAGATTTTTTTCGGTTATTCCTGGTTATTAACCAGTGGATCCGGGTAAAAATTTAAGTACAACAGCGCATTTGTATTGAAGACAGTACAAAAAAAGCGTAAAGTATCTGCATGAAAAATCCATTGAAATTATTCAGAGAGCCGGTCAACGCATTGTCTCATATGGCGGGCAGCCTGGCATCCATTGCCGGCCTGACCTTGATGGTGGTCATGGCCGCTGTCAAGGCCGATGCCTGGCATGTGGTGTCTTTTGCCATTTTCGGGACCACGCTGGTATTCATGTATACAGCCAGCTTTCTTTACCATGGCCTGCAATTGTCAGCCAAAACGCTGGCTATTTTTCGCCGCATCGATCATATCATGATTTTCATGGTCATTGCCGGATCATATACGCCTTTGTGCCTGGTGCCGCTGCGGGGACCCTGGGGATGGTCGCTGTTCGGCATCATCTGGGGATTTGCTGCGGTGGGAATCGTGCTGAAGCTGTTCTGGATGAATCTTCCCCGCTGGATCTCCACGTTGATCTACCTGGGTATGGGGTGGCTGTGCATGGTGGCGGTTTATCCGCTGGTACAAATTCTGGAACCAGCCCCGCTGTTATGGCTGGCCTTAGGTGGTTTGTTTTACAGTCTCGGAGCCCTGGTGTATATCTTCAAAAAACCGGATCCGTTTCCAAAAATGTTCGGGTTTCATGAAATCTGGCATATCTGTGTGCTGCTGGGCAGTGCCTGTCATTTCTGGCTGGTTTTCGGTTATCTGACATATCTGTGATCTGTCTGTTTTCGGACAATCAAATCATCACATGGTACAGGTTAATGAGGAGTGTTTCATGAAGATTCATCAGATTCGGAAATTAACCGATATGCATCATTTGAATCTGTTTTCCCTGACATATCAGGACCGGGTGGGCAAAGACAAAACCTGGACATTCGCGTCCCGGTCCGGCCCGAAAAATTTTGAAGAAACAACCCGGGATCGACCGGATGCCGTGGTGATCGTTCCCTATCATGTCAAAGAACAGCGCCTGGTGATCATTAGAGAGTTCCGGGTGGTGCTGGGGGGATATCAATACGGGTTTCCCGCCGGTTTGCTGGATCCGGGGGAAAGCGTAGTTACGGCCGGTCGGCGGGAGCTGTTCGAAGAAACCGGCCTGCACTTGACAAAGGTGCTGGCGCAGAGTCCTGCGGTTTTTTCCTCCTCAGGCATGACGGATGAATCCGTCAGTCTGTTGTACGCGGAATGCGACGGGGTTCCTTCCAGCGACCATATTGAGGATTCTGAAGATATTCAGGTGATTCTGCTTACCCCGCAGTCGGCTGAACAGCTGTTGAATACGCCGGACATCCGGTTTGACGTGAAAACCTGGGTGGTGCTGAAACAGTTTGCGGCCCACGGAATCATTTAAGAGATCCCATCGTGTTTTCCACAATCATATATTTTCTGGTGGCGTTGATCATTTATGCGACATCGGAACTGTTTGGTGTCAATGGGCCAGGGACATCGCCCGGATGGCTGCAGAGCCTGGTGCTGGGCATCGGTTTTTTTCTGATCTGCCGGTTGAGTTTCCGGCGTATATTGAACGCTGCTAAAAAATCTGTCACCTTTCAGGAGGACCGGGCGGTTTCCAGCACCATATCCCGTTTATCTGTGCTGGCTTTACTGGTATTTGCCGTCAATATTTATGTGTTTCGCCTCAATACGGCATTTTCTCATGTTCAATTGTTTCAGAAGGTTCCCACGCTGGAAGCGTTGCTGTTTTTAGGATTGTTTGTTTCATACCTGGTCATGGTCTGGCATGCGGCCTATCCGGTTCAAAAACATTTGTTTTCCCGGCCGGTTTCCTGTAAACAATACATTTTTTCCCAGTTGTCATTTGCTTTGCCGACATTGCTTCCCTGGCTGTGCCTGTCTTTGTTTGTGGATTTGATCCGGTTCATTGCGTATCCTCCGCTGGATGATCTGATGAACGGTCCGGCCGGTGAAATGATCATCATTATGGTGTTTATGGCCGGGATTGCGGTGTTCGGCCCGGTGTTCATCAAAACAATTTGGCAATGCCGGCCCATGGAGAAAGGGCCTGGCAGATCCCGGATCGAGGCGGTCTGTCATATGGCCGGATTGCGGTATGCCGATATTTTGATATGGGATCTGTTTGCCGGCTCCATGATCACGGCCGGTGTCATGGGTCTGGTGGGAAAATTCAGATATATCCTGGTGACCCCGGCCCTGCTGGGTTCTCTGAATGATGAGGAGCTGGCTGCGGTCATTCTCCACGAAATCGGTCATGTCAAGCACTGGCACATGCTGTATTATCTGGTTTTTTTTGCCGGATTCATCGCCTGTAACGCGGTGTTGTATGACCCCTTGATGCTTCTGGTTCTGGCAGGGGCGACCTATTTCCCGGAGCCTGTTTTTTCAGGAATAGACATATCTCAGGTTCATTCGGTGCTGATGGGTGCGATTCTCATCTGTTTTTTCATCGTATATTTCCGTTTCGTGTTCGGATTTTTTATGCGAAACTTTGAACGCCAGGCCGATCTTTATCTGTTTCGATTCTTTCCCAATGCCTTTCCCTTGATCCGGACATTTTATAAAATCGGCGCCATCAGCCGACAGGATATGGAACGTCCCAACTGGCATCACTTCAGCATTGGACAGCGCATCCGGTTTCTGGAAAAATGCCAGGAGAACAGCGCGTTGATTGCGCATCATCATCGCCGGGTCCGGCGCATGATCGGTGTTGCCGTGATCGGGTTGATCAGTGTCGTCGGGTTCGGATATCACCTGTCTTATGGTCAATTCAAGCCCGGGATTGACAATTTTGTTACCGGTCGGCTGGTGCTTGAGCAATTAAAGATGGATCCTGAAAATGCGGATCTGCATGTGGTTGCCGGAGATTTTCACTATGCGTCCCAGAATTTCATCCAGGCAATCGCCGCTTACGAATCCGCCATTGGTATCAACTCAAATCATGTCCATGCCCTCAATAATCTGGCCTGGCTTTTGGCGACATGCCCGGTAACGGAAATTCAGGACCCGGGCCGTGCGCTGAATCTGGCCGGCCGGGCCGTGGGCCTGGCACCTCAGTCGCCGTTTGTGCAAGACACCTATGCGGAAGCCCTGTTTGCCAACCACCGTGTGGCTGAAGCAGTATCAGCCGCTCGAAAAGCCCTTGAGCTGGCCCGGGACCGGCAAAATTATTATCAAAATCAGGTCCGGCGGTTTCAGCGGCACCTTGAACGCTGAACGACAACAAACTATCCGGATGAATCAAAGGTTACTGGCGGACTGGTACTCTTCAATGCCCTTGTGCATGGTTTTAACGGCCAGCTGGATGCAATGGTGTTTTTTTTCCGGAATGTTTTCAAGCCGTTTAAACACATCTCCGTCATTGATGGTCAATGCCTTGTCCAGGGGTTGACCCTTGATCAGATCCACCACGGCCATGGCAGCGGATATGGCACCGGCACACCCGGTGATCTCATACCGGACATCCTGAATGATGTTGTGCTCATCCACCTTGAGATAAATTTTCATGATATCGCCGCAGGAGCCGACTTTTTCAGATATCTGGCTGGCGTCCTGAAGATGACCCATATATTTTTTTTCAATAAAGTAATTGATGGCCGGTTCTGCATATCCGGCTTCAGACAGCATTTTCCGCTGGGAGGTGATGGCGTCGATTTCCGTTGTCACTGGTGTTTCCTTACTGGTTTCGGGCTCAAGGGGCATTGAATGCATAACCGACGGTTCGGAAAATCCATTCTCATGTCGAACCTGAGCATATTCAAGTTACGGCACATAAAATAACGGAATTCTGATTGTTGTCAAGGAAAATGCCGATTATTGGAAAAACAAAAGAAAATAACACTTGTGAATTGAACCAGTTATGATATGGTAAAAATGATTATTTCACCACTGACGGACCACACAAAGCCGATATCCCGACAAGGGTTGACCGGGCGATATATAGACGTTGATTATCATTTTGGTATACAGAAAAAGGAGACCCCGTCATGAAAGAGTTAATCAAGTACATTGCACAGTCTTTGGTCGATGATCCGGATCAGGTGGATGTCCAGGAAATAAAGGCGCAGCAGACCCTTGTTCTGGAGCTTCGGGTGGCAAAGGAGGATCTGGGGAAAGTCATCGGTAAAAAAGGCAGAACCGCCCAGGCAATGCGTACTATTCTTTCGTGCGCATCAGCCAAAGAGCAGAAACGGGTTATCCTGGAAATCGTGGAATAGTCCGGCTTACAAAATCCTGTCCGCATCAGGGGCTGTGAAAAAAACAGGTCCAGCGGTCATGCGATATGTTTTGCACCCTTTTGGAGAGTTCTTCAAAAAGCGGTTTAGTTTTCTGCCGTGAAAATTTTAAGTTTTCGCCATAATGCCGCGCGGCTGATGCCTAAAATTTCAGCCGCCTTTGACCGGTTGCCCCGGGTCAGCTCAACCGCCTTGAGGATATGTTTTTTTTCCAGTTCGCTGAGGGTTTCAAATGGACCTTCAATCTTTGCGGGGACTGTCTGGTTTTTTTTCTTAAACCGATCGGGAAGATGGACCATTTCTATCGAGGCGGTGTCCGTTAAAATGACTGCGCGCTCGATAATATGTCTGAGTTCCCGGACATTGCCGGGAAAAGGGTAGGCCATGAAAATGGAAAGCACCTCTTCTGAAAATGATTCAACATTTTTTTTAAATTCTTTATTCAGCTGGGCTAAAAAGTAGCGGCATAATGGAAAGATATCATCCCGGCGCTCCCGAAGCGGTGGGATGTTTATTGATATGGCATTCAGTCTCTGATAAAGGTTTTTGTTGAATTTATTATTTTCGACCCGTTGTTTAAGGTCCTGGTGGGTTGCAATAATAAACCGGATATCCCTCAATGATTCTGCTGAATCCTGAGATTGCGTCGACAGGGTATCTTCCAGCAATGTGAGCATATCCTGCTGGGTCTGTTCCGGCATGGTTTCGAAATGATCCAGGAAGATGGTTCCAATGTATCGCAAATTTTTTGATTTTTCACCGACTGAACCAGGATACCAGCCCGATCCCTCAAGAGAGCCCAAAAGTTCTGTGAAATTAAAATCATCACTGAAACAGCCACAGTTAAAAGCCAGAAATCGCTGGTCTTTACGGTGGCTTGATCTGTGGATCACCCTTGCAGCCAGTTCTTTTCCGGTTCCCTGCTCCCCCCGAATCATGATGGTACAGTCCATTTCCGACAGGCGCTCAATATCTTTGCGCAGCCGCTGCATGCCGGGGGTCTCCCCGATTATTTTCGGCAGATCCCCGGATCTCCTGCCGGCGGGATCAATCAACTCTTTTGAAGGTAACTGTTTTGTGCTCTTGGCGCTGAATCCTTTGATCAAATCCCACAAATCACTCATAGAATCTTTTTCAAAATACTCTGAGCCCGAAATTTTGGTTTTTTGTCGGGTTTCCTCACTTCCATAGCCGGTCAGAAGAACCGTCTTCAGGTCAGGAGTGATCTGCTTGAGGCGGGTGATGGTGGTCAGGCCATCCATGTCCGGCATTTTTAAATCCACAATGGCCAAGTCGATTCGGGTTTTTGACGCAACTTCAATGGCACGGGTGCCGGATGATGCTTTGATGGTTTCAAAACCCAGCAGTGCAAGCCGCCGGGCCATCGAATCCAGCAGTCGTTCCTCATCATCGACCAGTAGAATTTTTATAATTCTGTTTGCCATTATTTTTCTTTGCTATTGGCCTTTCTTTAATTCCCGGGCCTTTTCCATTTTTTCTTTTGCTTTTTTCAGGGTTTCGCTTAAAAAGTCAATTTTTACCGGTTTGTGAAGATAGGCAAATGCCCCAAGATCCATACAGATTTTTCTGTCCTCTTCAGACCCTTGGCCGGTTAGAATAATCACCTCTATTTCGGGTCTTGTTTCTTTGACTTTCCTTAAAACTTCGATACCGTTGATTCCGGGCATTTTAAGGTCAAGAATCATGACTTCGGGTTCATCATCATTGATCATATCCAGGGCGGACTCACCATCATAGGCCACGGCTGACCCCATGTCTCTTATCATGAGACGTTCGGAAAGGGTCTGGACAAATTTTCGCTCATCATCCACCAGCAGCACTTTTGGGGTTTCAAAATCATATTTGCGGTAGATGTCCGCCTGATGATACTTCTTGCCGACTTTTGTTTCAACTGAAGACACGCCCGGTACTTTTTCCACAATGGCTTTCAATTCATCCTCAAGCCGGCTCAACATGAGGACATGATTATTGATACTCAGGGTAACCGCCCCGTCTTTTGCATTGACACCCACGCTGTGGCCTTCTTTGGCAAGCGCCACTTCCACCTCGGATGTAAGGATAAAATCCTTTGCCGCTTTTTTGGACTGCTCCGTGGCTTTAATGACCTCGCTGCTAAGATGGCTTTCAATCAGGGCCGTAGCCTCTTCCAAATCCATCTTGTCTGTGGGAATGACCATATCATAAAGAGACGGATCCCATGGATCTTTGGTATTTAAAATATCATATACCCACGAACTCCTGTCCTTGTCACTGCTGTGAATCAAACTGACCGCTTCTTTTTCAGACTTCCCCGCTTCCTTTGCAGCCATGGTTCTGAATTTCATGTCTGCAATAATACAGATGCGGAGTACATGGGTAATCTCTTTCGGGATCAGCTGGCTGCTGAGTCCTTCGACAATCAGATTGTCTTTTGAAAGCATCCTTGCCAGCGCCAGTTTGATCCAGGCAGTGGCCCGTTCTTTTTCATGGGTGAACTTATTGAATACGGAAACTTTGGAAGAAAAGGCGGTTTTAATTTTATTTTCAGGCATGCCTGAAATTCCGGCTGCTTCAGATATGATTTCATTATCCGTAACGATGTCATATTTGATTTTTTCTGTGATTTTTTCAAGAACCGGTTTTTTCTTGCAGAAAACACCGCTGAATATGGTTATGACTGGCATTGATCGTCTCCTCTGTATTTAATTGTGGCGGACATTAATTATATTTTTATTTCATAGTTTGCGCAATATGGCAAACGGTTGTAAGGGGACACTGTGCTTCAGCCCCACCTTTATGGGCGGTTTCATGAACCGAACAGATCGCTTTTTCCATGGTGGGATAAATGTGACGGGGTCCTATTTTTTCAAGCAGATGTGTTCGTTCCAGGACAGTCATCACGGATTCATTGATTCCGCTGAATGAGATATCGATGCCGGCGCTTCTCACCCGGTCTATGACCAGGGAGAGTGCTTCTTCACCGGAGGCATCCATGTCATTGATGCCGTTGCATGCGATTATGATATGTCTCAGATTTTTTTTGGCCAGGATACGTTCATTAATTTTATCTTCCAGGTAACTGGCATTGGCAAAAAATAGCGTGCCTTCAAACCTTATCAGATCAACATATTCACATTCCATCAGTTCATTTATCATTGAATCGCGAAAGTCTTCATCCGTGTGTCGTGACAAGGAGGATACACCCGGTCTCATGCTTTTATACAGGAACACGCCAAGGGAAAGAAGGACGCCGATCATGATTCCTTTGTCAAGGTGAGGTGCAAAAGCCAGGGTAAAGATAAAAGTGATAATGGAAATCGCGCCGTCATACCACTGGGCCCTCCAGGCATGGATAAATCCACTGACATTTATAAGCCCGATGACGGCCATCATGATGACTGCAGCCAATACCGCCTGTGGCAAATGATAAAGAAGTGGTGTGAAAAACAACAAAGCAATTACCACAATACAGCTGGTAAACACACTGGAAAACCCTGAAATAGCCCCCGCCTGAAGATTTACAGCAGACCTGGAAAAAGATCCTGAAACCGGATAGCTTCTCCCGAAAGATCCGAGGATGTTGGCCAGTCCCTGCCCGATGAGTTCCTGATTAGGGTCCAGACGCTGGCCGGTTTTGGCGGCCATGGCCTTTGCAATGGATATGGCTTCCATGAACCCCAGAAGTGAAATAATAACGGCATAGGGAAACATCTGGGTGATAATTTTTAAGTTTATTTGGGGTATTCCAAAGGAAGGAAGACCCTTGGGGATATTTCCGACGACGGCTCCCCCCCCGCTCATATTAATATTGTCAAGCGAGATCGGGTTGTTTTTGACTTTGATGCGCCAGGTTCTCCCATCGGTATCCAATCCATTTTCTGGGTCGGTTTTTAAATAAAAATTCATTGACCCTTGTGTTCCGTTCACTTTGTTGAACAGAAAATTTCTGATTTTTTCCCTGTATTTTTGCGCATTTTTTTCCAGCAATTCGATTTGAAGCGAATAGACATTAATTTCATGCTGGACATTGATCCGTTCAATCGGGTCATGGAGGGTGTCAAGTATTTTGCCCGCTTCTGTCCTTTTTTCGGACAGGGGGGTTATTGCAGTGACTGTTTCGTTGAATGTCTGGATCGTTTCACCGACACCTTCTGACTTGATGGATGATATATCAACCACGGTATTTTTTTCAAACCCTGTTCCCCATGAGATGAGGGTCGTGACAACAACAGCCACCAGTACATTTGGAATTTTAGGTGCAATCCGTTTGAGGATATACATGATTGCAAAGGCAAGGGCGCCCATAAAGAAGGTGGGCCAGTGCGTGTAATGTATCGCCGCGGTTATGACTCTCATGATGGTTTCATAGTGATGCGCCGCCTTATCAATATTCACGCCGAACAGTTTTGATAACTGGGACGATGCAATAATAATGGCGGCGGCATTGGTAAACCCGTTTACCACCGGATGGGAAAGAAAATTAACAACCAGGCCGAGTCTCAGAATGCCCAGGAGAAACTGAAAAGCGCCCACCATAAGTGCCAGCATAATGGCATAAGCGATATATCCCTCGCTGCCTGTTGAAGCCAGAGGAGAAAGAGAGGCGGCAGTCATCAAGGAAACAACCGCCACCGGTCCAGTGGCCAGTTGTCGGCTTGATCCGAACAACGCCGCGATCATGGGTGGCAGAAACGAAGCATAAAGGCCGTAATAGGCAGGGAGACCTGCCAGCTGGGCGTAGGCCATTGACTGGGGAATAAGAACCAATGCAACGGTCAGCCCGGATAAAAAATCAGTTCTGAGTGTTTCAGAATTATAATCTTTGAACCATTCAATAAAAGGGAAAAACAGTTTCAGCATTTCAGGCTCCTATCAATTGAAAACATGGTTTTTTCCAACATCCGCTGACAGAATGAGACTGGAATATTCAAAAGAATGGCTGCAATATCACTGGCCACCCGGTTCGTCACAGGGACGGAGGATGATATGAACCATCGGGGTGAAATATCTAAAGAATTGTTTAACATTTGATCAATCTCCTAAAGCAAGTTGTTTACAAATGAAACTTATATGAGTATTACACGTCTATAAAGTAAATTTTTTTAACAGTCAATTAAAAATATTTCAAAATAAAACATATAGACATATTGATAACAAATGATGAAGTTAAATTGGCTGATATGCTTGCCAGGTGGATTGAACTGCGAAGATGTCGGTCGCTGATCACACCTCATCGGACAAGGGACTTTTTTCGGAGTGCTCTACCTCGTCTTTCTCCAGTTTTTGAATGATATCTTCTACTTTATGAGAGGATAGATGTCTTTTGCAGGCATCGGCCTGGCGATCACATACCCCTGGGCTGTGTCACAGCCCATTTTTGCCAAAGCGTTCAGTGTGGCCTCGTCTTCCATGCCTTCCGCCGTGACCGTGAGCCCCAGATTGTGGGACAGATGGATCATGCCGGCGACAATATCAAAGTCACGGGGGCTGGTTAAAATGTTTTTGACAAAACTTCTGTCAAGTTTCACCTCGTCAATATCAAACCGGCTCAGATAGGTCAGGCAGGAATGACCCGTGCCGAAATCATCGATAGCCCAGCGGACCCCCGCATCATGCAGGTCTGAAATGACCTCCCGGGCGTGGTCGGGATTTTGGATGATCTCTGTTTCGGTTACCTCAAAGCAGAGTCCTTTCCGGATGTCCGGTTCCAGCTGTTCTTTGATGAAATCCACCAGATCTTCATCGGTCAGATCATTTGCAGAAATGTTCACACTGATTCTGAACCGGGCGTTATATTCACGGCAGCGGATCAGTTCCTGTACCGCTTCTTTGATGACCCATCGGGTCACCTGACGAATCAGGCCGCTTTTCTCCAGCATCGGGATGAATTTCCCCGGAGAGATCATGCCCAGTTTCGGGTGATGCCAGCGGATCAGTGCTTCTGCTTCCTGAATACGTCCGCTGGCCAGGTCAAGTTTTGGCTGATACACCAGATGCATGTCCCGGGTGCCGTGAAGATGAAGGTCATGTAACAGAATCAGGTCATCGGAATCAGGTTCCAGCTGCGGTGAATAAGTTCGCCATGACAGATTTTCATGGATCGCCGCAGAATAGGCGGTGATGGCCTGACGGATGTATTCCTCGGCTTTGGGACCGGAGGACCCCATGGCCACCTTTCCGACACTCACCCCCATCACCACCTCGGGAGTGACATCCACCCCGTCGATTTTGCAGGATATCTTGAGAAGGTCGTAAATCCGGGCAGGCGGGGTGCCGGGCCGGGCTGCCAGGATAAAATAACCGATGCCTGAATGGGTTGTCTCTAAAAAATCAAGATATTGCAGACGGTGTGCAAAATCTTTGATCATCTTTTCATAGCCGGAACGGCCGAACAGACTGTTGATGGATTCCAGGTTTTTCAGGCGAAGAAACACGACCACAGGGGGGTGTCCGGATTTCTGGACCAGGCGCTGTTCAAGGCGGTCGGCAAATGCCTGGCGGCTGTGAAGGCCTGTCATTACATCATATTCCGCCAGGTAGCGCAGTTGGCGGGTGCGTTTTGCTACCTGGCGTTTCAGATACCAGGACAGGGACAGTCCGGCCAGGCCTAAAAGAACCAAAGGGATCAAGATCCAGGCGATTGTTTGCAGGTGATCGGTCATTGTCGGCGGATGCCACTCCAGGGCTTTTTTCCACCTCTCGTAGATCGAAAAATAAGTGCCGTCCGCCTGCATGGCGGCCAGCTCCCGGTTCATCCACTCCAGCAGTTCGGTATTGCCTTTGCGAACTCCGAAAACATAGGGCTGGTGCCAGAATAGATGGCTTGTCTGAACAACATCCATGCCTGTTGCATTCTGTCGGGAGGTCAGAGAGACTTCTATGCAGGCATCGGCAAGGCCGGTATGAACCACCTCGACACAGGCCCGCTCGGTATCCACCGGAACCAGAGTGATGCCGGTCTGTTCTTCCTGCAGCCGGCGTTCTGCATAACTGCCTGACACAACCGCCGTCCGAAAGCCTTTCAGGTTATCCAGGCTTCTGAACTGTCTGCCTTTGGCATGGGAGAAAATGGCATGGGACAGGTGATAAAACGGGAGCGTGAAGTCAAAGTGCTGACTGCGCTCCTCTGAGGCAAAAAAAGCAATCACATCCGCTTTGCCGGTTTTGACGGCGGATACCGCATCCGGCCAGTTTTCCAGCCGGTGTTCGACCGTTCTTCCGCCATGCCGTCCCATACTTTCCTGAAGGTCAATGATAAACCCTTTGGCCCGCCCCTTTGCATCGAGCCATTCAAAAGGCGGATAGTCGGCAGATCCGGCAAAAACGATTTTTGTCTGCCGGTCAGAATCTGTTTGTGCAAAAGATCTGTCCGAAAGGATTCCGGAAAGCAACAACGTGGCTGCAATCAAATAAAGACTGATTCTACGCATGGGCTCTCCTCTCCTTGATTACAGGCCGCATCACCCTTTTTTTTGTTTAAAATATTCCATGGCTTTCAAAACAAACCGGGCATAGGCCCCGGCCTGGCCCCCGCCCATTTCGATGGCCACATCGATGGTTTCATAAATTTCTTCATCAGCGGCACCCTGCTGAAGGGCCTGGTCAAGATGCCATTCCATGCAGGGCTCACACTTTGTGACAATTGAAATGGAAAGCGCCATCAATTCTTTGGTTTTCTTGGTGAGCGCCCCGTTTCTGAACGCTTTTTCCTCCACTTCCAGAAACGGCCGGTACGTCTTCACATTTTCCAGGAATGTCAGGTGTGTTTTTTTCCGGTCTTCAATGCTTTGCTGGATCTTTTTTTCAGTCAGGTCGTTCATTTTTGCCTCATGGATATATGATGATCGTTTTCAGTCTGCCAGTAACACTCCTTTTCAACAGTGAAATCCCTGTTGGACCCTCATCAGGTGTAAAAGAATGTCAGCCTTTCTGCTCAAAATAGTCTGATAATAATTTTTGCCATTCTTCGATGAAATTTTCATAATCACGCTCACTGAATCCCAGAACAAAAATTTCCCCAGCTTTTGACAGTGCAATATATTTGTACGTCACTTGAATTTTGGTCTTAGAGGGTCCCAGTGCCGAACACTTTACTGTAACGATCCCAAGCTTGTGCTCAGGCTCAATCTTGTAAAACTGCACCAGGTGAGATCCAGGGTCATATGTTTTTACGATCCAGATCGCATTCATTGTTCCATGGTCATGATTTTCTGTTAAAAAAACATAGTCCTCGGAAAGATCGGTGGTTCCCATAATATTCTTATAGTCCCAGCCGGGGACCCACAGCTTTTCTCCTTCGGGGCTGAACAGCAGGAACAGCTTATCTATTGGGACATCCAATTCGAACGATTTTGTATGTGTTGCTGATTTCATGTCATTTTTTTTAATGATAAATGAGGGCATGCACAAAATTAATATTTTTCCTGAGATTTTCTCAAATAATCAGACATTATCGTTGCTTCCGGATTATTTGGTTCATTAGGTGTTTTGTCGATGAAAAAACCTCCTCCATGCTCAATTACTTTTCGTTTCCCCATCTCACGAAAATAATCTTTTGTGTGAAAATACTTAATGGAGTTTTTTGCATAACTTTGATTTCTGTATTCGCGGGTAGCTAGTATGATTAGTTCAAATGTCTTCGTTTGCAGCGCCAAAGCTTGTGGATACCAACCTGGCCTTAGTAGCGTTTTTCTAAGAAAAAAAGTGTGCATGCTGGTATGAATGAATGAGGCCCGCCATGGGTCATTTCTTGGGATTGGGGCGGCCAGACTTTTTAGATAGCCTTTTTTTGTAAGAGACACCTCGATTGTATTAAAAAAACACTTTGAACTATCTGTGTGAAAATAGTTGATAATGTTTTTTTGTGGTTTGACCGATCCTGGAGTATTACTTAATTCAATTCTGCAGATTGGCAATGGATGGTCTTCGATATTGCTCGAGGATGCCAGATGAGATTCGGTATACGGTGCCTTCCCTTTTAACGGGTTATTGCCATCGGAAATAATATGTATTTCGCCAGTTGCCTTTTTTCTTTTTCTTCTTCCATGATAAGTTAGGTGTGATTTTTGGGATTTGTTTATTAACGTTTCTTTTCCTTTCCAATAATGAACGCAGTCGTAATTATCGGGAAACGAAATTACAACATCAATTTCATTATTTTTTTCTTCCATATTAAAGAGAACAACTTCCTTGCCCGAAAACAGCCCTCGAAGGTTATTTCCCGAATTATTGCTTGGATAATAGAAAGTACATCTGGTAAAGCCGCTTATGTATTGCTGCCCTGCATAATCGTGCATTTTTCCGTTGTTAACGCTCATGGCTTATTTTCCATTTTCACCAAAACCACCGAAGCCAGGCGCCTTTGTTTTGGCGGCATCGGCAGGCCTCCTAATCGTTTTTTGTTCACCCAGTCCTCCCATTGATCGTTAAGGGTTTTGTTCAGGGCATAAACCGACACCCGGTAGGGTCCCGTTTGGGCCGCGTTCGTATATGGTGGTTGAAAAGCCGGTGTTGGGCATCAGCCGGGGTAATTTGGGCCGGCACAGCTCCAGATCCGGCTTGTCAACGGCCAGCCAGATGTGTCGGCCAGGCTCGATGTTTCTTGTTTCAGTGGTTATTTTGACGTTGGTTCCATTGGTTGTTCCAGGCAGGGGAAAGGTGATCCTGGCCCATGGGCCGGGCAGGGGAGTTTTTGAGAATAAATTGTTGATGAAAAGGATAAATAATACGAGGCACAGGGTCGTGAGTGCCGAAACGATCATGATGGAATACAGGGTTTTTTTATGATGTGTCGAAATGGATTGTTCCGGAGTCTGATTCTCTTTGATCGCGTGAATGATTTTGTTCTTGAGATCATATTCAATCATGATGTCATTTCCTGAGAACGTTAAGAAATTTTTTAATATCCTTTTTTGCCTTTTCTTCGGCTGATTTCAGTTCGTCCCTGATAATTTTGAGCAGGGCTTGTTTCTGTCTGTCATTCAGCTGATCGCCGACCCCGGCTTCCCGGATGCATTCGTTGAGGATCTCAACGGCCGGGTCCATTGACACTATTTTTTGGGAGATGTCTTGCGGGGGTTCGCCCTCATAGAGCTGTTTTCCAATCTGCAGGAATGAAAGATAATCGTATCCACAAGCATCAGCAATTTTTACTTGAGCTTCAAAAGGGATCGGTTTTTTTCTTTCAGGATTAAGCAATTGACTGATGTAACTTTTTCCATATTCGGTCCCAATTGACAGGATTTTCTGGTACCCAGTACCGGTCTCATCGATCCAGAATTCAAGAGCCTTTTGAAAGTATATATATGGTTTTAATTCAATCATCTATCCTTCGTTTACTATACGTAAACTTATATTGGTATATAAAAATGTTTGTTATTTATAAACTTATTTGATATTTTGTTTGTTATTTGTAATGATTTAGATCATGAATCGAGGGGTAAATAAAGAAACTTGCTGAATTTATAGATTATTCAAGAGAGTTTGTCAATTGTGTACTTTTGGAGTCAGACCCATGTGTGCCGTCTTGGCATGTCTCAAAAAATATTTGGGATTTAAAATTGCTGATGTTATTGAGAATACTGGCGGAAGTGCATGGGAACCGAATCCCGGTATAGTGTTTTAACCTACTGAATTTATGAAAAATTATTAGTAATTTTTTAAGCGGGACCAAAGACCCGGGACAAAACCGGCGAGACCAGATCATTTTACCACCTTCAGAAGTCCGGCCAGGTCCATGCCGGATGAGTCCATAAATTTTTTTTGCGGGCAATCTGAGTTTCCGCATATCTTCTGACTGAATCCAGGCAGGGATGTTCGTGGCCAGTCTTGGTGTTGAAATTTTTCAAGGTGTGCTTTTTTCTTGTTTTTTTGTAGTCTGTGAACTACATTTAAATCATGAAATATGAATAGGAAGATTCATGAAAACAAACACCAGCCCATACAACCCTTTTGATTATCTGGAAATGGAAGAGGAAATCAACGAATACCTGAACGACGCGTTCATGGACGACGATCCCCAGGTGTTTCTGGTCGCCCTGGGCCATCTGGCCAGAAAACAGGGCATGCAGGAGGTGGCCAGAAGAACCGGGCTGAACCGGGAAAGCCTTTACAAATCGCTCTCCGGCAGCGGCAACCCGCATTTTTTCACCGTGAAAAAAGTGATCAAAGCCCTGGGCTGCAAGCTGGAGGTGGCGTGAAGATCAATCAATGACCTGTTCAACTTGATTCAAACTGATTCTGGGAATAGAAAGATGAAATCTGATACCAAAATATTAATAGCGATTTTTTCTCCAACGCTCATATTTGTTATCATACTGTTTTCATCGTATAATTTTTTTGGTGCACAAATTATTACTCCCCATTTTTGGACCAATTTGTTTGTCCAAAAAAAGCCTTCAAAGCAGGTCGTTAAAGGGACTGTTAGAGTTGAAAGCAAATCTTTAATTCCAGAAAAACAAATGTATCCGGTGGGCAAAAAGAAAACGGATCTTCATGGTTCTGATTTGATCTATTCCTGGATTGATGACAAGGGTGTAAAACACTTTTCAAATGTCCAGCCCAGTGGGATAACGGCTGCAATAGAAACTCAAAAAGCCCTAAAATATCAAGAATCAAAAAATTTTCCTGAAAGATTTCAAACTAAGGTTGTTATTCGGGGGAATGCAGTTTTGGTGCCCGTAAAAATTGGATATCGAGGCAGAGAGAAACAAACCTGGTTGATTTTTGATACCGGCGCAACCAGTACATTTATTCATGATGATCTTGCAAAAAATATGGATATTGTTCCACAAAAATATTCAAGAGCACAAATTGCTGATGGAAGCATAATTCCTTCCAAGGATGCACAATTGGATTATATCATTGTGGGTCCCTACAAAATTTCAAATTTTGAAATTAAAATCATAAACCATGCCGGTGGTTCAAATTTAACAAAAGGGCTTCTTGGAATGAATTTCTTGAAATATGTTGATTACAATATCGATTTCAAAAATCAAGTGATAACCTGGTATAAAAAATCATAGTTATTCAAACAGATACTGTCCCGGCTGCCGGGCCAGGTGATCGATGAGATCCACCATGTTCCGGTGACAGGGGATGATATGCTCGTGATCGGTCTTTGTGTGGTTCACCACCTGCCGGGCCGACACGGACCGCCGGATGATGAACACCTTGTTGATGATGTCATAATCACATTTATGCAGGGCACAGGCTTCCCCTGGGCGCCGGTAATGATATTTGAGAAACCAGAAGATGGGCTGGTGAATCTCCGGGATGGCCTCGATGACCTTGACCTGGCGGTCGGACGGCAGCCATTTGATACTGGGGGCCACGATTTTGTAGTCGGACCGCTTTGGAAACGGCGGGATCTCCGGGATCCGCTTTGCCCGCCATGCATAATCCAGGAAGGCATGAAAGCACATCATGACATTGTGTTTGCCTTTGCCGGACAGGCCCAGGCTCTCCAGGAGTTTGTCCAGGGTGTCCAGCTGGATCTCGTGGAGTTGTACCGGGTGCGACTCAAAAAACGGCCGGATCCAGTTCTTGAAATAGGATTTATACCCCTTGTATGTGGCAGGCGTCTTTTTCTTTTTGGTTTCCAGCCAGGATTCAAAGTAGGGGATAACGTCGGTCCATCCGGTTTCAAGATACTTTTCGATCCGGAAACATTTGTTTTCCACATCCCCCTGCATCTGGGCCAGCAGCTTGTCAGCCCGCCGATAACCGTCATCCTTGCGTTTGTTCCGGATGCCGTTGCCGTGCATCAGCCGTCCTTTGTACCGGCTGATCTTGTAAATATTCCCCTGCCAGGACCAGGACACAACCCACCGGCGGCGGTCCTTCCTGAAAACAATAGAACCGGACATGCAATCCTCCTGTGATGCATACAGGTAATTCCGATTCATATGTTCTTTTTCAGGGGAAGTCAACGGGCGCGCTCCCTACCAGATGACCACAAGCCCGCCAACAACGAAGCCGGCAGCGGCTGACAGGGCCATTAAAAATATCAGGTTGCCTGTGTTAATCTACATGAGCCCCTCCCATGGATTTTTCAAGGGTTTTCAGTTTCGCGGCCAGCAGTTTGATCATGCTCGATCTTTGGCCGTTTGCTTTTTCATACGCCAGGGCGCGGCGGACCAAATCCGGATCAGTGACAAAATTTAACGATACCCGGCAGTCCTGAACTGACGTGTTGACCATCCGGATGTGTGCCGGCGTTTTTTTGAAATAGTCATAAGGATCTGTCATGCTATCACCTCCTCACGGATCGGGGAGCCGACCTCAACCCAACCTGTGTTTTTCAATCCCTAATTTCTGCGGCATGACATCTCTTGTTTTTCCCGCTGGCAGGATTTACAGTAATAACTCAGGCCATCTGGATTGCGCCTGTTCCGGAAAAAGTATTCAGGCGTGGCAGGCAGAATTGGGTCTTTACACTTCGAATTTGAACACCGTTTTTTCCTGCTTCCCGGTTTCGGTCGCCTGGACCTTGGTTTGCGGCCATTCAGCTTTGATTTTGGCTTTGGCACCGGTGTCGGTTCCGGCTCGGGAGAGGGGGCCGCTGCCAGTCCTGACCGGGCGGCTTCAAATGCCAGGGCAGCCTTGATGGTCTTGTATCCGACTGTGAAACCCATGACCCGGGCCTGGGCCAGCGGATCCACCCCGGGAAAAAGGGGAAGGAAATCGTTGCAGATCAGACACACGGCCTGGTTGGGATCGAGGTTCTTTTTTTCAGAGCAGATGGAATGCCGGTGGCAATAGTCGCCACGGTTGATTTGCCCGGGATCGAGCGGGCAGGGTGCCCCTGAATACAAAAAACCCGAAGCAGCCGGACGGCCGGTTTCGGGTTTTTCAAATTGTCTTGCCATTTGGCCTCCGTTTCCGGAAGCCTGGGGCGCGTTTGGATATTTAAAAACTTACAGGATAGGGACGTTGGGTGTCAAGTATATTTTTGGGTGATATGGGTTTCTGTTTGACTATGCGACCAGCGTGATGATATTTAGGCTGTAACATCACAAAATGTTAAGTGAAAATATTTGTATTATTATGGATAAACAAAAAGTTTATAATATTATTCAGTACGCGCTGCTGGTCGCAGGCCAGGAAGATGATTTCAGGGACCGGGACCTTGGACCCATTCATTTCATTAAATACGTATATCTTGCCGATCTCCACCATGCCATGCACAATAATGGCAAAACATATACGGGTATTCAATGGAAATTCCATAAGTTTGGCCCATGGTCAAACGATGTAAATGATTGCATCGCTCCGGCTCTTGATGAAATAAACGCCACCTTCAAACCTTTCAAAAGTCAGTATGAAGGAAGCGATGATATTAAAAGATGGTTCATAAGAGATGAAGATTTGCTTGAAAAAATGGGTGTGAAACTCCCTCTGATTATCTCTGGAGTTGTTGAATCAATAGTTCACCAGTTCAAGAAGGATACCGCAAGCCTTCTTGAACATGTTTATCGGACAAAGCCCATGTTGAAGGCAGCCCCTGGAGACGTGCTTGACTTTAACTGTGTCGCAAAAACACCTGACCAGAAAACTGAATTCAAGTCCAAATTTGACCAGCTGTCTGCCAGGAAACAGAAAAAATTTAAGCAGGCTGTTCAGGCCATGAGAAAAAAACGGTTGGAAAATGGCGTTTCGGGGAGGAGTATTTATGTTAACTCCCCATTGCCCATTAAATATGATGATGTTTATGTAAATGGGCTTGAATGGGTTGAGAGTCTTTCTGGGGACAAGTTTCAAAATCAGAATCTTGAGGCAGAATTTTCAAACGACATCTGGTATTCTGACAACAGAAAGGGAGTGTTTTCCGATTAAATGGTTTACCCACTGGATTCAATTCAAGCGTTTGATGAATCTCAACCCTGGTGGGAACATACAGACAGCAAGGCCATAGAAAGAGGTTCGCTGATTTGGGCGTTTCTTCCATATGTCGATCAGGTGCCATATGAGGTTGTCCCCAGGGGGCGGAAAGAGCCCACGCTACACGACAGGGCATATGTCACCATAAAGCCATTGGATATAAAAAAACCGGGGAAAAGATCTGATCTGCCGGTTGCCGCAATGCCTTTAGGAAGCAAAGAGGTATGGTCTTTGTATAGGGCCAAAAAGCGGCCAAGTTTGGTGCTTGCAAAAACGAAAACCGCTGTTGACAGATCTGTTTTGCACGGTAATCCAAGAAAGAATACAGCCCCATCTCTGATAGTGGCCCCGTATTTCGGTGTTGACCAAGAAGGAAACAGAGCCGGATATCCACCTGAATTTGTAGAACGGGTTCGCCACATCTGGTATCCTCAATTTTTTTGGGATATGCTCCCTATTTCAGGAACATCTGAATCTCTGCTGCGCTTTGAACAGGCCCAGCCAGTGGGCTATAACTATCTTTCATATGAAACCACCGGCTACAAATTGAGCGAATACGCCATGTCCGTCATAGATGAGGTGTTCCATTTCTATTTGAATGATAATATGCTGGCTGAAGGGATATTAAAAGCCTACCAGGATGTGATTAAAGACCTTTTTTATGACTGAATTATCCTTCAGTTCATGCCTTCGGCTTCCGGGCCAATCCAGACATTGCTTATCTCAACCGATCCGATAAAATTTTTGTATTTAATCGTTTCCATCTCTGTCTTTCTCTTTTTTTACCGGCCGCTTTAGATCAGCCCCTCCCCGGGATCCCGGGTCAGATGTATATCAAACTCTTTTTCCAAAGCGTCTGCGATTTTGATCAACCGTCTGAGGGTAAAATTTGTGCTGCCGTCCAGCATTTTTGTCACCGCTGTTTTGGATGTCCCAAGCTTTCTGGACAGTTCAGCCCGGGTGATTTGTCTTTCTTTCATGACCGAACATATTTGCTCGGTGATTTCCAGTATCTTATATTCAATTTTATATTCAATGTCATTTTCAAATTCTTCAGAAAGGGCCTGGTACAAGTTTTTTCCCTTCATTTCCGTCCCCGTTGGTTTCAGTTTTCAACCCCGTTTCCTGCCACCAGTCGGGCGCTGATCTCACGGGCCTTTTCAATTTCCCGGCTTTGTTGTTTTCTTTTCGGTTTGAGTTCAACCACATCGTTTTTCGGAAGCAGCTTGTATATATAAGTATAGACAAGCTGGTTTTTGCCAGGTAAAATTACCAGTATTCGACCCACTTATTTTTCAGGAGGTTTTTTCAATGACTGAACAGAATATTCCCCGGGCCGGGGCTTTTTCGGCCAGGCATCAAAGTGGCCGCAAATCCCCAGAAGTTCGGCGTCCTGGTAAAGCTTTGTTGTTTTTGCATCCAACAAAGGAAGATGCTCTGGCAGCAGCAGCTGCTCGCTGGTCACCTGAACCGCACTCCAGCCAAGACCCTGAACATAGCGGGTAGCTTTATCCAGAGCCCCGCTTTTGGATGAATCAAAAACAATTACAAACGCTTCAGCTCCCTCTATATAATGCAGCTGAGGGTTTTTGTTTTCTGGAGAGGGAACCAGATTTATCCTGATCATGTAAGGGTCTGCCATGCATCATGCTCCTTTCACCCGTTTTTCTGTTTAAAATATTCCATGGCTTTCAAAACAAAACGGGCATAGGCCCCGGCCTGGCCACCGCCCATTTCGATGGCCACATCGATGGTTTCATAAATTTCTTCATCTGTAGCGCCATGCTGCAGTGCCTGGTCAAGATGCCATTCCATGCAGGGCTCACACTTGGTGGCAATTGAAATTGACAACGCCATCAATTCTTTGGTTTTTTTGGTGAGCGCCCCATTTCTGAACGCCTTTTCTTCCAGTTCCAAAAACGGCTTGTACGTCTTCACATTTTCCAGGAATGTCAGGTGTGTTTTTTTCCTGTCGTCAATGCTTTGCTGGATCTTTTTTTCGGTCAGGTTTTTCATTTCAACCCCATCAAAAAAATGGACGTGTTCCAAATAGCGGGACTCTTCGCCATTAATGGCTTTGTGTGGCCGCAGCGAAATATTGATCATTCCTGTATTATTTTATGCATTTTTATACACTTAAAAAGGGTGTTGAAACCATTCAAATTCCTGTTTAGTTATGGGTGCCCAATACGTTTGTAACCCATTTTCCCGATGTCAGACTGCTCGGTTTTTACCGTGTCAATATCTGGTTTTGTTTTTTTCCCGCATAAAGTCTTTTTCAGACGGCGGCCTTTGTTTAATCCAGATATACCAGTACCGTCCGATCAATCGGCTCAGAAAAAATCCCGCATTGAATGTTCAATTCATCCTGTGGCAGCAAACAACTCCTTTTGTCCATCTTCTTTTTTCTTCGGTTTATGCCTTGTTCCAGCCATTTCAAGCAACAATGTTACGATAGTCGTCAACGTTGATCGGACAATTACACCCTGCTGACTTCTTACCCGTGTTTGTTCAAGGCCTTCTCGTTTCTTCATCAAATTGAAGGGCCTTTCACAGTTTTTTCGAATCTCGATTGCGTCTTGAGATCCGCCATGAAAAGTCGGCATTGGTTGAAAATAACCACTGTCAAAAGAAACAATCCTTGATTTTGGGCAATTGGATTCAAACGTACACTCACCCGGAGCGGCATCACATCCAAATTCATGACCTTCCGGTGTCGATCCCAAAAACTGCATCGGAATCTCACAAGAATCATTACAGGCAACTCTTAATGGCGATTCCAAAACGTTGTCAGGAAGGTTGGCTTTCTCCGATTCAGGGGCTACGATATAGACACCGGTTTCATTGAGAACCGAACCATCGCTATCATGATACGCCTGATCGGCGGTAACCAATTTGATATCAATTCCCAGTGCCTGAGCAAGCTTGATCAACGGTTTTAAAAACAGGCTGTCATGATGATTTGCTGCCCCTACTAAGGATACCAATGGAAAACTATGGCCTGTTGATGGGTTGATGGCTGTTAGAGTGTGAAGCCGGTAGCCAATAACGTAATGCGATTTATCCCTTTTGTTCCGGCGCTTTCCACAATCGCAGTCTGGATCGGAATAAATTCGTATTTTCTTACCTTTGATCTGAATTGTACAAAGGGGATAATTGACTTCAGACGGCAGCTCGCTCGAATCAACACCGTGAATGACGGCATTTTCAAGGCAACCCGATCTATAAAAATGATGGAGGAAATATACCAGGACATTCATCAATTGTTTGAAGTTCAGGCCACGCCGGAAGTGACACAATTCAGTGTGATCTGCCTGGGTTTTAGTATTTAAGGGCAACCGCACAAAACGCCTGTTTTGCTTTCTTTCCCTGCCAAAATATTCATCGCTGCAGAATTTCCTGTAACTGATTTCAGGGTATTTGATAATTTTTAAAAGCTCCATCCGAAATAACTGGTAGGGCTGAATATCCCTGTGCACAGCGGAATAGCTGTCAGGCGCAATCAAGCTGTTGATAATCTGGTCATCTATAAGCTGATCAATAAACTGTAATTCCGGATCCACAATTTCGGGATATGGCTTTTTCAGTGCGTCAAAATGAAACAGGTTGTCGGAATGAAAATTTTCAATATAAAATGCCATCTCGGGAAGGCTACGAATACCTGCTGAAGGGGCTTGGTCTTCAACGCCTATGAGTTCTTCGATGGGAATGTCCAATATCTTAGAATAATCATATTTATCCACAACCTCCGTCATTATTTGTTTTGTCAGCTCTTTTTTGGATTTCCTTGTCATCTTGTTCCAGTTCGGAAAATTCCTTTTCAATTGCTTTGTGATGATTCTTCTGATATTTTTTGTATGCATAAAGCCTCTGTGGTGTTGTTTGTTTTATTGTTTAGTCACTTTAAATTTACAACTAAACAGAGGCTTTTGCAACTCCTAACAGACTGAAAAGTTAGCAAATCACACTAATCTTGCACCATCGATTTCAACACCCTTACTTAATTTACTTCGGATCTAAATCTGTTCATTTGCCGTTAGGGATTGAGGGTGGTATTGGCTCCCAAGGTGTTGATCCTCGATTTTCCCCTTCCTTATTCAAATAGTTTAGAAACCAGTTATTTTTTTCATGGTAATCTCGTTTAAATGTTTTTCCGGAAAAGAGAATTTTTACTGTATGCGCCAAACCATCAAGTATAGGCATTGAACTATCCCAAAGCCAATTAAAAAATATTGCTCCATCAGTATCAGTTATGATAGGAGCTCCGAAAAATGGGTGACAATTTTTTGATACTTTTTTTGTCTCTTTATCCATCAATTTTAAGCGTTTGTTTGGCTTCCAACCAAATAACTTAATGAATAAATCTGTAACTTCAAAATCAACGATCACTCTTGGCACTTTGGCTTCGTTTTTTTCAATATCGTACGCCCTGATCAATGCCGGCCCATAACAAATATATCCTTTATGGCTGAGCTCTCCAACCACCATTGAAACACGAATTAGAAGACCAATAGTTGCCGCTGCCTTGATGTAGCCTTGCACTACATCCAAAATAAACCAAATGTGTTCCTTAAGCTCTTTTGAGATAGGTTCAGAGGGAATTGAAAAAAGCAACGTATCTGAAATCATTGAGACTTGGATGTCAACATTTTTCTCTTTTCTATATTTCAGGTGTCCTTCAAGAAAGCTCTCACATAATATTAAGAATGTCTGGATCTCCTTAATATCTTCATGGGAAACTCTCTCTCGCCATCCCAAGACATCAAGAAAGATGAGAAACCTCTTCTTGTATGTTACCGATCGTAATTTAGCGAAAGGTACAGTGACATGCCAACCTGCTTCGGTTGTGTAACTGGCCGACATTTGATCTATAGAAATACTATTATTTTTGGAATAATTTTTCTTTAATTCGGTTTTTTTCAAGACAAACCTCCAACTCTTTGTTTTTCATGAATTTGTGACAAATAATATCGGTAAAAAGAGGCCCGCGGAATACTGAACGCTTTGCAAGATGGCTTTTTACCAATTTTATGACTAAACGTTAAGGCTTCATCCATCAGTCGTCCCTTTCGATATCGTCCAGATTCTGTTGAATACAAGGAGTTGTGAAATTTTTTTTCCGCCTCGATGATAAGTTCTGCCCATTTGAGTTTATGTTCCAGCTTTTGTTTTTCTTTTTAAAGCCTGGCGATCATAGTAGATAACGGAATCTTTTCCTTGGGCTTTCGTCTCTTTTTCCTTGGTGCCATGGCATTTATGAACCCCCTTGAACTAACACGGTCTTGGTGGAGTGCTTTGCAAACATTTTTCGGCTGCACCTTGGTAGTCTGCTTTTTTAATCAAAGACTGAGTGATACTAATCCTTCTTTTGTTAAACATTATGAAAAGCAAACAATTATTTTATTTCTTTTTTATTTAGATATCTATGACGTGTGTATTTGTCACAAAAATGAATTGCGGGGAAAAAAGCTAAGAATGAAGAGATAAAACAGATAATTAAGCTAGGAGGATTTTCTCTTATTGTAAAGTAGTTATAAATCATTAAGCCAAGGAATGCTAATGCCGAAATTATAATACAAAATCCTAATCCTGCGTTCAATTTCTGAACTATATCTCCTTTGGGTTCATCAGATATAAAATATCGTAGAGATTCTCTTATTGAAAACAATAAATCCTGAATTACATTATTTCTACCTTTCCAACTTTTAACAATTGTGTCTACAATGAAACCAATAATTGAAAAGACGATCAGGATATCCCATATACTACATCTATCTATGATTTGTTGTAGAATGCTCATCTTGGTGTTCCATAATTATTGACATTACAAAGAATACTATAGATATAAAAATACAATACATTGTCAGTGACGGATGAAATAGATAAAAATCAAATATTCTTTCACAAGTGATATTTAACAAACAAACAAATAAAGCTACAGATGAGTATCTTTTTAGTTTTTTAGGTGGGTGGAGATTAGCTAATCTAACTCTAAAGACTTTATTTTCATTAGATAAATTCTCGATTTTTTCGATTAATGCTTGGTGGTTTTCCTGAGTTTCCATATTGTGTTTATCAGCTTTTTTTTCAATTCTTTTAACTATATTTTTTATCTCATCCATTGAATCGTATTTAAAATCGGTATCTGATTCAATATGATACGATCCTTTCTCCGACTTCAAAACATAAAAGCCAAATAAATTATTATTTGAAATATCGCTACTAAAATCTGGATATATGATCTTTTCTTTTGTCCTGTGAGAACTCATTTCATCACTCCCTTAGCTTAAGTTTGCTAATAGCATCCAAGTCTTTCTCTATCGCTATGAAATGATTAATTAATTTTTTTAACGATTTTGGATCAATTTGAAAGAACACATGGTTATGAGGAGTATCATCTGAAAACGTTAATTCTATAGTGGCCATTGGAATTGTCCCAGTTATATCAGGCAAATAAGATTCGATTTTATCTTTTGTTTTATAGCTATTCCGGATAATTCCTCTTAAATTAACTGTAGCATGAATATCTGTAAGGCTTGGCAACCCCTGTGTTCTATAAATTTCTTTTTCAACTGCATTTAAATAATCTTCATCTACACAATTTTTTACAATATCAAATGCTTTGACAAAATAGTTTTGTCTTTTTTCATCAATTGCTTCAGCCTTGATAAGATCTTTCACTAATGCTGCTGATTCACTTTCATGAGCTTTACCGCCTGGTTTGAATAACCGAAATAGAAACCGGGTAAAACTTATAGCACTTTCCGCTTCATTATATGTGAAATCATACTTTAATGAAATTATTTCTACAAATTTTTCTTTGTCTTGTTCTGTTTCATCCAACAGCCATTCTTTAATGTTTGAACAGAATTCATTTAGTGACTTTATATCTATCCGGCTGAATATATCTAAATCTTTTAAAAAATCCTTGTCTTTGTCTATATCGATTCGGGCAAATATCGTTGACATTTTATCTCCTCATTAACAAAAAATTATTTTCACATATTTATTACTATTTGAGAAATACTAAAAAAACATTAAAAGCAATACACTGTTCAATTGCATTGATTAACAATTAGGATGTGTTGATCCGTTTGATAATTATTACCCAACAGCTATCCGTATAACATGAAAAGTATAATAATATATTCCTCCTGAATATCTGGTGATCAACATACACAAATCATTCCTCTCATTAATCTGTTCGATTGCCGCTCGGAAATATTTCTTAAATTTTTTCCATTTTCACCAAAACCACCGAAGCCAGGCGTCTTTGTTTTGGCGGCATCGGCAGGCCTCCTAATCGTTTTTTGTTCACCCAGTCCTCCCATTGATCGTTAAGGGTTTTGTTCAGGGCATAAACCGACACCCAATAGGGTTCGTTTGGGCCGCGTTCGTATATGGTGGTTGAAAAGCCGGTGTTGGGCATCAGCCGGGGTGACTTGGGCCAGCACAGCTCCAGATTCGGCTTGTCAACGGCCAGCCAGATGTGTCGGCCAGGCTCGATGTTTCTTGTTTCTGCGGTTATTTTGACGTTGGTTCCAGTGGTTGTTCCAGGCAGGGGAAAGGTGATCCTGGCCCATGGGCCGGGCGGGGGAGTTTTTGAGAATAAATTGTTGATGAAAAGGATAAATAATACGAGGCACAGGGCCGTGAGTGCTGAAACGATCATGATGGAATACAGGGTTTTTTTATGATGTGTCGAAATGGATTGTTCCGGAGTCTGATTCTCTTTGATCGCGTGAATGATTTTGTTCTTGAGATCATATTCAATCATGATGTCATTTCCTGAGAACGTTAAGAAATTTTTTAATATCCTTTTTTGCCTTTTCTTCGGCTGATTTCAGTTCGTCCCTGATAATTTTGAGCAGGGCTTGTTTCTGTCTGTCATTCAGCTGATCGCCGACCCCGGCTTCCCGGATGCATTTGTTGAGGATCTCAACGGCCGGGTCCATTGACACTATTTTTTGGGAGATGTCTTGCGGGGGTTCGCCCTCATAGAGCTGTTTTCCAATCTGCAGGAATGAAAGATAATCGTATCCACAAGCATCAGCAATTTTTACTTGAGCTTCAAAAGGGATCGGTTTTTTTCTTTCAGGATTAAGCAATTGACTGATGTAGCTTTTTCCATATTCGGTCCCAATTGACAGGATCTTCTGATACCCAGTACCGGTCTCATCGATCCAGAATTCAAGAGCCTTTTGAAAGTATAAATATGGTTTTAATTCAATCATCTATCCTTCGTTTACTATACGTAAACTTAGATTGGTATATAAAAATGTTTGTTATTTATAAACTTATTTAATATTTTGTTTATTATTTATAATTATTTGGATCATGAAGCGAGGGGTTAATAAAGAAACTTGCTGAATTTATAGATTATTCAAGAGAGTTTGTCAATCGTGTACTTTCGGAGTCAGACCCATGTGTGCCGTCTTGGCATGTCTCAAAAAATATTTGGGATTTAAAATTGCTGATTTTATTGAATAAAACTGGCGGAAGTGCATGGGAATCGAACCCACCCGGGACGGTATTAACGCCCCACATCGGATTTGAAGTCCGAGGGCCCCACCAGTGAGCCGCGCACTTCCGCAATCACGATTTGATTGTTGCTTACCTATACCGCATCCTTGTTTTTGTCAATGTCTTTTTCAACTGATGTGAGATCGAAAAGGAACGAACCGTGTCCTGGTCCTTGTTTTTGACGGTAACCCGGATAAATGGGTATGGTAATAACCGATAAATTCTAGTATAACTCCACGCACAATATAACCAATGCAATCAGACATGGAGAATCCCCATGATAAATTCACAAAGATTGTCCCGACGCTTTATTCAGCTGGCCCAGATCGATTCCGAATCTAGGCATGAAGCACAGGTGGCATCAGCAATAGAAAACATGCTGACCCCCATGGGTGCCACTGTGTGTTATGACCGTGCCGGGGAAAAAACCGGCGGCGACTGCTCCAACCTTGTGGCTAAATTCCCCGGCAACCGGAACGTTCCCCCCCTGTTTTTGTCCGGGCACATGGATACGGTGGTGCCGGGCAAAGGGGTTCGGGTGGTATTTGAAAACGGTGTGTTCACCAGTGACGGCACCACCATTCTGGGATCAGATGACAAATCCGCCATTGCCATTATCCTGGAGGTGATGGCGGTGATCCGGGAGAACAACCTGCCTTGTCCGCCGGTGGAACTGATCTTTACGGTATGTGAAGAGATCGGACTGCTGGGGGCCAAATATTTTGATTTATCCCTGATCGATTCCAAATTCGGCTATATTCTGGATTCCACAGATACCGAAGGGATTGTGACCCGGGCTCCGGCCGCCAATAAACTCTTCATCGAGGTCACAGGGCGGGCCGCCCATGCCGGGGCTGCGCCGGAAAAAGGCGTCAGCGCCATTTTTGCAGCGGCCAAAGCCATATCCGGGCTGGAACTGGGGCGTATCGACAGTGAAACCACCTGCAACCTGGGGATCATTACAGGGGGAATGGCCACCAATATTATTCCGGAAAAAGTGGAAATCAGGGGCGAAGCCCGGTCCCATGATCCGGAAAAACTGGACCGTATCACCAAAAAAATGGTTTCCGCGTTTGAAGACACGGCCAGAAACCTGCAACACGGGGACACGGTTCCCCGGGTAACAGTGACGGTGGAGCATGATTTCCCCAACACCCGTATTCCCGAAGATCATGAAGTGGTCGTGCTGGCCCGGAAAGCTGCGGCCAACCTGGGCAGAACCCTGGAGAGCAAAACCATCGGCGGCGGGGCGGATGCCAATGTTTTTTTTGGTAAAGGTCTTTCCGCAGGGGTTCTGGGTACGGGCATGACTGATGTGCATACGGTCAATGAATCCATTGCATTAAAAGATATGGAAGACACCGCCCGCCTGGTGCTGGAGATTCTTCAGGTGCATGCGGCAGAGGAACAAAAATAAGATGATCCTGCACCTGGATCTGATCTCGGGGATCAGCGGTGACATGTGCCTGGGCGCTCTGGTGGATCTGGGGGTGGACCCCGCGTGGCTGCAGGAACGGCTGACACCTTTGTTCAAAGGGTTTTCCATCCACACCGCCCCGGTATTCCGCAATGGCCTGCGGGCAGTTGATCTCACGGTGACGGTGACGGATCACAAAACCTCCCGCACATATCCGGAGATCCGTTCATTGATCCAGAAATCGGATCTGCCGCCCGATGTCAAAAACAACAGCCTGGCCGCATTTGAAAAAATCGCCCGGGCCGAAGCCGGGATCCACGGCCGGGATTTGGAAACCGTGCACTTTCATGAGGTCGGCGGCATCGATTCTCTGGTGGATATTCTGGGCACATTTCTGGCGATCGATCATCTGGGGGTCACACAGGTGACTGCGTCTGAGGTCCCCTTGGGATCCGGGTTCGTGGATTGCGCCCATGGCCGGATTCCTGTGCCGGTACCCGCCACCCTGGCAATTCTGGAAGGGATTCCGGTCATTGGGTCTGATGCGGCCACTGAAATTGTCACGCCTACGGGGGCCGCCCTGGTGGCGACCCTGGTTGAAAAATTCGGGCCGGTGCCTTCCATGGTCCCTGCAAAGATCGGTTACGGGGCTGGAAAAAGAGATACCAAATCCAGAACACCCAATATATTGCGCCTGATTCTGGGGCACTTTCCGGAAAAAACAGTGGCACCGGATATCGGCTTTGATGATGAAAAATTTGGGATGAATTTGTTTCAACCACCGATTTCCCGGGACCGGATTGCGGTGATCACCACCCTGATCGATGACATGAACCCTCAAATTTCAGGATTTGTCATGGATCATCTGCTGGAAAAAGGGGCTTTGGATGTGTCTTTTGCGCCGGTGCACATGAAAAAGAACCGCCCGGGTATCCGGATGGAAGTATTGTGCAGGCCCAAAGATCTGGAATTGATGATCCAGGAGATTTTTGCCCAGACCTCAACCATCGGGGTGCGGTATCATTTATGTGACCGGGCGTTGCTGGACCGGGAACCTGCCAGAATGAAAACGGTTTTCGGTTATCTGGATGCCAAAAAAATCAAAGGACCAAATGGTATGAATCGGCTGGTACCGGAATTCGAGGCGCTGGCCAGGGTTGCCCGACAGCGGGATATTCCGTTGCAGGATGTCTACGCTCAGGTATTTTCAGGCACTCCGGATGACTGGAAATTGTCTTGACACGAAAATAAACAGATTATAGAAACATGAAAAGCCATTCATTCATGACAGGCCCATGGAAAAACAGACTGGTTCTGCTGGCCGCCACCGGATGCGGCCTGGGACTGAGTCCGAAAGCGCCGGGCACCTTCGGCACCCTGGCAGCGTTGCCTTTGATCTGGGGTACGGTTTTTTTGCCTCCGGCTACCGGCATGTTTTTTTTGATATGTTTTATTCTGGCTGCTGTATTTGTGGCGGATCAGGCGGAAAAAATTCTGGATCAAAAGGATCCCGGTGCCATTGTCATCGATGAAATGGCCGGATATTGGGTAACCATGTGTCTGGTACCGGTGACCTGGGTCACCCTGGGGATCGGATTTGTGGCATTTCGATGTTTTGACATATTCAAATGCCTGCCGGTGCGGTATTTTGAAAAAAAATTTTCCGGCGGAGCCGGGGTGGTTTTGGATGATATCATGGCAGGGGTGCTGGCGGCACTCGTTGTGAAATGTTTATATCTTTTGGGGGCACATTAGGAGATTGTATGGAAAAAAACGCAGACAAGGACAAAGCAGTACAGACAGCCATGGGGCAGATTGAACGTCAGTTCGGCAAAGGCTCCATCATGAAACTGGGGGGCCGGGTGGTGGAAGCGGTGCCGGTGATCCGGTCCGGTTCCCTGGCCCTGGACAAGGCCTTAGGTGTGGGCGGTTATCCCCGGGGACGCGTGGTGGAAATCTATGGCCCTGAATCGTCCGGAAAGACCACCCTGGCCCTGCATGCCGTGGCCCAGGCCCAGAAAAAAGGCGGGATTGCCGCATTTATCGATGCGGAACATGCCCTGGATGTGGGATATGCCAAAAAACTGGGGGTGGACTGTGATGAGTTGCTGGTATCCCAGCCCGATACCGGTGAGCAGGCATTGGAAATCGCGGACATGCTGATCCGCAGCGGCGGCATTGACATTTTGATTGTGGATTCAGTGGCGGCCCTGGTGCCCCGGTCAGAGATTGAAGGCGAGATGGGGGATTCCCACATGGGGCTCCAGGCAAGGCTTATGTCCCAGGCATTGCGCAAACTGGCCGGTACCCTGGGTAAAACCCATACCACCATTATATTCATCAACCAGATTCGTATGAAAATCGGGGTGGTGTACGGCAACCCCGAGACCACCACCGGCGGCAATGCATTGAAATTTTATGCATCCATGCGCCTGGAAATCCGGCGGGTATCTCCCATTAAAGAAGGTCAGGATATTATCGGCAACCGGACCCGGGTCAAAGTGGTGAAAAACAAACTGGCACCCCCGTTCAAAGATATTGAATTCGATCTGATGTACGGAGAGGGTATTTCCCGTACCGGAGATCTGCTGGATATGGGAGTAACCTTGAATATTGTGGATAAAAGCGGGTCCTGGTATTCATTTGAAGGTGAGCGCATCGGGCAGGGAAGAGAAAACGTGAAAGCGTTTCTCATCGAAAACCCGGAGATTTTTGCTAAAATCGAAACCAAGGTCAGAGACGAACTTGGCATCGCGGATGTGAAAAAAGTCGAGGATACGCCTCAAAAGCCCAAGTAACCACAAACCCTGAAACCCAACACCAATTCGGAGCACATATATGACAGGCAATGAAGCCCGGAAAATTTTTCTGGATTATTTTAAGAAACAGAATCACCAGGTGGTGAGATCTTCATCTCTGGTACCCCAGGATGACCCGACCCTGCTGTTTGTCAATGCCGGCATGGTTCAGTTCAAACGGGTGTTCACCGGGGATGAAAAACGCGATTATCAGCGGGCCGTAACCGCCCAGAAATGTGTCCGGGCCGGCGGCAAGCACAATGATCTGGAAAATGTGGGATACACGGCCCGGCACCACACGTTTTTTGAAATGCTGGGTAATTTTTCCTTTGGGGATTATTTCAAGGAAAAAGCCATTGCTTTCGGCTGGGATCTGCTCACCAACGGGTATGGGTTTGATCCGGATAAGCTGTATGTATCTGTCTACAAGGACGATGATGAAGCCTATGCCATCTGGCGGGATCAGGTAGGGGTGCCTGAAAACCGCATCTCCCGGCTGGGGGATGAAGACAATTTCTGGGCCATGGGGGACACCGGACCCTGCGGCCCGTGCAGTGAAATTCATATCGACCGGGGGGAAGCTTACGGGTGTGGTAATCCTGAATGTGCGGTGGGATGTGACTGTGACCGGTGGCTGGAATTGTGGAACCTGGTGTTCATGCAGTTTTACAGAGATGAGTCCGGTACCATGACCCCGTTGCCCAAACCCAGTATTGATACAGGTCTTGGCCTGGAACGCATTATTTCCGTGCTCCAGGATGTGCCCACTAATTTTGATACGGATCTGTTTGTGCCCATCATGGAAAAGGTAGGCGAATTGTCCGGCCGGCAGCGGGGGGAATCCGATCAGGTGGAAGTGGCCATGAAGGTGATTGCCGACCATTCCCGGGCCACTGCCTTTCTGGTATGTGACGGGGTTTTGCCGTCCAACGAAGGCAGAGGATATGTGCTGCGCCGCATCATGCGAAGGGCCATCCGGTACGGCCGCAGTATCGGATTGACCCGCCCGTTTCTCCATGACACCGTCCAGACGGTGTTCGACATCATGGATGAAGCGTATCCGGAACTCAAAGACTCAGCCCCGTTCATCCTTAAAGTAGTGAAAAACGAAGAAAACAAGTTTCTGGAAACCCTGGACACGGGCATGAAACTGCTGGAAGCCACTCTGGCGGATCTGTCGGCCAAAGGGGAAAAAATTATTTCCGGAGATGTGATTTTCAAGCTTTACGACACATTCGGATTTCCTGTGGACATTATTGCGGATCATGTGAAAGATACTGAAATTTCCCTGGACCTGGATGGGTTTGAGACCGCTATGGCCCAGCAGAAAGCCCGTTCCAAATCCGTGAAAAAATTCACCGGTGCCGGTGATGTTTACAAACCGTTGATTGCAGACGGAGTGAAAACCCGGTTTTTAGGATATGACCATTTAACCATTGAGTCTGAACTGCTGATCATGGTTCAAAGAGACCAGGAACTGGTCCGAGCCAGGCAAGGGGATGTCGTGGATCTGGTCACCGCACAAACCGTATTTTACGCCGAATCCGGGGGACAGGCCGGGGATGCCGGTATATTTGAAAATGATGCGTGCACCATTGAGATCACAAATACCTCTTCGGATCCGTCCGGTCTGTTTATTCATCACGGGACCGTGACCCGGGGTGAGTGCTGCAAAGGTGATGTTTTTTCGTTAAGAGTGGATGCAAACCGGCGCCGGAAAACGGCGGTGAACCACACCGCCACCCATATCCTGCATGCCGCATTGAGACATGTTTTAGGTGATCATGTGAAACAGGCCGGATCGCTGGTGACCCATGACCGGCTGCGGTTTGACTTTACCCATTTTTCCGCGATCACAGATCAGGAACAAACAGATATTGAAAATTTTGTAAATCAGCGGATCCGTGAAAACCATGATGTGTCCACCCGGGAAATGGATATGGAGGAAGCGGTTCACCAGGGGGCCACCGCCCTGTTTGAAGAAAAATACGGGGATGTGGTACGGGTGGTGACCCAGGGCAGTTTTTCCAAAGAGCTGTGCGGGGGGACACACACCCGGCGATCCGGAGATATCGGATTGTTTAAAATTGTGTCTGAAGCCGGTATCGCTTCAGGGGTGCGGCGTATTGAAGCAGCGACCGGGCAGGCGGCCATGGATCTGGTGCATGAAGAATACCAGTCTTTGGAATCTGCGGCCCTGCTGTTGAAAACAGCCCGATCTCAAGTGGTGCCCCGGCTGGAAACGTTGGTGCAGGAGAAAAAAAATCTGGAAAAAGAACTGGCATCTGTTAAAGCCAAAATCGCATCCAAATCCGTGGCAGACATCGATTCCGGAATCCGGGAGATCAACGGGGTCCGGGTACTGGCTAAGCGGGTGGAAATCGAAAACCCCTCGCAACTGCGGGACCTGGCCGATAAGTTCAAGGCAAAGCTGGGTTCTGGAATTCTGTTGCTGGGCGCGAAATCAAACGGCAAGGCATTGCTTATCGCCACAGTATCCCAGGATCTGGTGAAAAAATTCAAAGCCGGCGAAATTGTGAAACAGGCGGCCCAGGTGGTGGGTGGCGGCGGCGGCGGACGGCCGGACATGGCCCAGGCCGGGGGAACTCAGCCCCAGTTTCTGGATCAGGCCCTGGAAACCGTGCACCACATGTTGGAAACGAGCTGATTCCATGCGGTTTTTGCTGTCATGACCGCGTATTTTATCCGACGACTGTTGCTGGTGATCCCCACGTTTATCGGTATCACCATTATGGTGTTCTTTATCACCCGGTTTGTGCCCGGCGGTCCCATTGAACGGATCATTGCCGAAACCCGTGCCATGCAGATGGGCGGGCAGGGGAGCGTGTCCACCCGGGCCGGGCCCGGGGAGGGACAGCCGCTTTCCCAGGAACAGATAGAAAAATTGAAAGCCTATTACGGATTTGACAAGCCGGTTCTGCACAGTTACCTGGCCTGGCTGGGCAAGGTGATGAAAGGAGATCTGGGACGCTCCACCCGGTATCATGATCCGGTGTGGGAAATGATTCGGGACCGGATGCCGGTTTCTCTGTATTTCGGGGGGCTGAGTCTGGTGCTCATCTACGGGGTGTGTATTCCGTTAGGCGTGGCCAAGGCGGTTCGCCATCAATCCGGATTTGACACGGTTTCTTCTGTGGTCATATTTACCGGATACGCGATTCCGGGGTGGGTGGCCGGCGTGTTGATGCTGGTAGTGTTTGCCTCGCATTGGGATGTGTTTCCCTTAGGCGGTCTGGTTTCCGACCGGTTCGACCAGCTCGGATGGTTTGCGCGCGTCATGGATTTGGCCCGGCATACCGTACTGCCCTTATTTGCGTATGTGATCGGATCGTTTACGGTCATGACCCTGCTGATGAAAAATACGCTCATGGACAATCTGGCGGCAGATTACGTGCGTACCGCTATTGCCAAGGGGCTTTCCTTTAAACACGCCGTATTCCGCCATGCCATGCGCAACAGCCTGATTCCCATTGCCACCAGTTTCGGCAACAATATCTCCATTCTGCTCATGGGATCGTTTCTCATTGAAAAAGTGTTTAATATCGACGGCATGGGACTATTGGGATACGAGTCTGTGGTGGACAGAGACTATCCGGTGGTGATGGGGATCCTGGTAATTTCATCTTTGTTGTTTATGATCGGAAACATTTTAAGTGATGTGTGCGTGGCCATTGTGGATCCCCGGGTGCGTTTCAAATGACCTTTATTGCCCTTAATCCTGTCACCCGCCGCAAACTCAAGCGGTTCATTTCCATCCGCCGGGGATTCTGGTCGTTTCTCATTATTACCGGATTGATCCTTTTCTCCTTTGCAGCGGAACTGTTCATCAATTCCCGGGCACTGGCGGTGCGGTATCAGGGAACATGGTATTTTCCCACCTATGGCCACATGATTCCCGGCACCACCTTTGACCGGGACTACCAGTATGAAACCGATTACCGGGAACTCAAAGACTTGTTCCAACAGGCGGGACAGGGTGATTTTGTGATTCTGCCGCCGGTACCTTACAATCCGTATGAAAATGATCTGCGCCTCAACCAGTATCCACCGTTTCCGCCGTCCATCAAAGACCGTCACTTTCTGGGCACCGACAATGTGGGCAGAGACATTCTGGCCCGGCTGGTGTATGGGTTCCGTACAGCCATTCTGTTTTCTTTTTTTCTGCTGATGATCAATTACACCATCGGAATTTTCATCGGATGCGCCATGGGATATTTCGGAGGGCGGTTTGACCTGTTTTTTCAGCGCATCATCGAGATCTGGTCCAATATCCCGTTTCTGTATGTGATTATTATCGTGTCCTCCATCCTGGTCCCCAGTTTTATGATTCTATTGCTGATCATGGCTTTTTTCGGGTGGATCAGCATCACCTGGGTCATGCGCACCATGACCTACAAGGAAAAGGAGCGGGAATATGTTCTGGCGGTAAGAAGCTTAGGTGCTTCCCATTTCCGCATTATTTTCCGGCACATTATTCCCAACACCATTTCAGTGATCGTGACCTATGCACCCTTTGCCATCTCCAGCGGCATTGTGGCCCTGACGTCTCTGGATTATCTGGGGTTCGGCCTGCCTGCGCCCACACCTTCCTGGGGGGAACTGCTGTCCCAGGGATGGCAGAACATGGAAGCGTGGTGGATCTCCGCATCTGTGGTGGGAGCGCTGGTGGTGACGCTCATGACCGTCACCTTTACCGGTGAAGGCATCAGGGAAGCCTTTGATCCTAAGCAGCACACTATTTACGAGTAGAGGAAAGCATTTTTTCAATTTTCCGGATTACGCGGTATAGCCGCCCCTGAAGATCAATACACCTTGCGCCGGGAAAACCCTCTGCCCAGGACATTGAAGGTGTTTTCCGTGATCATGAACGCATCTGCATCAATGTTGAACACAATCTCTTCAATGCGCTTGATCTGGTAAGGGTTGGCCACGGTGAGGATGATCTCTTTGTCCTCACCGGTGTAAGCGCCGCGGCCTTTGAGAAACGTGGCCCCCCGTTGCATTTTTTTCAGAATTTCGTCAGCAATGGTTTTGGGGTCTTTGGAGATGATCAAGATCATCTTGCGCTGGTTGAACAGACCGATGCAGTATTCAATGGCCTGGGAAGCAACGTATGACGTGGCCATGGAATATAAGATGATGTCCGTGTCCAGATACCCGAAACTGCCGACAAACAGTACAAAATTGAACATAAAGTTATAAGTGCCGATGCGCAGGCTGAATTTCTGATTGAGCAGAATGGAAATGATGTCGTTGCCGCCACCGGACCCCAGTGACCGGAAAACGATTCCTGCACCGGCACCCACCAGGGTGCCGCCGGCCAGCGCTGCCAGCCAGGGGTCAGTGATATCGAACTGAAAATTCACCAGGTCAATGAACACGGTCAACACACCGGCGCCGAACAGGCTGTAATACAGAAACCGCTTGCTGATGAATTTCCAGCCGATGATAAATACGGGTATGTTCAGAATCAGATACCAGATCCCCGGGGTCAGAATGTCCGATCCGTAATAGATCAGCAACCCCAGGCCGGAAAATCCACCGGTGATCATGCCGTGGGGGATGATGACAGCCTTGATTCCCACCGCTATGATCACGCTGCCTAAAGTGATGAGGAACAGATTCCAGGGAATGGAATAGACAATATTGTACGGCTTCATGGGATCATCCTTGATGATTTTAAAAATCAGTGAGTCATTGATAAAACTCTGATATTAAAATCAGATCCCATGAAAATCAAGCGATTTATCAAAAGCCCATACATGCAATCATCCACGTCTGCTTATTTTTCTTTGTCGTCCATTTTAGTCAGTTCCCGAAGAATTCCCAGCGGGGACTGGCCGAATGCCAGGGACTGAATTTTTTTCATGCGCTGGGTGTCGTTTTCGAATTTCTTTTTCAATCGGGATTCATAGGCTTCTTTAATGGTTTCCACCAGTTTGTCAAACCCGCAGGGTTTTTCAAGCACTTTGTACGCGCCCAGCTTGGTACATGCCACGGCCGTGTCAATGGTGGCATGGCCCGACAGGATGATGACTTCCAGAAACCGGTGGCTTTTTTTCAGGGTTTCAAGCAGCTGCACTCCATCAATGCCAGGCATCTGCAGATCCACCACCGCCACATCAAACCGGGCGTTTTTTGCCACATGGATGGCATCCTCTCCGTTGGTCACCGGGGTGATGTCAAAAAATTTGAGCTTTAATCGGTCGGTGAGAGCTTTGAGAAATTTTTCTTCGTCATCCACCAGCAAAAGATGAATCTTTTCAGTATCGGTCATGGCTGCCTCCAGATATTTAGTGTGTTTTTGTATACCGTATTGATGCGTTGTATTATATCAGTTTCATATTCAGGTTGCACTCAAATTATCAGTCAGTCGCTGCAGATTCAAGGTCTTCATTTTTCAAAGGAACGGTTAATTCCAGGTCAGTGTTCGTTATTTTAATTGTCGCCTTGAGCACATCTGCAATTTCTGCGGTCTGCGGATCGGGGAAATAGTCAAGATCAGCGGGTTGATTATGAGAAAAGTGTATGAAGATGACAGACGGGGTCGTGTCATGAAATGTCACGGTCAATTCATCCTTGACATCCAGTGCCCGGTAAAGAGCGCTAAAAATCTTATATATCAAGGTCTGGAATAGAAAAGGGCTGGTGAAAACCGTGGTGTCTGCCGCAGTTTCGTCCAAATGTGCCTTTTTGGCAAAGCTGAGAAATCCGGTCAGTTTGAGGGCCAGGGTCAGGGTATCGGCAATACTGGTTTCCCTGACCGGATCATCCACACTGTGGGCAAACTGGTTCATTTGGCGGATGGTATCAAACCCCCGCTCGATCTCCTCTGCAATGCTGTTGCTGCAATTTTCCAGCAAAGACAGGTCAAAGGGTTTGCCCTGTTTTGACAACTGGGTGAGATCGTTCAAAAATCCGGCAGTCTCGGAAATGATGGCAAAAATATTTTTCAGTTCATGGGAAATGCTGGCATTCACTGATCCGAAAAACCGGAGTCCCTGTTTGTTGACCAGGTCAATGGTGTGCGGTTTCATGGTTGATGTCTCCCTGATTATTTGTGCGGATGAATTTGTTGTTGGATGGTATCGATCAAAGTATCAATATTCAGGGGCTTGGCCAGAAAAATCTCTTCTGAAAGATCTGAATTTCCGTTCTTGTCGACGCCGCCGTGTCCGGTCACAAAAATGAATTTGATGTCCGGCAGTTTTTTCAGCAATTTATTTTTCAGGGCAAGTCCGCTCATACCGGGCATTTTCATATCCAGAACCGCGATATCGTACCGGGTTTGAGCGGCTTTTTCCAGGGCCTGTTCACCGGAATAGGCCACATCCGCGTCCAGCCCCCGAAGCGAGAGTCTTCTGGCCAGCATGTTGATGAATTTGGTCTCGTCATCCACTAGAATAATTTTCATGCTTCATCCTCTTTCTGGAGTTTGACCGGCAGGGTTACAGTGAAGATGGTTCCTACCCCTTCACTGCTTTCCACCCGGATACTTCCCTGTAACTTTTTGACCAGTCCATAGGTGATGGAAAGTCCCAGACCGGTTCCCTTTCGTTCTTTTTTAGTACTGAAAAACGGTTCGTGAATCCGTTGCAGGTTTTCTTCGGAAATGCCGCAACCGGTGTCTTTGATCTCAATGCTGATCGTATTCGGCGGCAGGTGCGATACCGTGATATCCAGGCATCCGTTGACTTCGATGGCCTGAAACGCATTATTGATCAGATTGAGCAGAATCTGCTGAAGTTTACCCCGATCGGTCTTGATGTCAGGAACGTCCGGCGCAATGGCAGTGGTGACATGGATCCCCTTGTATTCGGTTTCTTTTTTGTGAAAGCTCAAAATGCCGGTGATCAGTTGTTCGACATTCACTGAAGAGATCTGAACATCGAACTGCCGGACAAACCCCAGCAGCTGGCTGGTGATCGTGCCGCACCGGGACACGGCTTCCAGGATGTCGTTCAAAAGTTCGATGATCTCTTTATCGTCTCTGGGCGTATCTTTATAATGATACAGATCCTTGAGATAGCCGGTGGTCTCATTGATTAATGCCAAAGGGTTGTTGATTTCATGGGCAATACCGGCAGACAACTGACCGATGCAGGCCAGTTGCTGGCTCTGTTCCATTTTTAGCATGGTTTCCGCCTTGGACTGATCGGCTAAAAACAGCTGGTTTACCATATAAGTGGATACCAAAGTGATGATGACCATCATCACCAGGCAGCAGAAACCAATGATCCAGTTAAAGGTTTTTCCCAGGTTGAGCCAGGTGCCCATAACTTCGGATTTCTTTTTGTGAACCATGAGGATGAACGGAGTGGTCACGGCTTCAGTGGCAATGTAGGAATACCCGACGACATACGATTTGTCTTTGTTGTTTTCAGGTGTGATTACCTGGGTCGTGTCTGAAAATGCAGGAATGTCGATTTGTGTGGGGGTAAAAATTTTCCCATAGTTTGTGGAAGGGGTCTGAAGTATGCCGGTGTGATTGATCAGGAAAATATCTGTGTGGAAATTGCTTTTATAGGATAACACTGTGTCCATGAGCCGCTGGGTGTCCAGGGTGGCACGGAGCAGATAATACCGGCCATAGGCATTCTGGGACCGCACCGCAATGATGATGTGAGGGACATCCCGATATCCGGTGAACACTTCGCTGATGAAATTGTCTTTTTCCATGCTTTGCTTGAACCAGGACTGGGTTTTATAGTTTTTGCCTTCCAGGTTGAAAGGCCCGGCATAAGCCACCTGGCTGCCGTCTGAATCGATGATGCTCAGGTCCGTAAATCCGCCGAATCCCAGTTTGAGGTTGATCAGAATTTTTGTCAAGTGTTCGTTATCGATCAAAGAGTAATAAGGCAGTTCGTTGACAACAAACCGCAGGGCATTGAGGCGTTCTTCCAGGAAAAAACGCACAGACCGCTTGGCATTGGAAGTGACCCGGTCGGTCTGAAGCACCAGTTCCGAATCAACGGACTTGTGAATCAGCCGGTTGTTGATAAGGGTGGCCATCACCAGCGGGGACAGGGAAGTCACTGCCAGAATAATGATACTGATGATCCAGATACGAGGGTAATTGGAAAAGGTGTGAAAGGATGCCAGATGGGCGTTATGGCGGTGAAACAAAAATGCCAGCCACTCCTGTTTCTGCAGCATCTGCGGTGTTCGGATCATTGAACCTCCCCCCGGACATGCGTGAGCAGAGTGGTTATTTTTTCAATGCTCACGGGTTTGTGGATGAATTCAGCGGCGCCCTGTGCAAGGCATTCTTTTTCATCCTCCCGGGTACCGTGTCCGGTGATGATGTAAACAGGGACGGCAGGATCGAGTTCCTTGATATGGGCCAGTACCTGTGTACCATACATATCCGGCAGTTTCAGGTCAAGCAGGATCAGGGTGGCGGCACCGGAATTTTCCTTGACCCACTGGATACCGGACAGGCCGTCATAACATGCCCGGCAGGTAATATCCCGGAGGGACAGCCGCCGGGACAGCATGTCGGCAAATTTGATTTCATCGTCAATAATCAGGATATCGATCTGTTTCATGAATCATTTTTTTGTGTTGAGTGTTTAAAAATTTTAATTTATATCTCAATATATTTTTTATTGTTTCATTTGTACACAATAAACTTATGTTAATTACAATTTTAAACACTGACGCTTCAGAAGACGGATTGATGTGCGGATCATTTCTCAACAAGAGGCATCGATTGATCTCTGGTTACCGGATACACCGGATTTTTACCATATTGATATGGTGTGCGGTACTGGTGATTCTCGGGACAGGCGGCCTGTCTGTGCTGAATCGATATCAGACCCGGGGGGCCTTGAATCTGCCCGGTTTGACAGGCCCGGTCACGGTTCAGCGGGATGAAAAAGGCATGGCCTTTATCCGGGCACAAAACCTGGATGACCTGCTTTTGGCCCAGGGATTTGTGACTGCCCAGGACCGGCTGTTTCAGATGCATTTGATTCGACTGCTGATCCAGGGCCGGACCGGTGAGCTGGCAGGAAAAATCGCCCGGGATCAGGACATGCGCATGCGCACCATCGGTCTGGACCGGCTGGCAGAAAAACAGGCAGCAATACTCAATCCTGAAACCGCGGCCCGGTTTCAGCGATATGTGGACGGCATCAATGCGTTTATTGATATCACACCCCATAACAGGCATCTGGAGTTCCGGCTGGCCGGGATTTCTCCTGAAAAATGGGATATTTCCGATTCCTTAAGCCTGTTGTATTATCTGGGATATGCCACTGCCGCCAATCTGGATACCGAAGTGATTATCCAGATGCTTTTGCACGCGGTGGGATATGACAAAACCCGGCGGATACTGCCTCTTAACATCCATCCGGATGATCCCGGTGACACCGGCGAATGGCCGATGCCCCTTATGAGTGATCAAACCTTTGCAACTGACGTCCGGATTTCCCGGATGGCCGCTTATTTTCCGGATCGGTATTTGCGGGCCGGCAGCAATAACTGGGCCGTGTCTCCGGATCTGTCCGCCACCGGAGCCGCTCTGCTGTGCGGTGATACCCATTTAGATCCTCGGATGCTGCCCGGAGTCTGGTATCCCATCGGCCTGATCTGCCCGGGAATTCGGGCAGTCGGGGTGAACATCCCGGGTATTCCCGGCATGGCCATGGGCCGGACTTCACACATTGCTTTAAGCATGACCAACAATTACGCGGATATTCAGGACCTGTATCTGGAACAACCGGATCCCGATCATCCGGGACGATATCTTTCAAACAACCGGTCCCTGCCGTTTGAAACCCGAAAAGAAACACTGAAGCTCAAAGATTCGGCGGCTCCGGGCGGGTTTGTCAAACATGAATTTATCGTCCGCGCCACTGAAAGAGGCCCCATTGTCACAGATGTGTTTGATAATCTGTCGTCCCACCCGCCGGTGTCATTGCGGTTTGCCCCGGCCGAAACCATGGGGCCGGAAATCGGTCTGGTGGAAATACTTGAGGCAAAAAACAGTGTGGATTTAAAAAATGCGTTGAAACAACTTTCCATGGTCTGTTTGAACTGGGTGTTTGCCGATGATCAGGGCCGGATCGGGTATCAGGTATCCGGCCGTGTGCCCATCCGACAAAAAGGGCATGGCACGTTTTTATCCCCGGTTTCCGCTACCGGCGATCCCTGGCAGGGATGGATTCCTGATGATCAGATGCCGGCAGCCCTGGACCCGCCGGCCGGATGGATCGGCACCTGCAATCATAAAATCGTGCCTCAAAGCTATCCTTATTATTATTCTTCCTATTTTGCCCCGCGGTATCGGTATGACCGGCTCAAGGAACTGATGGCACTGCCCGGCCGCAAAACACCAAACCAGATGTGGATGTTTCAGCGGGATACGTTGAATCCCATGGCCCGGATCATCGCCCCGAAAATGATTGACGCACTGATGCAGCATCCGGATACCCGGGAAATGGGTGCCATTCTTTCTGACTGGAATTATCAGGATGATCCGGATACGGCAGGACCGGCTATTTTCCAGACCGTGTACCGGTTTTTGGCCAAGGCGGTATTCGAGGACGAGCTGAAAAATGCTGACAGTGATCTGTTGCTCAATACCTGGTATTTCTGGCAGGAGCGGTTGCAGCACATGATTCTGGAGGGCCGGTCCGTCTGGTTTGACGATGTGCGTACCCCGGATCAGAATGAAACATTGACAGATCTTTTTTTGATCGCCGGACACCGGGCCAGGGCATTTTTGGAAGCGGCCCTGGGGCCGGATATGAACCGCTGGCACTGGGGCAGGGTTCACACGTTGTCTTTGAGAAATCCTTTGGCACAAAAGGGATGGATCGGGCGGTTGCTGGGAAAAGGCCCCTTGTCCATGGGGGGTTCCGGTGAAACCCTGTACCGGGGGTGGTATGACTTTGATGCCCCGTTTTTTGTGACCCATTGTGCGTCCCTTCGGATGATGGTGGATTTTGCCGATACAAATAAAATCATGGCAGTGCTCCCGGGTGGGGTGACAGGCCGAATGTTTCATCCCCACCAGAAAGACCAGGTCACTTCGTACATGTCCGGTGAGCAAAAATACTGGTGGTTCAGTGATTCGGCGATTAACGGACATACGGTGTCGACACTGGCACTGATTCCTGGTGGATAAAAAAAATCAAATAAGTCAAGGTTTTTTCATTGTACATTTTTAGAAAAAAACGTATACAACTAAACGTGCTGATGAATAATAAGAGGTACAGGATGGTAAGGTTTTGTTATAAACACTTAGATGAGACAAGGATGTGTATATGAGTTTCAAGGCAAAACTGTCGTCCGGGGAACGGGTAATCCTGGCTGAAATGGATACCCCCAAGGGCGTAGATATATCCAATATGATCAGCCATGCAAGGTTTCTTAAATCCCGTGTGGATGCCGTGGTGTTACCGGACCTGGACACGGGTGTCATGCATCTGAATGCGCTGGCCGGCGGAGCGATCCTGACTCAGCAGGGATTGGAACCCGTCATCCATGTGTACGGCCGGGACAGAAACCGGATGGCGCTTCAGGGAGATCTGCTGGCGGCCCATGTGCTGGGGATTCACAACCTCATGGTGGTGCAGGGCGAAGAGATGATCAATGGGGATCACCCGGACGCAAAAATTGTGGATGACGTGGATGAACTGGGTATTCTGAAAATGATCCAGACCCTGATGGCCGGAACGGATCTGGCCGGGTTTGAGTTGCATGGTAAACCGGAATTCATCCCGGGGATCGCGACCCCGCCCATTGCCGATGAAGATCAGCTGACTCAGGCTGTGGCAGATGCTGGAGCAAAAATTGCTGCCGGTGCCGGATATATCGTTCTTCAACCGGTGTTTGACCTGGATTTTTATAAAAAGATCATACACACGTTCTCTTCTTTGAATGTACCGGTGATTGCCTCGGTTTTTCTGTTGAAAAACGTTGGCATGGCCCGGTATATTTCCATCAATGATCCCACTTCCCGGTTGTCGGAAGATGTGATCCGGCGGATACGTCAGGCCAAGGACCGTGACACGGAATGTGTGACCATTGCCGGTGAAATGATTCGCAGCCTCAAGGAGATTTCCCAGGGCATCAAAATATCCGCTCTGGGGTGGGAAGACAAACTGCCGGCCATTCTGGACAGCGCCGGGCTGTAGAAAGCAACGTTAACTTAAAAGAGATCCGTGCTGTAGTCATGAGGCGGTTGAGCCTTTTTGGACTGCATACGGATATCCTTAAATGAATAGGTTACTCATGCAAATGAATCAGAATTCAGAAAATATCCTGTCCAAGGACAGGCGTGTGCTGGTGATCGGCGGCGGTGTCGGCGGTATCCGGGCCGCTCTGGACCTGGCCGAATCCCGGCGCAATGTACTGCTTATAGACAAATCATATGCCATCGGCGGGTTGATGACCCAGCTGGATCGGACCTTTCCCACCAATAACTGCGACCTGTGTACGGTGTCTCCCCATTTGTCCCAGGGGGGGCGGGAAAAATACCTGGAAATCAAACCCATGACCCGTCTGACGGGACTGGATGGGGAAGCCGGGGCGTTTTCCGCCACACTGATGACCGAACCCAGATATATTGATACGGAAAAATGCACGGCCTGCGGCGAATGTGCCAAACAGTTTCCGGATGCGGTCAGGTTCACGCCGGGGCTGGATCCCCGGGCACCGACCTGCATGCGCTATCCCCAGGCCACACCGTTTGCTTTTTCCATTGACATGAGCAAGATCACCGATGTCGAGGCATTGAAAAAAGTCTGTAAGGCCGGTGCCATTCTGCCGGAAGACCAACCCAGAAAAATCGTCATGGATGTGGCTTCTGTGGTGCTTTCCGTGGGTGCGGATCTGTTTGATCCTTCCGTTCTGGATAACTTCGGAGGAGGGCGGTTTGACAATGTGGTCACAGGTCTTGAATACGAGCGGATCATGTCTGCTTCCGGCCCGTTCCAGGGCAGCCTGGTTCGGAAATCCGACGGCAAACGGCCTAAAAAAGTGGCCTGGATCCAGTGTGTGGGCTCTCGGGGTATCAATCGGGCCGATGTGCCTTACTGTTCCAGTGTCTGCTGCATGTATGCCCTCAAGGAGGCCATGGTCACCAAGGAGCGGTTCGGCGAAGATATTGAAACCACGATTTTCTTCATGGACATGCGGACCCATGGCAAGGGGTATGAAGAATATTATAACCGGGCCAGGGACGAGTACAATGTCCGCATGGTGAGAAGCCGGCCCCACACCATCCTGGAAAAACCCGATACCAAAAATCTGTCCATTGCCTACGCCGTTGAAGACAAATCGGTTCAGCAAAATGAAGAGTTCGACATGGTGGTACTGTCCACAGGATTTCGAGTGAACTGTGAAACCAAAGAGCTGGCCCAAAATCTGGGAATCCAGTTGAATGAACATGATTTTGCTGAATCCGATCATTTCAATCCCGTTCTGACCTCCCGCCCCGGGGTATATGTCTGCGGGGTATATGAAAGTCCCAAAGATATCCCTGAAACCATGGTCCAGGCATCAGCCGCGGCCGCCATGGCCGCCACCAACCTGCCGGTGTCACCGGCAGGACTCAATGGCGAAGACATGTTTCCGCCGGAACGGGATATCACAGGAGAAGATCCCCGGATCGGTGTGTTCGTGTGCGACTGTGGATTTGAAATCGGCGGGGTGTTGAATGTCGCCAACGTGCTGGATGCCGTGAAAACAAGACCGGATGTTGTGGTGGCGGAACCTGTGGGTTATGGCTGCTCGTCAGAGTCCATGGCAAAAATCGAGGCCATGATCACAAAACACAAGCTGAATCGGGTGGTCATCGGCGGTTGCTCGCCAAGAACCCATGAAACCAAGTTTCAGGATCTGCTCCGCCGGGTGGGATTGAACCGATACCTGGTGGAAATGGTGAATTTGCGGGATCAAAACACCTGGACCCATATGAATGAGCCGGAAAAAGCCCAGGAAAAGGCTGTCAAACTGCTTCAGGTGGGGATTGCCGGTGTTCGAACCAACCATCCGCTGCGGGAGCATACCCTGCCCATGAATCAGAATGCCCTGGTGGTGGGCGGTGGTGTCACCGGTATGACTGCGGCCTTGAAACTTGCGGATCAGGGAATTAAAACCTATGTTGTGGAACGGGCACCCTCGCTGGGCGGTCTGGCCCGGTCTCTTCGTAAAACTATTGAAGGGGATGACGTGGCTCCGTTTGTCCAGAATCTGGTGGATGCGGTCACAGCCCATTCCAATATCCAGGTTTTGACCCGGTCCGTGATCGTGGATCACAGCGGTATGCCCGGCTTATTCAAGACCGGCATCCAGACCGGGGTGCGCATGAACTACATGCAGATTGATCACGGGGTGACCATTCTGTCCACCGGGGCTTTGGCCAACCGGCCGCCTCAGTATGGCCTGGGTGCCATTGACAATGTCATGACCCAGCTGGACATGGACTCGCTGCTGGCGGATGAACCGGAAAAAGTGCAGGCCATGGACCAGATAGTGATGATTCAATGTGTGGGATCCCGGGAAGAGGGCAATCCCAACTGCTCGCGAATCTGCTGCCAGGCCGCTGTGAAAAATGCCCTGAAGATCAAACAGATCAGCCCGGATACCGAGGTATTCATCCTGTACCGTGATATGCGGACCTATGGATTTCTGGAAGATTATTACCGAAAAGCCCGGGATCTGGGTGTTAAATTCATTCGATTCTCCCTGGAAAATCGGCCCCGAGTCCGACAGGACGACGGTGAGCTGGTGGTCGGAACCCATGACTATGTGCTGGACAGTGACATTGATATTGCCGCAGACTGTGTGGTGTTGAGCACCGGGCTGGTGGCTGATGATGAAAACACGGAAGATCTGGCGCTGATGTTCCATCTTCCCCGGACCGAGGATCACTATTTTCTGGAAGATCATGTGAAGCTGCGGCCCGTGGATATGGCCCAGCGGGGATTTTTCCTGGCAGGTACGGCCCATTCGCCCAAGGTGATCCGGGAATGTATCACCCAGGCCCAGGCAGCAGCCGGCCGGGCCCAGACCATGCTGGCCAAAAAGGAAATCAACTTAGGCGCCTGTGTGGCTGTGGTGGATGAGAAAAAATGTGCATCCTGCCTCATTTGTGTCCGGGTGTGTCCGTTTGATGTGCCGTTTATCAATGCGGACGGTGTGTCGCAGATTGATGCGGACAAGTGTCACGGATGCGGCGTGTGTGCCGGTGAATGTCCGGCCAAGGCGATTCAGCTGCTGGCATATGAAGATGATCAGATACTGGCAAAACTAGACGGCTTATTTGAAAGGTAGAAATCGATGGAACATTTTGAACCTGAAATTGTCGCATTCTGCTGTCATTACTGTGCATATACGGCCGCAGATATGGCCGGCAGCAAGCGGATATCATATCCTTCCAACGTGAAGATCATCCGGGTGCCCTGTTCGGGTAAAGTGGATGCCATTCACCTGATGAAAGCCCTGGAAAAGGGGGCGGACGGTGTGTATGTGGCAGGATGTCTGGCAGGTGACTGCCATTTTAAAAATGGAAACGTCCGGGCCGAAGCCCGGGTGAACCGGGTCAAGAAACTGCTCACCGAACTGGGCTGGGAACCGGAACGGGTGGCCATGTACAACATGTCCGCCGGTATGGGAGAAGCATTTGCCCAAGTGGCCAAAGAGTTTACGGAAACCATAAAAAAACTGGGACCGAACCCCGGCAGGACCGGGGCCGTGGATAAGGCTGCCAGTTGATGTTTACATATTTCTTCGGAGAAAACATATGATTACAGCAGAACAAAAACCCATACAGGAAATCATCCAGTATATTGCCCCATACAGCAAAATTCTCCTGGTGGGTTGCAATGAATGTGTGACAGTGTGTGCGGCAGGCGGCAGAAAAGAGGTTGGCCTGCTGGCATCTGCCCTGCATCTGAACCATCTGAAACAGGGCAAAAATATCGATATCAGAGAAATCACCCTGGAACGGCAATGTGATCCGGAATACGTGGAAGAACTGACCCCGTATATCGACGGCGTAGATGCCGTGGTGTCCATGGCCTGCGGCTGCGGCGTTCAGACCATTGCAGCCCGGTTCAAGAAAACCCCTGTGTTTCCCGCGGTCAACACCCGGTTCATGGGCGCGTCTTTGAGCCAGGGCGTATGGTCCGAACGGTGCAAAGGATGCGGTGACTGCGTTTTAGGCATCACCGGCGGCATCTGCCCGGTGGCCCGGTGCTCCAAACATCTGTTCAACGGCCCCTGCGGCGGCACATCCAACGGGCAGTGCGAGGTCAGCCCGGATATCGACTGCGCCTGGCGCCTGATCTGGGAACGGCTCAAGGAACTGGGAATGGAATCCCGGTATGAGGAATTGATGGAAGCAAAAGACTGGAGACCTGGTGGCGCCGGCGGACCCGGGACAATTATCAGGGAGGATTTGGCATAATGAAGACAGACAGCAGACTTGAAAAGGTATTGGCATCCGGTGAACTGGCAGTGACCTCGGAATGCGGGCCACCCAGGGGGTGCCGTCCGGAAAAGGTCACGGAAAAAGCGGCCCTGCTCAAAGATCATGTGGACGGTATCAACGTGACCGACAACCAGACCGCCATGGTCCGGATGTCTTCGTGCACTGCCGGCATCCTCATCAAACAGATGGGGCTGGATCCCATCATCCAGATGGTGTCCAGGGACAGAAACCGCCTGGCCATGCAGAGCGAAATCCTCGGGGCGTATTCCTTCGGCATCAACACCATGCTGTGCCTGTCCGGGGACCATGCCAAGTTCGGGGACCATCCCATGGCCCAGGGCGTATTTGACATCGATTCCGTGCAAATGATCAAGATGGTCCAGCAGATGCGGGATAAAGGCCTGTTCCAGGGCGGTGCCAAGATCGATGGCCCCCCGAAGATGTTCATCGGCGCGGCAGCCAACCCGTTTGCTGACCCGTTTGAACTGCGTGTCATGCGCCTGGCCAAAAAAGTCAAGGCAGGCGTTGACTTTATCCAGACACAATGTATTTTTAATCTTGATAAATTTGAAGAATGGATGAAAGGGGTCGTGGAACGGGGCCTGGACGAGCAGGTCCACATCCTGGCCGGCATCACGCCCATGAAATCCGTGGGCATGGCCCGGTATATGAAAAATAAAGTGCCTGGAATGGATATTCCGGATGATGTCATCAAACGGCTGGAAGGGGTGCCCAAAGAGCAGCAGCCGGAAGAAGGCATTAAGATGGCCGTGGAATCGATTGAACGTCTCAAGCAGGTCAAGGGTGTTCACGGATTTCATATCATGGCCATTGAATGGGAAGAAAAAGTACCCCAGATCGTGGAAAAGGCAGGACTGTATCCCAGGCCCAAGGTTTAGCTGCAGGTGACAAAAACAGTGATAAGGAGATCATAACATGAGCGAACAAAAACTCATTCTGGTGGTGGATGATGACCCGGATCTGGTGGAAGCGGTGTCCATGAAGCTGGAGGCCAAAAACTACCGGGTTGCCAAAGCCTATGACGGTGTGGAAGCCATGGATCGAATCAATGAAGAAAAGCCGGCCCTGGTGATACTGGATGTCATGATGCCCCGGAAAAACGGGTGGGATGTCTGCGAGGAAATCAAGAACAATGAAGGACTCAAAGACATTGCCGTTGTTTTGCTGACTGCGGTGGCGGATTCAGTGAAAACCACCAGCTACACCCATCATGACGGCAAAACAACGCTGGCCGATGACTATATTCCCAAACCGATCGATCTGGATGAATTGATGGAGATCGTTTCTGATCATTGCGGCTGATCGATCTGCCTTGTCTATCCAGCCTGCATGGACAAAGACTGTGGATGGCGGAAAAACCGGTCTTGTTTTTTCGCCATCCGGTCTTTTTTTAAAAATGTCTGTGTGTGTTTGAAAAATGGAACCGATTCCTGTTAACGGCATTCGTCTGGGGCCGGGAATGGTATGGATAGGCCAGTTTTCACCGGATGTCCATCCTTTGACCCCTGTGTGTCAAGCCCTGTCGATCCAGCGGATCAATATGGTTTGTGCCGGGTTGCACCGACGGAAAACCCATTATTATTTTTCCGGATGTGTGGAATCCAGATACCGGGAGAAGGTTGCCCGGCTTTCAGTTGATGATTCAGACATCACCCCTTTGGGATCCGTGACCCAGGTGTCTGTCTATCCCCATCGCAATCGTTTTCAAGTCCCTGGCATATTGATAAAAATGCTGAGATCGGCCGGGATTCCGTTTCATCATCTGGTGTCCTCTCCCGCAGTGGTCAGTGTGATCATAGATGCCTGTTTTCAGGACCGGGTGATCACATTACTTGAAAATACCTTTGACCTTCCTTGTTCCCATACCCCCTATATCCAGGAAATTGATCAGGATATATCCGCATTGTTGAAAAAATATCCGGAAACCCGGTCCACGTATGTAGAAGAAAAAATCAAGACCTATGGTTTTCAGCTGGTGCGAAAAAAATATTTGCTTTACACCCAAGGATTTTTGGATCAACTCATGCAAACCATGCAGACACGGATGCCGCCCATTGCATCAGAAGAAATATTTCATCTGGTGTCGGTGGTGCAGGTCTCCGGACCCATTTATGATGCCTGCTTTGTCGTTGACGCAGACACCAGCTGCAATGATGGAGACGGCTTTTTTGTGGACCTGATTACGTTCCACGGCCCTCATTTCGGAGACCGGTATCGAATTTTGCAGACGGCTTTGAACTGCCTGGATGTTGATCGGATTCCGTTTTTTGTCGCAGCCTGCGCCGGGGCCAGTGTCAGCCTGGTGGTTCCGTCTGGAAAGGGAGTGGTCGCACAAACTGCGCTGGAAAAAGGATTTGAAGCCCCATGAAAAATGATACATTGCGTCCCCAGGATTTGTTCTGGCGGGTCCGGATTTTTGATGCCCTGTCTTTTCCCTCGGTGATCATTGATCTTGAAAAGAGTGTGGTCGGTGCCAACAAGAAATTTTATGACACCTATAAGCTTACACCTGAAGATATTTTGGGCAAAAAATGTTACCATTCTTTTTTGTATAAAAACACACCGTGCAAATCCCGGGATTGTCCCATATCCCGGGTCATAGAAAACAAAGAAGCCCATTCCTATACCCTGAAACGCCAATACAAATGGGAAGAGCGGGTATTTTCCCCGATTTTCGACGATCACCAGGAAGTGGCGTATGTGCTTTCCAGTATCCGGGACATTACAAGGACCAAATCCCTTGAAAGCCAGTTGATCGGTGTGAAAGAATTTATCACCCGGGTCATTTATTCATCTGCCAGTGCAATTGTAGCGGCAGACCGGTCCGGCCGGATTGAATTGATGAATTCCGTGGCCAAAGAACTGTTCGGTGCCTACAACGGTGGGGAGGGAACCATCACGCATACGGAACAGCTGTATCCGCCGGGCAAGGCCAAGGAAATCATGCGGATGCTCAGGGATGAAAAAATCGGGGGCAGGGGCAAACTGATCATTCCAAAAACCACCATTGTCAATGCCAAGGGAGAAGAAGTGGAAGTGGAGATGTCGGCTGCCATCATCTATGACGAGAACGGCAACGAATCTGCCACCATGGCCATCTACAACGATCTTAAAGACAAGATCAAGGTGGAAAAAGAGCTGAAAAAAACCCAGAAACAGCTGGCCCAGTCTGAAAAAATGGCCTCTCTGGGTCAGCTGGCTGCCGGTGTGGCCCATGAGATCAACAACCCGCTTACCGGGGTTTTGTTTTATGCCAGCCTGCTGCTGGAACGACCGGACTTAGATGACGATGCCAAAGCCGATCTCACATATATCGTGGAAGATGCCAACCGGTGCAAAAATATCGTGAAAAGCCTGCTGGTCTATAGCCGGAGTACCGATTCCAACAAGCGAATCGTGCATATCAATGAAATTGTGGATCAAAGCCTTAAACTGGTTCGTGATCAGAAAAAATTCCGCAACATTCAGGTCCGGCGGTTTCTGGACGATGAGATGATGCTCATTCATGCGGATGTCAGTAAGCTCAATCAAGTGATCATCAATCTGATCATCAACGCGGCGGACGCCATGAAAGGCAGCGGCAAAATTTCTTTGTCCACATACCGGGACAAGCCCAACAAAAAAGTGTTTCTGGAGGTGAAAGATACCGGTGAGGGGATACCCAGAGAAAACCTGTCCAAAATTTTTGATCCGTTTTTCACCACCAAGGAAGTCGGAAAAAGCACGGGGTTGGGACTGAGCATTGTCTATGGTATCATTGAAGAGCACGGGGGACGGATTTCAGTCAAGGAAACCGGTACCAAAGGCACCACATTTATCATTGAATTCCCCATGTATGTGCCCAGTGAAGACGGCCCCCATTTTTGTGATCCCCCGGGATCTGCATGATTGTATCGAGTTAAAAAATTGAACAACAGGATGGAACAAGCGATGTCAGATTCAGATACGGAAGCGGTAGAGAAAAAACAGATGGCGAACGCAGCACAGGAAACAGTGACGGATGCGTTTTCGTTTCGACCAAAAGTTCTGGTGGTGGACGATGAAGAGCGAATCCAGAAGGCCTGCCACCGGCTGCTGACCCAGGAAGGGTGTGAGGTGGCCCTGGCGGATAACGGTATCAAAGGGCTGAAAATGATCGAGGATGCCCATTTTGATATCGTGCTGCTGGACCTGATGATGCCGGGCATGTCCGGCATGGACGTGCTGACCGGTATCAAGGCCCGCCATCCGGACACAGTTATCATTGTAATTACCGGATATGCCACCCTGGAGCATTCCATTGAAACCATGAAAAAAGGGGCGTTTGATTTTCTGTCCAAACCGTTTTCCCCCCAGGAACTGCGGGTGGTTATTTCCAAGGCCATTGAATTCATCCGAACCCTTCAGGACATTGCCAGCGAAAAAACACGGATGCGTGTCATGGTCAATACCTTAAAAGAAGGGGTGCTGACCACGGATCATCAAAAAAGTATTGTTCTGGCGAATCCGGCATTTTTGAACATGATCGGATCCAAAAATCGATCTTGCATCGGCCGGCATGTCAACGACATTGTCTCGCATCCCCGGATTCTGGAAATGATTGATCAGGCCCTTGCCCAGACATCCGGACATTTTTCGGAAATTACAGACGAGTTGAACCTGATCCCGGAAGACAGCAAAGAAGAAAAAATCATTGGCATCCGCTGTTTTCCTTTCCGGGACCGGCTTGACCGGAACCTGGGGGCGGTCACAGTGTTCCATGACATCACCACGCTGAAAAAAATGGATCAGCTCAAATCCGATTTTGTTTCCATGGTGGCCCATGAAATCAAAAGTCCGTTGAACTCTATTCTCATGCAGATGAAAGTAATTCTGGATGGTCTGGCCGGAGATCTGACGGAAAAACAGACTGAAATACTGGAACGCAGTACTGACAAGATCACGTCTCTGGCTCAGCTGGCATCGGAACTTTTGGACCTGTCCAAAATAGAGTCCGGGCTTATCAACCAGGAAAGAGAAACCCTTGATCTGGGACAATTGATCAAGGATCAGGTTCAGTTCTTTCGGGATCAGGCGGATGGCAAATCTTTAAGACTGACCCAGAAACCCGGCCCGGACGGGCTGTCGGTCATAGCCAATCGCACCAATATTGAAGAAGTGGTGTCCAATTTGATTTCCAATGCCATCCGGTATACACCATCCAACGGAAAAATCGATGTGTGGTGTGATCAAAGTGATGATTGTGTCAATATTCACGTGGCGGATACCGGCCTGGGAATTTCCGAAGAAGACAAAACACATATTTTTGACCGGTTTTACCGGGTGAAAAACGAGCAGACCCGGTTCATCAACGGCACCGGCTTAGGCCTGGCCATTGTCAAAAGTATTGTGGAATCCCACCATGGCACCATCCACGTGGAATCCGAACCCAACCAGGGCAGTCACTTCACCATTTGCCTGCCGAAACCGGAGTATGACCTATGAAACAAAACCGCGATATGTTTTCCATTGACAAGACCGTTGCTTTATTGGTGGACGTCCAGGGGAAACTGGCCCGGATGATGTGCGACAATGAAACATTATTTGATTCTCTGGAAATTTTTATCAAGGGAATGAAAATTTTAGGAATACCCATTCTCTGGATGGAACAGATTCCTTCGAAACTCGGACCCACAGTGGATGAAATCCAGCAGTTGATGGCTGAAGAGTCGCCCATTGCAAAGGACAGTTTTTCCTGTTGTAACGAGCCGGTTTTTATGGAGAAATTTGAGGCATTGTCCCGGAGCCAGGTGCTGGTCGCCGGCATTGAAACCCATATCTGTGTATTCCAGACAATACGGGATCTGGTTGTCAAAGGGTGTGACGTGCAGGTGGTATCGGACTGCGTGTCCTCCAGAACTCAGGAAAACAAAGCCGTGGGCCTGCAGCGGATTGTTCAGGCCGGTGCACAGATTACCTCGGTGGAAATGATATTTTTTGAATTACTGCAACGGGCCAAAGGAGACCATTTCAGGCAGATCATTTCTCTGATCAAATAATTGTGGTCAATACATAAAAATTATTTGACAACAACGCATGTTTTGCCTATTTTAAGGGGATTCATTTCATTTACGTTGTTTTTGATACGGATGGACCATCGACCTGACAGTGGTTTTCACCTATTTTCAAGGAATATTTCATGGTGCGGGACGCAGGCGTTTCAAGACAGACCCGGGAGACAAAAATTGAAATCCACCTGAATCTGGACGGGTCCGGTCGGGCAGATATTTCATCGGGTATCCCTTTTTTCGATCACATGCTGACCGCATTTTGCGTGCACGGCCGGTTTGACCTGAAACTGATGGCCACCGGGGATCTGGACGTGGACCTGCACCACACCGTGGAAGATGTCGGACTGGTGCTGGGTCAGGCCCTGTCTGATGCGCTGGGAGACAAAACTGGCATTCAGCGGTTCGGTGACAGTTGTGTGCCCATGGATGAAGCCCTTTCCCGGGTGACCATCGATCTGTCTAACCGGCCGTATCTGGTCTACCATTTTCCTGATAACCTGAAATCAGGTACCGCGTTTGATGCGCATCTGGCCAAAGAGTTTTTCCAGTCATTCTGTGTCAAAGGCGGGTTAAATCTGCATATCAACGCGGATTACGGGGTGAATGAACATCATGTGCTGGAATCCATATTCAAGGCCATGGGCCGGGCGCTTCACCAGGCCACCTGGAAGACCGATTCCGCCGGCCGCCCCCTTTCCAGCAAAGGGATGCTTTAAACCTTTTCAGATACCAAAAAGGCAAGACTTATGCTCATCATACCCGCAGTTGATATTAAACAGGGAAAATGTGTCCGCCTGCGCCAGGGACGTATGGAAGACGCGACTGAATATGCAGCCGATCCGGCGGTCATGGCTGTGAAATGGGAATCTTTAGGTGCTCAATGGATTCATGTGGTGGACCTGGACGGTGCGTTTGCCAAATCCGCCGTGAATTTTGACAGTATCACTTCCATTCTGGATCAGGTCACGGTCCCCATTCAGGTGGGCGGAGGCATCCGGGACATTTCAACCATTGAAAAATATCTTAAAGCCGGGGTTTCCAGAGTCATCATCGGCAGTGAGGCCGTGTACCGGCCGGAATTTGTCAGGGAGGCCTGCAAGCGGTTCCCCGGAAAAATCGTGGTGGGGATTGATGCCAGAAACGGGATGGTGGCGGTGGAAGGCTGGAGCCGGACCTCTGAAACCCGGGCCGTGGATCTGGCCAAATCATTTGAATCATCAGGGGTGACTGCCATCAATTTTACCGATATCCACAGAGACGGCATGCAGACCGGACCCAATATCCAGGAAACAGCGGCTTTGGCCCGGGCAATTTCCATCCCGGTGATCGCATCCGGGGGCGTGGCCACCCTGGAAGACATTGAAAACATCTGTGAGATCGCCCGGTTCGGAGTCACCGGTGTCATTACAGGACGAGCACTTTACGAGGGCAGCCTGGATCTGAAAGAAGCCATACGGATTTCAGCCGCTGCTTAATCATGAATTCCGGTGATTGACAATTCAGGTTTTATACCTATTTTCAGGTTCTATAGCAACACTGTTTTTGACATTTTGGAGCCATCCCTGAAGCAATGCTTATTCCTGAAGAAAAAATTTCAGAAATTCTAAACTCATCCGACATTGTGGATATCGTATCAGAATCGGTGATTTTAAAAAAATCCGGCCAGAATTATTTCGGGCTGTGCCCGTTTCATTCAGAGAAAACCCCGTCGTTTTCCGTGAACCCGGCCAAACAGATTTTTCATTGTTTCGGATGCGGTGCCGGGGGGAACAGTCTGTCTTTTGTGATGAAATATCACGGATTGTCTTTTCCGGAAGCCGCCAAAATGCTGGCCAGAAAGTACAATATCGTGATCGATACTCAACATCTGGATCCGGCCAGAAAAAAACAGCTGGCACTGAAAGAAACCCTGTTCCGTATCAATCAAAAGGTAATGGCCCATTATGAAGCACGCCTGCGTGAGGCACCTTCCGGTCAATCCGCCCGCAAGTACCTGGAAAACAGAGGCATCACTTCTGCCACCCTGGATGAATTTCACCTGGGGTTTTCCGTGGATCAATGGGAAGATGTGGTCGGTTTTCTGAAAAAAGCGCGCATCTCCCGGCAGGCGGCACTGAATTCAGGGCTGGTGGTCCCTCGAAAGAATCAATCCGGATTTTATGACCGGTTCCGTAACCGGATCATGTTTCCCATTTTTGATATCAACATGCAGGTGGCGGGGTTCGGGGGCCGGGTCATGGACGATCAAATGCCCAAATACATGAATTCACCGGAAACCCCGGTGTACAGCAAAACCCGGATCCTGTACGGGTTGCATGCTGCCAAAACCCACTGCCGCACTGCAAGGGTGGTGCATATTGTGGAAGGCTATTTTGATTTTCTCACTTTGTTCCAGAACGGGATTAAAAACACGGTGGCTACCCTGGGCACCGCCTTGACTGCAGAACATGTGCGGATTCTCAAAGGATATGCCCCTGCCATGGTGCTGGTTTTCGACTCGGATGCCGCAGGGATCCATGCGGCCCGGCGCAGCATCAAAACCTTTCTGAACGAAGGCGTGGACACCCGGATACTGATTCTGCCCAAAGGGGATGATCCGGATGCCTTTGTGTTGAAACACGGTCCGGATGCATTTCTGGACCTGGCGGCCCGGGCACGGTCGGTGATGCCGTTTTTGCGGCAGGTGGCCATGGACACCCACGGATCTTCCGTGGCGGGACGGGCACGGGTTCTGGCTGATTTAATTCCGTATATAGCCGATATTCAGGACAGTGCGCTTCGGTCTTTGCATGTCAACGAGCTGGCGGAAACCCTGAATATCGATGAAGCGGCTGTGCTGGAAAAAGTCCGGGAACAGGTGATCAAAGGCAAGACAATAGTGGATCGGCACCCGGATATGGAGCCATCGGAATCTGAGCTGGCTTCAGATCCCCGGGAGCGGCAGCTGCTGTCTCTGATGCTTCAGTGGCCCCAAATCATTTCAGACGTGGCGGACTCCGGTGTGCTGGATCATTTTTATTCTCAACAGCTGTGCCGGATCGGTCGCATCATGGTTCAGGCCGACCCGGCACCGGATGCGTTCGTCACCCGGATCATGACCCGAATGGAAACAGATGCGGATCGGGAGCTGATAGCCTCTTTGGCCATGACTGACGGAATGGATGACAATACGGATCTCAAAGATGCCGCTGCAGCCATTATTCAGCGGATTATCCGGATCAGAAAAAAAAAAGACAGTGGACTGACAGAAAAAATTAAACGTGCGGAAAAAAGCTGTGACACTGACTTGATGGAGTTATTGAAATTAAAACAGCAGGAAATCCGACAATTACATAATGGTCAATAACGTTTAGCCTTAGGGAGGCGTTTTATGGCAGATAAATCAATATCATCCGAAGAGAGCGGGATGATCGGCAAAGCGGAAATGGAAAAACTTATTGAAAAAGGGAAAAAAGCCGGCACACTCTCTTTTACTGAAATCAATGATGCCATATCCGGTAATTTAAAGACCCCGGAACAAATTGAGGATATTGTGGATCAATTCAAGGAACTGGGCATCACTCTGGTGGATCTTGATCCTTCGAAAAACAAACCTGCCGGTACCCGGTCATCGGATCGGCCCGGGGTGAAAGCCAGGGGAAAAAAGGAAAAACTCCGGCAGGAATTGAAACACCGGAAAAAGCCGACAGGAGATAAAAAAGATCCATTTGCCTCAGTCCGGGAACGGGCGGACCTGGAGTTTGGTGCCGTTACGGACCCGGTCAAGATGTATCTCAAAGAGATGGGCATGGTCACGCTTTTGAGCCGGGAAGGTGAGATTGAAATTGCCAAGAAAATCGAGGTGGGTGAACGGGATGTATTGCGGGCCATGCTGGATTGTCCGATCTCTTTGAACACCATTTTTTTGTACGGAAAAAAAATGGAACGGCGGTCCATGCGTCCCAAACATGTCTTAAGGGATGTGGATGAAGGGGACGGGGTGGTGGATGAGACCTCAAAACAGGAAAAATTTCTGGAATCTCTGGCAGTCATCAAACAAATTCATGAGTCCAATCAGGACAAGCGGGATCAGCTTTACGAGCTGAGAAAATCCACCAAAAAATATCAGACGCTGCAACAGGAAATCGACGAAGGCACAGAACAGATATTCGAGGAACTCAAACGCTGGCGGTTTGAATCCAATGTCATGGACACCATTGAAAAAAGCATCCGCAATACCATTGTCTGGTTCGATACCGTTGATAAACTGCTGGAAAATTGTGCCAGAACGTTCAATGTGATGAAAGACACCATGCTCAAACAGGCATCAGACCCGGAAAAATTTGTTCAGTGGGTCACGGCCCGAAGCGACATGAGTCCGGAACGGGCCCTGCTGCTTCATCAGGATATTCAGGCGGTCATGGATCAGGTGGCATCCAAAAAAGCGTTGATCAAGGGAGATGCCGATGATTTGCGTGCCATTACCCAGGGCATTGACAAAGGGCGGAGAAATGCGGATTTTGCCAAACGGGAACTGGTTCGAGCCAATTTGCGCCTGGTGGTGAGTATTGCCAAAAAATACACCAACCGGGGATTGCAGTTTCTGGACCTGATCCAGGAAGGCAACATCGGGTTGATGAAAGCAGTGGACAAATTTGAATACCGCAGAGGGTACAAGTTTTCCACCTATGCCACCTGGTGGATCCGTCAGGCCATCACAAGGGCCATTGCCGACCAGGCCAGAACTATCCGGATCCCGGTGCACATGATCGAGACCATCAACAAATTGATCCGTACCTCCAGGTATCTGGTGCAGGAAATGGGCAAGGAACCGTCTCCGGAAGAAATTGCCGAAAAAATGGAAATCCCCATTGATAAGGTGAGACGGGTGTTAAAAATCGCCAAAGAACCCATTTCTCTGGAAACACCGATCGGAGAGGAAGAGGACAGCCATCTGGGAGATTTTATTGAAGACAAGAAATTTTCCATTCCATCCGAAGCGGCCATTGATTTCAGTCTGGCGGAACAGACCAGAAAAATTCTGGCCACGCTCACGCCCAGGGAGGAAAAAGTGCTGCGCATGCGGTTTGGCATCGGGGAAAAATCTGATCATACCCTGGAGGAAGTGGGCCGGGATTTTACTGTGACCCGGGAAAGAATCCGGCAAATTGAGGCCAAGGCATTGAGAAAACTGCGGCATCCCACCCGGAGCAAGAAATTGAAGACCTTTATAGAAAATTAAATGTTGACTTGTGCAACGGTTTAATATAAATAAATAAAGTTTGTTTGTTTGCCATGGGGAATGGGCCTATAGCTCAGTTTGGCAGAGCCACCGGCTCATAACCGGTCGGTCCCTGGTTCGAATCCAGGTGGGCCCACCAGACACATCCGGCATTCAGACATAAAGCAGCGCTAAAAAATAAAAAACTGTGGTATAAACCGTATGGATGAACAATCAAACACAAGTGAGATAAGCAAAGGGGGGCAGGTCCAGCATGACATGCCTGTTGAAAAGACAACCCGGGCGAGACAAATTCAAAGCGTGGCAACCAGCCACGCTTTTTTTGTTTTAAGGCAGTTGAATTCATGACCCCCACCGTCAAACAAATCCTTTCGCTGATCAATACAGACATTGCTCCATGGCACCTGGCAGAATCCTGGGACAATTGCGGGCTGTGTGCCGGAAATCCCGAATGGCCGGTTCAAAAAGTGCTGGTCGGGCTTGATCCGGGCATGCCGGTTCTCCAGGCGGCTCAACAATGGCAGGCAGATATGATTTTGACCCATCATCCATTGTTTATCACACCGGAAAAAACCATTGATTTCAGCATGATGCCCGGCTTGGCCATTGCGTTGGCCGCCACCCGGAAAATGGCGATCGTCTGCGCGCATACCAACCTGGACAAGGCGGAAAACGGGCTGAATGATTATCTGGCAAACCGATTGAACATCACGGTCACCCGGGCACTGGAAGCAGATAATCAGGAACTTTCTCCTTCCGCTGCCCTGACGGGTCTGGGGCGGATCGGAACACTGCCGGCACCGGTTTCTCTGAACCGGGTGGCAGATCGAATCAAATCGCAGTTAAACGTGAAACCGGTCCGGGTGGTGGGGGATCCCGATCTTGTCATCCATGATATTGCGGTGTGTTCCGGTTCCGGCGGCAGTTTGATTCCCGCATTTCTGACATCCGGTGCCACCGTGTATGTGACCGGAGATATCAAGTACCATGAAGCCCGTCTGATCGAATCCCATGGCAAGGCATTGATCGATGTGGGACATTTTGCTTCGGAAATCATTGCAAAGGACCTGTTGACCCGCCGATTGAATCAGGCGGTTTCCCGGGCAGGGTTCTCTCTGGAAATCCGGGCATTTGCCGGGGAAACAGATCCATTTGTATCCATATAAGGACGTTTTATGAATCAGACATTGAAAAAACAGATTGACACTTTGGTCCAGCTTCAAAAGATTGAGCTGGAAATGAACCAGCTGCGGCAAGCAGTGGAAAAAGTGGAAAATGAAAAAAAGGAACTGGCCGTCAGGCTGACTGCATTTGAATCCGCCCTGGATGCTGAAAAACAGGCGCTGGAACAGATTCAGCAGCAATGCACAGACCTGGAAAAAGAAATACAGGTGGTGAATGACCGGATCATTAAAAGCAACGAAACCTTGAGAATGGTCAAAACCAACAAGGAATACCAGGTGCTGCTCCGGGAAGTGGATGACAACAAAAAGCGCAAAAACAGCCTGGAGGATCACGTGTTGACCTTGTATGAACAGCGGGAAGCCGCTGAAGTCCAGGTCAATGAGTCCCAGTCTCAGTTTTTACAACTCAAAGAGCAGGTTCAGGCGGAACAGGCGAAAATTGATGAGCAAACTTTAGGAGACAAGGAACGGCTTTCCGAACTTGAAGAACAGCAGCAATTCATCGGAAAGTCTCTGGATCCAGCCCTGCTGACCCGGTTTCGGCGAATTGCCAAAATGAATCAGGGACAGGCAGTGGCACGGGTCAGCAATGAGACCTGCATGGGATGCTTCATGAATGTGCCGCCCCAGCTGTGTATCGAGGTGCAACGGGGAAACCAGATGATCTCCTGCCCCCAGTGCAGTCGTATACTTTACCATATTGATGAACAATGAAACGTTTCGGTCTGACCGGACCAGACGATCGCCGGGTCGACCCAGTTGACCGGGAGGAAAGTCCGAACACCACAGGACAGGACGCTCCATAACGTGGAGTCACGGTGACGTGAAGGAAAGTGCAACAGAGAGTAGACCGCCGGCAGCCCCTGGCTGTCGGTAAGGGTGAAACGGTGCGGTAAGAGCGCACCAGTTTTCCAGGTGACTGGAAAAGCTTGGTAAACCCCGTCCGGTGCAAGACCAAATAGGGAAACGCTTGAGGGCGGTCCGTCCGAAGTTTCCGGGTAGGTTGCTTAAGGGGTACGGCAACGTACACCCGTAGATGAATGATCGTTGACCGGGTTTCGGGTAACCGGATCCGGTAACAGAATTCGGCTTATGGGCCGGTCAGGCCGAAACTTTTCAAAATCAGAAGACTGAAACTGTTAAAATTGTGTAAACCATGATGGATACCTGTGATATTACCTTTCTGGAAAAAGCCAATATTTTTTCATTTGATTTCCTCAAATGCATCCGATTCATTGACTCCATTGAAGATGACACCTATCTGTTCACCAAAAAACTGTATTCCAAACTGATCACCAACTCCCATATTCTGGAAGATTTTCTGGATTTCCACGGGGCAAAAAAAAATTCAGAATGGCTGTATTACCGGGAACTGTGCGCACTGGTCCGGCATTTGTCTCTGGCCTGCTATTCCCAGCGGCATATACTGAACCGCCTGTCTTTTTACCGGCTGGGCAGCCATCCTTTGGATCTGTTCAAGCAGGAAGCCACCGATACCCTTCAGATTCTTCAAGACTCCTTGAAACTGACGGCCCCGGTGATTCTGGCCGAAGCCCGTCGGCTGAAAATCACCATCCCCGGTTCCCGGTACAGCTTAAATTTGTTTCCCGGAATCACCTCCACCCAACATCTGAATCACAATATTGATGATTTTACGGCCAAGGACAATCAGAAAAATAATCTGACCCGAATCTCCAGTGAATTTCTGGATGTGATCAAGGCGTTTGATCAGCTGTCGTTTTATGAACGATATGATTTAAAAGATATTCATAAACTGGTACCCGAAAAAATCAACGAGGTCATTATCCGCAGCTTTGAAATGCGGATACACAATATCCAGTCTTCTTTTGATTCCTATGTGGTGAAAACCCCGTCCGAGGAAGAAAATATTCTTCTGGAACAGCTGCGCAGTCATTTTTCCATTGTGTTTCACATCCTTCAGGTGATGGGACGTCTGTTGCATTTTTATGAACGCCATTTGTATGACGTCGGTTTCAAGGATGTATACATGCGGGTGAGACAGTCTCTGGCCGAACTGATCGATCCGGATGTACTGCTGGATCGGGCTGTAAATTTCTGTCTGTTTTACGCATGGAAATTTTTGTCCTCCGGAAAACAGGTGGCATCCCAGATCATGAACCAGAACATGGAAACCGGATCCATTGAGGTGAGCATTCCCATGGACCGGGGGTTTCACAGCCGGCCCAGCCTGCTGGTGGCAAAAATTGTCCAGCATTACGGCGGAGAGGTGGTTCTGCATGTGGGCGAAGACCGGTTTGATGCATCTTCGGTCCTGGATATTCAGTGGGCCGGGGGAAAGATCAAAAAAGAAAATTATCAGACCGTGGTGTTTTCCGGTGATTCCAGGGCGTTGCACGATCTGGTGGTGCTGGCTGATGTCAATTATGGTGAAGATCATATGGGTAAAGGCATCCCACTGCCCAAACAGCTGTCCTACCTGAGTTGATTCATGACCGGTATTCAATGCATCCCCGTTGTTGTGGCCGCCGGGCAGGGCAAGCGCATGGGCGGTCAAATCCAGAAACAATACCTGGTTCTGGATAAACAGCCGGTATTGATTCGGACCCTGGATCAGTTCGACCGGCATGGCGGCATGGACCGGATCATTCTGGTGGTACCTGAAAAAGATGTGGATGTCTGCCGGACACAGATGATTGCGCCCCGGCAATTTACCTGTCATATCCATCTGGTTGCCGGAGGAAAGAATCGCCAGACGTCGGTGCAAAATGGAATTGACATGGCCATGGCACTGGTCCGGGATCCGGCACGATGTCTGGTGCTCATTCACGACGGGGTCCGGCCCTTTGTCCCCCATTATCTCATGGATCAGCTCATGCAGACCGCTCTGGAAACCGGGGGATGCATCCCGGTGCTGCCCGTGACCGACACCCTCAAGCAGGTAGATGCCCGGGGGGAAATCGTAAAAACCGTGGATCGAAGCCAAATGTTCAGGGCACAGACGCCTCAGGTGTTTCGCCTGGACCTGATATCACAGGCCATGAACCATGCGGCCGACACCGGGTTTGACGGGACCGATGATGCTTCGGTCATGGAACATGCCGGGTTCAATGTCAAAACCATCCCCGGAGATCCCGCAAATATCAAACTGACCACCCCCCATGATCTGTTGCTGGCCCGCCATATCCTGGCCCTGCAAAAATCAGGCGATCCGTCTTAATCTTTGGTTCCTGCGTTTCCCTCCTATGTCGGATCAAATCGTTTGACACCCCAAACACAGATTGGTATATTTTTTTATCAGGATCAAGATCTTTTTCAACTCACCGTCAGGCGGATGTCTGGCACTGTAGATACCCGGGGAGGACAACATGGCTGCCAAAATAAAGGGAAATGCCTTACTGGAACACGTGGATGCAGTGAAAAAAGGGAAAAGGGCATTTGAAGATGCCTTCCAGGGGGTTTCCAGAATGATTCTGGATGCGGGAATTCAGAAAATCACGGTCAAGGGGAAATCCACGTATCAATTCAATCTGTTCAGCCAGGGGAAAAAACACCTGGTGGGCATGTATGACGAAATCAATGCTTTTGTTTCCTTTGTCAAGGATGCGTCGGAAGGAGGATCGTCCAGGGAGATGGCATTCGTGCTGGTGGGCGAGCCTGGAAACGGCAAAACTTTTTTTGTGGATTACCTGTGTGACCGGTACCGGGAATTTTTATCCATTCCTGAAAACCAGAAATTCACCTTTCGTTTCACCCATCTGGATCAGGTGGGAGGATATGGTCAGATTCAGTTCATTGAATCCCAGACCTATGAAGATCCCATGATTCTGGCCATGAGCCTGGAGACCACCAAAGACCGCTCCATGGAATTTCTGGCAAAAAAATTTAAATTCTCGGATCACCAGATCGAACGCATTTATGCCAAATACCGCCCGCTGGGAGCCTGTTCCGCCTATATCTGGAACCAGATCCGGGAGTTGTGCGACAATGATATCGAAAAAATGCTTTCATTTGTGGAAATTACGCCGGTGCCGCTCATCGAAAGCTTAGGCACCATCACGGGAAAATACCCGGCCAAAGACAAGATCACATCTTCGGCCGTGGACCTGATCGGCGAAGAATCCATTCAAAGGCTGTTGCACATCACCGATACCAACAACCCCTATCGGTTCGATCTCAGACGCGGGGCGCTTGCCCGGGTGGCAGGCGGGGGGATCCATTTTGCCGATGAAATCTACAAGAACAAAAAAGACCTGGTCCAGGTTTATCTGGGGGTCATCCAGAATCGGACCATTGAGCTGGACGGGTTCAAATGGCCCATTGACACATTGATTATCGCCACCAGCAACAATTCCGAGTTTGACACTTTTTTGTCCGAACGGGAAGAAGCCCCCATCGTGGATCGGTGCCGCATCTGCTATGTGGCCCACAACACGGATTACAAAATACAGAAAACCCTGACCGAATACGCCATCGGCAAGGATGTGAAGCGGTCCTTAGACCATGAGATCCTTCATCAGGACCCCAATCTTAATTATGCTGCCTCCGTGGCCGTGGTACTGACGCGGCTGCCAAAATCGGAAAAACTGACCCCGGTGGAGACCTTGAAACTGGCAGCCGGTGAAGTGGCGGGCGAAAAGAGTCTGAAAACCCTGGCGGAACTGATTGACACGTTGAATCAGGATACCGATATCACCAAGCGGTTCGGTCAGAAAGGGCTGGGACAGCGGAACCTTGGCAGAGCGGTTCAGCTGCTGCTGGAATCATCGGAAACCAATGAAGGCAAGTGTATGTTTGCCCTGGATATTTTCAAAGCCCTGGAGCGGACCGTGCTGGATTATGTGCAGGAACCCGGCGATCGGGCCAAATACATGGAAGATCTCAAAATCGCCCGAGGGCTTTACCGGGAACGGATCATGACTGAAATGTTCAACGCCTACATGGACGAGCCGCTGGCCATTAAAAAAGATGTGCTCAATTATGTGAACATGATCATCGGTGTGGATGCGGAACAGCTGGGGCCGGACATGATGTGGAAATACAAGGATCCCCAGACCGGTGAACTGAAAGCCTTGAAAATCGATGAGCGGTATATCAAGAATGTGGAGGAACGACTGGGGCTGAAGACCGAAGAACAGCGGGCGTCTTTCAGAAATTCCGTCCGTAAGATCTATGGCCAGAAATTGTCGGTGGATCCCAATTATGATTTCATGGACAACCTGGAACTGGTCAAGGCCATTACCGATGTACGTCTGAAATCCGATATCGCCGGGGCCGGATCCCTGGTGGGCGCTTTGGCCAACCGGACCAATGAGGAAAACCAGAAACTGTATGACCGAATGATCACCACCATGAACGACAAACTGGGATACTGCCGGACCTGTGCTCAGAAAACCATTGAATATTTTTGCAGCCAGGAAGATGACAATTAAACAAAGGGGATCCTCATGATAACCCTGGACGAACTCCTTGAACGGGACAAAAAAAGGGAAGAAGACGGGTTCAAGCGCAAAATCCGCATCGGACGGATTGTCAAACCCGGGGCCGGCAACCGGGAAAAGATCATTGTGGTTCCCACCACGGTGGAAGAAAAATTTGTCCACGATGATACACTGCTGAACGACCAGTCGCCCGGGGAAGGAGAGCCCACCGGTGGTACCGGTGAAGGGGAAGAAGGGGATGTTATCGGTGAACAGCCGGTGCGGCCCGAAGAAGGGGAAGGCCAGGGGGAAGGGGATGGTGAAGGACCCGGGGAAGGCCAGGGCGGTGAACATGAAATGGAAGCCAATGCCTATGAACTGGGCAAGGTGTTGTCCCAGGATTTTGAACTGCCCAATTTAAAGGACAAAGGCAAAAAAAGGGCTCTGGCCCGGTATGTGTATGATCTCACCGATAAGAACAGAGGTGTGGGGCAGATTCTGGACAAGAAAGCCACATTGAAAAAAATTATGGAAACCAATATGTCTTTGGGGCGGATTCCGGATGTGACCCGTATCGATACCGCCGGTTTTGTGGTGTCTCCCCGGGATCTGATTTTTCGCGTGCTGTCCCGGGAAAAACAATATGAATCCCAGGCTTTGGTTTTTTTTCTGCGGGACTATTCCGGTTCCATGGGGGGAAAAGTGACCCAGACCGTGGTATCCCAGCATGTCATGCTCTATTCCTGGCTGGTATACCAGTATGAAAGACAGGTGGAGACCAGATTCATCCTCCATGACACCGAAGCCCGGGAAGTGACGGATTTCCAGAAATACTATTCATATAAAGTGGCCGGCGGCACCAAAGTGTATACCGCATTTCAAATGGTCAACGAGATCGTGGAAAAAGAAAACCTGGCCAGAGATTACAATATTTACGTGTTTTACGGTACTGACGGGGATGACTGGGAAAAGGACGGCAAGCAGACGTTGGTTGAAATCGAAAAAATTCTTACCTATGCCGCCCGGATCGGCATCTCAGTGGTCAAGCACACCTATACCGGAACCAAGCAAACGGAAGTGGAAAAATATATTCAAGACTCCGGGGTATTGGACCGCCACAGTCATTTGATCAAAATGGATGTCATGGGGGAAAATGTGGATGATTCCAGAATCATTCAGGGAATCAAGACGTTGATATCCTGATACCGGAAAGGTCCGGTCAACCAGAAAAAAAGAGCTGCATATGGAACTGGTCAATCAACATGCCAAAGGCATCATGGAAGAATGCAAACTCCGGGCACGGGATGCCGGATTGCGGTTTGATGATGAAACCCTGGAATATATCGTCACCAACCGGGACATGATCGAACTGTCTCCTAAAATAATGATTCCCACCCTGTATGACTACTGGGTGCATGATGTCCGGGTCCTGTCGGGCAAAGGCATGTATGAGGCGTATCCGTCCAATCCCTATGAAACCGTGATCAACACCCGGCCGGCCATCTCGTTTTACAATGACAACAATCCGGACTGGCTCAATGTAATGATCTTTTATCATGTACTGGCCCACATCGATTTTTTTCAAAACAATCTGTATTATAAAAATACATGGGATGTGGATCTGGCCGGCCAGGCCTTAGCGGACAAACGGCTCATCGCCCAGTTGAGAAGTGAAAAAGGCCGGTGGGTGGATTATGTGATTGAATTTGCCAGAGGCATAGACAACCTGGTGGGGTTTCACCGGGATCTCAACCGGACGTTGACCCGGGAACAGGGCCATGTGCCGGATCGAATCGATTTTTATTTTGACCGGTTTCTTCAGAAAATCAAATCAGTACCCCAGCATGTGTATTTAAAAGAAATTGACCGGTACAATCAGTGCCAGAAAGATCATGCGGATTTTTTTGCTCAAGTGATTGAACAACATCCTGAATTCGAAGAAATTTTTCAGAAAGAAAAACAAAAAATTTCACCGGTCAAGATGGATGTCATGGAATATATTCTTAAGTATTCTCCATTTTTGCACAGGGAAGAAAATGAATGGATGAAATCGGTGATTCATATTGTCCGCAGCACATCCTTGTATTTTCAGCCCCAGATCCGGACCAAGACCATGAACGAAGGGTGGGCGTCTTTCTGGCATGCACATCTGTTTCTGAACGATGATCGGATCCGGGGTCATGAAACGGATTTCGCCAAGGTCAATGCCACGGTCACGGCCATGCCTAAAGTAGGGCTCAATCCATATGCCTTAGGACTTCGATTGTTCGAGCATATTCAGGAAATGGAAGACAGGGGCCGGTATTCCCTGGATTATTTCCAGCTTAAAGATGCGGTTTTAAGAACAAAATATGACTGCACAAAAAACACGGGCATGGATTATATTTTTTTTGTGCGGGAAAATATGGAAGATTTTTCATTTATCAATACATTTGTGGACCAGGAATTTGTGGATCGGCACCATTTGTTTGTGGCCGGAAAACGGTTTAATCCCCAGCACAACACCTGGCAGTATTATATCAAGTCCAAAAAAGTGGCAGATTACAAACAAATGGTCATCAATACCCTGCACCATCCACCGGATATCTACGTTGTCGAGGGAAAAACCGGAAACGGGGTCCTTTATCTGAATCATCAATTTGAAAACAAACCGTTGAAACAGGATTTTATTGAAAACACCATGATCGGGATTGAATTTTTGTGGGGAGGGCCGGTTCATCTGGAAACCAGTGTGCCGTCCGCGGCTGCCCATCCCGGATCCCAGTATATCAACTTCTGGGACCCAGGCGCTGCCGGCAAGACGGCCGACTCCCGGCAATCCCCCATTCAATGGAAACGGGTACGGTATGTACTGAAAGACCGAAAACTGCACAAGCAGGAGTTATAATCCATGATGGAAGACACTGCATCCGCCAACGGATCTGTGGACCAGGCCCTGTCGTTGCTGAACAGAAATATTCAGGATTACCAGCGTCTTCAGCCCGTGTCCTTTGAAACCTTTTTAAATATGCTCAATGCCAATCCATCCCGGATTCTGAGAAATATTTTCCAGTCGTTTCATGATATGGTCAAAGCGCATGTGGATGAATATGAAGAACCCATGGACGAAGATCGGGCCGAGCCGATTTTTACCCGGTATGATTGTACCCGGTTGTTTGTGGAAGGGTCTGACAATCCGTATTTTCCGGACATGCTGTTTGCCAATCGGTTCATGAAACAGATGGAATACCTGCGCCATGGAGCCCAGCAGAATCGGATCTATATTTTTCACGGACCCCACGGGTGCGGCAAAAGCACATTTTTGAACAATCTGCTCAAAAAATTTGAACAATACGCCAATACGGAAGAAGGACTCCGGTATGAAGTGGTGTGGCGCCTGAATATCAAGAAACTCCAGGAAAAATGCCATTCATTTCCCCCATCTGCATTTGAACAATGGATGCATCTGGTGGAAACAAAGGAAGCCGAGACCAACAGCGACCCGCATATCAAAGACCGGTTCGTGAGGGTCCAGGAAAATGATTTTATTGAAATCCCCTGCCTGGCTCATGATAATCCGTTTCTGGTGATTCCCAAGGATCAGCGCCGCGGGGTGCTTGACGAACTGATCAAAAATGATCAGTTCAAGTGGCAGCTGTTCACGGAAAAAGAATATGAATGGGTGTTTACCGAAGACACCTGCACGGTGTGTTCATCTATTTATCACACCCTGCTCGAACTGTTTCAGGACCCCAAAACCGTGTTCAGCATGCTCTTTGCCCGGCCGTATTATGTGAACCGGCGGATCGGCAACGGTATTTCCGTGTTCAACCCCGGAGATCAGCCGGCCAAGCACAACATCATCTCCAATCAGATGCTCCAGAACCGCATTAATTCGCTGTTCCAGGATTCCAATCTCATTCAGTACACCTATTCCTATTTTGCCAGGATCCACAACGGGATCTATGCGCTGATGGATATCAAATCCCATAATGTCGAACGTTTGGTGGCGCTGCACAATATCATTTCCGAAGGCATTCATAAGGTGGAACATATGGAAGAGCGGGTGGATGCCCTGTTTTTTGCACTGATGAACCCGGAAGACAAAAAAAATCTGATAGATTTTCCCTCTTTCGAAGACCGGATCCGGTATATTGATATTCCGTATGTGCTGGACTGGAAGACCGAAGTCAAAATCTATATGGATATCTTCGGTCGGCATATTGACGGCAGTTTTCTGCCCATGGTGCTGGACAATTTTGCCCGAATTATTGTATGTACCCGCAGCCAGAAAAAATCACCGGCCCTGGAAGCCTGGATCCCTCAGCCGGAAAAATATAAAAATTTTTGTGACGACCAGCTCATGCTGCTGAAAATGGAACTGTTTTCAGGCAATGTTCCCAAATGGCTGGATGATGAAGATGTGCGCCGTCTGGACAAAAAAATGCTCAAACAGATCATTGCGGAATCTGAAACCTGCGGCCAGGAAGGATTGTCCGGCCGGGACGCCATCAAGATCTTTGATGAATTCTATTCCAAATATGCCAGAGAAGACCGGTTGATCAATATGACGGATCTGTGCACTTTTTTCAACACGCTGACCCATCAGTCTGAAAAACTGCTTCCTCAGGGGTTTTTGAACCGTCTGCTACGCATGTATGATTATTCCGTGCTCCAGCAGGTCAAGGAATCGTTGTATTATTACAATGAAGACCAGATTGCCCGGGACATTAAACATTATATTTCCGCTGTCACCCATGAGCTCAATTCCGTGGTGACATGCATTTTCACCAAAGAAAAACTGCATGTGACCGACGCATTTTTAGAAAGCATTGAAAATCGGTTTCTGTCGGAAAAACCGGATGCCAAAACCAGGCAGCAGGTCAGAAATGATGTGCTCAAAGAATTTACCACCCGTGCTTTGACCCAGGAAATGATGATCCAGAACAAATCTATCACCGATACCCGGGTGTTTGCATTTTTGCATGAAAAATATGTTCACAATTTAAAAAAACAGGTATTGGCACCGTTTGTGGCCAATGAAAATTTCAGAAACGCCATCAAAGATTTTGATACCAAAAAATTTAAAACCCACGACAAACGCATCAAAAAGGATGTGACATTTCTCATTGACAATTTGTCCGCCAAATTCGGCTATACCAGCCAGGGGGCCAATGAGGTCTGTATTTATGTCATTGACCATGACCTGGCTGGTAAATTCAAATAAAATCATTTCATGATATCTAATATTATTGATCACATGCTGTCCCAGGACAGCCCCCTTGTACTCACACGGCAACACGGGTCCCACAAGGCCTGGCTGGCAGCCCGGATGTTTCACCGCCTGAACCGGGATCTGCTGGTAGTATTGCCGGATCCGGGTCAGGCAGACACATTTGTCAATGACCTGCAATTTTTTCTGCCGGACCGGAAAAATGCCATTCTGCTTTTTCCCGGTCATGCCATCCTGCCATTCAAATCCCTGTCTCACCACCGGCAGACATCTTTGCGCCGGATGGCGGTATTGTCCAAATTGTCTGCACCCCGGAACGGTCCATATCTGGTGGTAATCAGTATTGACACGCTGCGGTGCAAACTGATGCCTAAAACCCGGTTGGACCAATATGCCGAACTGGTGATGGCCAATGAGGAGACGGACCGGGATGACTTGATCCACCGACTGGAGGCCGGCGGATATCATCGGGTGTCTCTGGTGGAAGACCCCGGAGAATATGCGGTGCGGGGCGATCTACTGGACCTGTTTGTTCCCGGGATGCCCCGGCCGGTCCGTATGGAATTTTTCGGAGACCTGGTGGAGTCCATCCGCAGTTTTTCTCCGTATACCCAGCGGGGAATCAAAGAATTGTCCGAAGTGATCGTGATCCCGGCCACTGAAGCCATATTGCTGGATCAAGATCAACCCCATGTGCTGGCACGGCTCAGGTCACACGCCAAAGCCGCCGGCCTGGACGATGCCAAAATCCGGGAATATGTCACCCAGATTCGTCAGACCGGCCGGTTTGCCGGGATCGAAACCATGCTTTCGATGGTGTATGATACCCTGGATGATACGTTTGATTATTTGTCGGACGGTTTTTGCGTGATCTGGGATTCTCCGGAAAATCTGGCGGAAAAAGCCGTGGATTATGAAAACAGGGCCCGGCAAAATTTTCAGACTTTGACGGCGGAAAAACGCCTGGGAGGAGATCCGGATCACTGTCTGGTGCCGTTTGACCAGGTGGCGGAAAGAATCGGCCAGACCCCGCATCTGACGTTTGATGATCTTGCCTTGAACCGGACCCGGAGAGGTAAAGCCGTATTTTCGTTTCATCCGGAAACCATTGACATTCTGCCGGAAACTCTGGGGATGAAAAACCGGTCGGACACCCCGTTGAAGCCCCTGGTGGACTGGATCGATTCCCGGGTGACCGCAGGCAGCAAAATCGTGTGTGTGCTGCACCAGGATGCCCAGGTTCAGCGCCTGATCTCGCTGCTGGCACCCTATGGCCTGACACCGGCCCCGCTGAAAACCATTCAGGAAGCAGAATCCCGGACTGCCGGGCTGTATTTTGTGGTGGGCACCTTATCCACCGGATTTGTGTTGACAGACCATCACCTGGTGCTGATTACGGAAGAGGAGATTTTCGGCAAAAAACGCGTGCGGCGGGTCATGCGGTCCTCCCGGGACCTGAAAACCGAAATGATCGCTCCGGAAGAGCTGGAAAACGGGGATATTGTGGTGCATGCCGAGCACGGAGTCGGGCGGTATGACGGTCTGGTCAATCTGGATGTGGGAAAAATTTCCCAGGATTTCATCAAGATCCTGTACCAGGATGAAGACACCTTGTACCTGCCGGTGGACCGCATGGAGATGATCGGCAAATACATCGGTGTGGACGGTCACAAACCGGTGCTGGACAAAATCGGTTCCAAAGCCTGGATCAAATCCAAGGCCAAAGCCAGAAAAGAAGTTGAAAAGATGGCGGCGGACCTGCTGGATCTGTATGCCAAACGAAAGATCAACAAAGGATTTTCCTTTAGTCAACCCGACAATTATTACCAGGATTTTGAAACCACATTTCCTTATGAGGAAACCAGAGACCAGCTCAAAGCCATTGATGAGGTGCATCTGGATATGGAGTCGGATACGCCCATGGACCGGCTGGTGTGCGGCGATGTGGGATACGGCAAAACCGAGGTGGCGATCCGGGCCGCGTTCAAGGCGGTCAATGACGGCAAACAGGTGGCGATGGTGGTCCCCACCACCATTCTGGCGGAACAGCATCTGGCCACGTTCCGGGAACGGTTCAAGAATTATCCCGTGAATATTGCCGGGCTGTCCCGGTTCCGGTCCCGCAAAGAACAGACCGCGATCCTTGACCAGATGGCAGACGGCCGGATGGATATTGTCATCGGCACCCATCGGCTTTTGCAGAAGGATGTGTCGTTCAAATCATTGGGACTGCTGGTGATTGACGAGGAACAGCGGTTCGGAGTCCGGCACAAGGAGGTTTTGAAAAAGAAACGCAGCACCGTGGATGTGCTGGCTTTAAGTGCCACCCCCATTCCCAGAACCCTGCACCTGTCTTTGACCGGAATGCGGGATATCAGCGTGATCAAAACCCCGCCCGCAGACCGTCAGCCCATCATTTCCTATATCACCCCGTATGAAGATGGTGTTGTCAAAGATGCCATCAACAAAGAACTGGCCCGGGACGGCCAGATATTTTTTGTTCACAACAATATCAAGACCATTTTCAAAGTGGCGGACAATCTGAAGAAACTGGTGCCGGACGCCCGCATCGGTGTGGCCCACGGCCGGTTGTCCGAAGCGGAGCTGGAACGGGTCATGCTGGCATTTGTCAATATGGAGATCAACCTGCTGGTGTGCACCACCATTATTGAATCCGGCCTGGACATTCCATCGGCCAACACCATGATCATCGACAAGGCCGAGCGGTTCGGACTGTCCCAGATCTATCAGTTGCGGGGCCGGATCGGAAGAGGGGATCATCAGGCCTATGCATATTTGTTTGTTTCCGATGAATCCCGGATCTCCAAAGATGCCAGAAAACGCCTGGCCGCGCTCATGGAATACCGGGATCTGGGATCAGGCTTTCAGATTGCCATGAAAGATTTACAGATCAGAGGCGCAGGCACGGCTTTGGGTGCGTCCCAATCCGGACATATTGCGGCGGTGGGATATGATCTGTTTTTAAAACTGCTGGACCAGGCGGTCCATGACCTGAAAGATGACACCCACCTGGAACCGCTGGATCCGGAAATCAATGCGGGCATGTCCACCGGGTTTCCCGAAACATATATCGAATCCGTGTCCCAGCGCCTGACCCTGTACCGAAGACTGTCCCGGCTCACGTCTTTGTCAGATATATCAGACATGAAAAAAGAACTGCTGGACCGGTACGGCCCATTGCCCCGTTCTGCGGAAAACATGCTGTTAAAGATCATGTTTCGGGTATTGGCCATCCAGTGCGGTGTCCAGCGGCTGGATATCGATCCGTCGGCCCTGGTGCTGACTTTTTCTTTGCCGCACCTGCCCATGCCTCTGCCGGATCTGGAGAAAAAATGGCAGTCAGTGGCACAGTTCCAATGGATCAAAAAAGAGTGTGTTCAGTTTCATTTAGGTTTTAAACCCAACCAGACCGCCAAGGCCCTGGTTAAAACCAAACAGATCCTGTCCGCCATGACCCGATAGTTTTCAAGCCAATCTGTCAGTGAGCAGATGCGGGAGTTTTCTGGATCTGGAAAGGAACATCATGATATTTTCACAGATACCGGATATCCAACGGTTTGAACGTTTGGCGTTCAGGAAGAAAAATGTGCTGGGACTGCTGCTGACGTTCAGCCGCCGTCTGTTCAACGCACGCCAAGCCGGATTGTTGTACGGCACCAATCATACCGGGGAACGGTTTTTACCTCCCCGGCAATGGGACCGGGGCGTGGTGCATCAGATCACCGGTCAGGGATTGTCCGGGTTCGGTCTTAAATGGGTGGGTCCCACCCTGCTTCGCTGGTTCAATATTTCTCCCATCTGGCTGTACAAAAGAGATGTCCAGGGCCGGCGGGTACCCACGGACGGGGTGATTGCCAATGTCATCCGCAAACACAGTGAATACTATGCCAGCGGCATCAAAATGCTGTTCACAGACCATATCCCCCGGAAAAAAATGACCGATCATCCCTTTCGGGAGCATATGACAGTGACTGCCTATGATGGCCAGCGGTTTGAGGTGCTGCAGGACATGCAGGTGAATATGAATATTATTCACTGGTTCAAACCGGATAATTTTATCTCCGTGTATATCCCCGACTATGGGGCTATTGTGCTCAACACCGTGGAACCGCAGCTGTTTGAAAAAACAGGGGATGATCCGGTCTCTTACCCCCAAGAATTGAAAAACCGGCTGGGTCAGTTGATTTCAGCCATCGAAATTGCATCCATCGCCCATCTTGGCCAGGCCAAAGGCCGAAGGGCCGCCAGAATCATCTGGCGCAAGGAAAGAAACCTGAGAAAAACGTTTCTCGAAATGAATGAAAAAGCCAAAAAAATGGATGCGTTAAACAAGCATCTGCAGTCGGTGGGCGCGGTCACGGAAGACCAGCTGAACATGGCGCCGGTGATTGAACCCAATGGGGTGTTCGCGTTTATGGACATGGTGTCTTCCAGCCGGATGCGTAATTGTCTGTCTCCTCGAGAATTTTTCCTGGTACTCAACCTGTGCCATGAAATTACGGCAAACACAGCTGCGGCATACGGGTGCCGGGTGGATAATTTTATCGGGGATGCGGTGTTTCTGGAAAGTATCCCGTTGTTCGATCCGCCGGATCGGGGCGTTCCCTCCAGTCTGTCGGAACGGGTCATGATCATGACCCTGGTCCTCACGACCGTGCTCACCCAGATCCGGGCCTTGACTCAAGGCTTGCACCCCATGGATCCGGATAAAACGGTGGCCGATCTGGTGAATACCCACGGCATCTCCATTGCATTCCGGGCCGGCATGTCCTTTGGATCCGCCCTGGTAGGTCCTTTGGGCAGCCGGGACCGGCAGATTGTCACCGGCATCGGCAAACCGGTCAACATTGCCTCCCGCCTGGAAAGTTCAGGTCAACAAAACGGGATTCACATCGAGAAAAACCTGCTGGAGATCCTTGAAAATGCTATTGTGGGTCCAGGCACTCCCGTATTGTGGCAACTGGCGGCATCCGATGCCGGTTCCCCGCCTCAACCCAATACCCCGTTCCTTGAATTTCTCACGGACCGCTTCCGCCTGGCACAGCCTGTGATTCGAAAAATGCCCCTGATTTCATACAAAGACTTTCTCAGTGACGACACCTACCTGATCTGCTGTGATCCGGCCGATGATGATCCGAATATGGAAAAAAATGATGTCTGTGCCGGTATTTAAACATCATGTGTCATTATTTTTTGGTTAAAAATTTTTTGAATGGTCGGCCAAAGCGGCCATGAGGGTCTGGGTGTGAGAACCGGGCCTGCCGTTTCCAATGGGGGTGTCATCGATGAGGACCACCGGCACCACGCCTTTGTTGGTGCCGGTGATGAACACCTCGTCCGCAGTGAGCAGTTTTTCCAAGGGGATGGGGGATTCCGACACCTTAAACCGGTCTGCCGCTAAAGACAGGATCACTTTCCGGGTAATACCTTTAAGGATACCGTCCGTCGGCGGGGTGACCAGGGTATCGCCGAAAAACGCAAACAGATTACTGGTGGTGCATTCCTGGGCATTCCGGTTTTTGTCTATGTAAATCACTTCCATGGCTCCGGCGGCTTTGGCCCGGGTCATTGCCATGGTGGCCGGGAGATAGGCTGTGACCTTGGCACCGGCCAAAGGCCGTTCCTGGACCAGGGTGATCACTTTGACCCCCTGGGTGTACCACGTTTCCGGCAGTTTATTGATGGGGGTGACCATAATGATGAGCCGGGGACGGCCGGTGGGTGTCAGAAAATCGGGGCTGGAGCCGCCGGTGATGACAATGCGGATGTTGGCTTCATCCAGGCCTGGATTTTTTTCCAGGGTTTGAAACACGATCTGTTTGATATTTTTGGCGGTCCAGGGCAGATTCAGTCCGATTTTTATTCCGGAATCCATGAGCCGGTCAATATGCGCATCCACAAAAAAGGGCCTGCCGTGAAAAGTGCGCATGATATCACAAATACCGATACCCCGGAGAATGGCCAGATCATCCACCGGGATCATTGCTTCATGGGCGGGAACAAATGCCCCATCCACATAATAAACGGTCATGAAAAAAAATCTCCTTGTATTTGGTGATGCGTGTTTTTATAGTACACGTTCAGTTGTAATTCATAAATAAGGCTTATCATTGCGGGATGCAAGGAACGCGGATGGATTTTTTTCGAGGCATTCAATACAATATTCAGGGGTTGACGCTGTCATTCCGTCATCCGCAACTGCTGTGGCTCGGGCTGTTGCGTTTTGCCGTCATCCTGATTCTGACGGTGTTGTTTTCAGGAATGATTTTATTGAATCATGACGCGATCATGTCCGGAATCTGGACCCTGCCGGACAGCGGGGTTTTGGTCTATGTCTGGCACCTGGTGTCCTGGCTGCTGTCCCTGGTACTGGCCGCCTTAAGTGTGGTGGCGGCCTATCTGGTGGCTCAGGTGTGTTTCAATGTATTCATCATGGACTATATGTCCCGGGTCACGGAAAAAATTGTTCTGGGAAAAGAGATCTCCTATGCTGACGGTTCCTGGATCAAGCTGGCGGGGTATTTGATTTTTCAGGAAATTCCCCGGGCCGTCATACCCATGATCATCACCATTGTCATCATGGTGGCGGGATTTTTTACCCCCCTGGGACCGGTGATTTTCTTTTTGTCGGCCATCACCGCCGGGGTGTTTCTGGCCTGGGACAATACCGACCTGGTCCCGGCCAGACAGATGCGGCCGTTCAGGGATCGACTCAGGTTTCTGCGACAGAACTTAAGCTTTCATATCGGGTTCGGTCTGCTGCTCATCGTTCCCTGGTTCAATATTCTGACACTCTCATTTGCCCCGGTGGGGGCCACATTGTATCACATTCACAAACTTGAAAAGGAATTGAAATGAACGTTCTTGTCACCGGCGCTGCCGGATTTATCGGCTACAGCCTGAGTGCACGCCTGCTGGATTCAGGGCATACGGTTTACGGCATTGACAATCTCAATGATTATTATGATGTAACCCTGAAGCAGGCCCGACTGGCCCGGCTGGAGAAACAGCCCGGCTTTGTGTTTCAAAAACTGGACCTGGCAGACCGCCAGAATATGGCGGCTTTGTTTGTATCCCACGCGTTTGACTGCGTGGTGAACCTGGCGGCCCAGGCCGGGGTGCGCCACAGCATTGAAAATCCAGCCACATATGTGGACAGCAACCTGACCGGGTTTGCAAATGTTCTGGAAGGATGCCGCCACAGCAAGGTGAAGCACCTGGTGTATGCGTCCTCCTCGTCCGTGTACGGTTTAAATACCCATATGCCGTTTTCCGTGCACCAGAACGTGGATCATCCCATCAGCCTGTATGCCGCATCCAAAAAAGCCAACGAACTGATGGCCCACACCTACAGTTATCTATACAATCTGCCGACAACCGGTCTGCGCTTTTTCACGGTGTACGGCCCCTGGGGGCGGCCGGACATGGCACTGTTCCTGTTTACCAAAGCAATTTTGAAAAACGAGCCCATCAAAGTGTTCAACCATGGGAAAATGCAGCGGGATTTCACTTATATCGATGATATTGTGGAAGGGGTGATCCGGGTCATGAACCGGATTCCGGAAGCAAACCCGGACTGGTCTTCGGACCGGCCGGATCCGTCATCAAGCTGCGCACCTTACCGGCTGTACAATATCGGCAACAACCAGCCTGTGGCGCTGATGGATTTTGTCAAAGCCATTGAAACCGCGTTAGGCAAAAAAGCCCAAATAGAATACCTGCCGCTTCAGCCCGGGGATGTGCCGGCCACCTATGCCGATGTCAGCGATCTGATGACCGATACCGGATTTAAACCCTCCACGCCTGTGCCCCGGGGCATTCAACAGTTTGTGGACTGGTACCTGGCTTATTACAGCCACTAGCTATCAGGCCAGGGCCCGGGAAACAATCTCATACACATTGGTGGACAGATTTGGCGAGGCTGCCAGTATTTCAAGGGATTGTTTCATTAAAACCCGTCGGTGGGAATCATATTTTTTCCAATGATTGAAACATCCGGTCAGACGGGCCGCGATCTGGTGATTGATTGTGTCCAGTTCCAGGATTTTGTCCGTGATAAACCCATACCCATTGCCGGTTTTTTCGTGAAAATGAACGGGATTATTCATGGCAAATCCGTAAATCAGGGCCCGGACCCGGTTGGGATTGGTCAACGTAAAATCCGGATGTGTCACCAGATCCTTCACGCATGGCAACGTATCGGCCAAAGGAGAAACCGCCTGGACATAAAACCATTTATCCATGACCAGGGGATCATGGGACCATTTATCATAAAACCGGGCCGCGCTTTTTCGTTTCAACTCAGGGGTGGTGGTACAAAGGATCTTAAAACAGGCAAATTCATCGGTCATGTTTTCAGCCGCCAGAAATGCCTTCCATACGATGTCATGGACAGATGCCGTGCCAAGGCTTGCCATATAAGATATTGCCAGGTTTCTCAATCCTCTGTTCCCGATATCCTGGATGGAAAGACTTTCGGGGTCGGAGTGACCGCACTGGTCAATGGTTTTTAAAAACAAAGGGGTAAGCGTAGCGGCCAGATGGGTTTTCAAGTGTTGTCTGGCTGTATGGACGGCATCCACATCAATGCAGTCAAACAGATTTGCCAGTTCCATTTCCTGGGGAATGGCCAGGGCTTTGGCCAGAAATGCCCGGTCCGCGGACTGGTCTGATAAAGCGGTTTCAAATGCCTGCACCAGGTTCTGCGATACGGTTAGCGGCCGGTGCCGGGAGATGGCGGACACCAGGGTTTGAATCTCTTTGTTGAACAATGTCTGGGCCGCATCCCACCGGTTGAAGTCATCGGTATCACGGGCCATGAGAAATGCCAGTTCTTCATCCGAAAGATCCGTGGATATCTTGACCGGGGCGGAAAACTGCCGGAATACCGAGGGCAGGGTGCCGGAAGGCACATTCTGAAACGCCACAGTGTGTGTGTTATCCGTCATCTGGATCAATGATCCCTGTTCCGGAATGATGTCTTTGCCCTCAGGGTCAATCAACCCCATGCGGATGGGAATATGCAGCGGCTGTTTTTCAGACTGGTTTCTGTCCAAAGGTGTGTGCTGGGCAAAGGTCACTGACAGAATGCGGGTGTCCGGGTCATAGGACCGGGTCACGGTCACTGTAGGCGTACCGGACTGGGTGTACCATCGCTTGAACTGGGTCATGTCCATATGGCCGGCCTGTGCCATGACAGACAAAAAATCCTCGACCGTGACGGCCATGCCGTCAAATTGCTTGAAATACAAGGCCATTCCCTGTTGAAATAGGGTTTCCCCCAGGAACTGATGGATCATGCGGATCAGTTCCGCGCCTTTTTCATACACGGTCATGGTGTAGAAATTGTCCATCTTGATATAGGCGTCCGGCCGCACCGGGTGGGCCATGGGTCCGCTGTCCTCCGGAAACTGCAAGGATCGAAGTGTTTTGACATTGCTGATGCGCTCCACGGATCGGGAATTCAGATCCGAGGTGAATTCCTGGTCCCTGAAAACGGTCAGCCCTTCTTTCAGGCTGAGCTGGAACCAGTTTTTCAGGGTAACCCGGTTACCGGTCCAGTTGTGAAAATATTCGTGCCCGATCACCCGCTGGATGTTCATGAAATCGTCATCCGTGGCCGTGGCCGGGTCGGCAAGCACATATTTGGCATTGAAAATGTTTAACCCCTTGTTTTCCATGGCACCGGCATTGAAATCATTGATGGCCACAATCTGATACAGGTCCAGGTCATATTCGAGATTGAACCGTTCCTCATCCCATTTGACGGCCTGTTTGAGGCAGCGCATGGCATGGTGGCACTTGTCAACGTTTTCCGGCTCTGCAAAGATTTTCAAGGTGATCTGGTTTCCGGACCGGGTGACAAACGGCGATTCAATCCAGGACAGATTGCCGGCCACCAGGGCGAACAGGTAACACGGTTTTTTGAACGGATCCTCCCAGGTCACAAAATGTCGGTTGTCCGGCAGATCCCCTTTTTCCAAGGGGTTGCCGTTGGATAACAGCACCGGACACGTGGTTTTGTCGGCAATAATAGTGCAGGTATACCGGGCCATGACATCGGGCCGGTCCGGAAACGGGGTGATGTTGCGGAATCCTTCAGCTTCGCACTGGGTGCAGTAAATGCCGCTGGATCGATACAATCCCTCCAGCCGGGTGTTTTTTTCCGGACAAAGCAATGTCCGGGTTTCCAAAGTAAACCGGTCCGGCACATCCGGGACAATGAATTTTTTTCCGTCTGCCTGATAATCTTTTGCAGACAGGTCCTGGCCATCCAGTGTTACAGACAGAATCCGGAAATCCCCCATATCCATTTTCAGAACAGAAGATTTGTTGGATTTGTCAGGGTTTTTAAAAAGGGTCAATGTCGAAGTCACCCGGGTTTCCTCGGGCCGGATATCAAAAACAAGAGTCACCCGGTCCACCAGAAAATCAGGCGGAGTATAGTCTTTGAGTAATACAGAGGCATGTGTTGTCATAATATGACAGATTAATTGGAATAACAGCGCTTGTCAATATCCGGATCCCGGGTTCTTTGGGGTTGACAAAACAGCCCTGCTAAGAAAGAATGCGCGCATAAATAAATAGAATCGCGATACTCGTTTTTTCAATTTTTTCAGCAGGTATGACAATGTCATGGTGAACATGCTGCAACCTCAAAAACCGATCAAACCGGAAGAGATTCTGGAAATCATTGTCAGACGAAGGTGGTTGATCGTTCTTTCACTCTGCTTTTTTTTGACTCTGGGAGTGGGGCTGACGCTCAAGGCCCCCAAGTCCTATCAGGCATCCACCCTGATTCTGGTTCAGCAGCAGAGCGTGCCGTCCGAATATGTGCGGTCCGTGGTGACCTCCAGTATCAATCAGCGGATTAATACCATTTCCCAGCAGATTCTGAGCCGGAGCAATCTGGAAAAGATCATCGATCAATTTGGCTTGTATGCGGATCGTCCGGATATGTATCTGGAAGATAAAATTTTAGAAATGCGCAAACGGGTAAATGTGAAAATTGAGCAGGCACGGCATGGCACTGAATCGTTTTCCATCCGGTTCAGCGGCAGCGACCCCCAACGGGTGATGCGTATCGCCAACACCCTTGCCAGTTATTTCATGGATGAAAACCTTAAAGTCAGAGAAGCGCAGGCTGTGGGAACCAGCGAATTTCTGGATTTTGAGCTGGAAAAGACCCGGCAGCGGCTGGAAGAGTTGGAAAAAAAACTGTCTGAATACCGTGCCCAGCATTTAGGCGGACTTCCCGATGAATTGGAGACCAATCTGAGAACCCTGGATCGGCTTCAGCAGCAGATGGTGGACAAGCATGTCATCCTCAGGGAAGCGAAAACCTCTCTGGCCCTGGTGGAATCCCGGATCAACGAGATTGAAACCCGGGCCCGGCAACCGATTCAGGAAGGGTCTGGTACCCCGGAAACCGGGATGAGAGATGTGGTTACGGAAAATCAGGAAAAACTGCGTCAGGCCCGTCAGGAATATGACCGATTGCTGACCGTTTACACCCCCCGGCATCCGGATGTGAAACGGCTTGCGAAAACCATTGAAAATCTTGAACAACTGGTGGCAAAAGAAAACGACCCCGATGCAGAAAACACAGATCTCCCATTGAAACCATTGGTGCCGCCTCCGGAAGATCCCCGGTTGAAACGGTTGAAATCAGAACGGGACCAACTCAAAGGTGAAATCCGATCTTTGACCATGGCGCTGGACGATATTGAAAAAAAAATGGTGACCTATCAGAAGCGGGTGGAAGAAACCCCCCGGCGGGAAATGGAATTACAGTCATTAAACCGGGATTATGCCAATATCCGTGATATCTACAATTCGCTGCTGAATCGAAAACTGGAAGCGGAGCTTTCTGTCAACATGGAAAAAAAGCAGAAAGGGGAACAGTTCAGAATCCTGGATTCTGCCAAATTGCCTGAAAAACCGGTGTCGCCGGATGTGAAAAAATATTTTTTCCTGTCCATGGCCGCAGGCCTGGGATTGGCTGCCGGTATTATTTTTCTGCTGGAATTTTTTGATTCCTCTTTGCGGCGGGATGAGCAGATTGAGGAGGAACTGAAGTTATCGATTCTGGCCACAATTCCTGAATTGCAAACTTCGAATGCCACTACCCGCAAATGGGTTGAGGTGGCAGCATTTGCGTTGTGCAGTCTGTATGCGGCGGCTTTTTTTGCTTTTTTTGCCGTTCTTTATGTCAAAGGGCTGGACCGGACCCTCACCGCCATCAAAACGATGCTGCACATTTAAATTAAGGGAGCGCTGACTTGGGGAAATTATTTGATGCCCTGGAAAAAGCCAGGCAGGACCATCGAGTTCAGGAGGATGAGGTACCGGTCCATACAGTAAAAACCGGGGAAATTCCTGCGAATGACCGGCAGATTTTACCGAAAACCGTGCATCCGTCCATGGTGACCTTGTTGAAGCCCCATTCCCTGGAAGCGGAACAGTTCAGAATTTTGAAAAACAATATCCTGTTTCCTGAAAAAGGGGACCCGCCCCGGTCCATCATGATCACCAGCCCGTCTCCGAGTGAAGGCAAATCCTTTGTGGCAGCCAACCTGGCAGTCAGTATCGCTAAAAGTATCGATGAATATGTGCTGCTCATGGATTGTGATCTTCGATCCCCGACGCTTCACACCCTGTTCAGCTTCCCGGAAGGCCCGGGGCTTAGTGATCATCTGGCCCGGGCCATGCCGTTGCCTGAAATGCTCAAAAAAACATTTATCAACAAACTGACGCTGCTGCCGGCAGGCTCCATCCCGCAGAATCCGTCGGAACTGCTGTCATCCGAGCAGATGCGGACCTTGCTTTATGAGGTTAAATCCAGGTACCGGGACCGATATGTGATTATCGATACCCCACCCCCCAATCTGACGTCTGAAACCAATGCCATTGCCAGAGTGGTGGACGGTATTGTTATTGTGGTCCGGTATGGGAAAACCACCCGAAAACAAGTGGAAAATCTTATTGATATCTACGGCAGAAAAAAAATTCTGGGGGTGATCAAAAATTTTTCAAAAAAACCGGTGTTGTCCCGGTATCCCTACAGCCATTATGGCAACACAAGTTGAATTGTTCAGCATTTTATATTAAATAGAATCAGTCATTCCAATGGGTGCCTTTTTGTGAAACGGCATCGAAAGGGCGGAGCTATGCGCAAAAAAAACTATAAAGTAACAATGGGGCTGGCCGCGTTGATGGTTTTGATCGCATTTTCCACCTCCGCGGCGGAAAAAAACGGCAGCATCAGTGCCAGCGGTGATTATATCATCGGTATCGGAGATGTCCTGAGCATCCATACATGGAAAGAGCCGGACTTGTCTTTGGATATGGTGCAGGTACGCCGGGACGGAAAAATCACTTTTCCATTGCTGGACGACATTTTGGCCCTGGGCAAATCAACTGTGGCCCTGAAGCAAACGATCCAGACCCAGCTATCCAAATTTGTGGAAGCACCCATGGTCACGGTGACCCTGGTCAATGCTGTAAGTCAGCGGTATTACATTCTGGGAGAGGTTCTGGAAATCGGAGAATATCCGTTGATTAAAAAACTGACGGTGATTCAGGCCTTTGCCCTGGCCAAGGGGTTCACCCAATGGGCATCCAAGGACCGGATTCTGCTGTACCGGCGTAACGGAACCGACCTTTCCGTGTTTCGAATCGACTACAAAGATATCGTCAAAGGTCAAATGAACAAGGATATTTTTCTGCAGGCCGATGATGTTATCATTGTGCCATAGCCATCCCATGGGAAAAAAAATCAGCAGACACAGACAGAAAATTTTTCGATTTGTTCTGATCTTAGGCTTTGTATGGGCCGTTGCCGGACAGGGGCATGCCAGAACCGTATTTCAGGTCATTCCGGTGTTGTCGGTGACCGAAGAATATCAGGACAATTATTTTTCCACTCATACCAACAAACAAGAAGAGTTCATCACCACCTACGCCCTGCAATTCACTGCCGGCATTCTGGAAGAAAAACACCGCCTGTATCTGAGCTATTCTCCGGAGTATAAAGATTACAGGAATCTCAATGACCGGGACCGGCTCGGCCATTATGTGACGCTGACCGGAGAAATAAACCCGGCCCGGCACACGGATCTCATCTATGGACTGGTTTACGATGGGGACTCCGACAACCTGGAAGGAGAATCCAGACGTCACCAGGCCTATGTTTCAGGCATATCCCAGACGGGAAAAGCCACCCGCCTCACCTATGGTCACCAGTATGAAGACCGGTTCGACCGCCAGTCCCGCACCGGGGATTACAAGGAACACACCCGCAACACCAGCCGGGCCGGGGTGCATCACCAGTACGGCCCTAAAAACCATGTGCGGGTGACTTTTTTGTATGAATTTGATTCCTATGAAAACCCGGACCCGGATGCTTACACCCGGTACGAACCTGCCGGTTATGTATCCTACTGGTTTTCCCCCGGATATGGGATGGATGCAAACCTGTCCTATGAAGACCGGGATTTTGACGATACCTTTGATTATACCAGAACCCTGTCCGGAGATATCCGGTTCATCAAAACCGTTTCCAAAACCTTTGATACCTTTGTAAAGTACCGGCATTCCTATTCGGAAACACAGGATCTGACCCATCACACCTTTCATCCGTCCGTGGGGTTTGACTGGCAGGTCACCGAGGATTCGGGCATCTCCCTGGGTGTGGGGGCCTTGTTCCATGACTGGAGCAACCATGACAATGATTCCGTGGATCCGTTCCTGGATATCGATGCCTATAAAATTTTCAGCTTCAGTCCCAGAACCCAACTGTCTTTGACCGGCATCAGCGGATATGCCGCATCAGGAGACCAGGCATCCAGCCTGGGATTCACCACGTATTATCAGGCCGGCGCGCAATTGAGTCATCTCCTGTTCAAACAGGTGACATCCAACCTGTCCGCTGCGCTCCGGCGGGATGAGTATCAGGAAACCGCATCAGACAGGGAAGATACCCGGATGATACTGGGGGCAAGTCTGGCCTGGCAGCCCCTGAAATGGCTGTATGTCAATGTCGGCTATTCATTTGTGGATTTCACTACCACGGATGCCTTTAGAGAGGATTACACGGACAACCGCCTGTTTCTGAAAATTGACCTGGTGCCTGAAACCCCGGTAACCATGTCAGCCGACCCGTCCAGGCAGGCCCTGGAAGATCAGTTGTTCAATTGGGAGCGATAGCCATGTCCTGGCTCAGACTTATCGTGGTGGTGGCACTTCTGGCAGCTGCCCACGGGGCAGTGATGCTCACCAGCCGTACCGAAAATATTCCGCCGGCCAAAGCTTTTCATGATTTTCCGGACCGCATCGGCCCCTGGCAGGGTAAAAAAGGGGCTTTGGATGAAACGATCTCCAATGTGCTGGGTGTGGAAGCGTATGTGCTGTCGGATTTTACCCGGCCTTCGGGTCAATTTGTCAATCTGTATATCGGGTTCTACCAGAGCCAGCGCCAGGGGGATCTGATCCATTCTCCCAGAAACTGCATGCCCGGTGCCGGATGGAATATTGTGGAAACCGGCCGGGAGATTTTGACGGATCCTGAAACCGGAGCGTCTTTCAAAGTGGCCTCCCTGGTGTTGAAAAAAGGGGATCAGTACCAGATGGTACTCTACTGGTTCCATTCCAGAGGCAGAATCATCGCTTCGGAGTATATGCAGAAAATCTGGCTGGTGATTGATGCGGTTTTCCGCAACCGCACCGACGGCGCGTTTGTCCGGCTGATCACGCCGGTAAAAAACAGCCGCCAGGAAGCGGTCCTGCTGCTCAAAGATTTTGCCGATGACCTGAAACCTTTACTGGACGATTATATCCCTTCCTGAGGCCAAGAATATGATACACAAAAACACCCGTTTCTGGATCCAGGCCGGCCTTATCTTTGTCGGATTTTTCGTGCTGTTTTTCAGGACCCTTTCGGGCCTGGTGTCGGACTGGTCCTCAGACCCCAATTTTTCCCATGGATTTCTGATCCCGGTGATCTTTCTTTACATGGTCTGGTATAAAAAAGATCAGCTCAGAAAAATCCCCATACAGCCTTCCCGGATCGGTCTGGGGATTATCATCCTGGGGCTTTTGGTCCATGTGGCGGCCAATATCGGGGCGGAACTTTTTATGATGCGGTTTTCCATGGTGATCACCTTGTCCGGGATCATCATTTACGCACTGGGAATTCCCATGTTTAAGGCTGTGCTGATTCCGGTGGCCTATCTGATCCTGATGATTCCCATCCCGGCCATTCTGTGGAACCAGGTGGCATTTCCCCTTCAACTGCTGGCGGCAAAACTGTCTGCCGGCATGATTGCATGGATCGGAATCCCGGTGTATCGGGAAGGCAACATTTTGCATCTGGCCGTCACTTCCCTGGAAGTGGTGGATGCCTGCTCAGGCCTGCGGTCCCTGACCTCTTTGCTGGCGTTGACCGGCATTTTCGCGTATATGGCCCCGTTATCTGTGGTGAAAAAATGGGTTTTGTTCTTTTCAGCTGTTCCTATTGCCGTGGCCGTCAATGTGATCCGGCTGACCGTCACCGGCGCCATGGCGGTATGGATCAGCCCGGATACGGCCCATGGATTTCTCCATGACATGTCCGGACTGATCATTTTCGGGGCCGCCCTGGTCCTGGTATATCTGGTATTTATCATTGAACTGAAATTAGAAAACAGACAGACAGGAAAACAATCATGAAACTGACAATCATCGGCACCGGGTATGTGGGGCTTGTAACCGGAGCCTGCTTTGCCGAAATGGGCAGCCGGGTCACCTGTGTGGACATTGACACCGAAAAAATTGAGAACCTGAAAAAAGGGATTCTGCCGATTTATGAGCCGGGCCTGGAAAGGATAGTCCAGGAGAATATGGCGGACGGCACATTACAGTTTACCACCCGTCTGGAAGACGCCGCCCGGGACTGCCAGATTTTTTTTATTGCCGTGGGCACCCCGCCGGGAGAAGACGGATCCGCTGATTTGCAGTATGTGCGCCGGGTGGCGGCCCGGATCGGGCAGTGCATGACCGATTACGCGGTGATTGTGGACAAATCCACAGTACCGGTGGGCACGGCCGACCAGGTGGCTGAAGTGGTGCAGGAAGCGCTGGACACCCGGGGAATTGATCTTGAATTCGATGTGGTGTCCAATCCGGAATTTCTCAAGGAAGGGGCCGCTATCCAGGATTTTCTCAAACCGGACCGGATCATTGTGGGAGCGAACTCGGAAAGGGCCGCCAAAATTATGACCCGGCTGTATGCCCCGTTTTCCATGAACCGGGACAAGATGATTCTCATGAACGTGCGGGATGCGGAGATGACCAAATATGCGGCCAATGCCATGCTGGCCACCAAGATTTCGTTCATGAACGAAATCGCCAACATCTGTGAACACCTGGGCGTGGATGTGGAAAATGTCAGAAAAGGAATCGGGTCCGACTCCCGCATCGGGTATTCGTTCATCTATCCCGGGGCCGGATATGGCGGGTCCTGTTTCCCCAAAGATGTCAAGGCATTAATTAAAACATCCAAAGATACCGGGGTGGACCCGGCAGTGCTGGCAGCGGTGGAAAACCGGAACAATCTTCAGAAAAAAGTGCTGGCTGAAAAAATCAAAGCCCGGTTGGGCACGGATCTGAGCGGCAGACGGTTTGCCCTCTGGGGACTGGCGTTCAAGCCCGGCACCGATGACATGAGAGAGGCCGCTTCCATCGTTCTCATAGACAATCTGCTTGCAGCCGGTGCCACCGTGTGTGCCTATGACCCGGTGGCCATGGCACAGGCAGCCAGAGAACTGCCCGAAGCGTGGCTGGAAAGCAGCCGCCTGATTTTGGCAAACGATCAGTACCAGGCATTGGAAAACGCGGATGCCATGATCCTGGTGACGGAATGGAAAACCTTCCGCCGCCCGGATTTCAAACGCATGGGACAGCTTTTGAACCAGAAGATCATTTTTGACGGCAGAAACCAGTATGATCCTGAAGAGGTGGCGGAATTTGGGTTTGAATACCACGGCATCGGCAGAGAAGCCTTCCATCCTGCTGACCTTTGATGTGGAGGATTGGTTCCAGGTTGAGAATCTCAAGTCACAGATTCCGGTTTCAACCTGGCACCAGCGGGAACTGCGGGTTCAAAAAAACACAGACCTGATTCTGGATCTGCTGGATTCTTTTGACTTTGGACCCAAAGCCACCTTTTTTGTGCTGGGTTGGGTAGCCCAAAAATGCCCGGATCTGGTGCAAAATATAGCCCAAAGGGGCCATGAAGTCGCATCCCACGGATTTGGGCACGGTTTGTGTTCACAAATGACCCCAAAAGAACTGGCCCAGGATCTGGATATGAGCAGAAAAATGCTGGAAGATATGCTGGGCCTGCCGGTTTCAGGGTACCGCGCCCCAAGTTTTTCCATCACACCAACGGCGCTGAATTTGATCCAAAAGGCCGGCTACAGGTATGATTCCAGCTACAATTCCTTTTCGGGCCATGGCCGCTATGGGAAATTTGATTTTTCACAATTTTCAAAACACCGGGGATCTGTCTGCATCAGCCCGGGTTTTTGTGAAGTGCCGGTGAGCAATTTTGAGTTCCGCGGCCGGGTTCTGCCCCTGGGCGGAGGCGGATATTTCAGGCTGCTGCCGCACGCTTTTTTCAAGCTTGGGATGCAGTCTGTCTTAAAAAAACAAAATGCGTTTGTGTTTTATGCCCATCCCTGGGAATTTGATCCGGACCAGCCCCGGGTCATAGGAATCCACCCCTGGCTGAAATTTCGTCATTACACCAGCCTGAACCGCACCGCCTCAAAACTGGCCGCCATGATCCAGGCCTTTAAATGGGCCAGGTTTGAAACTGTCAGCCGGTTTTTGGCGCAGATGCCATGCTGAGTTCAACAGTTTTTATCCGGCCCACCACTTCTCAGGATCAGGGTGCATGGAACCACTATGTCTGCAACCATCCGGGCGGTACCGCATACCAGTTATCCGGGTTCATCCGGGCGGTTGAAGCGGCGTACCGGTTCAAAAGCATCTGTTTTGTGGCCCAGAGCCGGCAGCAGAACCAGGGCCGGGTACAAGGGATTCTGCCCCTGATTCATCTGCATGCGCCCTTTACAAAAGGGGCACTGGTGTCACTGCCCTATTGTGATGCCGGCGGAGTTCTGGCTGATTCACCTGAAACTGAAGCAGCCCTGCTTGCCCATGCAATGGCATATGCAGCCCAAAAAAAGATCCCTGAAGTGGCAATCCGGTCTGTGAAGCCTTTTGCCGGTCTGGATCCAAATCTTACGCGCCATTCCGGCAAGGTCAGGATGGTGCGGGCGCTGCCGGATGATCCAAACTGCCTGCTGGGATCTTTAAAATCCAAAGTCAGGAGCCAGGTAAAAAAACCGATGCGGGACGGCCTGAAGTTTCATATGGGCGGCCGCCGTCTTCTGCCCCTGTTTTACCGGATCTTTTGTGAAAACATGCATGATCTGGGATCAGTGGTGCATTCATTTGAATGGTTTTACCGGATTCTGGCTTTTTACGGCAGCCGTGCCCATATCGGGGTGGTGACCACGCCGGCAGGCGAGCCGGCCGCAGCAGGCATGATCCTGTGCCATCCCTGTCTGGTATCGGTTCCCTGGGCATCGTCTCTGCGCCGCTTCAATTCCTTGAACCCCAATATGCTGCTGTATTGGGGATTTTTGTCCTTTGCCGCTGCCAATGGTTTTAAAATGCTGGACTTTGGCCGGTCCACGCCCGATGCCGGCACATTCCGGTTTAAAAAACAGTGGGGAGCGGTCCCGGTTGATCTGCACTGGGCCGCGTTTGATCCGGCTGTGTTTCCGCATCTTGCCCCATCAAAGAAACAGCCGGCCGGCAGGTCAGGGATGAAAAGAAATCTGGCAGAAGCTGTAATAAGAAAACTGCCGGGGCCGGTGAGCACCGGTCTGGGCGTTCTGACCCGAAAGTATATTTCTCTTTAGCATGACACACACAGTCAGCGTTATCATTCCCGCGTATAACGAAGAAGCCTGTCTGCCGCGGTGCCTTAAATCCATTGCAGATCTGGACTGGCCCAAAACGCACCTGGAAGTGATTATCATTGACAATGGATCCATTGACAGCACCTGTGATATTGCCCGCGCATCAGGTGCCATTGTGTTACAAGATGATACAAAAAATGTTTCTGGCCTCAGAAACCTGGGGGCCGAGCATGCCAGAGGAGATATCCTGGCATTTGTGGATGCCGACTGTGTGGTCTCGCCTGACTGGGTTGCCTGTGCGGCCCGGTATTTTGAGGATGATACTGTTGCTGCCTGGGGATCGGCCCCAAAGATCCCTGAAAACGCCACATGGGTTCAGAACACCTGGTTCATTGTCCGACAAAAAAAAACACATGTGGCTGATGTTGACTGGCTTGAATCCATGAATTTGTTTGTGGCAAAAAAGGTGTTTATGAAAGCCGGCGGGTTTGATGAATCTTTGGAAACCTGCGAAGATGTTGATTTTTCCTACCGGGTATCTGCATATGGAAAAATTGTGTCAGACCGCTCCATAAAGGTGGTTCATCTGGGAGAGGCAGCCACCATGGCAGAATTTTTCAAAAAAGAGCTGTGGCGGGGCAGGTCAAGTTTTTCCGGAGTGTTTGCCCACGGTATCTCTTTCAAGGAGCTGCCAAGTCTTGCAGTGCCGGTCTATTTCGGGATATTTCTGCCGGCCTGTCTGATTTTTCTGATGTTTCATCTCACAGCTGCAACAGGTTGGATGGTGCTGGCTGCGGCCTGTTTTCCTCTCCTGCCGGCCCTGTATAAATTAAGAGGAAAAAAAACAGATCTGACCCAAAAACTGCAGTTGACTGTACTATTGTATCTTTATTTTACTGCCCGGACCATGGCAGTGGTTTTTTTAAAAAAACATGACTGATCCAAAGCCCAGGCTGCTGTATATCTGCCACCGGATTCCTTTTCCACCTGATAAAGGGGACAAGATCCGCACCTTTCATCAGATAACCTATCTGTGCCGAAAATGGCAGATTGATCTGGTCACCTTTGCAGATGATCCGGGTGATGTGCGGTTTGCCGCAGACCTGGAAAAACTGTGTGAAAAGGTGTTTGTTTTTCCGGTAAATGCACTGAAGGCGAAAATAAAAGGCATCCTGGGGTTTGTTGCAGGAAAATCGATCACACAGGGGTATTTTTATGATGCCGCAGCCAGACACCGGGTGCTGGCGCTGTTAAATGAAAAACCCTACCAGGCTGTTTTTTGTTTTTCCTCTTCCATGGCTCCCTATGTGCTTTATAACCTGCCGGCCATCAGAAAAAAAAAGCCGGCTCCCCGGCTGGTCATGGATTTTTGTGACGTGGATTCTGATAAGTGGCGCCAGTATGCCAAAACCGCACGATTCCCCATGTCAAAAATTTTTCTGGCTGAGTCCAGGCGGCTGCTGGCGTATGAGAAAAAAATCAACCAGTCATTTGATGTTTCCATCTTTGTTTCTGAAAATGAAGCTGCCCTGTTTAAGGGGCAGGTGCCGGGTGCCAGACATGTGACCCCGGTGCCCAACGGGGTGGATGCAGATTATTTCTGCGGGGATACGCAATTACCTGAACCCGGCAGTGATCCCACCTTGGTGTTTACCGGTGCCATGGATTATTATGCCAATATTGACGGGGTAATCTGGTTTTACAAAAAAATTTTGCCGCAGATAAAAAAAGTTTTCCCACAGATCAGATTTTTGATTGTGGGAAGCAATCCATCCCCTGAGATCAGAGCATTGTCAAAAACAGCCGGTGTGGTTGTCACAGGGTATGTTGCAGATATCCGGGAATATTATCAAAAAGCAACGGTGTGTGTGGTGCCTTTGCGCATTGCCAGGGGAATTCAGAACAAGGTGCTTGAGGCCATGGCCATGGGCCGGCCGGTGGTTGCCACATCTGCTGCTTTTTGCGGTATCAATGCCTGGGCCGGGACCCATGTGCTGGTGGCAGACACAGAAACCGAGTTTGCCGGGGCGGTTGTGACGCTTTTGAAAAACCGGCCATATGCCCTCTCTCTGGGCCGGTCAGCCAGGGAGATGATCAAAACCCGGTATGCCTGGCAGACCTGCCTGGAAAAACTGGATCATCTGTTGTCGTGAACAAACGGGTGGCATATGTGGTGCATTCCTTGAACTTAGGCGGTACAGAACGCCTGGCAGCTGACATGGCCCTGGCACTGCATAAAGAATATGATATCCGGATCATCTGCCTGGATGAACCCGGGATCTGGGCGGACCCGATCAGGAGGGCCGGCATACCGGTATTGTCCCTTTACCGCCAGCCCGGACTGGATCTGCGGCTGCCGGTAATGCTGGCCCGGTATGCGGCCCGGAACCTTATCCATTTTTTTCACGCCCATCAGTGCACCCCCTGGTTTTATACCGGGTTATCACGGCTGCTGTATCCCAGGCCGAAACTTTTGTTTGAAGAACACGGCCGGCTGTATCCTGAGGTGCTCAATAAAAAAAGGCGGGCGTTCAACCGGATGGTTTTGCAGAGACTGACACACACGGTGACCGCCGTGTCCCATGATGTGAAAAACCGGTTGTTTCTCTATGAAGGCCTTGACCCGGACAAAACCCATGTGGTGTATAACGGGACCCGGCCCCTGCCTGCCATGGCCCCGGATGAACGCAGGGCCTTGCGGGCCAGATTCGGTTTCACTCAAAAAGATGTGGTGGCCGGATTTATCGGCCGGCTGGATCCCATTAAAAATCTCTGTGTTGTTCTGGATGGATTTCAGACAGCTTTGGCCGGCTGTCCTGACCTGAAACTGTTGATCATCGGGGATGGGCCCCTGTTCAATGAAATCAAAGAAAAAATTATTCACATGTCGCTTTCCGATCATGTGGTCCTGGCCGGGTATCAGAAAGATGCCGCTGCCCTGGCACCGGTACTGGACGTATTTGTTCTGGCAAGTTTGAGTGAAGGCACATCCATGGCTCTTCTTGAGGCCATGTCCGCCGGGGTTCCAGCCATTGTCAGCAATGCCGGGGGCAACCCTGAAATTGTTGTAAACAACCAGACCGGATGGGTGGTACCTACAGGGGATGGTGCCGCCCTGTCCAGGGCACTGACAGAAGCGGCCCTGGATAAAAGAAAATCACAGGCAATGGGAAATCAGGCAAACAAAAGGTTTCTGGAAAACTTTACGTTTGATCGGATGATACACACCTATAAAACCCTTTACCAGCAGTTATAGATCAGGACATTGAACCAGCATGTGCGGTATAGCCGGAATCATTCAGTTTGTGCCCCATAACCGGGACAGCGCCATGGCGCAGATTACAAACATGGCAGACACCATGGCCCACCGCGGCCCTGATGAACAAGGGGTTTATGTGGATGATCATGCGGCCTTAGGCCACAAACGGTTGCGCATCATTGATCTTTCTACCGGCCAACAGCCAATGGCAAGCCAGGATCAAACCCTGCACATTGTGTTTAATGGAGAGGTGTACAATTTTCAAGAGATAAAAATAGAACTGGTGCGCAAAAATTACCGGTTCAGCACCACATCAGATACAGAAGTGGTGCTGAATGCCTATATTGAATGGAAAGAAGCGTGCGTTAAAAAATTCAACGGCATGTTTGCCTTTGCCATCTGGGACAGCCGGAAAAAAACGCTGTTTGCCGCCCGGGACCGGGTGGGCAAAAAACCGTTTTACTATTTCTGGGACGGCAAAAGGTTTGCTTTTGCCTCGGAACTCAAGGCGATCCTGGCTGCGGGCCTGTCACAGAAAAAAATAGATCCAAAAGCCCTGGACTGCTATTTTTCCTTTGGCTATATCCCGGTTCCTTATTCAATTTATGATGACATATCCAAACTGCCTTCTGCCCACACCCTGACCCTGACATCTGATGGCTTGAATTTGAAAAAATACTGGCATCTTGATTTCGGGTCAACCCGTGACCTGACCATGGACCAGGCTTCAGACCGGTTGACGGAACTGCTGTATGACGCGGTAAAGCTCCGACTGATCAGTGATGTGCCCCTGGGTGCGTTTTTATCCGGCGGGATAGACTCTTCTCTGGTGGTGTCTTTTATGGCGAAGATATCATCTCAACCGGTTGCCACCCACACCATCGGGTTTGATGAAACAGGGTTCAACGAACTGCCGGCAGCCGGCATGGTGGCGGATTTTTTAAAAACAGACCACCACCAGTTCATCGTCAATCCGGATGCATCCCAGACCCTTGAAAAAATCGCCGCTTTTTTTGATGAACCGTTTGCCGATTCCAGTGCGCTTCCCACCTGGCATGTGTGTCGCATGGCCGGAAAAAATGTGACCGTGGCCCTGTCCGGAGACGGCGGGGATGAGGGATTCGGCGGATACACCTTCCGGTATCTGCCCCACCAGATGGAATCCAGACTGCGATCGGTGCTCCCGGCGGTTTTGAGAACCCCGCTGTTTTCTCTGATCGGTGCCCTGTATCCGGCCGGCCCCGGACTGCCCCGGTTCCTGCGGCTGAAAACCATCTTTGAAAACCTGGCTGTCAGCGATGCCCAGGCGTTTTACAACGACCTGATCTGGCTCAGGCAAAAGATCCGGCAGAACCTGTATGCAAAGGGTTTCATGGATGCCCTGAAAGGCTTCACCCCGGCGGAAACCGTGATGCCGGTGTATCAGAAAAGCAGCGGCACAGACCCGGTTTCCAGAAGCCAGCATACCGACATCCAGTGCTACATGACCGACGATGTGCTGGTCAAGGTGGACAGAATGAGCATGGCCCATTCCCTTGAAGTCAGAAATCCGCTGCTGGATTACCGGATCCTTGAATTTGCCGCTGCATTGCCCCTGAATTTGAAGGTGAGCCATGGGTCCGGCAAGCGGCTGCTGCGTCACCTTGCAGCAAAACACCTGCCTCCCCAAATTATAGATCTGCCCAAACAGGGATTTGCCATACCTGCGGCACACTGGCTTCGCAAGGATTTAAACGCGTTTGCCCATGATCATATCTTTAACAGTGAGGTGGTTCTGTCCTGTATGAACCCGGCACAGCTTCACACCCTGTGGTCCCGTCATCAGCAGGGAAGGGCGGACCACAGTGTTCTGCTCTGGGGCCTGATGATGCTGGGGCTGTGGGAAAAACAGTTTCACAAAGGACCGTTGCAATGAAACAAAGGCCCATCCGTGTTTTACAGCTGGGAAGCCCTGCCGGGCTGTATGGTGCGGAACGATGGATTCTGGCTCTGGTCCGGTACCTGAACCCTGCCAAAGTGGAATCTGTTGTCGGTGTGATCAAAGATGACCCGGGAAAGGCAGACCCGCCCCTGATCCGGGAGGCGGCCGCCCTGGGATTTCAAACTGTCACGATCAATGCGCCGGGCAGAATCAATCTGTCTGCTGTCAGAAGACTGCGGCAGTATATCTTTGCAAACAAGATCGATATTCTTCATACCCACTGGTACAAAACCGATATGATCGGGTTTCTGGCTGTCATGGGAACCCGGTGTAAAATCATCTCCACCCCCCATGGCTGGAGCAAAGAAGCGGGATTTGCCCTCAAATGCTATGAAATGATGGACCGGATGATATTTCCCTGGCTGGATGCCGTAGTCCCTTTATCACCGGAGCTGTATGCCGGCCTTGAAAAAAAATTTTTTGTCAAAAAAAAACTGACTTTTATTCAAAACGGGGTGGATATCAATGAGATAGATGCAGTGACCACCATCCCGGCACAGATCAATTGCATCAAACAATCCGGCCATATAGTGATCGGATATGTCGGCCGTCTGATTCAAGGCAAGGGAATCGACACGCTTCTGAAAGCGCTGGCCCGGGTCCGGTCTTTTTCATGGCATTTGGTTGTGGTGGGGGAGGGAGATCATCAAGATCCGTTGGTGCAGGCAGCCAAAGATCTGCACATTTTTCGGCATGTTCTGTTTACCGGGTTTAAACCGGACCGGTTGTCGTATTTAAAAAGTTTTGATCTGTTTGTGCTTCCCTCACTCTCAGAAGGAATTCCCCGGTGCCTGATGGAAGCCATGGGCGCGGAAATTCCAGTGGTGGCATCTGATATATCCGGCTGCCGGATACTGGTAAAACAGGGGCATACCGGCTTTTTATTCGAGCCGGGAAATGATGTTGAACTGGCTGGGATTTTGGAATATCTGGTCAGGGATATGCAAACAGCGCAAATGACAGCCTCAAAAGCAGCCAGACTGATCAGAACAGAATTTTCAGCCGGAAAAATGGCATTGGATTACCAGCATCTTTATGATTGTTTGACAGGCAGCCATAAATGACGACATCCAAGCAAAAATACCGTCATATATTTGATACCACCCATCTTCAGTCTGACCTGAAAAAAAGGTCTTTGCGAAGCGGGATGGTGACGGTCGGTTCTCAGGCCGTGATGTTTATTATCCAGCTGGGCTCCACCATGATTCTGGCCAGGATTTTAAGCCCTCAGGATTATGGAATCAATGCCATGGCGGTTTCTATCACAGGTTTTGCAGGTATCTTTTCAAGCCTGGGTTTGTCAACAGCCACGGTTCAGCGAAAAAATATCAACCATGAACAGGTCAGCACTCTGTTCTGGATCAATGCGGCGATCGGGCTGTTGATTACTCTGGTTGTTGCGGCCGTTTCTCCGGTTGTGGCATGGTTTTTCAAAACGCCTGAAATGCTGAAGGTGATGTTGTCGTTATCTGTTATTTTTATTACCGGGGGGTTGAACATTCAGCATTCCGCTCTGCTCACACGGCAGATGCGGTTTTATACACTGGCTAAAATCCGGATATTATCTCTGACCGGTGGTATTCTGGTGGCCATTATCACCGGATATTATGGGTTTGGCTACTGGGCTTTGATATTTAACACCTTGACCAATGTTACGTTGATGACGATCGGTTGCTGGCTTTCCTGCAACTGGATACCTGGGTTGCCATATCGTCATTCAGGTGTCGGGGCCATGATCAGGTTCGGTTCTGACCTGATGGGATTCAATGCCATCAATTATTTTTCACGAAACATGGATAATGTGCTTATTGGACGATACCATGGCAGCGGAGCTCTGGGACTTTACAGCAAAGCATACCAGCTGTTGATGATGCCCATTACCAATCTGCGTGATCCCATGACCAGTGTTGCTCTGCCCGCTTTGAGCCGGTTGCAGAATGATCCGGATCTGTATAAAAACTACTATTTGAAATGTGTATCACTGCTTGCATTTGTATCCATGCCACTTGTGGGGTTTATGCTGGTATATTCAGACCAGTTGATTCATCTGCTGCTGGGGCCCCAGTGGATAGGTGCCAGTGTCATTTTTAAAATACTGGCCATTGCCGCTTTTGTTCAGCCGGTCAGCGGAACATTGGGAATGGTGCTCATCTCAACCGGAAGAAGCCGACTGTATTTGAAAATGGGTGTTTTCAGTGCTGTGGTTATTTGCAGTTCATTTGCCATGGGCCTGCCATGGGGAGGAAAGGGTGTGGCTGCCGGATATGCTGCAGCAAACTACCTGGTGTTGTTTCCAACGGTATATTATACGTTCAAAGGAACTGCCATCCGCAGTAAAGATTTTTTATATGCGGTGGGCAAACCTCTCATATCAAGCTTGATTATGGTGGCAGGGTGTTTTCTGCTGTTTTGTTTTTCACAACATATGAATACAGTGATCAGCCTTGCGGTTGGCGGTTTTGCCGCTATTCTGATATATTTTTCAGTGTTTGCCTGTTTATTTTCCGGTCTGAATGAACTTCACGATTATTACAGCTATGGCAAATTGATTTTTGAACGGAAAAATAGATGACCATGCATGAAAAAAAATCAAGCCGGACCGATATTTTACTTCAGTTTTTTTTTACACAGGAAAAAAATTGTAAAATCCATTATTTCAGCTTGTTTAAAACAAAAGACAATTTACTGAAGATTCAGGAGGATATCAAGCATCTGCCATGTCAAAAGGACACTGATTTGAAATCAAATGATGTCATTGTCATAGACAACCATGCCGGCCTTTTGGGTCTGAATCAAATCAATCAATTAATATCCCGCTGGCGTATGCCTGATATTTCAGGCATGGCTGTTTTCTGCAATAACAGGGAATTGAAATCTCTGGTAAAGATGTTCAAGCGAATAACGCAACTTCAAATAAGTGTGTTTGGTGTTCATCCGGATTATTACTATTGTTTCATACCCATTGATTCAACCAACAGGCAGCATATTGAAACATATATATTTGAGTTAAAGACAGATCCTTCCTGGAAGGGAAAAATCAAAAAAATTATCAAACATTTGATGATTTTATGGGGAATTTCCGATCGACTGTATGAATATTTTCTGATTATAGCGGTGCCTGAGTTTAAAAAATAAGATGTTTTTCAAACAATTTTTATTGAATAACTGGGCGGATATTTTTAAGGAAAATCCACCTGCAGATATTGATTGTGTTCTGTTGTCTTCATGTCTGGAAGATCATGGAAATAATCTGATAATGGTATTTTCTGAACATCATTGTCACTTTCCAAAATATATCATGAAGACAACCAGAAATAAAAAATTCAATTTTAAAATTGAAACAGAATTTGAGGCATTGAAGAAAGCGGCAAAGGATGATTTTTTGCGGCCATATATCCCATATCCCTACATGGCTGGTTATTTGAATGGATGTGCATATCTGATTCAAGAAGGGATAAGGGGGCGGACTCTTCATGACGTGTTGTGTGCCCGAAAAAACACCCCTTTGACCTGGAGCCTTGTCAATCAAGCAATAGAGATTTTAATAAAAATCAATGGGATGAACACCTCAAAGGATATTGAAAATAAACATCCCGGTATGGATAGGGCGTTGAGCCTTCTGCCGGCTGCCGTGCTCACAGAGACAGGTCTGTCCATAAAAGAAATTGATTTGATAGTTGAGACAAGGGACACGCTGTTCAAAAAGAATCGATTTTTTATCCATAATGATTACTGGGGAGCCAATATCCTTGTAAATGAACGAAATATGTCCATTTCAGGGATTGTTGACTGGGAATTTTCCACGGCCACGTCTCCGGTTCCATCAGACATCGTCTGGTTTGTTGTTAACCTGATTTATGCGTTGAACATCACAAGACAAACAAGATCATTTTATGAGGTGGTCAAAACGGCATTCTTTACTCCTGAATCGATGGAACTGATAAAAAGATGTTTGAACAGGTACACCGCTTTGATGGAGATAGAAGAAATCGATTTTATTCAATGGATAGAAGCGGTATTGCTTGAAATGGGATTGCGCGAATTAAAAGCTTATGGTCAAACAGGTGTAATGGACAAAGAATGCCTGCAGCTATTAAAATCTATAATAAACAACAGGGATAAATCATTTTTTTAAAAACCAATGAGGAAATAGATGCGTTTTGAATTCAGCCCGAAAGAAGTTTTGAAGTTGAATCTGTATCTGATTTTATTTTTGTTGTGTGCCAATGTCCTGGGAATCATATCCAAATATTATTTTGATCATGATTATGTTTATGGGTTGATTCCGTTGTTTGATTTCAGTCTTGAAAGAAATATTCCAACCCTCTATTCGTCAATTGCTCTTGTGTTTGTCAGTATCCTGCTTTCATTGATAGGATTTATCAATAAAAAGTTAACATTCTCATACTTGCCCTGGTTTGGTCTTGCGTTAATCTTTTTATTTTTATCAATCGATGAAATACATGGCATACACGAGAATCTGACAATCATCACAAGAAACACTTTCAATATGTCCGGGTTCTTCTACTATGCATGGGTTCTGCCTTACAGCGCCGCTCTGATGGTTTTCATGATCCTGTACTTAAAATTTTTGTTCGATCTTCCCAAACCAATAATGATTTTGTTTTTAGTTTCAGGGAGCATTTTTGTTTCAGGTGCAATCGGATTTGAACTGCTTGGTGGCAGACAAGCGGAATTATATGGAAAGGACAATGTCCTTTACTGCTTTTTTTATACATGTGAAGAGTTGCTTGAAATGCTTGGTGTTGCAGTTTTTATCTACACGTTACTTCGGTATATGGTAGAACAATTCAAATTTATGGCGATAACGGTTGCCAACAAAAAAGAGGCATGACTTGAACATCTCTGTCATATTATCGACATGCAACCGTCCTGATATTTTGTCACGAACTTTGAACAGTCTGCTGTATCTGAAAACTGAAAATCTGGTATGGGAACTGTTGATTGTGGACAATGCAGATGATATTGACACACAAAAAGTTGTCAATAGCTACAGGCACCGGCTTCCCTTGCGTTTTTTCGTTCAAAGAAAACCGGGCAAGAATCATGCACTTAATCTGGTACTTCCATTGGCAAAAGGAGATCTTTTTGTTTTTACTGATGATGATATCATCGCAGACAAAAACTGGTTGATTCATATGTGGCAGGGAGCTGGTCGATGGCCGGCAAATGATGTATTCGGGGGAAAAATTCTGGCGGCCTGGCCGGACAATCAAGCGCCATGCTGGGGAAACCATCATCCATTAAATCAAAGCATCTTTGGTTTGCATGATCCTTTTCCAACCGAACAGCTTTATGATTCAGGCCCATTTTTGCCCTATGGGCCGAATCTGGCAATACGAAAAAAAATTTTTGATCAGGGGTATACCTATAATACAGAAATTGGTCCGGACAATAAAACCGTCTACAGAATGGGGAGCGAAACAGAATTACTTGCACGGTTAAAAAAAAACGGTTTTTTGTCGGTGTATTTACCTGACAGTATCGTTTATCATCAAATCAGGCCATTTCAATTGACATCTGAAGGGCTGGCATACAGAAATTTCCGGATTGGCTATTCTTCTGTAACACCGAATGATTATTTTGGCACCCTGATTGGCGGATGTTCCAGATACTTGTGGAGACAACTGATCGAGACGCTCTGGCAGTTGTACCGGGCAAAACTGAATCGGAATACAACTGCCGAATTTGAAGCACAGGCCCATTTTTACAGGATACGCGGTAAGATTTATGCCCAGAGACACTGTTCAGGAATATCGCCGGATTCCTGTTTACAAAAAGTGCTTGACTGCAATTAGAAAATTTCTTCTTATGGACTCTATCTGGCATGCCCTTCAGACGGATTATGCAACATTCTGATTTAAAAAAACCTTTTGTTTCAATCATTTTCCCTTTTTACAACAGGGAAAAATATATTCCATTTGCACTCAAATCCATACAGGCCCAAACTTATACCCATTATGAACTGATTGCCGTGGATGATGGATCTGAAGATAACTCTTATGCTGTCGTCCAATCTTTTGAAAAAACGTTTGAAGGAAAGCTCAAAATCATCCGGCAGTCTAATAAAGGACCGGCCCATGCAAGAAATGCAGCGATTGAAATTGCCAGAGGAGACCTGATTGCCTTTTTAGACAGCGATGATGTCTGGCATGAAGATAAATTAAAAAGGCAGATAGAGTTGTATGCACGTGTTGATGACGTTGCGTTTATTTACAGTGGTTACACAATGATCGACAATTCAGGTAAAATTATCCGGGAGTGTATGCCTGATAAGAAATTTCAAGGCAGAATATATACTAAGCTGTGGACACACCACAATGATATATGGGGTGGAACCCTTCTGGTGGAAAAAAAGAAATTGTTGGCAGCCGGTTGTTTTGATCCGGAACTCAGAGGTGCTGAAAATCTTGACTTACGTATCCGCCTGGCTAAAACAGGCAATGTTTTCTTCAATGACATGTCGTTATGTTTCTACAGAAAACACGCTCAAAGCTTGACTGACAACAAAACAATGATGCGGGATTATCATGCGAAACTGGTTGAAAAGCATTTTATTAAGACCAATTCGACAGGATGGCTGTTTCGATGGGTTCAGGCAAAATTATTCTACAATGATGGGATGATGCAGTTTGCAGAAAAAAAAATGATCACTGCCCTTGGATTGTTCCTTAAATCCATTTTGTGGAATCCATTTTATGTAAGAAGCTATGTTCAGGCATTCAGATGCTGTCTGGGTAAAAATGTCAATGAATTTTTATCCCGTCTGAAATCTGGTCAAATAATGCCAAATAATAGGGGAAAAAATTAATAACTTGTGGGAAGACTATTTCTCTTAGGTCTGGTTTCAGTCAGCGGTGGCGCTGCAATATTTCGTCCATGGGTGGGAATTGTCGCTTATTATCTGCTTGCTATACTGGGCCCTCAGTATATCTGGTGGTGGGTTTTTGAAGGCTTGCGCGTCTCTTTGATTGTTGCACTGGCCACCCTTTCCGGGGTATTCCTCTCCTTTTTCAGACAGCATGTTGATCTTGATTTCTTGATTAACTGGCAGAATTGCTGGCTGGGACTCCTCTGGTTCTGCATCGCTGTTTCATTTTTTTTGGGTCCTTATGTCTCCTCGTTTGCTTCAGCCGGACTTGAACCGCACCAATTATTTTCGATAACAAACACCATCTTTGTTTTTTATTTTTGCGCAACTCTGGAAATCAACGATATTCGAAAATTAAAATATCTCACACTTGTTTTTGCTTTTTCAACATTCTACCTGACTTATTGGGCCAATCATCAGTATTTTTCTGAAAACTGGGCACAGTTTAACACGGGACGGTTGATGGGACCGTCCGGACTGGACGGCGGGAATATCTATAAAGACGAAAACGCCTTTGCCATGCTGTTTGTGACCGGTTTGCCCTTTATCTATTATCTGGGCTGGGAATGTAAAAAAAGATGGCTGAGCTGGATACTTTGGGCAATTATTCCGCTGGGGTGGCATGCTGTGTTCTTAACCGGATCACGGGGAGGGCTGGTTGGGATTGCTACAGTTATGTTTTCTGTAATTTTTCTTTCCAAGAAAAAAATATGGGCGGTGCCTTTAATGGCGGTATTTTTAATTTTTTATCAATGGCAGGCCGGCGATGTTCTGACACAAAGAAGTCAGAGCATTGTTGATTTTGAGGGGGAAAGTTCGGCAGAAGATCGGCTTCATGCATGGGCCGGGGGTCTTAAAATAATCGCAGATCATCCAATTGTCGGTGTAGGGATCGGATCATTTATTACCGCTTTGCCAGAGTACCATGATATCAGACCAATGGTGGCGCATAACACATTCATTCAATTTGCTGCCGAATCAGGTGTCGGCGCCGGGCTTGCTTATATTGTTGTCGTTGGATTGTTTTTTGTACATGCACTAAGAATTCACCGCTGGTGCCCTCACTTTGTTGATGATCAGGATATGGACAAAATAAATTTATACAATAAAGCCGGCACCGCCTCTTTTAGCGGACTGATCGTCTGTTCACTGTTTTTGAGCCTGAATGTTTATGAAATTTTTTTTGTATTGCTGCTGTTTAACAACGCTTTGTATCAGATCTGTTTAAAGAAAGTGAGAACCAAGATCACCGGGACTTATGACTGAAAACCCAAAAATGCGTGCCTGCAAAAACTGAAACCATTATGCCAATCCGTTTGAAACAGATAGTTTTCTTGTTTTTTATTTCAGGTATTTTTTTTGCCATGCCGCAGGCAGGCTTTTCAAACACTCTGGTGGTTTCCACAGTCAAAGAACTGATGGCAACCGTTCCGTTGAACAAAAAAGGCAATTTGACGGTATTGATTGAAGACGGGGTGTATGAGATCCCGCACCGCATTGAGATATCCGGGGACCGGGTCACTTACAAAGGCATTTCGCTCAATCCGGGTGCGGTGGTGATCAAGGGTAAAGGACATGCCGGAAACGTTGACAATGTTTTCAGTATCAACGGCAGTCACGTTTATATCCAGAATCTGAAGATCGGACAAGTCAAACGGCATGCGGTTCAGATCCATGGTGAAAACAAAGTGGAAAAAGTGTTTATCAGCAATGTGCATTTTTTTGATACCGGTGAACAGATGCTCAAGGGATCTTTTGATAAAAACAGACCCGGCCATTTTATCCGTTCCGCCATGGTGGAAAACTGCGTGTTTGAATTTACCGGTGGCAAAGCTTTCCAGTCTTACACCGGCGGGATTGATGTCCACCACGGGGAAAACTGGGTGGTGAAAAACAATGTGTTCAAAAATATCACAAATCCCGGGGGCAAGCTCACAGAAGGGGCGGTCCATTTCTGGAACCATTCAAAAAATATCATTGTTACCGGCAATAAAATCATCCATTGCGACAGGGGTATTTTGTTTGGCATGGACAACTCCCCGGTTTATTCAGGAAGGATTGCCGATAATCTCATCCATACCACAAAAGATACCGGTATTTACCTTTGCAACGCAACAGATATCGAGGTGGTGAACAACACCATTTATATTGATTCCACCTATCCCAATGCCATTGAATACCGGTTTGAAAAAACAAAAGATGTGGTGATTGCCGGCAATTTTGCCAACCGGGCGATCAGATCCCGGGACGGCGGATCTGCCAGGGTGTTTGACAATGACCTGTCTGTCAAAAACAGCTGGTATATAAAACCAAGCCAGGCAGAATCGCCGCCGGTTGAAATACCAGCATCAGCTCGTCCTAAAAAATCAGAACCTGTCCGTCAACCGGTTACTGAGGCTTCTCAGGTCGAAAATCTGAGGGCATGGCATACAGACGGCCAGACATTTTTAACCTTTGATATGGTGAAAAATGATTTTCCGGATGCTGACATAACCTATGGGCAGTATTTTGAGAGAAAAAAACAGATCAAAAATAAGGTGCAGTACCACATTTACCGGTCAAATACCCCCATTAAAGATGTCAGACAATTGACCCCCCTGGCCCGGGTGGATGGGTTTACCGGTTGGAATGAATTTTTTTATGGAATTCACACCAACGCAGAAAAATATTCGGGCAGAAAAGCCATCCGGTATACTGTTAAACCCAAAGAGGGTCCTCTGGCACTGAATAAGGGGGCGTTCGTATATACACCGGAGCAAAAGGGCTCTTTTTATTATGCGGTCACGGCTGTCACAGGCGGTCGTGAAAACAAAGAAATTCTAATCGGACAAAATGTCACCCAAAACCCGGTCCAAGAAGATACTGGGCCCGGGACACCCATATTGCAGCGGGTTGAATCCCCAAAAGAATTTCAATATATCAAAAATCCCACCCTGTATTTTTTTACCCGTTGGGAAACTTTTCCCAATGCCGGAATGAATGCCCATCCCTTTGATTATCTGGTGGCGGTTCCTGAAAATGTAAAAAATCCGGCACCCGTGGGAATTCATCTGCATTCATGGGGAGGAAATCTTCTGGAAGGATATGCCTGGTGGAACAATGCTGAAAAAGGGGCGATCCTGCTTGCTTCCAACCAGTATCCCTATGACTGGTGGACCGGGTATCATGAACATCTGTTTTCAAAAAATTCTCCGAAGTCAAATAAGGAATGGCAACATGGCGTGGTGCGGCCGTTTACCATCAACCGGCTGTTTTCTTTTCTGGCATTTATTGACAAAGACTCCCAATGGCCGGTGGATCTGTCCCGGACCTTTGCTGCCGGTTCCTCCATGGGGGGATCCGGCAGTGTGATGATGGCCATCCGGTATCCGGAAAAAATCGCCTGGGCCAGATCCTGGGTCGGGGTGCATATCCCGGAAGAATCCCCGCAGTTCAAGGGGTCTTATGCCAAGGTATGGGGAAGTCCGGAGTTCAAAGTTAAATTTGAAGACGGCACCCCGGTATGGGATTATTATAACAATGCAAAATATCTGTATGCCCATCCGGAAAAGGAGATGGGATTTATCACGTTTGCCAATGGCAAAAACGACAACCAGATCGGATGGGGTCAGGCGGTCAAGTTTTTCAAAGCACTGCAAGAAACCAAACAGCCCCATTTGTTTGTCTGGGGGCAAAAAGGACATGGCCAGCGGACCGTGATGCCGGGCAACAACAGCGAACGTGTCATGCCACTGGATATCCGGACCGATCAGCTGCTGCCGGCATTTACCCGGTGCAGCTTAGACAATGATCCCGGAAACGGCGATCCCGGAAACGGCGATCCGGCCGGGCAGGCCAACCAGTGGCTGTACTGGGAGGATCCCACCCTGGTGGATACCGTTGACCGTCTGGAGATGACCGTCGCTCTGATGGACAAGGCGCCTGCTCAGGTTTGTACCGTAGATATCACCCCCCGCAGGATACAACAGTTTCATGTCATGCCCGGCACTGTTTTGTATTGGAAAAATATTGATATCCATGGCCATGTAATCCAGAACGGACAGATTATTGCAGATGCCCACGGCGTGATCACCCTTGAAAAAATAACGGTGTCCCGGCAAAAAAATAAACTTGTGATTTCAAAAAACCCGGTGTGAAAATGAAACCCTTTTTTAAAAGTTTGTGTTTTTATCTGTGTTATATGATTGTCTGGCCCTCAGGATGGATTGTCAACCTGGAAAAACAGATGAACACTCAGGCAGAAAGCTGGTTTGCCTTTTTTGCCCAGTTCTGGGCCCTGGTGCCGGGGCTGCCCGGTAACTATCTGCGGGCCGCATTTTACCGGCAGGTGCTTGATTTTTGTGATAAGGCGTGTGTGATCTCATTTGGTGCCATATGTACCCACCGGCAGGTGAAAATTGAAAAAAATGTGTATATCGGACCCTACTCACTGATCGGGTCATCCTGGATCAAGGCCGGCACCCTGATCGGTTCCCGGGTCAGTGTAACCAGTGGGAAAAAGCAGCATGCCTTAGATGACACCGGGCAATGGAAAGGGTTTGATGCCAAAAATATGGTACAGGTCCATATCGGTCCCCGGGCCTGGATCGGGGAGGGGGCCGTGGTGATGGCAGATGTGGGTGATACCAGCATGATCGGGGCAGGGGCCGTGGTGGCAGCCGTGGTGCCGGACCATGTCATGGGCGCGGGCAATCCGTTTCAAATCCGCCGGCAGATCCATGAAAATTAAGTTCACAGAATCTTCAGGCATCAAAAGGGTAAATGAACCGGTGAGTTTTGGTGTCCCGTTTCCCCGGGGCTATGCCACTCATCCGGACCGACTCTTTCTGACTACCCAAAAAGGTGAGATTCTTCCCTATGGGCACAAGGTCTTGGCAACCTGGCCGGATCACAGCATCAAATGGCTGCTGGTGGATATTCAGGTGTCAGCGGACCCGGGGGACACGGTCGTTTTTGAACTTGAAAAAACAGCAGATACCTCCTCAGTCACGGCGGATGGAACAGATCCATTCGCAACTTCCGGGTTCCGGCTCCGACACCAGGCAGACCGGATAACGATACAATCTGCTCAACTTAAAGTGCAGATGAATACCAAGGGGGTTTTTCAGCCGTTTTACAGTGTGGAATATGACGGCAGAGATTTTTCTTGCCTAAGTAACAGCGCAGTTGTTCTAAAGGATGCAGATGACACCATCTGGCAACCTGTCATAGAAGAGACAACCATTTCCCATGACACCCTGCTGCGCAAAACCATCTGTACCAGGGGGTGGTTTGAAAATACAACCCGGCCCCGGTTTTTAAAGTTTGAGTGCCTCACCCATTTTTTTTCCAACACCCCCTGGGTCAAGTTTGAATTTTCCATCTGCAACACCAATGCAGCGGTTCACCCGGGCGGTGCCTGGGATCTGGGAGATGAGAATGCGTTTTATTTCAAATCGCTGACCGTGCGCCTTCCTTTGGATGACAAAGATTTTAACACGGTTTTTTATACCCCTGAGTCGGGGGTGCTGCCGGTCCGGGAGGCGGAGTGTTCTTCTGTCCGCATTTACCAGGATTCCAGCGGCCATGATAACTGGTTTTCCAGAAATCATGTCAACAAAGACGGGAACATACCGCTTCAGTTCCGAGGATACAAAATTTTTCACGCAGGCGATGTAAAGGGATCCGGTAACCATGCGGCCCCGTTCATGGGGGTTACCGGCCGGCCGGCAGTTTTAGGGGTATATATAAAAGATTTCTGGCAGAATTTCCCCAAATCCCTGGCAATAACCAAAGATCACCTTGATATCGGGCTGTTTCCGGAAGCATTTGGGGGTTTATTCGAACTGCAGCCCGGAGAGCAAAAAACACATGCATTTTATGCAGGGTTTGCTCCGGACATACCCGGAATCACCCCGCTGCTGTCTGCGGTGGATCCCCTGGTTCCGCAGATCTCCTGTGAGGCCTATCATCAGGCCATCCCGGGACCGGTCCCGGCAAAAAAAGGAACGCAAAACAGGGACGTGGACCTGTATGACCGGCTGGTGGCGGGATTTATCAACAAAGACATTGGGTATGAACAAAAAAATATCCGGATCGATGAGTTTGGGTGGCGTAATTTCGGAGATATTTTTGCCGACCATGAAGCGGTGTCTGCGGCCAAAGATCAGTTCTTTGTTTCCCATTACAATAACCAGTATGATGTCATCAAAGGCGCAGTGATTCAATTTATGCGCACGGGTGAACACCAGTGGTTCACCCTGGCAAACCATCTGGCAGATCATGTGGTTGACATTGATATTTATCACACACACAAAGACAAATACCAGTACAACCATGGGATGTTCTGGCACACAGACCATCACCTGGATGCCCATACCTCCTCCCATCGCACCATATCTGCGGCACACAGGCAGTTTAAACCGGATGGAGGCTTTGGCGGCGGACCATCTGCGGAACACAATTATGCCACCGGATTGCTGTATCTTTACTGGATCACGGGCCATCCAAAATACAGACAAGCGGTCAAGGACCTGGCCGGTTATATCATTGCCCTGCTGGAAGGGCCGGATACCTTGTCAGAGACGGTATTTCAGCAGATAAGGCATCTGGCGGTAAAAACAAAGGCCCGGTTTTCAAAACCCGGTCCCCGGATTTTTCAGTTTGACGGTCCCTGCAGAGCCAGTGGCAATGCGTTAAATACCCTGCTGGACGGGTATCTGCTCACATATGATCCCATGTATCTGGATCATGCCCAGGCCCTGATTCTCAGGGCTGTGGATCCGGGAGATGATCTGGAAACCATGGATTTGCTGAATGCGGAAATCCGCTGGTTTTATACCATATTTCTCCAGGCCCTGGGACGGTACCTGGAGATCAAGCAATCTGCAGGCCAGATGGATGAATGGTTTGCCTATGCCAGGAAAGTGCTGCGCCATTATGCCGGGTGGATGGCGGAAAATGAATACCCTTATCTGGAAAAACCGGAAATCCTGGAATTTCCCACAGAAACCTGGGCGGCCCAGGACCTGCGTAAAAGCGATGTGTTTGCCTGGGCGGCATTTTTTTCAAAACCCCCGGAAAAACAGGTCTACCAAGAAAAAAGCCGTTTTTTTTTCTCCCATGCCGTCCATGAATTGAGCCGGTTTGACACCCGGCACTTCACCCGGCCCATGGCCCTGGTCATGTCCAATGGATTGGCATGTCTGGACATGATGCATCCGGATTTTGACACCGACCAAGAAAGTTCATTCCCCAAAACCCCTTATAATGTCGGAAAATTCAAGCAAACAAGGCAATATTCTATGTTTTTGAATCAAATGTTTAAAAACCTGGCCCGGTTTTCTTTTAAAAAAGAATGGCACTGGGTCTCACTACAACTTCAACAGATCATGAAAAGATAATATCCGGATGTCTTACAGCAGAAAAAAACAATGGCTGGCGTTATTGTTCACAGCGGTGGTGATTCTGATCATGGCCGGATCCCTCATGCCCATGGCGGAAATACCGGAGTCTGAAAAAACATGGCAGGAAAAAATAATGTCTATGATTTTCAACCTGATGCATGTTCCCATGTATGGGGTATTGACCCTGGTGTCTCTTTATTATTTTGCGCACATCCGGTTTTCCCGGCGGGCCGGCACAATAGTCACCATTGTGATTGCCATGTCTGTGGGGGTTCTTGTGGAGGTGCTTCAGATGTATGTGCCGGGCCGTTTTGGCAGTTTGTCCGATATCGGGTTGAATGCCGCCGGCATGGCCGGAGGACTGATCTTGTTTTATAAAATTCGTTGCAAATCAGGAGGATAGAGGGTCTTAACCCTTATTTTTTGTTTTTTCAAACACCGGCCATGGGGCATCCATGGCCGGTGTTGTTTTAAGAATGAATTGCCGGATGTAATGAAAAATGATAAACTGCAAGATTGATTATATAAAATATGCGGCGGCAGGATATATGCAGCCCTGTCATGCAACAAACAGGAACAATGGACAAGGATGTCAGTGAATGGAATCAGACACCATAGACAGGGCAAGGGTTCGGGAGATCAATAAACGCCGGACCTTTGCCATTATTTCCCACCCGGATGCCGGGAAAACCACTTTGACCGAAAAACTGCTGCTGTTCGGCGGGGCCATCACCCAGGCCGGTGCCGTGAAATCCAGAAAAACCGACCGGGCCGCGTTGTCCGATTTTCTGTCCATTGAACAGGAACGCGGCATTTCCGTTTCCTCTTCAGTCATGAAGTTTGAATACAAAGGGTATGAGATCAATCTGCTGGACACGCCCGGGCATCAGGATTTTTCCGAAGATACCTACCGGGTGCTCACGGCCGTGGACTGCGCGGTCATGATCATCGACAATGCCAAAGGCGTGGAGCCCCAGACCCGGAAACTCATGGAGGTGTGCCGCATGCGCAACACCCCCATCATCACCTTTATCAACAAACTGGACAGGGAAGGGCTGGATCCGCTGGATATTTTCGAGGATATCGAAGACAAACTCCAGATCGAATGCGTGCCGTTGACATGGCCCATCGGCATGGGCAAGCGGTTTAAAGGGGTGTATAATTTCGAAACCAGAGAACTGGGGATTTTCACTCCGGGATATACGCCCAAAGATGATGACGGTATCATGATTCAGGATTTGTCCGACCCCCGGCTGGATGAACTGATCGCTTCATCCCAGGCGGATCAGCTCAGAGAAGATGTGGAGCTCATCAAAGGGGCATCCGATCCCTTTGACATGTCCTTGTATCTTTCCGGGACCCAGACCCCGGTGTTTTTCGGTTCAGCCATCAACAATTTCGGGGTCAAGGAAATGCTGGATGCGTTTGTGAAAATTGCGCCCCCGCCCGGGATCCGGCCGGCCCAGTCCCGGGATGTCAACCCCATGGAAAGCGATTTCTCAGGGTTTGCCTTTAAGATTCAGGCCAACATGGACCCGGAACACCGGGACCGGATCGCATTTTTCCGCATCTGTTCCGGCAAGTTTGTCAAAGGAATGAAGGTGAAGCATCACCGCATCGGAAAAGAGATCCGCCTGTCCAATGCCACCATGTTCATGGCCCAGGAACGCAGCCATGTGGAAGAAGCCTATCCCGGTGACATTATCGGGATCCACAATCACGGCACCATCAAGATCGGGGATACGTTCACCACCAAAGAGCCGTTGACATTTTTAGGGATTCCCAGTTTTGCGCCCGAGCATTTCCGGCGGGTCCTGCTCAAGGATCCCCTCAAGACCAAGTCGTTGAACAAGGGATTGACCCAGCTGGCTGAAGAAGGTACCATCCAGGTGTTCCGGCCGTTGATGGGAAACATGCACGTGATCGGAGCCGTGGGCGTGCTGCAGTTTGACGTGACCATGGCCCGGCTGAAAGCGGAATACAATGTCAATGCCGGGTATGAATCCATTGACCTGTCCGTGGCCAGATGGGTTACCTGCGAGGATGAAAAAATGCTGAAACTTTTCCGGCAGAAAAACGAGTCCAGCCTTGCCCTGGATGCGGAAGGGTGCCTGACGTTCATGACCACCAGCGAATATCAGCTGGGATTTGTCATGGAAGAATGGCCGGACATCCAATTTCACAAGACCCGGGAACACAATATCCAATCTTCTGGCTTTTGAAAGGAATATCCCTGATGACGGCACACCGAATCCATAATTTCAATGCCGGCCCGTCTGCATTGCCGTTGCCGGTTCTGGAAAAAATCCAGGCTTCGTTTTTGAATTTCAATGACTCCGGCATGTCCATCACTGAAATCAGTCACCGCTCCGCAAAGTTCGATGCTGTTCTCAATGGCGCCATTGACCGGGTGCGCCGGCTGCTGTCACTGAATTCTGACGATCATGTGCTCTTTATTCAGGGCGGAGCGTCGCTGCAGTTTGCCATGGTGCCCATGAATTTTTTAGGCCCAAACGATACCGCAGACTACATCAACACCGGGACCTGGTCTGCTAAAGCCATCAAAGAAGCACGGATTCAGGGGAAAACCATTCAGGTGATCGCGTCTTCCGAAGACCAGAATTTTTCGTATGTGCCAAAAACCATCTCCTGTACACCCGGGGCCCGGTATGTGCACGTCACTTCCAACAACACCATCAAAGGAACCCAGTTTGATCAGTTTCCTGAAACCTTTGAGATCCCTTTGGTGGCGGATATGTCTTCGGATATTTTTTCCCGGCCCCTGCCCATGGAAAAGTTCGGGCTCATTTACGCGGGCGCCCAGAAAAATTTAGGCCCTTCCGGCGTCTGCATGGTCATTGTCAAAGAGGCGTTTCTGGAAACAGCCGAACAGCACCTGCCCACCATGCTGGCATACAAGACGTTTGCAGCCCACAACTCCATGTACAACACCCCGCCCTGTTTCGGCATCTACACCATTGACCTGGTGCTTGAATGGATTCAGGAAACCTTCGGCACACTTGAACGCATGGCGGAACATAATCAGCGCAAAGCCCGGATGCTGTACGATGTCATTGACGGGTCCGGTTTTTATCAGGCCACGGCCCAAAAAAATTCCCGGTCTTTGATGAATGTCACGTTCCGCCTGCCCACAGAAGACCTGGAAGACCGGTTTGTGGCAGAGGCCCTGGAAAACGGTCTGGGCGGGCTCAAAGGCCACCGGTCTGTGGGGGGGTGCCGGGCATCGATTTATAATGCGGTTCCCATGGAAAGTGTTGCCGCGCTTGCGGCATTCATGGAACGGTTTGAACAGGAGAAGGGATGATGAAAGTATTGGTCAGTGAAACAATGGATGAGGCCGGCATCGAGATTTTACAGCAGCAGCAGGGCATCGATGTGGATATCCGAACCGATCTGGACCCGGAAGCACTCAGAACAATTATTCCCGCCTATGACGGACTGGCCATCCGGGGGGGAACCCGGGTGGACAAGTCTCTTCTGGATGCGGCCGTCAATCTCAAGGTGATTGCCCGGGCCGGGGTCGGTCTGGACAATGTGGACATTGACGAGGCCACCCGAAAAGGGGTGGCTGTGATGAACACGCCCGGCGGCAACACCGTGACCACGGCCGAACATGCCATAGCCATGCTCATGTCTTTGACCCGGAACATTCCCCAGGCCACGGCATCGTTAAAAGCGGGAAAATGGGAAAAAAACCGGCTGCTGGGCCGGGAAGTTTTCAACAAAACACTGGGAATCGTCGGTTTCGGCAATGTCGGTTCCGGGGTGGCCCATCTGGCCAAAGGCTTGAGAATGCGGGTGATGGTTCATGATCCCAATATCTCCCGGGAACATATCGAAAAACAGGGGTTTGAGTTTGTGGAACTGGATGACCTTTACAGCCGGGCGGATTACATTTCCGTGCATGTGCCCAAAATGGATGCCACCATCGATCTTCTGGATGCCGAGGCATTTGAAAAAATGAAACAGGGGGTCTATGTGATCCATTGTGCCCGGGGCGGGATCATCAACGAATCCGCGCTGTATGACGCTATTGTGTCCGGAAAAGTGGCAGGTGCGGCCCTGGACGGATTTTCCACAGAACCGCCCGGTGACCTGCCGCTGCTGGCATTGGATTCAGTCATTGCCACCCCCCATCTGGGAGGGTCCACCCGGGAGGCCCAGACCCATGTAGCTGTGGCGGCGGCCAGGCAGATCATCGCTTATCTGCTGCATGACACCGTGATCAATGCCGTGAATGTGCCGTCGGTCACCGGTGAGGTCCTGCGCCAGCTCAAACCGTTTTTATATCTGGCGGAAAAAATGGGCAAAATGCAGGCCCAGCTCATTTCAGGAGGGATCCGGGAGGTGCAGATCGAATATATGGGCAAATTTCCGGACCTGGACCTCAAACCGGTCACCATTGCCGCGATCAAGGGACTGCTCAATGAATTCACCTCGTATGAAGTCAATACCGTGAATGCCATTTCCCTGGCCGGCAGCAAAGGGATCAAGATTTCCGAAGCCACATCGCCTGAGTCCGGGAATTTCATCAACCTGATCCGCATGACCGTGGTGACCGATACCCGGACCGATGTGGTGTCCGGCACGATTTTCGGCAAAGACCGGATCCGCATTGTCCGCATCAACAAATTCCGGCTGGAAGTGATTCCCGAAGGTCATCTGGGCCTGATTCACAACGTGGACAAGCCCGGTTCCATCGGTTCCATCGGCAACACCCTGGGAAAACACCATATCAATATCTCCCGCATGATGGTGGGCCGGGAAGAAGACGGCCAGCGCAACATCATTTTTCTGAAAACCGATACCCCGGTGCCGCCGGACGTGATTGCGGAAATCGAAGCTCTGGAGCTGGTGGTGAGTATGAAGACCTTTGAGCTGTAGCCATGCGTGATCCAGAAAGAAAGATTCCCTATAACTACACATCGGCCGGGGATGACCCGATTATCCGGCATCTTTTCGGATCCGATGTGCTGCAGATCATCAAAACCCTGGAAACCAAAAAAAGCACCGGCCGTTCCGCCCGGCTGCTGTACCGGTTCATGGGGGATCTGTTCATCATCGGGCGAAATCCGTTTCTTTTTCAGGAGCTGGTGGCGCATCCGGTCCAGCGAAAGCAGCTGTTTTCCGAATTTGAAAAAGATCTGGACATCATTGAAAACGCTGCCAAACATCCTGAGGTGTTCCAGGTGCTGGATGCGTGCAGACAGACCCTGAAAAAACTGGTCAACCAAATCACCACTCAGGCAGGGTTTCACCGCAAAATTCTGCGGGCGTTCCGCCCGATTGTCGGCAAAGACAACATTTATTTCGATCCTTTCACCCTGACGGCCCATGCCACCGACGCAACCGACTGGCGGCGGTTTCTGCCCAAAGCCGTGCTGCGTCCGGACAAGGAATCCCAGGTGCCTGAACTGGTGAAAAAAATCCGTGAACTGGGATTGTGCATCATCCCCCGGGGAGGCGGTACCGGATTGACCGGCGGGGCCACACCGCTCACGTCAGACTGTGTAATGATCAACACGGAAAAACTCAACCGCATCGGTGCCATTGCCCCTTTGGCTGAAGTCGGTGACGGCACCTGTTTTTCCATTGAGGTGCAGGCCGGGGTTCTTACCCAGGATGCCAAAGATGCGGCCCGGGATCAGGGACTGATATTTGCCACCGACCCCACATCGGCCTGGGCCTGTACCATTGGCGGCAACCTGGCGGAGAATGCCGGGGGAAAAACAGCGGTCCTGTTCGGCACGGCCCTGGACAATGTGTTGTCCTACCGTATTGTCATGCCGGACGGCAATGTCTACACCGTTTCCCGGAAAGGCCATCCGGGCCGGAAAATTCTATATACCGATGCGGTGGTTTTTGACGTCTTTGATGACACCGGCGAAAAGGTCCGGACCATTGAACTGACCGGAGCGGATATCCGCAAAAAAGGTCTGGGCAAGGATGTCACCAATAAATATCTCAACGGACTTCCCGGTATTCAGAAAGAGGGATGTGACGGGATCATCACCTGGGCACAGTTCATCCTGTATCCGGAATTTTCTTTTAAAAAAACCTGCTGCATCGAGTTTTTCGGCAATGACATGACCGAAGCCGGTCAGGTGATCACAGCCATTTCCGCCACCTTTGCCCACAAGGATCCGGCGGTCATGGCCCTGGAACATTTTGACGAAGCCTATATCAAGGCCATTGACTATAAAACCAAAAACGCTCTGGGCAACCGGCTCAAGGCGGTGCTGCTGGTGGACCTGGTATCCAATGATACCGGGTGTCTCGACCAGGGGGTGAAGACCCTGGCATCCATTCTGGCGCCCTTTGAAAAAACCGGCCTGACCATTGCCCGGACCGATGAAGAAGCCACGCGCTTCTGGGAGGACCGCAAACGCTTAGGGGCCATTGCCGCCCATACCAACGCATTCAAGCTCAATGAGGACATTGTGCTGCCGTTGACGTCACTGGCGCAATTTGTCAAATTCGTGGACCAGACCAACCTGGAGGAAAAGGCTTTCAACCAGGCCCGGATCATTGACAATATGGTGGCTTACCTGGACCGGGCCGTGCCCCTGTCCGATCCCCAGTGGCTGAAAAAAAAAGTGGGACAGGCCAAGGATCTGGCCTGGTCCACCAAAAAAAAGCTGCCCATTGCCTCCAGAGATGCCCTGGAAGCAGGAATCCATGCCAAAAATTTCTATACCCATGTCTGTGAGAGTCTGCGGGGGTATACCCATATTCTGGAAAAACTGGAAACCATCTATGACACCACCCGGGCCCGTCTGATTGTGGTGGCCACCCACATGCATGCCGGAGACGGCAATGTGCATGTGAACATCCCGGTACTGTCCAATGACCGGGAAATGATGGAACGGGCGGCTTTGACCGCTGACCGGATCATGGAAAAGGCCGTGTCCCTGAACGGGGTGGTATCCGGAGAACACGGCATCGGTATCACCAAATTCAAATATCTGTCACCCGAAGCGGTTCAGGCACTGGATCAATACCGGAACCAGGTGGATCCGGACCGGATCATGAATCCGGGCAAACTGAGTGAACCTGATATTTTAAATAAGGTGTTCACACCTTCCTTTAATCTTTTGAAGCTGGAGGCACGGATTTTAAAGCATGGTTCCCTGTATGATCTGGCCATGAACATTGCCAATTGTGTGCGGTGCGGCAAATGCAAGCCCATGTGTCCGGTGTTTTTCCCGGAAAAAAACATGTTTTTTCATCCCCGGAACCGGAACCTGGCTCTGGGATCCCTGATTGAAGCGTTGCTGTATATCACCCAGCGGACCCGGTCCACTGGATTCCAGATTTTGAAAAATTTAGAGGAGATTGCAGATCATTGTACCATCTGCCACCGGTGCCTGACCAAATGCCCGGTCAATATCGACTCCGGGGATATCACCATCGAGTCCAGGGAAATCCTTAAAACCATGCAGTTCAAACACACCCCGCTGGCCACCCGGACCACGTTGAGATATCTGGCAGACAAGCGGCCGTTGCCGAACCAGCTGACCCGGCCGTGGCTGCTGGGCGCAGGGACTTTTTTCCAGCGCACCGGTGCCACGTTGCTGTCCCCGGTTGCCGGTGTCAAGCCGTTTTCCGGGATCCGGTCCATGCAGGTGCTGCGGTCTAAAATGCCCTGGCCGGATGCAGCCACGCTCCGGTCCAAAGTTCCCATGACCCTGAAAAATCAGGCATTGGTCCTGGAACCTTTGGAACCGGCCATCTCCACGGTATTTTATTTTCCCGGATGCGGCAGTGAACGCATTTATTCACGGATTTCCAGAGCGGCCCTGTTTATTTTGCTGTCCCAAAATCACCGGGTCATTCTGCCGCCGCCGTTTCTGTGCTGCGGGTATCCTTTTCTGGTCAATGCCCAGACCAAGCAATTCGAAGAACTGGCGTTGAAAAACACCATTGTTCTGACCCAGATCCGGGAGATGTTCAATGACCTGACCTTTGATGCCGTGGTGGTGTCCTGCGGCACCTGCATGGAATCGCTGGGCCATCTGGGTGTGGCCCAGATTTTCGAAGCCCCGGTAACCGATGTCAGTGAATATGTACTGGACCGCTGGACCCTGCCGGAACCGCCGGCAACCCCTTGTTTTTACCATGCTCCCTGCCATGATTCATTAAAAGACAAAGGAACCGCATTGCTGAAAACCCATGGGTTCACCGTGACTTCTGTGCCGCACTGCTGCTCCCAGGCCGGAACCATGGCCCTGTCCCGGCCGGATATCAGCCACAACATGCTGGTGCGCAAACAGGACGCATTGACCCTGGCAGGCCATGTCACACAAAAACCCCGGGCACGGATTCTGACCAACTGTCCATCCTGTGTGCAGGGTCTGGGACGGCTGACCGGGGTGACACCGGTTCATCTGGCCGAAGCTTTGGCCGAAGCCATGGGCGGGAGTCTTTGGAAAAACAAACGATTGGACGAATTGACCCGTTCCCGGGAAATTGTGACGTTCTAACCGTGAACCTGATTCTGCTGACCAGAGATGATTTTATTTCTGCCCACCGGGTCTGTCTCACAGGCCGACGACATACCCATGTCCGGGCCGTGCTCAAAGCCGTGCCCGGGGATTTAGTGGCCTGCGGGATGGTCAATGGAAACATGGGATACGGCAAAATCCAGGACATGGATCCCCGGAAACTGGTGATGCAGGTGACACTGCACCAGCCCCCCCCGGCGGCCATACCCTTGAACCTGGTGCTGGCACTGCCCCGGCCCAAGATGCTTCGCCGGATCATCCAGAATGTCACGGCCCTGGGGGTCAAGCAGATCTTTCTGGTGAATTCCTGGCGGGTGGAAAAAAGTTTCTGGCAGAGCCCGTTTCTGGACGATGCCAATCTGGTGCAATACCAGCGGCTGGGCCTGGAGCAGGCAAAAGACACGGTCATGCCGGATATCAGCAAAAAGCGGTTTTTCAGCCGGTTTGTCAAAAATGAACTGCCGGCGATATCAAGCGGCACCCGATGTATCACCGCTCACCCCAAAACCGAACAGATCTGTCCGGCCGGTGTGAATCAGCCGGTGACCCTGGCAGTGGGACCGGAAGGAGGGTGGATCGATCTGGAAGTCAAGACCCTGGAAGATATCGGTTTTGTCACCTGCGCAATGGGACAGCGGATTCTGACCGTTGAAACCGCTGTCACCAGCCTGATCTCCCGGTTGTTTGTCTGATCTGAATCCGGTTATTTGCCGGCGTCCGCTTTTTTCTGTTCCAGTTCATCCCAGCGGGTATACAATGCCTGGACCCGGGCTTCCGCCTTTTCCAGGTCCCGGCAGATATTTGCCATTTGGATGGGATCTGCCATAATTTCCGGGTCCTGAACACGGGCACTCAGTTCAGAGACCCGGGCTTCCGCTTCCAGAATGGTTTCTTCCATATGTTCCAGTTCATACTTGTCCTTGAAAGAAAAAGTAAGTCCGGATCCAGGACCGGTCCGGGTCTCTGACACGGGTTTTGATGCTGAGGCGGCACCGGATTTTGCTTCTGATCTAAAAGCAGGCGCCTGTTTTTCAGAACCCGGACTTTTCCGGGTGGCCGCTGAAAAAATCTGGCTGAAATTTTTGTAAAACGCCGGGGGCGAATCCGGGTCCAGAAACAGCATCCGGTGGCAGACCCGATCCATGAGATACCGGTCATGGGAAACGATCACCACGGCACCGGGAAATTCTTTGATCCGCTGCTCCAGAACTTCCAAAGACAGGATGTCCAGGTCATTGGTGGGCTCGTCCAGCAGCAGCACGTCCGCCGGCTGCAACATCAGGTTTGCCAGAACGATCCGGGCTTTTTCACCGCCGGACAACCGGCCCACCGGCATGTCCAGCTGATCCGGCATAAACAGAAACCGCTTGGCCCAGGTGACCACATGCACGCTTTTCCCCTGGTAATGAACGGAATCTCCACCGGCCGGGTTCAATGCCTCCCGCAGCAGGCTGTCTGGATCCAGCCGGGTTCTGTTTTGATCAAACACCGCAATTTTAAGTCCGTCCGCCCATTTGACCGTGCCCTGGTCCGGGGACAGTTTTTTTTCCAGCAAAGACAGAAACGTGGATTTGCCGGATCCGTTGACCCCCACCACACCCAGACAGAATCCTGGTCCCAGCTCAAACGTGATGCCGGAAAACAGCGGTTGTTGTCCATACCCTTTGGTCAGGTTGTGCACCTGGATCAATTTCCGGGTCTGGCGGCCGGTGCCGGTGAAATCCATGTCCACCCGGGCCGTGTAGCGGTTTCTTTCCCTGAGTGCTTCCAGGGCCTGACGTAAATTTTCTGCCTGATCAATGCGGAATTTGGCTTTGGTGGACCGGGCCTTGGCCCCCTGGCGAAGCCATTCATCCTCCCGCCTCATTTTGCTGGCCATGGATGCCTGCTGTTTTTCCTGGGCAGCCAGAAATTTGTTTCGTTCCTGTTCAAACATCCGGTAACCGCCCTGGACCTTGAAATATCCTTTGGGATAATATTTTGCAATTTCCAGAGTCCCGGCACAGGTGTTTTCCAGAAATGCCCGGTCATGGCTCACCACGATAAAGGAAAACAACGCAGATTTCAGAATCTGTTCCAGCCACAGAATGCCATGAATATCCAGATGGTTGGTGGGTTCGTCCAATAACAGAAGATTCGGATCCATGCACAGGGAACGGGTGATGGCCAGCCGTTTTTTCCATCCTCCGGACAGGGTTTTAACCTGGACAGTTGTATCTACAAATCCTCCTTTTCCCAGGGCCTGATTCACCCGGCGGTGCTTTTCTTTGTCATCCATGGGTAACTGAGACAGGCAGTCAAACAGCACGGTTTCCACGGTATGATCCGGATTCAGGCGGTCTTCCTGGGAAAGGTATACGATGCGGCAGTTTTTTTGAACGCTGATCACTCCTGTATCCGGTAATGCTTCACCGGCAATGAGTTTGAGTAATGTGGATTTGCCGCTGCCGTTGTTGCCGATCAGTCCCAATTGTTCCCCGGCTTTGAAATCGATACTCAGATCTGAAAAAAGGGTATCATCACCATAGGATTTGGATATATCGGACAAGGTAAAAAAAACGGACATAAAACACCTGATATTAGGAATGGTTGCGGATGCGCCTGTAGACCCGGATCATTTTGATCAAAAATGTGATGACCAGGGCCGTACTGATTAAAAGCACAAAACTGGCGGCAAAAAAGGTCATGATAAAAGAAAACGGATCCGGCAGTTGATACGAGGATATCAGCAGATCCAGGCCGAACAGGAAAAAAAATACCGACACGAAAAGCAGCAGTATCTGGAAAATCCACCACGTATGTTTTAATTGAACCAAAAATGTATCCTTGGGGAATGTTGACAAAAAAGTTGTGGCACACCTTACTGGTTCAAGCAAAAAAAATCAAATCAATATTGATTATTCACCCGGGGTTCCTATAATAAAGACACATAGTAATCTTTATCGATCACACAGACAGCCAAAACCGTTTCAATCCAGGGAGAAACCGCATTCATGAGAATCCTGCTGGTGGAAGATGATGAAAAAATTACCCGGTTTGTGAAAAAAGGGCTTGATTCCGCCGGATTTGCAGTGGATACCGCAGCCACCGGCCCTTTGGGGTTTGAAAAAGCGTTTGATACGTCCTATGATGCATTGGTCATCGATATCATGCTGCCGGAAATGGACGGGTTTTCTCTGATTCGCCGCATCCGAAAACACAAAAACAATACGCCCATTATTGTGCTGAGCGCCCGGGGCCGGGTGGATGATCGTGTCAAAGGTCTGGAGGCCGGGGCAGATGATTATCTGACCAAGCCGTTTGCATTTTCCGAACTGCTGGCCAGAATCCAGGCCCTGATCCGCCGGGCCGGAAATGTCACAGATCCGGTGGTGCTCACATGCAGTGATCTGGAAATGGATATCCTGAAACGGCGGGTGTTCCGGGGAGATGATCCCATCGATCTCCAGCCCCTGGAATTTTCTTTGCTGGAATACCTGCTGCGCAATAAAAACCGGGTGGTGTCCAAAACCATGATCATGGAGCATGTATGGCACTATAATTTCGATCCCATGACCAATGTGGTGGAAGCCCGGATCTGCCGGTTAAGAGACAAAGTGGACAAAGATTACCCGAACCGCCTGATACATACCGTGCGCGGGGCCGGATATGTGATAAGGGATCCGGATGCCTGATCTGTTCAGGACCATCCGGTTCAGGTTGACGCTCTGGTTCACGGGTATTTTTTCCATCTCCGCTGCCGTGGCGTTTGTTCTGTTTTATTATCTGGCCGTCCAGACCCTCCAGGATCAGATCGATGAAGAGCTGATGGACAAAGCCGCTCAGTTTTCGTCTGTCATCCGTCAGAGCGGGATGAGAGGGGCCGGCAACCTGGCGGTGATCGAATCCAAGGCCGCCGGCGAAAAAATGATTTTTTTCAGACTCCTGTATCCCACAGGCGAGGTGTTTGCGTCCTCTCACATGTCTTACTGGAAAGATATCCAGGTGGACCATGAGCTGCTGCACCAGCTGATAGAGAAAAAATCCCCGGTGTTTGATACCCGCATGATGGACAACGTTCACAAGGCCCGAATTTTATACACATTTGTGGCACACAATGCGATTTTGCAGACCGGGGTCACCATGGAATCCCAGTCCCGGTTTCTCGGTGCGTTCAAGCGCGTGTTCATGGTGGCCATGGGTTTTATTGTGGGGTTTTCCGCTTTGTCCGGGTGGTTTCTGGTGCAAAAAGCCCTGTCCCGGGTGGACACCATCACCCGCACCGCCAAAAGCATCACCGGTTCCAGTCTCCAGAAACGGGTACCGGTCACGGGCAGCAAAGATGAGCTGGATGATCTGGCCAGCACCTTCAACCAGATGCTGGACCGGATCCAATCCCTGGTCAGCGGCATCCGGGAAATGGGAGACAACATGGCCCATGATTTGAAAAGCCCGGTCACCCGGATCCGGGGTGCGGCTGAATTGACGCTGTTACAGGGAGAAACCCTGGAAGAATTTCATTCCATGGCTGCCGGCACCATTGAAGAATCAGACCGGCTTTTAGACATGATCAACACCATGCTGGTGATTTCCAGAACCCGGGCAGGGGAGGGGGATTTTCATTTTGAACCCATGGATCTGACTCAAATGATTCAGGAAGCCTGTGATCTGTTTGCCCCGGTGGCCGAAGACAAAGACATCGCTTTTTTCTGTCATGGGCCGGGCCGGTTTGAGGTGATGGCGGATGTGACCATGCTTCAGCGGGCATTTTCCAATCTGCTGGACAATGCCATCAAATATACGGATCCCGGGGGGCAAATCACGGTGCAGATGATCAAAAAAAATGATTCCATCGTGGCGATTCAAGTCACAGATACCGGTCCGGGAATTGCCTTGCAGTTTCACGAGCGGATTTTTGACCGGTTTTTCCGGGCAGAATCCTCCCGGACCAGTCCGGGCAGCGGTTTGGGATTGTCTTTTGCCAGAGCCATTGTCAGAGAGCACAAAGGGGATATTCATGTCCAAAGCAACCCCGGAAAAGGCGCCTGTTTCACGCTCACATTGCCATATTGTAATTTTCAGGTCATTTAAAAATCATCTTTCAGTATTATAATACCCTTACAAAAGGAAAAGATCTGTTTAAACCAGGCGTTGATTGATTTTTTTCAAACGCAACATTCAAAAAGGAGAATACCATGAAACACTTGAACAAAACGCATCTGATTCTCACGTTGCTGGTGAGTGTTTTTCTGCTGACATCCCTGCCGGTCTGGGCCGCTCAGAAACAAAAAATGATCCCGGCCGGGTTTTCCGATCTGGCCAGAACAGCCAAGGCCGGGGTGGTCAATATCCAGACCGTGAAAACCGTTCAGGGCGGCGGCCGGGTTTTTGAACATTTTTTCGGTCATCCCTTCGGAAACCGGGAAGGACTTGAAGATTTTTTCGGCCCGTTTCTCAACCCCCAGCCCCAGAACCGGAAAGAACAGAGTCTGGGCTCCGGATTCATCATTTCCAAGGACGGTTATATTGTCACCAATCATCACGTGATCAAAGGCGCGGATGAGATTAAGGTGATTCTTCACGACAAAACCGAACTGGATGCGGAAATCGTGGGCACTGATCCCATGACGGATCTGGCACTGATCAAGGTGGATGCCAAAAATTTACAACCCTTGAAATTCGGTAAATCCAGCGAGGCGGACATCGGTTCCTGGGTGGTGGCCATCGGCAGCCCGTTCGGGCTTGAGCAGACCGTTACTGCGGGCATTATTTCCGCCAAAGGCCGGATTATCGGTTCCGGACCCTATGATGACTTTATCCAGACCGATGCATCCATCAACCCGGGCAACAGCGGCGGACCGTTGCTGAACCTGGACGGCGAGGTCATCGGAATCAACACCGCCATTGTGAGGTCCGGCCAGGGCATCGGGTTTGCCATCCCGTCCGATCTGGCCACCGGCATTATCGATCAGCTCATCGACACCAAGCACGTCTCCCGGGGATGGATGGGCGTGGCCATCCAGAACATCACACCGGAACTGGCGGAATATTACGGCATCGATTCGACCCGCGGTGTTTATGTGGCCAAGGTGTATGAAGACAATCCCGCCCATGAGGCCGGAATCAAATCCGGGGATGTGATTCTTGAGGTCAATGGAGAAAAAATCGAAACCTCCCGGGATCTGACCCTCACCATCGCCAATCTCAAGGTGGATGAGACCGTGGATGTAAAAATCATCCGGGAAGGCAAGGAAAAAACCGTGAACGTCAAACTGGGAAAACGCCCGGATCAGGATCCGGAAGTAATGGCATCGCTGGAGGAATTTGACAGTTTCGGGTTCAAGTTCAAGGAACTCGATACCGCCACTGCCCAGCGCCTGGGATATCCTGAAGAAGTCAAAGGACTGATTGTCACTGAAATCAAACCGGATTCTCCGGCCGACAGCTCAGGGGTCCGGACCGGAGACCTGCTCCTGGAGCTCAACCGCCAGCGAATCACTGATCTGACATCCTATCATGAGGTGTTATCCCGCATTGAAAAAGGCCGGACCGCCCAGCTGCTGTTCAGAAGAGGCAACAGCCACGTATATGTGGTGCGGTTTGAAAAATAAAGAGAACGGTTAAAACCAGCTGAAATTAAAAAACCTTCCTGCAAATAGGTTCTGCAGGAAGGTTTTTTTATCTGATAAAATTTATGTTATCTGTATTAAATGGTGGAGCTGAGGGGGATCGAACCCCTGACCTTACGGCTGCCAGCCGTACGCTCTCCCAGCTGAGCTACAGCCCCACATCAAAATGATGGTGATTAATAATCGAATCGCGGGCCGGTGTCAACAAAAAAAATATTTTTTTCAGAGCAACCCGTGGATTTGAATTAAACATTGACATCCGGTTTTGTGAAAAGATATTATATAAAATTTGTTAACTTTTACTATATGATGTACGAAGGAGAGCGGCATGCTGCGTTATCTGCGGGAGAATTCAGGCAACTGGATTATCAAGATTTTTCTGGGTATCATCGTGGTGGTATTTGTATTTCTGGGTGTGGGATCCATGAATTCCGGCCGGGACGATTCAGTGGCGTCGGTGAATGATACCCCCATCACGGTTGATGAGTTTCAGCTGGCCTACAAGAATCTGGTGGAACAGATGCGAAACCGCTTTCAGGACAACCTGACCGATGATCTGTTAAAGGCGTTGAATGTCAAGCAGCAGGCCCTGAATACCCTGATTGAAGAAAAACTGATGGCGGAACAGGCCGATGCCTTCGATATCCGGGTCACGGATTCTGAACTGCAGGAATCCATTCTGAACATGGAGGTGTTCCACAAAGACGGCCGGTTTGATATGGAATTGTATAAACGGCTGCTGGGGCTCAACTCTCTGACCCCTGAAATGTTTGAACAGCTCCAGCGTGCCCAGTTGAGAACCCAAAAACTTCAGGACATGATTGTGAGCGCCGTGTCTGTCTCAGATATGGAAGCACGCAGTTTTTATGACTTTCACAACACATCCAGGAAAGTGGATTACATTCAAGTGGATCCGGCTGACATTTCTGATATTTCCGTGACCCCGGAACAGATTCAGGCCCATTACGAAGAAAACAAGGCCAGATATCAATCAGAGCCCAAACGCAAAGCAGCCTTTATCCGATATTCTCCCCGGGATTATCAGGATCAGGTCACCATTACCCAAGAACAGATCACTGGGTATTATGAACAGCATGCGGAAGAATTTGAAATACCTGAACAGGTGGAAGCCAGTCATATTTTGATTCAAGTGGATGAAACCGCAGATGAAACTGCCGTGGAAACAGCGAAAAACCAGGCCATGGCCGTTTATGAGCGTGCTGTGAAAGGTGAAGATTTTGCTGAACTGGCAAAAGAAATTTCCCAGGGACCTTCCAAAGAAGACGGGGGATACCTGGGAAAATTTGACAGAAACAGCATGATCCCATCCTTTTCTGAGGCTGCATTTGCCATGCAGCCCGGGGAAATTTCCGAACCGGTGAAAACCCGGTTCGGCTGGCATGTGATCAAGGTGATGGACCGGTTTGACGCCCATACAAAATCTTTGGACGAAGTGGCCGAAGATATCAAAACCCGGCTTAAACAGGAAGAAATGCAGCAACTGGCCTATTACAGAGTGGAAGATGCGTTTGATGCAGTCATTGATGGAGACGCCCTGGAACAGGTGGGATTGATGACTCAGAAAGAAGTCAGGACCACAGACGCGTTTGATGCACAAGGCAATGGACTGGAACTGGACAATCCCCCGGGTTTCGCCCGGGCCGCGTTTGAGATTCAGCCCCAGCAGATCAGTGATATCCGGCAGATCGAGGATGATTATTTTTTGATCAAGGTCACTGAAACCATTGAACCGGTCCAGCTGCCCCTGGAAGCGGTAACCGATCAGATCACACAAGAACTGGAAAACAAATTCCGTGTAACCGCAGCTGAAACCCGGGCCAAAGAGCTGCTTGAGGCGGCAAAAACCGCTGGAAACCTTGAAAAAACCGCCCTGGAAAATAATCGGACGGTGTCCAGCACCGACTGGTTTACCCGAAATGAGACTGTCCAGGAAGTCGGGCGATCCGAGGCGTTCATAAATGCCGCATTCCAACTGACGCCGGAAAATCCGCTGCACCCGGACGTGTTACAGACTGACCAGGGATTTTTTATCATTGCGTACAATGACCAGAAGTCCCCGGAAGAAAATGAAATCCAGGAAAATCTGACGGATATAAAATCCCAGCTGTTACAGGCAAAACAAGGACAATACTTTCAGGCATGGATCAATGAACTTAGAGAAAAAAGCGATATTGAAATCAATTCACGGCTCATCGATGGATAAAAAGCGCTCTCTGACCCGATATCTGGTACAGATCGGTTGTCTGGTATGGGCCTTGCTGATCGGAACGGGCGCCTGGCTTACCCCGGCCGGACATGCGCTGCCCGTGGCTGCCGATCAGGTGATCAAGGATCCGGCCGTGGTTCACGGTACCTTGTCCAATGGATTTCAATATGTTCTCATGAAAAACACCACCCCCAAAGACCGGGTGGGTGTTTATTTGAACATATTTGCCGGTTCCGCCCATGAAACATCGGATGAACAGGGGATGGCCCATTATCTGGAACACATGCTGTTCAACGGCACCGAGCATTTTTCTCCGGGAGAACTGGTGACTTATTTCCAGTCCATCGGTATGGATTTCGGTGCGGATGTGAATGCGAGCACCTCTTTTTTTCATACAGTCTATGATTTGACACTGCCCAAAGGGGATCAGGCACATCTTGAGGATGCCCTGAAGGTGCTCAAAGATTATGCGGCCGGCGCACTGCTTCTGGAAGAGGAGATCGCCCGGGAACGGGGAATCATCCTGGCGGAAAAACAGGAGCGGGACTCCGTGTCCTACCGGACCTTTAAATCCACTTTCTCGTTTGAACTGCCGGGATCCATTCTGCCAAAGCGCATGCCCATCGGTGAAGAACCGGTGATTGAAACCACGGATCAAAAACAGCTCAGACAGTTTTATGATCGATGGTACCGGCCGGATAACATGGTTTTGATCATGGTCGGGGATATGGATATCCAGGCGGCTGAAAAATGGATCACCGCCCGGTTTCAATCCCTTGAACCCCGGATCCCGGAAAGTCTGTATGCACCCAAAGGCATCCAATGGGACTCCCATGAGGGCATCAAACCGTTTTATCTGTTTGAGCCGGAAGCAGGTAACACACAGATTACAATTGAACGGATCGAATATACGGATTTTGCCTATGAAACCGAAGACAGTCTCAAGCTCAAGGTGACCCGGAACCTGGCAGATAACATGCTGGATCATCGCCTGTCCCGCATGATTCAGGAAGGCAGCGTGGATTTTTCTTCGGCATCCGCATATTCCGGCCGGTTTCTCAATTATATAAACGCTGCGGCGGTCACTGCTAAATGTGATGCCAAACACTGGGATACCAGTCTGGCTCAACTGGAAAAATTACTGCGCCAGGCGTTTGAAACCGGGTTCACACAAAAAGAACTGGACCGGGTCAAAGCGGATTTCCTGGCTGACCTGGAAACATCCGTCCGGCAGGCTGACACCCGGAAGACATCAAACCTGGCAAGATCGCTGCTCACGTCTGTTCAAACCAGGAACTGGTTTTTATCCCCTGTCCAGGCAAAAGATCTGCTGACCCCGTTTGTGGAAAGTTTGTCTGTGGATCAGGTGAACACGGCATTTCAGACATCCTGGAATCCGGATCACCGCCTGGTGATGGTCACCGGGAACGCAGACATTGCATCAAATTCTTCCGAATCCGCTGAACAGGCTATTTTAAACGGATTCAATGACAGTGCCCGCCAAAAAGCGGATCTGTTTCAGCCGGAACTTTCCACCAGCTTTCCTTATCTTCCGGTTCCTGAAACAACGGCGGCCATTCAGAGTATAGAAAAAAATGTCAAAGATCTGGAGATTTCCCGGATCGATTTTGACAACCAGATCCGGCTGAATCTTAAGCAAACCGATTTTCAGAAAGGCCGGTTTCTGTTCAAAGTGGTGTTCGGGCACGGCAGGTCCTGTGAACCGGCGGGCAAGCCCGGTATCGCGTTTATCAGCGAACAGACCGTGCATAAAAGCGGTTTGGGAAGCATGACCCTGGATCAATTGAATGCGGCATTGGCCGGCCGGGACGTGACCATGGAATTTACCGTGGAGGACACCTTTTTTTCCCTGAGCGGGTCTGCGGACCCCGGTGAGACCGAACTGGTGTTTCACCTGATCCGCTCGTTACTGACGGATCCGGGTTTCAAACAGGAAAGTCTTGACCTGGCCAAAAATCAGTACCGCCAGATGTATGAAGCCCTTAAACAGACCCCGGACGGCATCATGCGCATTAAAGGGGACCGGTTTCTGGCCAAAGGAAATCCCTGGTTCGGCATGCCCCATCCGGATGAGGTGGATCGCCTGAACTTAACCGATATCCAGTCCTGGCTCACCCCATATTTCAAGCAGGGGGGATTTGAGGTCTCCCTGGTGGGGGATTTTGATCCAGCCCAGGTGGTTTCCCATGCCCGCACGCTGTTGGGAGGATTTGCCTCCCCGGGAAACGAAGATCATTGCCAAAATGATCTGGATCCGGTTCAATTTCCTGAAGGGGAAAATCTGTCTTTAACCCTGGATACCAAGATCGATAAAGGCGTGGTGCGGATCGCTTTTTTAACCGATGATTACTGGGATGTGAATTTATCCCGGGCATTGTCCCTGCTGTCCCGGGTTCTGTCTGAACATTTGAGAATAACCATCCGGGAAAAACTGGGGGCCGCGTATTCGCCGTATGTTTACAATCACCCGTCCATGGTTCATGATGGATATGGGGTGTTGCAGATGGTGGTACCGGTGTCCCATGAATCTGTGGATCAGGTGATACAGACCCTTGATGAAATTATTGCAGACATCCGTGCCAATGGAATTTTTGCCCGGGAGACTGAACTGGCTCTGGCCCCGGTTCTCAAACAACTGGAGGTATTGCGGGAAACCAATGCCTACTGGCTGAATTCCGTGATGGCAGGGTCACGACAACACCCTGAAAAACTGGACTGGGCCCACACCATTGTTCCTGAATACAGCGGGTTGACCCACGAAGAGATGACAAAACTGGCCGATACCTATCTGGATCTGAAAAAAGCCGCACGGATCCGTATTCTTCCGGCTCAGTAAAAAAAAGAGGAAAGGGAGCAGGGCTCAAACCAAAGCCTCTTCAACCGCTAAAATCCGCATCTTTGGCGACCTGTTCCCAGGCAAACCGGATCGCTTCATAATTGAAACCTCTGTAACGCAGATAATTAAACGCTTTTTTTTGCCGGGTTTCCGGGTCCAGATGATGCCATCTTTGATATCTGGCGGCCAGCGCTGTGACCGCCATCTGCATATCATCATATGTGTCAAGCAGATCGCTGATGATTTGGGAGCGGATGCCTTTTTGTCTGAGTTCCCGGGTAAGCGCGAACTTTGATTTGGGTTGGTTTCTTTTCCGGTTTTCAATAAAGATCCGGGCGAATTCTTCATCATTCAGATACCGGTATTGCTTCAACCGGTCAATGACAGTAGAGATGTGTGCCGGATCCTGACTTTTTTTTGCCAGATATCCGGTCATTTCCCCGACACTGCGGGGTCGGATGGCCAGATAGCGCAACGCGGTCTGAAACAGCTTTTCTTCCTGGGGATCCGGCGTGTCGTCAAACAGGGACATGGGGATTGGGTTTCCAGGTCAAAGTAAGCACAGCCAGTGTTTCATCGCCGGATTCATCAAAAATACCGTGTCGGGTTGTCACCGGGTCTGTGTGATCTGATACACAGGTTTTAACCGACACCGTTCCCGGGTAGAACGTTTCTTTGAGAAAATTGATCACCAGAGTCACCGGCACATGATTAAACAGCCAGGGCATGGGCAGGGTTTCAAGCGCCCAGGTTGCGTAAGTCGTGTTGTTCACATGCTGGTTCAGGTCCAGATCATGGATTCGGACAGGAAACTGCGCTTCATGATCCCACCGGACGAAATCAAACGTGTTGGCCCATAGATCCGGCGGTGTGCCGGTCTGGGTCATCAACTCCGGGGGCATATGATAAGACAGCCTGACCGGCCGGGTGTTTGCCGCTTTGACCATGACCCAGACCGACAATGCCTGGATGTGAGGAACACCGTCCGGAGAAAGCATTTCAAACTGACGGATTTCATACAGGTTTTTCCAGGGAAACCGCCAGGTTCTCAATTCATAGGGACCCGGCCATTGCAGCGGCTGATTCACCCGGATCTGGTACCGGGAAATCACCCATTTCAACTGGTTTTGTGCCAGATCAAATCCGCTGACCCCCATCTGATGCGCATGAATACCGGCTGCATCCTGAAAAACAGACAGCAGCCGATCCATGCGGACATGGTTGTTGGCGCCCATCACTGAATAGGGTACAAGCATTTTTTGGGAAAATATCGGTTCAAAAGACATATCAGGGCGTTCTTTCAAACAATCGAATCGGTGATGTCAATAAAGAGGTGAACATATTGATCAATCCTTCTCCCACGGCTGAAGGGTGCAAAGGTGTTATGACCGGATCATCGATGGCACCGGTGGCTTTTGCCGGAAATGACACCAGACGGCCGCTCAGGATGGTATTGACTACCGGAATGAATTGCACAAGGGTGTCAATGGTTTTAAAGGGTGCCACCAGACAGGTCAGATCCAGCCGGTTTTCAAACGGATGGATGTCGCCTGTAAAAAAAAGGGCCATGTTTTCTGCATCAATCACCGCTTTTTCCAGATGAATGGTGCCGTTTTTCATTTGTGCATTCACCTGAATACTGCGATACCGGAACCCTTCCTGGCGGATATCCGGCAGTTTCAAAATATTTAATACCGACAGCAGCCGGGACAACAGGGTCATTTTATGAATCTGCCCTTTTTCGGATTCAAATGAAATGTCTCCGGTGAGATCGGTATGGAGGGTTTTCACGGATCCGGTGCCGGACAAATTGGCATTCAAAGCGTATCCCCCATTCATCAGGTCTATTCCCGGATAAAAACAGGAGAGCAGGGTGGCGACATTCTCCCGGTTTGACGCGCTGATCTTTAAATCCGTCTTCGTTTGAAGATCAGGTGATGTCAGATCCAGGCGCATCCGGCCGGAAATATTTGCACCACAGAAATCCGCAGTGAGCAACTGAATGTCGGGGTGATCCCCTTTCCCTGTGATCAATGCCGTCACATGGGAAAACTCAAATGTTTGATAGGCCAGCCGGTCCGCCTGGATACGCAGATTTTTTTGCGAAAACTGAAAAGGGGTTCCTGAAAAAGAAGAGCTTCCCAGAAGTGATATCAAGGTGTCCAGTTGAACAAACCGAGCGCTGATGTGCAGGTTTTTATCTGGATCTGCAACGATTTCCATCGGCTGTCCCCGGGTCAGAGACATCAGACGCTGGTGCAGCAACGTATTTTCGTCCATCACGATATCCAGGGTCCGGGTATCCAGAGTTCCTTTAAACCGGATTTGTGTGAATTCCGGGTGCCGGGTGAACAGAATTTCGGCATCGGTCAACGGTTTATGTTCAAGCGCAATTCGCTCAGGTGTCAGATCCGCCGGCCCTTTTCCTGTCAATTGAATGGAGAACTCAATATTGGGTGCCAATTCCGCTTTCCCGGACACGGACATCTGTTTGTCATGCATCTGGACGCTGCCGGATTTAATCCACAAGGGCAGGGCGATACCGGCCGTATATGCCGGAGAGACTTGCTGGGACAACCAGTCCAGGCCGGTGATTTTCGCGGACAGATCAGAAATGTCCATTGCGTTTTCAGACACGTCAAACGCACCGGACATCTGATTAATTTCATGGGGTCTGGAAGAAATTTCGATCCGGATATCCTGACCTGTGCCCGCAATATTGAATTCACCCTGATTGAATTCAAACATCGGGCCTTTATAGTGGAGGCGGCTGACAATCAGTTGTCCGGACATATCTGTCACCGGTTCCATGCGGGAACGGACCGGTTTCCATAACGACAGTTTCGGCCAGATTTCCTGAATGTCAAGGTCCATGCTCTTGGCAGACAGATCCAGCAAAGGGGTTTCATCCAGCATGACCTTGGCCGACACGTCAGTGACAAGGCTTTCACCGATATTTCCGGACAATCTGCTGATCCGGATCTGGTTATTTTCATAAACAAACATCCCTTGGGAAATCGTCAGGGGAAAGGGAATCCGATCATAAAATCCGGTCGCTGAAAACGGTTTTGTGGTCACTGAAACCAACAGATCCGGTTGATCGTTTTCAACGGCCAGTGTCAATCGGGCATCTGCCTGTCCCTTCAGGTCTTTCACCCGGGCCATTTCTTTGGCCAGTATTGAATCCGGCAACAGGCGGATCAACACAGCCGGCACTTCAGCCAGGTTCACATCCAGATCAAATTCACCGGTAAACGGCACATGGGATGAATGCAACAGATCAATGGTCAGCCGTCCCTGATGAATCATCGAGTGATCAATGCGGCCGTTTTCAGCCGCAATGATCAGCTTGCCGTCCGACACCTGGGCTTTACCCTCCACATCATCGGCCATCAAAAGCGTTTCCGGTATTTGTATCTGCGAATTTCGGGCGTTTCCATCCAGAATCAGATGCCGGGGATCAAACAGGGTGTTCCAGGATGCTGCGTGAAATCCCACAGACACGTCATTGGCCGTGCCTTTTCTCAATATGTCAAACAACGGCTTCACCACCTGATTTTCCGGTGCCAAAGCCAGGGTCGCTTCCCGGGCCTGGGCAATGTCTATGTGATTGCCTGTGAAGGTCAATGCGGTTTCATTTCGGGTCCGGCTGTTTGAAAATGCCATGGCCACCTGCGCGGACGGATATGCCAATTGGGTGGGGTCAATATGAAAAGACACCTGATCCGGCAAATAGGAAAAATGCATCTGCACCTGGGAGCCTGAGATGGAAGCAGGCGTCAGCCGGTGCGAAGCGATGTCAAACCGGTCCAGCGAAAGGTCGCCGGATATTCCGGTGTCAGGATTCAGCCGGACATGCAGGCGGGCGGTTTCTGATGCCAGCTGATCCATCAGAAAATCCGGAGCGGAGAAAAACCGGGCCAGCCAGTCTTTTGTCACATGAAGGTCTTTAATCTGTGTGTCAAACTGCATGGTCTCATCGGTTTTGGAAATCCACAGACTGCCATTGAGCGCGGAAAACTGCTGGGTGCTTGTATTTTCCAGATGAATCTGTAACTGGTTTTCACTGTCCGGAAGCAGGGCGAATACCTGTTGGATCTGCTGTTTGGGAAACTGAAAATCAAGGGGGGCATGAAAAGTCAAACCGGTTTTGTTTTCACCCGGCAGGGTTTGGATACCCAGGTCCTTTAAAAAAATGCCGGAAATCTCTATTTTTCGTTTCAACAGCGCACTCAGGTCCAAATCCAGGCGAACGGCATCCACAGACAATTCAATTTCCCGGGTCAAGGGCAATTTCACGCCGTCAACCTGAATTCCGGGCTGGGGTGTCAACAGAAAAGTCACCTGATCCGGATCGATTTCTGTGTTGACCTGGTTTTCAATGTGATTCACGATCCAGGGCTTGACAAAAGGCGAGTTGAGAATCGGACCCAGAAAAAGAAATGTCATCAGAACCGCTGCCGTCAGTACGCCAGCGGTATATAGACAAATTCGTCTGATTACCATGCATACCCCTGCTGTCGGGTTAAAAGGATCATGTCTGCCATGATTTTTTCAGCCTGCTGCAAAAGGATCTCTTTATACCGGTTCAAAACAGGTTCCTGATCTTCCAGGGTGCGGATGGGATCTTTGCCCAGGGCGGTCAGATATTCATTTTCAATTTCGATTTCAGTTTGCTGATCCATGATTCTTTGTTCTTTTCGGGCATTGATATCCAGGGGCAGACGAATTTTTCTCTCCTGTTTTGATGTCCATGCCAGGCGCTTTTCAAGATAAACCATACCGGGATCCTGAAGGCTGCGCTGTTGAAATTCATGCATCAAAGACGTATACAAAGGCGTCAAAGACCGGTATGCCTGGAATGGAATCTGAGGAATGGTATCCCAGGGCAGGGCCCCGTCCAAAGAACTTTCTCCGGTATCTTCGGATTTGTAGACTTTGGGAAATAAAATATGCGGTATCACGCCCCGGTGCTGGGTGCTTTTACCGGAAACCCGGTAAAATTTGGCGGATGTGAGCTTGAGTTTGCCGTCTCCCAACGGTTTGAGTTCCTGAACCGTGCCTTTACCGAAACTCTGGGTTCCCACGATGATTCCCCGCTGGTAATCTTTGATGGCACCGGCAAAAATTTCCGAGGCTGACGCACTCATTCGATTGATCAATACCAGCAACGGCCCGGTATACTGGATTTCCGGGTCGTCGTCATAAAGCCGGGTCATCTGCTGTTTGGTGCGGATCTGTACCGTGGGCCCGGAGGTGAGAAAAAGCCCGGTCAGATCGCTGGCTTCTTTGAGGGCACCACCGCCGTTGTCCCGCAAGTCGATGATCAGACCGTCAATGTTTTCTTCGGCCAGTTCAAACAGCAATTTTTTCACATCTGAAGTGGTGCTTTTATACTGGGAATCTCCTCTGTGATAAGCTTCGAAATCAATATAGAAATTCGGGATTTCAATGATCCCGATTTTATAGTTTCTCTGGCCTGAAACCACGGTTTTTATCTGTTTTTGGGCGGATTGTTCCTCCAGTTTTACCGTGTCTCTCATAATGCTGACAATGGTGGTGGCATCACTTTTTTTGGCAGGAATGATTTTAAGACGGACAAACGTGTTTTTCGGACCCCGGATCAACTTGACCACTTCATCGATCCGCAGACCGATGGTGTCTTTGATTTCACCGGTTTCCCCCTGACCCACTCCGATAATCTTGTCTCCGGGCATCAACTGGCTGGATTTGTCCGCCGGCCCCTTGGGAACCAGGCTGACAACCTTGGTATATTCATATTCAGTCTGGAGCACGGCCCCGATCCCTTCCAAAGAAAGCCGCATATGAATATCAAAATCTTCCGATACCCGGGGCGGGAAATACTGGGTATGGGGATCAAAGCTTTCGGTGACGCAGTTCATGACCAGTTGAAATACATCATCTGTGGTGGTCTGGGACAACCGGGTCTGGCGGGTGGTATAAATTTTTTCCAGGGTTTGTGACACATCCGTCTGGGTGTTATGGTCATCGAGCGTCAGCGTGATGATGTGATGGATCAGTTCTTTTTTCCACAAAGTGCGCAAATCATCCTCGCTGGGTTGCCAGGGCCGCTGTTCACCGTCCACCACCAGAAAATCCCGGGAATTGAGAGACAGAAAAGAGTCTGGTTTTTCCAGCAGATCCAGAATATATGCATACCGTTCCGCGGCCCGGCGATGGTGCAGATTGTAAATCTCATATGCGCTTCTCAGGTTGCCGCGCCTCAGGTCTGTGTCAAATTTTTGACGGTATTTTTCCAGTTCTTGCAGATCGGGTCGGGTCAGCAGGTGCCGGGATGGATCCAGGTATTTGATATACCGATCAAAGATCTGTTCAGACAGAGTATCATCCAGTTTTTTCCCTAAGTAATGATAACGCTCAAGCGCGGAAACAATCCGGATGCACTGAATGGCATGATTTCTTTCAGGGGCCAGACGGACCGGTTGGGCGGACACGGTGGGGTGGCATACCAGCACCAGCAGGATCAGCAGGATCAACAGGGGAATCATCCTGTTTTTCAAGCAGGAATCCAAGGGATTATTCAAAGGTCGGGTCACTGTTTTTTTCCTTATCATCAGATGTGTCAAACGGGGTTTCAACACTGATTTTTCCAATTTTACCGGATCTGAAATCCTGAATCAGGACGGTGGCGGCTTTATGATAATCAATTTGCCCTTTGGCTTTCAAACACCCTCTGGCAGCACCGATTTGTTCCAGCAACCCGGCTTCATCGTCAGGTATTGGATCCAGGAACGGGTACCGGGCCTTCAGTTGTTCCGGATAGCGGCTTAGAAGCAGTCCGGCGGCAAACCAGGCAATGTCCTGAAAATCCAGTGCAGCATCTGAAATAGCGCCTGTGACAGCCAGGGCATAAGCCCGTTGAGGCGGTTCAATCACGGGCCACAGGACCCCGGGGGTATCGTACAGATCAATATTGTTTGGTAAACTGGTCCGCTGCTGATGCCGGGTGATGGCCGGTGTGTTACCGGTTTTGGCGATTTTTTTTCCAACCAGGGTGTTCAGAAATGTGGATTTTCCGGTATTGGGGATACCGACCACCATGATTTTTCGTTTTCTGGCCCGATTGCAGGACACCCCTTCTATGGCGTATTCCAGGGCACGAACTGCCTGGGACTTGTCCGTGGCATTGATGGCAATGGCCCGGGCATTGCCGTGTTTTAAAAAATAGGTCAGCCATTGCTCCGTCACCCGGGGATCGGCCAGGTCGATTTTATTGAGAATTTTCACCCGCCGGGCGTTGCGGCTGATTTTATCCATCCAGGGATTCTCACTGGCCACCGGTATCCGGGCATCCAGCATCTCCATAATCACATCTGCTTTGGCTGCCGACTGGTGCAACCATTTTTTTGTTTCCAGCATATGGCCGGGGAACCACTGAATGGTCATAAAAAATTATTCCTCTGTCACATCAAAGGTCATGACGTCAATTGCGATCTTAAAATGTCCGCCAATACCGGATTGGCAGCCACAATGCCTTTTTCCGGAAAATCCGGGCCTCCCGTGAAATCCGTGACCTCGCCTTGTGCCTCGGTTACCATCAGGATTCCTGCGGCCACATCATAGACATTCAAATTCATTTCCCAGAACCCGTCCACTTTACCGGCCGCCACATAACACAGGTCGATGGCAGCGGAACCGCAGCGCCGGATATCTCTCAACTGTGGGACAATCCGGTTGAAATGGACCAGATTGTTGTTTTTTTTGCCGGCACGCAGACATGCAAACCCGGTGGCCATCACCGCATCCGTCAACGTGGTGGTGGCAGAGACCTGAATGGGATGATCGTTCAACCAGGCCCCCTGGTTTTTGCGGGCATGAAACAACTGACCCAGGGCCGGGGCATATACGGCCCCTAAAATAATTTCCTGCTTTTTTTTCAAAGCAATGCTGATGGCATAATAGGGCTGTCCATGAAAAAATGAGGTGGTGCCGTCAATGGGATCGATGATCCAGCAATAGTCACTGTCCGTAAGCATCTGGCCGGTTTCTTCGCCCCAGATTCCATGATCCGGAAACCGGGATTGGATCTCTTGAATCAGAAACGCTTCCACCTGCCTGTCCGTGGCGGTGACCAGGTCCTTTCGGGTTTTGAATTCAAGGGACTGCAACGTGAGTTGTCCCTGTTCCGCCAGACAGAGGTCGCCTGCTTTAACAATCAATTCTTTTAAAAAGGAATGCATGGTGTTTTTGTTACCCTTATATCAATTTTGGCAGATTATGGCATATCAGAAATACTTTGAAAAGGCAACTTCCAGGCATGACATCACACGGGGTGAATTGACTTTTCAGATCCGTTCTGACAAGATGATTAAACGGTCAACATCATTTATCTGTGAGGTGAACATGCGATATTTTTCAGCCATCTGTCTGATCTGGATTCTTTTGGGGATGGGAGGTATGGTCCCGGATTCATTTTCCTTAGAGACTCAGGAGATGGATGCCGATGTGGAACCGATTCCTTCTTTGATCCAGAGTATCCGGTTCCCGGATTCACTTGAATTTTGCGGTATACCCATTCCCATGGAAGATCCCATGGTGAAAGCGGCCATGGAAAAAGAAATGCTCTTGATTTTGTGGAACCGTCCCCAGGTGATTTTGTGGATGAAACGGGCGGCTCAGCTTTTTCCCCATATCCAGAAGATTCTGGCCGAAGAACAGATGCCCGACGATCTGAAATATGTACCGGTCATTGAAAGCGCGCTCAGACCCCATGCCAGATCCTTTGCCCATGCCGTGGGATACTGGCAGTTTCTCAAGTCCACCGGCCTGAAATATGGCCTGAAAATTAACGATCAGGTGGATGAACGGCGAAATATCTTTAAATCCACCCGGGCGGCCTGTGTGTATCTGAAAAAACTGACAACGGAATTTGGATCCGTTTTTCTGGCCCTGGCCGCCTATAATATGGGCGAACATGGCCTGGCAGTGGAAATCGATGCCCAGCAGACCCACAACTATTTTGACTTGTACCTGCCCCTTGAAACCCAGCAGTATCTGTTTAAAATCATTGCAGCCAAACTGATCCTGGATCAACCGGAAAAATATGGGTTTCATCTGAATCCTGACGACCTGTACCCTCCGCTGGATCTGGCTGCCCTGGATGTCACGCTGCAAAAAGAGGTGCCCATACTGATCATTGCCAGAGCAGCGGATATTTCGTATAAAACCTTTAAAGAACTGAATCCGGATATCCGGGGATATTATCTGTCACCGGGTTCGATTGTAATCCAGGTGCCGGCGGACAGCGCACCCGGTTTTCACACCCGGTTTGCCGAACTTATCGCAAAGTGGCAGAAAACCTCACCTGTCCGGATCCACGTGGTCAAACCCGGGGAAAGTCTGATAGGTATCGCCCAAGCCAATCAGATGTCGCTGGCGGAATTGCTGCGGTTGAACAAAATGTCCTACAAAAAAGTGATCCATCCGGGGGACCGGTTGAAAGTCAGATAACGGCGGGATCTGCTGGATCTGAAGAAAAAGACCGGTTTTTTTTGGGGGTTTTCTGCTGCTTTTTCAAACAGATCAGATCTTCGCGAATAATGGCGCAAAGCTTTGGATTGTGCAGTTCTCTACACGTAGTATGATTGTAAAGAGGGCACTCGGGGTGTTGTTTGGACATAACGGCCAGTTGTCCTTGTATTCATTTATGTGATCCTGATATTTGGCCTGAGTATACCCCAATTGTTCAAATAATTCAATGCGATTCAAAAAAAGATCATTGTGTCAGGGTTTCTTCCGAGATGCTGTCCGGAATCTGAAGCGGAGGAGATTTGATCCGGTTTTCCAGATTTTTCAGCGTTTGGTTGACATTGTTCTGAAGTTCGGTCAATCGCCGGTCGACCTCTTTTCGGGTCATGAACTGATTTTCCAGTTCTTTGTGTTGTTTTTCCAAAAGGCTCACCTGTTTTCGAAGCTGTTCCAGGTCAAGACGCTTGTCGTTCAATTGTTCCTGAAGAGAAATCAGCTCCTGCCTCTGGGTCTGAAGGGATGCCACTTCCTGTTTCAAGGCCTGAAAAGATGCCATTTCCTGTTTCAGGGTCCGGACCTTTTTTTCAAATTGAGCCTGGTTTTCATCCATGGCAGAACGCAACGATGAATTGATCCGTTCCAGTTCCGCCAGATTGGCCTGATCCTGGTCGGCATTGTTCTGGATCCGGCGATCCTGTCGGGCCAGCTGATCTCCCAGTTTTGCCGATTCTGCATCCAGTGCCGAGACATCGGCCTTGGATGCTGCCAGTTTTCCCAGCTGCTGCTCCAGAGAATCGGTTTTTTGTTCCATTAACGGCAGTTTCTCTTCCAGATCAAACCGGTTTTTGGCAATGCGGATGTCCAGGGCGTTCATTTTCTCTTCCATCTGACGGGACAGATGCTCCACCCGGTTATTTTTGGCCGTATCCACATCCAAGACCTGGTCTTTCATGTCCAGGTAGATGAAAAACAAAACCGCACCAATGAGGATCGGCAGAATAATGGTGATAATGGTTACACGGGTGGATAATTTGTCTATTTTCAGTGCATTGCGATCCTTTTGGTACAAGGCGGGCGAGGGCAAGGTATCCGGATCCTCTTGGGGAAGATCCGATGCATCGGTCCTATAGTCTTTCAGGCTCATCAGATCCGTACCTCTTTGATTTTCCGGGTTTCTGAAACATGGGCCTGCCTATTCCCATTCAATGGTGCCCGGCGGTTTGGAGGTGATATCGTATACCACGCGATTGATGTCTTCCACCTCATTGATCATCCGATTGGAAATTTTTCCCAGCAGATCATGGGGCAGTCTGGCCCAGTCTGCGGTCATGGCATCGTTGCTGGTCACCGCCCGAATGGCCACGCAATGGGCAAACGTTCTTTTGTCTCCCATGACACCCACGCTTTTGATGGGTAACAGCACGGCAAACGACTGCCATAATTTGCGGTAAAGACCGGCTTTCCGGATTTCTTCCAACAAAATTACATCGGTCTGTCTTAATATATCCAGGCGCTTTGCGGTGATTTCGCCCATGATGCGGATGGCCAGTCCGGGACCGGGAAAAGGCTGGCGCCAGACCAGGTCTTCATGAATGCCCAAAGCCAGGCCCAGTTTTCTGACCTCATCCTTGAACAGCAGCTGCAGCGGTTCGATAAGTTTGAGTTGCATTTTTTCCGGCAGCCCTCCCACATTGTGATGGGATTTAATAATGGACGTAGGGCCTCCAAAAGCGGACTTGGATTCAATGATATCCGGATACAGGGTGCCTTGTCCCAGAAATGCGGCCCCCGGAATTTTGCGGGCCTCGGCTTCAAAGACCTTGATAAATTCATTGCCGATAATTTTTCGTTTGGTTTCCGGATCCGTGACCCCTTTGAGGGCATCCAGAAACGTTTGTGCCGCATCCACAAACCGGATATTCATGTCCAGGTTGTTGCCGAGCCGTTTTTCCAGCTGGGTTTTTTCATTGTGCCGCAACAGGCCGTTGTCCACAAAAATACAGTGCAGGTTTTTACCGATGGCTTTGTGGATCAGGGTGGCGGCCACGGATGAATCTACCCCGCCAGAAAGCCCCATGATCATTTTTTTGTCTTTAACCGCATCTTTGATCTGTTCAATGGCTCCTTCTGAAAAAGAGTCCATGGTCCAGTTTTTTTCACATCTGCAGACATCAAACAAAAAATGTTTGATCATCAATGATCCGTTGATGGAATGTTCCACTTCCGGATGAAACTGAAGCCCGTAAAATTGTTTTTCAGGATGCGCCACGGCCGCAATCGGCGTGTTTTCCGTTGCAGCCGTCACTTTAAATCCCTCCGGCAGGGTTCCGGCGGAATCTCCATGGCTCATCCAGCACTGAAATTCCGAGGGCATATCCTTGAACAACAACGAGTCCGATTTGATCTGCAATCGGGCAAATCCGTATTCTCTTTTTTTTGCCCGACGGATCTCTCCACCCAGGGCATGGATCATGGAATGCATCCCATAGCAGATCCCCAACACCGGCACCCCTAAGTCAAACAGGGATTTGTCCACGGCAGGGCTGTCTTTTTCATAAATACTGGACGGCCCGCCGGACAGAATAATGCCTTTGGGATTCAGGGCCTTGATCCGGTCAATGGGGATATTTGCCGGCTCCACCTGGCAGTAAACATTATGTTCCCTGACCCGTCTGGCAATCAGCTGATTGAACTGGGAACCGAAATCAATGACAACAATCATGGTTTTGTTTTTCCTCATGAATAAAATTTTCTAAATCATAATTTTTCCTATAAATCGCTTTAAAATGCAAGGTGTTTTTATCTGGATCTTGCCATAAGATCCTTATTATGCTTTATTAGCCCCATCACAATCACAAAATTTACAACCCAATTAATAAACGGACAGGAGAAACAGGCATGTATTTAGCATCTGATTTAAGAAAAGGATTAAAATTCGAAATCGACGGCGAACCCTATATCATTGTCGACTTTGAGTTTAAAAAACCCGGGAAAGGCCAGTCTTTGTATAAATGCAAACTCAAGAACATGATTACCGGGTCTCAGTTTGAAAGAACTTACCGGTCGGGTGACAAGTTTGAGAAAGCAGACCTGGAAGAACAGGAAATGGAATATTTGTATGCGACCAAAGATTCCTTTTGTTTCATGAACACCAGCAATTATGAACAGATTTTTCTGACCCGGGATCAGCTGGAAGATGTGATCGATCTGTTGAAAGAAAACACGGTTTGCACCGTGTTGCTGCACAACCAGAAACCCATTGGCGTGACCCTTCCCAATTTCATCAACCTGACCATCACCAAAACCGAACCCTGGGCCAAGGGAGACACCGCAACGGGCAGCACCAAACCCGCCACCCTGGAGACCGGGTTTGAGGTGCAGGTTCCGCCGTTTGTGGATGAAGGACAGATGGTTAAAATCGATACCCGTACCAAAACGTATGTGGAACGGGTCAATGCATGATCTGAAAGCAGACTATACTTTTTCCTTATATCCGCATCCGGAAGTGTTGCACTTGAGGAACCGGCCGTCCCGCTTGGTTTCTTTTTCCACCAGAAACAATGCCTTGCATTGGGGACAGGGTTTGGCCACGGGTTTGTCCCAGCTGGCAAACTTACAATCCGGATACCGGGAACATCCGTAAAAAACTTTACCGCGTTTGGATCTTTTTTCAACAATCCGGCCTGAACATCCGGGCTCCGGGCAGTCGACCCCGATATCTTTGTTGTCATTTTCAGACATCAACGATTCCGTGTGCGTACATTCCGGATATCCGGTACAGGCCAGAAACAACCCGAACCGGCCGTCTTTCTGAACCATGGGTTTGCCGCATTTGGGGCAGTCCTTGACCGGGGTATCATCCACCTTTTTTTCGACAATGGAGATCTGACCTTTCTCGTCCCGGGTGTAATTGCTGGTGAACGTGCAGTCCGGGTAAGCGGAACATGCCAGAAAATGGCCGTTTTTCCCGATTTTGATATGCAGCGGCTGTCCGCAGGAGGGACAGGAAAGTTCAGTCTTGATCCCCACGCCTTTGACGCTGACCATCTCCTGTTTGGCTGTTTCCAGGGTTTGGCTGAAATCATCGTAAAATCGGGAGAGCAATTCCACTTCATCCAGAGTACCGCTCTCCACATTGTCCAGGTTGGTTTCCATCTGGGCCGTGAATGAGATATCCAGCAGGTCGGGAAACGATGCCACCAGAAGATCGTTGACAATAAATCCGAGTTCACTGGGATAAAAATAGCGTTTCACCAGTTCCACATATCCTTTGTCCTGGATCACGCTGATAATGGAGGCATACGTGCTGGGCCGGCCAATGCCGTTTTTTTCCAGTTCCTTGACCAGCGATGCTTCGGAAAACCGGGGCAAAGGTTTGGTAAAATGCTGTTTGGGATTTATTTTTTCACATGTCAGCCATTCTTTTTCCTCAACCTGGGGAAGGGTCTGGATGTCGTTTTCTGATTTGGTTTCCTGGGTATCATACAATGCCATGAAACCACTGAATTTCACCGTGGAACCGCTCACGGAAAACAGGTAATCCCCTGCTTTGATGAGAATGGCTTTCTGATCGATCTCTGCCCGGGCCATCTGGGAAGCCACAAACCGTTTCCAGATCAGGTCATACAAGGCATACTGATCATCGGTCAAATGGGCCTTGATTTTATCGGGAACATTGAACACCGATGTGGGGCGAATGGCCTCATGGGCGTCCTGGGCCTTGTTTTTATTTTTAAAATACCGGGGCTTGGCCATGGCATATTCCTTGCCATAGGTCTGGGTCACCAGGGACAGGGCCTCCTGGGCCGCTTCCGGCGCGATCCGGGTGGAATCGGTACGCATATAGGTAATCAACCCCTCCGGCCCGCCGGTACCGATGTCGATGCCTTCATACAACTGCTGGGCCACCACCATGGTTTTTTTGGCGGAAAACCGCAATCGATTGATAGCATCCTGCTGCAGTTTGCTGGTGATAAACGGGGGCAACGGATTGCGTTTTACTGTTTTGTTCTTGATTTCATCCACCTGAAATCGGGCTGTTTGAAGATCCGCAACAATTTTTTGGGCCTGGGTCTCATTCTGGATCTTGGCTTTTTTCTGGCGGATTTTTACCAGGGCCGCGTTAAAACCGGGCGGGACCTGGGCCATCAAGTCCGCGGTGATGGTCCAGTATTCTTCCGGGACAAAACTGCGGATCTCCCGTTCCCGGTCACAGATAATTTTCACGGCCACGGACTGGACCCGGCCGGCACTCAACCCCCGCTGGATTTTCTGCCACAGCAAGGGAGAGATCTGATATCCCACCAGCCGGTCCAGCTTCCGCCGGGCCTGCTGGGCATTGTATTTGTCTTCGTCGGGTTCCAGTGGTTTTTTCAAGGCATCTTCAATGCCTTTTTTGGTGAGTTCATGGATGAGGACCCGGTGAAACCGGCGGTCCTTTTTTTTCAGAATATCCATGATATGAAACGCAATCGCCTCGCCTTCACGGTCCGGGTCAGGCGCCAGGTAAATATCATCACAGTCTTTGGCAATTTTTTTCAACTGGGAGATGACATTGGTTTTGTCTTTGATATTGACATATTCGGCTGTAAAATTGTTTTCCACATCAATCCCCAGCTTTTTCACGGGCAAATCCCGGATATGACCGGAACTGGCAGCCACTTGAAAATCTTTTCCCACATATTTTTTCAACGTTTTGATTTTGGTCGGGGATTCGACAATGATAAGCGGTTTAGCCAAAACAACTCCTTTTATGATAACGAAAAATAATTGCCGGGATGATGCGTGATCTGTCCCATCAATTCAAGTTCCAGTAAAATGGCAGATACCGCATCACTGGGCATCCGGCTGATTTCAATAATCTGGTCGATATGCTGGGGATAGGCATCCAGAATCTGTAAAATATGTTTTTTGTCACAATCCAGTTCCAGGGACGCATCCGGTTTTACAAAATCGTTTTCACAGGATATTCCTGATGCCGGTTCAACATGAACCAGATGAGATAATTCCTCCATCACATCAGTTTCATTTTCCACCAGTTTGGCTCCCTGTTTCAATAAAAAATGGGTTCCCTGACTTTTTTGTGACGCAATGCTTCCCGGGACTGCAAACACTTCCCGGTTATACTCCGCCGCCAGCCTAGCAGTAATCAATGAACCGCTTTTTCTGGCGGCTTCCACCACAATGGTTCCGCAGGACAGACCGGCTATGATCCGGTTTCTGACAGGAAAATGATACGGAAACGGGTCTGTGTCAAGTTTAAATTCCGAGAACACGGCACCGCGTTCCTGAATTTTATGAAACAACGTCTTGTTTTCCCGGGGATAAATATTGTTCAGGCCGGACCCCAGCACGGCAATGGTTTTCCCGGTGCTGTCCAGGGCGCCTTCATGGGCGGCCGTGTCAATGCCCCTGGCCATGCCGCTGACAATGCAGAATCCTTTTTCCGCCAGTTTAAATGCCAGACGTCTGGCTGTGGAGATGCCGTAGCTGGACGCAGCCCGGGACCCCACGATGGCAATACAGGGGATATCCGGTTCCCAGACACCTGAACAGGTCAGTAACGCCGGTGGATCAGGAATGTTTTTCAGAAATACAGGGAATCGTTCATCATGGATCGTCAGAATGGAAAACCCCTGATCCAGGGTTTTTTGCAGCTCTTTTTTGGCAGCCGCCATCCAGGGTTTGAGATGTCTGATTCCGGCAATGGTTTTATGATGAATACCGGGAATATTTACCAGAGTGTCAGAATCGGCTGAAAGAACCTGCTCCGGGCCGCCAAAGGCCCGGAGCAGGCGAACATACATCTGGTGTCCCACACCGGGAACTTCTCTAAGAATAAACCAGGGCAGGTATTTGTCAGCATCCGAAATCATTCCAAATCAAAAGACGGGCTGATTTTTTTTAACATAGATATCATCCATTTATCCGTTTTAAAGATGCAAAAAGAACAATGGGTGTTGCCACAAAAATGGATGAATAGGTCCCGATCACCACGCCCACGATCATGGCAAAGGCAAAATTGTGAATGATTTCACCACCCAGAAAAAACAATGCCAGCAGGACAATCAAGGTGGTGACAGACGTTAAAAGGGTCCGGGACAAAGTCTGGTTGATGCTCTGGTTGAAAAGGGCCGGCAATCCGGTTTTATCGGATTCTCCTTTAATATTTTCTCGGATTCTGTCAAACACGATGATGGTATCGTTCAGGGAGTACCCGATAATGGTCAACAAAGCCGCAATAATCGGCAAGGAAAAATCCATGTCAAATATGCAGAAAATGCCGACCGTGATAAACACATCATGAATCAGGGCAATCATGGCGCCCATGGCATATTTGAGCCGAAGCCGCCAGAAAAGGGCTAAAGACACCACCAGGGCTCCGGTGATCAATATCGGCATACTGACATTGATCACAGACAAAAAATAAACCGCGGCCATCATGGCCCCGGCAGTGACACCGGACAGAATCCATTTGAGTTCAAACCGACCGGAAATATAGATGGTAATGAACAGCAAAGAATAAAAAATGGCCAGAAGGGCCTGTTTTTTCAGGTCATCTCCCACTTGAGGACCGACCATTTCCATGCGCCGGATTTCAGGCGCGATTCCGGTTCCTTTTTCAATGGCGGCTGAAACCGCCTGGGCCAGCCCAGTGCCTTCAGAACCGGTATTGGCGGTCCGGATCAAAAACTCATGGGTATCGCCTTCACCGAAATCCTGAACAGACAAATCTTTGAGATTCAATCCGGCCAGGCTGTCCCGCACCTGTCCGATGGAAACGTCCTGGTTGAACTTGACCTGGACCAATGCGCCGCCGGCAAAATCAATGCCGTAATTAGGACCTTTATGGATGACCAGGCCGATGATACTGGCCAGGATCAGCAGGCCGGAAAAAACCATTGCGATTTTTCGTTTTCCCAGAAAGTCGATATTGATATCAGACTTGATCAGCTGCATAATGACAATTCCTTTATATGCTCAATGATGAGGTGGTTTTTTTCTGCAAGACAAGATCGAAAATGGATCTGGACAAAACCAGGGCCGTGAACAGGCTGGCAACGATCCCCAGCCCCAAAGTCACGGCAAACCCCTTGATCGGCCCGGTGCCGAACTGAAACAGCACGATGGCGGCGATCAATGTCGTGACATTGGCATCCAGAATGGTCAATGCAGCTCTATCAAAACCGGCATGCACCGCAGCAGACGCGGTCTTACCCCACCGGAGCTCTTCTCTGATCCGCTCAAAAATAATCACGTTGGCATCCACGGCCATCCCGATGGTCAGAATGATGCCGGCAATGCCGGGCAGGGTCAGCGTCGCCTGAAAAGCAGCCAGTCCCCCGCCGATGAGAATGATATTCAATATCAGGGCCAGGTTGGCGATCAACCCGGATTTCCGGTAATAGATCGTCATGAACAAAAGAATCAATACCCCGCCCACCAGCATGGATATCATGCCCATGCGGATGGAATCCGCCCCCAGGGTCGGTCCGACGGTTCTTTCTTCTATGATGGTCACGGGTGCGGGTAATGAACCGGCCCGCAGGGCAATGGCCAGGTCCTTGGCTTCGTTCATGGTGAAATTACCGGTGATCACGGCTTTTCCCCCGGCGATCCGGTCCTGGATCACCGGTGCGGAGTACACGGTGTTGTCCAGAATGATGGCCAGGCGTTTTTTGATATTTTCCCCGGTGATCCGGTCAAAAATATGGGCCCCTTTGCGGTTGAATTCAATACCGACCTGGGGTTGCTGAAACTGGTCAAACTCTACCCTGGCATTGACCAGCAGACTGCCGTCCAGCAGCACCTGTTTTTTGATGACATGGGGAATTTCAGTGGTGTTTCCGGTAGCCGGGTCTGTTCTCTTTTCGTACAAAAGCATGCTTCCCACAGGCAGATTCCCTTTAAGGGCTGCGTCAATCCCGGCATCTTCATCCACCAGCTGAAAGGTCAGCTGGGCGGTTTTTCCGATCAGGTCTTTGGCACGGTCCGGATCATTGATCCCCGGTAACTGGAGAAGAATGCGGTTCTTACCTTGAATCCGTATATCCGGTTCGCTGACACCGAATTCATCAATCCGGTTTCGAATGGTTTCCAGGGCCTGGTCCGTGGCCATTTTTCGAATCATATCCATTTCATCTTCGGGCAGTTTCAGCTGAAATCCGATGGATCCATCCTGAACCGCAGCACTTGTCACTTTCAGGTTTGAAAACTCTTTGGAAATGATCTGCTCAAACGCAGCCTTGGATTCCTGATCCGGCAGTTGTGCCACCAGCATGTTGCCCTGGCGGCTGACACCCTGATGCAGGGTGTTGTTCCGGCGCAGTTCCTTTTTGATTTCATCGGCCGTCCGTTCCAGCTCCGCTTCCACAGCCTTGATGTTCTGGACTTCAAGCACCAGATGCATCCCGCCTTGCAGATCCAGTCCCAGATTGATTTTTTTATGGGGCCAGGTGTTTGTAAATGTTGGCAGCAACCAGACAATGGCAGCCAGAATGACAATGAGGACCAATCCGTGCTTTAAGGTAAGTAGTTTCAATCTTCAAGCTCCAGCACAAAAGGATTATTTTTTTTCGGATTTGACGGCGGTTTCACTTTCTGAAACCAGGGCTGCCACATTTCCTCGGGACACTTTGATTTTGACTTTTTCGGCAATTTCAAGACCGATACTGGTATCATCAATGGAAGTGATGGTACCGAAAATTCCGCCGGAAGTGATAATCCGGTTTCCTTTTTTCAGATTTGAAATCATTTCCCGGTGCTCTTTGGCTTTTTTCTGCTGGGGACGAATCAGAAGAAAATAAAAAATGGCAAAAAGAATAATAATGGGCAGAAATCCGGCCAAACCGCCGGCTGCCTGTCCTTCAGTGGCTCCCATTGCAAATGCTGTACTAATCAAGGTCGTTCCTCCTTACATTTAAATAAACGTATCAAGTTAAAAAAAAATCAGGCTTCCGGAGCTGGAATCCAGAGCGTTTTTCCATCGAATCGAATCTGATCGATCTGATTCACATCAATTTCCGAGAGCAGTTCAAACACCTCATCCATATTGTAGATGACCAGTTTGCTCTTGGGTTTTATCAGATCAATATCCGTCACAATTTCTTCTTCCAGAACATTGTAGATAATGACCAGAATTTCAGAAAATTTCAGAATTTTCCCGATCCCTGATGAATATCCGGCATCTGTGGGTTCATCTGCATCAAATGCCACATGGATGCCTTGGGATGCATAATATTCTTTCAATACATTGAAATGAATATTCCAGATATTGTCGCCGGGCTGGACCACATATATACCATATCTGTGCATCTGTTCCACTTCGGTTTGTTCAAATTCCGTAATGCGGGATTCATGAATTTCCTTTTTTTCGGCATGGGTCTTTTCTAAAATATCCTGCATGGATATGGTATGATCACCCATTTTAAAAGATTCATCAGACAGAATTACCATATCCAGGCTTTTTTCCATACCCATTTCCTGCAATCTTTTTTTCATCAACCGGTCAAACTCAGAATCTGTTTCCAGATCCTTGTATTCAAAGGCCGGGGATTTCACAATCTGTTTTTCCACCACACCGGGTCGGGTCTGTATCAAAGGTTCGGTTGCGGCGCCTTGCAGGTCTGCCGCGGGTTCCGTTATTTCTGTTTTATTCTTCTCCAAATCAGAAGGCCCGTTGGTATCCGATACCGGATCTGTGCCACGGGTTAAAAACAGATACGCGCCAATCAAAAGACCGGCCACAATGATCATGCCGATGGCTATCACTAATTTATGATTCGATCCGGCTTGCCTCATGTGTTATCCTTCAAAAGCGCATATCGGGTTGTTTTAGATACACAAAACAGGGACGGATGTCAAGAATCGCCCAACGGTTAATTATTGGGAGTTGCCGGTAATCCGGCTCTGGCCCGGGACCAGTTCCGCATCGATTTCAATGGCAATGGAAACCGCCCGCTTGGTTTCGATTTCAAGAAGGTCCTCTCGTTTTTTGTTAAGAAGATAGTACGCCACTTCCCGGGGCAGACACACGTGAAACTGTTTGTTTTCCGGTTTCAGGGTTTTCAGATTCAATTGACGCATCACCGCGAGTCCCTGTGTTTCCACAGACGGAATCTGTCCCCGGCCGTTACAGTGACGGCAGGTTTCATAGCTGCCGTAAGTGATGGAGTGCCGGATGCGCTGTCTGGACATTTCCAGCAGCCCGAAGGTTGTGACGCCTCCGACCTTTGTTTTGGCCTTGTCTGTCTTTAAATTTTTTTTCAGACATTTGGTGATATCCGCCTTATGCCGTCTTTCCCGCATATCGATGAAATCCACCACAATAAGACCGCCCATATCCCTGAGCCGCAATTGTCTGGCCACTTCTTCGGCCGCCTCCATGTTGGTATGATAAGCCGTTTCTTCAATATTTTTCCGCTTGGTGGATTTGCCTGAGTTCACGTCTATGGATACCAGTGCTTCGGTCTGCTCGATCACCAGAAATCCACCGGATTTCAGCGGCACGTCCCTTTTAAATATGGAGGCGATCTGTTCCTCCAGCTGATATTTGGTGAAAATGGGTTTTTCCCCTTTGAACAGTTTGACAATTTTTTTCTGTTTAGGGGCGATCATGGCCATGAATTCCTTGACTTCCCGATAGATGTCCGGGTTGTCAATCAAAATTTCAGTGATGTCCGTGGTGAAATAATCTCTTAAAGAGCGCACAGCCAGGTTCTGTTCCTTGTAGAGCAAAGACGGTGCCGGGTTGTCAATGGCCAGTTTGTCGATATTTTTCCACATCCGCATCAGATATTTCAAATCAGCGGTCAGCTGGGTTTTGGTGGAATTTTTGCCCGCAGTTCTCACGATCATGCCGAACCCTTCCGGAATATCCATGGATTTCAGCACACTGGCCAGCCGTTTCCTCTCATCTTCCTCACTGATTTTCCGGGATACACCTTTGGTAGTGCTGCCGGGCATGAGTACTGCCAGACGGCCGGGCAGGGAGATGAAGGTGGTCAGCATGGCCCCTTTCTGGCTGATGGGATCTTTGACCACCTGGACGATGAGCTCCTGGCCTTTTTTAATCAGGTTGAACAGTGCTTTGTCCCGGGATTCCACGTCCTGAAAATAGTCGGGATGGATTTCGTTTTTCTGCAAAAATCCATTTTTTTCCGCCCCATAATCCACAAAAACCGCCTGAAGACTTTGTTCCACCCGGGTGACGACTCCTTTGTAAATGTTGCCCTGGGTGACTTCTCTGGCTCGGGTTTCAATGTGAAACTGGTCCAGTTTGCTGTCTATGACAGCTGCAATCCGGCTGACATCCGGGTCCATTGCATTGATCAGAATTTTTCTTGTCATGATTTCACTCTTTTTTAAAAATCGGGTTGGTTCCTGACTGCCGTTGATACTGACAACCGCATTTCAGGAAAAATCCATCTGTTTAAGAATATCATACCAGGTGAGAATCCGGTCCACGTATTGGACCGGTTCCCATCCCCGGGCATATCCATGTTTGGTTTTTTTATACACGTCAGGTTTAGACAGCAGCGGCAGTGTTTTTTTGATAGAATTCCAGATCCGGGGCTCCAGTCCTTTGTCTTCGGCAATTTTCATGGCATCCAGCACATGTCCCAATCCCACATTATAACTGGCCAGCGCAAACAGCAGCCGCTGATACTCATCTTCGATCTCTTCAAATCGATCATACATCTGTTTTAAGTACTTTATGCCGGCTTTGACGCTCTGGGCCGGATCACGCCGGTCCTGAATTCCCATTTCTCTGGCAGCGGCCCTTGTCACCTGCATCAGTCCTCTCACGTGGGTAATGCTTTTTGCCCCGGGATCAAACCGGGATTCCTGGTACACCACTGCCGCCACCAGGCGCCAGTCAAACCCGTATTTTTTCGACTGGGTTTTTATGATGTCCTGATATTTTGGCAGATGATTCTGAACCCGTTTATGAAATGTTTTTAATTCAGACACATCAAATTCTTTGGGATGACCATAGTATTTGTTAACGATTTTCTGGAGTATGCCTGATTCTCTGGCATGCAGAAAAAACCGGTTTATCTCCTCAAGCATTTTTGGATCATCTTTGCGCACAGCCCAGGCCACAGATTCTTTTTTGTGAATGGGAATGCCGACATGGATATCAGGCATATGTCTTTGATTAAGCCGGGCTATATTGGAATCGGCAATAGTGAATTTGATTTTTCGATCATGGACCATGGCAATCAGATCCTCGGTGGGGACATTGTCATGCAGGACATAACGGACATCAATGCCGGATGCCTGAATTTCTTTGAGCCGGTAATGATAGGAGGTGTCACGTCTGACATGAATGGTCCGCAAAGCCAGGTCTTTAATGTCTTTGGGGCTAAAAACCAGGGCATGATGAATCACCTGCTGCTGAACTTCCATATACGGGATTGAAAACTTGACTTTTTCCAGACGTTCCCGGGTGACGGTCATACTGGCACCCACAAAATCCCCTTTTCCCTGGTCCAGATAAACCAGCAGGTTGTTCCAGCCCGGTGTGACCACGTCCAGGTCCACATGCAGATATCGGGCGAATTCCCGGGCCAGATCGTATTCAAATCCGGTGGGTTCTCCCTTGTATAAATAAAAGTTGTTCAAAGATCGGGTCGTAATCAGTCGCAGTACACCGGACTTCTGGATACGTTCCAGAGTACCGGATATGTGTTTCAGATCCCTGTGTTGGACCAGATAACTCAGGTAAACAAAATAACCGCACAGAATCAGCAGGGTCAGGAAAATAAAATGTTTTAAATAAAACGACTTCATTGACTCGCTTTATGTTTCATTCAGTCGGACCTCCAGTTTGTCCACGCTTCGATATCCCCGGGGCAGCAGTTTTCCCCGGGTTCCGCGCTTTTTGACATAATCTGCCTGATTACCCGGTTTGAGCACCAAAGAATGTTTTTTTGAATGTATAACAATATTGGCATGTAAAGGCAATGTTGTCAGAAATTTGATTTTTTCCGGGTCAGGCGATATCTGTTCTTTTCTGGGGATAGTGATCAGTTTATTTCCCTGGCCTTTTTTCAACCGGGGCAGTTCATTTAAAGGAAAAATCAGCATCCGGCCTTTGGTGGTGACCGCTGCCACCGCATCGGTTTCAAGCATCGTCACCGGACATGGGGGCATCAAAACCGCATCGTTTTTAAGGGTAATGACTGATTTGCCGTTTTTGAAATGGGTCAGAAAATCGGAAAATTGTATGATAAACCCGTATCCGGTGTCCGATGCCATCAAAAAATGGGAGGCCAGCGTTTCCGAAAGCATGAAACAGATCCGGGCGTTGTTCTGCAAAGACAGGTGACCGGTCAATGGTTCACCATTGCTTCTGGCTGACGGCAGCACATGGGAGTACAATGTGTAACTGCGCCCGGTACTGTCCAGAAAAACAATGGGTTTGTCACTGCGGGTCCGCAAATGACAGCGCAGGGAATCCCCGGTGCGGAATTTGACGTTTTCCGGATCAATGTCATGGCCCTTGGCCGACCGGATCCATCCGTTTTCAGATAAAATAAGGGTCACCGGTGTCACTTCGATGACATCGGTCACGGAAAATGCTTCTGCTTCCTTTCGCTTCTTGATGGGAGACAGGCGCTTATCCCCGTATTTTTTCGCATCGGATCGTATTTCTTCCACTATATAAGCCCTGAAGGCTGTTTCATCGTTCAAAAGCGAGTCTATCTCTTTTTTTCGGGTTTCCAGCGCTTTGATTTCAGAAAGAATTTTGATCTCTTCCAGCCGGGCCAGCTGACGTAAACGGATCTCCAGAATCGCATCCGCCTGTTCACGGGTCAGATCAAAGGCCTTGATCAGGTCCTGTTTGGGGTGATCAGAATCCCGGATGATTTGAATCACCTGGTCCAGATTCAGAAATACCGTGCGGAAGCCTTCCAGGATGTGAAGCCGGGTCACCACTTTTTCCAGCTGAAACGACAATTTGTTTCTGACGGTCTGGAATCGGAACACCAGCCATTCCTTGAGCAGGGTTTTTAAATTTTTTACCGCAGGCCGGCCGTTGATCCCGATCATGTTCATATTGAATGAATAAGATTTTTCCAGATCCGTGGTGGCAAACAGATGATCGGTCAACGCAGACAGATCCACCCGGCCGGACTTGGGAATCACCACCAAACGGGTAGGGTCTTCATGGTCGGATTCATCCCTGATATCACTGACCATGGGCAGTTTTTTATCCGCCATCTGGGTTGCAATCTGTTCATAAATCTTTTCAGCCGAGGCATGATAGGGCAGGGCATGGTAAACGATATCCCCGTCCTCGATGCGGAACCGGGCCCGCATTTTGATCCGTCCTAAACCGGTTTCATAAATGTTCCTGATATCTTCGGCCGGGGTGATGATTTCAGCAGCCGTGGGAAAATCAGGTCCTTTGATATGCTTGATCAGTTCATCCAGAGAAGCGGTATCATCTTCTATGAGCAGCACCAGGGCTTTGGCCACCTCCCTGAGATTGTGGGGCAGAATACTGGTGGCCATGCCCACGGCAATCCCGGTGGTGCCGTTGAGCAGCAGGTTTGGCAGCCGGGCCGGCAGCTGCCGGGGTTCATTTAATGTGCCGTCGAAATTGGGTACCCATTCCACCGTGCCCTGATCCAGTTCATCCAGCAGAAGGTCCGCGTATCTGGAAAGCCGGGATTCGGTATACCGCATGGCAGCAAAAGATTTGGGATCATTGGGGTCTCCCCAGTTGCCCTGGCCCTGTACCAGAGGGTATCTCAATGAAAACGGCTGGGCCATGAGCACCATGGCTTCATAACAGGCCGTGTCCCCGTGGGGATGAAATTTACCCAGCACATCGCCCACTGTCCGGGCGGATTTTTTGAATTTGGCTGTGGAAGAAAGTCCCAGTTGACTCATGGCATACACAATGCGCCGCTGCACCGGTTTCAACCCGTCCCCGATATGGGGCAGGGCCCGGTCCAGAATCACATACATGGAATAATTGAGATACGCTTTTCTGGCAAATTCCTGAAAAGCGATCTGCTCATGCCCGTCCATTTCAGGATCCTGCTGGTTTTTTATGACATTATTCGATCTCTTTGATATCACCTTGTGCCTCGATCCATTCTTTTCTGTCTTTGGCCCTTTTTTTCCCCAGAAGCATGTCCATGGTTTCGTAGACATCTGCCAGGGTATCTGCCGCATCCACGGTCAGCTGCACCAGGCGCCTTGAATCCGGTGCAATGGTGGTCTCCTTGAGCTGGGCCGGATTCATCTCTCCTAAGCCCTTGAACCGCTGCACATGGATTTTACCCGGTTTTTTCCGACGGTTGATGCGCTTGACAATGCTTTGCCTTTCCTCGTCGTCCAGGGCGTAAAACACCTCTTTACCCACATCGATCCGGTATAAAGGCGGCATGGCCATGAATACATGACCGGTTTTCACAATGTCGGGAAAATGTCTGAGAAACAGGGCACACAAAAGGGTGGCAATATGCAGGCCGTCGGAATCCGCATCCGCCAGGATACAGATTTTGCTGTACCGCAGCCGGGACAGATCCGCTTCTCCGGGCAGGACCCCCAGCACCTGGACGATATCCCGGATTTCCTTAGATTCCATGATAGCGGCCGGTGCCATGTCCCAGGTGTTCAAGATTTTTCCCCGCAACGGCATAATGGCCTGGAACCGCCGGTCTCTGGCCTGTTTGGCGGATCCGCCGGCTGAATCCCCCTCCACGAAAAACAGTTCCCGCCGCTGCTGATCATCACTGGTGCAGTCCGACAGCTTGGCCGGCATGACCCCGCCGTTGGCTGCGGGTTTGCGGATGACTTTTCTGGATTTTCTCACCCGGGCCCGGGCCTGATCCATTACCAGTTCCGCCAGAGATTCTCCCCGGTCCACATGCTGGTTGAGCCACAGACTGAAGGCATCCCGCACCTGGAGATTCACCAGGCCTGCACAGTGGCGGGATGACAACCGTTCCTTGGTCTGGCCGGAAAACTGGGCTTCGGACAGTTTGACCGACAGCACATATCCCACCGTGTTCCAGATATCTTCAGGTGCCAGAAACAGGCCTTTGGGAAGAAGATTCCGGAACTTACAAAATTCCCGCAAAGATTCCAGAAGCCCGGACCGAAACCCGTTGACATGGGTGCCGCCCAGGCGCGTGGGAATCAGGTTGACATAGCTTTCTTCCAGGGTGTGTCCGGGTTCAATCATCCAGTTGACCGCCCATGAGGCCTGAAAATCGTCTGTCCGGCATTCACCGGTAAACGGTTTGTCAAACAGGGTTTCCTGGTTTTTGAGACTTTCCGTCAGATACTCATCCAGACCCTTTTCATAAGTCCATGTATTTTCTTCACCACTGGCCTCATCCAGAAAACGGGTTTTCAGACCGGGGCACAGCACTGCTTTTGATTTCAAGGCGGTTTGAATGGCGGTCTTTGAAAAAACCGTGCGCTCAAAAAATTTTGGATTGGGGAAAAAATGAACGGATGTGCCGGATCCTTTGGGTTCCGCATCTTTTACCTGTTCCAGATCTTTTGTTTTGATGCCGTTTTCAAACCCGATGACATATTCATGGCTGTTTCGGAAAATGGTAATGTCCAGGCGGGATGACAGGGCATTGACCACCGATACCCCCACGCCGTGAAGCCCGCCGGAAAACGCATAATCTTTGTTTGAAAATTTGGCCCCGGCATGAAGCCGGGTCATGATCAGTTCCACTCCGGAGATGCCTTCTTCGGGATGCACATCCACGGGCATGCCCCGGCCGTTGTCGGACACTTTCACACTGCCGTCTGATTTCAAAACAACCTCGATGGTATCGGCATATCCGGCAATGGCTTCATCCACGCTGTTGTCAATGACTTCAAATACCAGATGGTCCGGACTGGTGGTATCCGTATACATGCCCGGCCGGCGTTTGACCGGATCCAGACCTTTGAGAATTTCAATGGACCGGGCATCATACCGACCCGGGTCAGATTCGAACAGGTTCATACTTGAATTACAATCATACGTGTCAGATCCTGAATCATTTTTTTATTCCAACATTGTTTGAAAAAAAACGGAATCTTTTCCTATATCATACAAAAGCATGACCGGCAAAGCTTTTAATCGCTGTTTTGACAACAGGTAAAACCAACTGGCAAAATCCACGGGGAGTATGATATATCATAATAAAATACAAAAACACCTTTTATCGGGTTGATTGACTTTTAACATGGAATCATATAAAAGAAGAAAATTTTTTCAAGGAAGGACGGAAAGACGGTCAGATTGAACAAGCAGATAGAAATTTCCCATCAAACCATTGTCTTGAACGATTTGGGAATGCATGCCCGGCCGGCGGCCAAAATCGCACAAATGGCCATGACCGCTGATAAAACCATATGGCTGTACGATGGAAATACCCAGGTGGATGCATCCAGTATCATTGATATTTTGACTTTGTGCGCCAAAAAAGGCAACCACATCCACATTCAGGCGGAATCCAGGCAGGACACAGCGATTATAGAACAGATAAAAGCCTTTTTCGATAATGGGTTTGGAGAATTGACACCATGACGCAAAAAAAACCCCGCGAACTGGTCCTTAAAGGGATCAGTGGTTCCCCGGGCATCTGCATCGGCAAAGCCTATGTGGTGGACCAGGAAGGGGTCAATATCATTGAACGATACCCGATTGCCAAAACCATGTTGCCCAGGGAAATCGACCGGTTTAAACATGCCGTGGGAAAAGCCAAAGAAGAACATGCCCGGATCATCAAATCCCTGGACAAGGATGTCAGTGAGACCCTGAATATTCTGGAAACCCACATGGCGCTGTTCAAGGATAAAATGCTTTACGGCAGGACCATTGAAACCATTCAAACTGAACAGATCAATGCGGAATGGGCGTTAAGAAAAGTTTCCCGCCAGATCAAACTGATGTTTCAGCAGGTGGATGACCCATACTTGCAGTCCCGTGTCAACGACATTGTCCAGGTTTCCGACAAAATCATGGCCAACCTGCTGGGTGCACGAAATATCAAAATAGCCGACATCAACAAACGGGTCATCATTGTGGCCCATGATCTGACCCCGGCCGATGCCAGCCAGATCCAGCTGGAGCTTATAAAAGGCTTTGTCACGGATCGGGGCGGCAAAGATTCCCATACCGGGATTGTGGCCAAATCACTGAAAATTCCTTCGGTTTTCGGTCTGGCCCGGGCCACGGCCAGTATCAACAACGATGATATTCTGATTGTGGATGGTTCTTCCGGACTGATCATCATCAATCCGGAAGAAGATACGCTGTTCAGGTATGAAGAGCGGCTGGCCCGGTTTGAAGCGTACCGCGCCGATATTGAGCGGGAAAGTCATTTGCCCGCAATCACCCGGGACGGGGTAGCCCTGAACCTGATGGCCAATATCGAACTGGTGGAAGAAGTGGTGTCTGCCAAGGACAACGGGGCATCGGGCATCGGGCTTTTCAGAACCGAATTTTTGTACCTGGATCTGAAACGGTTTCCCACAGAAGAAGAACTGCTGATCAAATACAAGGAACTTGCGGAACTGATGACGCCTCAGTCCGTGACCATCCGCACCCTGGACATCAACGGAGATAAGTTCAACCCGTATATCGACCCGGTGGAAGAAGCCAATCCCGCGCTGGGACTTCGGGCGGTCCGTTTTTGTCTGGAAAATAAAGATATTTTCATCACCCAGATCAAGGCCATTCTCCGGGCCGGTGCATTCGGGCATATCAAGCTGCTGATTCCCATGATTTCCTGCATGGAGGAACTGGCCCAGGTCAAAGCGGTTATCCGCCAGGCGGTGGCAGAGCTGGAGCGCGATGAAAAGGTGTTTAACAAGGACATTCCTTTGGGCATCATGATCGAGGTGCCGTCCGCCGTACTCATGGCCGATGAACTGGCCGGGCAGGTGGATTTTTTCAGTATCGGCACCAATGACCTGATCCAGTATTCCATGGCCATTGACCGGCGCAACCGCCGGGTGGCACATTTATATCAGGCATTGAATCCTGCGGTGCTCAAGATGATCAAAATGACGTTTGAAGCGGCCCATAAAAACAATATCGAAGTGGTCATGTGTGGTGAAATGGCAGGAGATCCCATCAACATACCGGTATTGCTGGGAATCGGAATCAGACATCTGTCCATGAACCCCGCTTCCATACCGGTTATCAAGAAAATGGTCCGGGACATAGACATTGAAAAAGCCCGAAAAATATCTGAAGAACTGATTCAATTCACCACTGTTCAAGAAATCATCCGGTTTATCCAGGAAGAATACAAAGATATTCTGCCTTACAAAGAAACGGAGGATTAGTAGCCATGGCTGCTGACTATATCAAACTGATCGCGACCAACAAGAAAGCCCGCCACAATTATCACATTGATGAGGAATATGAGGCCGGGATGGTTCTGGTCGGATCGGAAGTCAAAGCGATCCGTGAGGGCCGGGTCAGTTTTCAGGATGCGTATGCAGATATTAAACGCGGAGAGGTGTTTCTCCGGCAGCTGCATATTTCCCCGTATAAATTTGCCTACAATGACAACCATGAGCCGTTGCGAACCAGGAAGCTGCTGCTTCACAAAAGGGAAATCTCCAAACTCATCGGCAAGATCAAGGAGCGAGGCTACACCCTGGTGCCGCTGAAAATTTATTTTAAAAATGACAAAATCAAGGTCCTGCTGGGACTTGGCAAAGGCAAAAAACTGTATGACAAGCGCCAGGATATCAAAGAACGGGATGTCAAACGGGACCTGGACCGGGAACGCAAAAAGTATTCCACTTAAGATCCTTATTGACTTTTGACGGGCAATTATTATAATATAGATGTTTCAAATATGAATAAATGATCTTTGACAATCTGGGGGCGAAATGGTTTCGACGGAGATTTTGAAGCCCAAGGTAGCATGCCGAGTCTTTTGTCAGCTCGTAAACCTGGCAAAGTCTTAAACATAATCGCAGACGATTATAATTACGCTGTAGCTGCTTAACACCAGCTGCCGTCCTGCTGAGATTCCTCTTGCAAATCTCAGGCCAGGGCGTCGACTTTGCAAGACCGCTGATCAGGGTGCCTGAACCTGATCGGTTGAATTTTTCAGGCTACACCCTGAGGTATCCCTCCTGAAGGAGACAACAGGGCCAATTTTAAAGTTCAGGATAAGCATGTAGAAGCCTGGGATGATGGTTTTCGGACGCGGGTTCAACTCCCGCCGCCTCCACCACTATAGACCTTGAAAACTCAATGTTTTCAAGGTTTTTTTGTTTACAGGAAAGCGTCAAAAAAATGCTGGGTATGTGCTGGTGTGCCTGGTGCCGCCATACAGGTCCAGCCTTCTTACCCCTCAAGTCTTTCCAGGCATTATCCCTGTGCCGCTTAAAATATTTCTGAATTTAAAAAATCCGAAGCAGCCGGACGGCCGATTTCGGTTTTTTTAATTTGTCTTGCCATTCGGTCCTCCGTTTCCGGATTTTTTTCCTGTTCATGCTTGAACGGCAAAGCACCCTGTGTCATATTGGAAACGCTTTAACTTAAGGCAGGCGTTTGAACGGGACGTGAAACGGGAATAATGAGGTTGACCCATAATAAGGGGAGGTGCAACAATAAGTGACCGGATTCTTGGCTGGGAAAAGGATGACTCACACCGGTAACGCCCCGGCGGACATGATTGGCCGGACCCGGGCGGCCCTTGAAAAGATTCGACGCACACACCACTGCCTGATTGTGGCGGTCACCGGCAGCATTGCCTGCGGCAAAACCACGGTATCCGGGATGCTCGAGGAATTAGGGGCCCCTCTCATTGATATGGATCAAATCGCCCGGGAGGTGGTGATGCCGGGTACTCCGGGATATGACCGGATCATTTCAGCATTTGGTGCCGGCGTGGTGCAACCGAACGGGACCCTGGACCGCAAAGCCCTGTCCGGCATCGTGTTTGCCGATGAAACAAAGCGAAGACATCTGGAACGGATCACCCATCCATTGATCTTTGACCGGTTTGTGGAAAAACTGACCCAACTGTCAAAGGTCCGGCCGGACAGCGTGATCCAGGCAGCTGTCCCCCTGCTGATCGAAATGGACATCCAGCACCTGTTCGACCGGGTGATCGTGGTGTATCTGCCCGAAGAAATCCAGCTTAAACGCCTGGCGACCCGGGACAATATCTCTGTGGACAAGGCGGCCGCCATCATCGACTCCCAGCTGTCCGCCCATGAGAAAAAACCGTATGCCCATTATGTAATTGACAACAGCCAGGGTCGCTCCCATACCCGGGAACAGGTGAACCAGGTCTGGCTGCGGCTGCAACAAGATAAAAAACAGCAGCATCCGGATAATGACGCGCAATGATTTTTATGTAATATCCTTCATGGAAACACAACACAGGGGAGGCAACCCATGATATCCCACAACCAGACAACCACGTCTTTCGGATGGACCGGCAAAATTCTGCATGTCAATCTGTCTGACGGCGCCGTCACCCGGCTGGCCACCCCGGCTTATTCGGACAAATATCTGGGGGGCCGGGGCATTGCCACCCGGCTGTATTGGGAGATGGTTTCACCGGACACCGATGCTTTGGCACCGGACAACCATCTGATTTTCATGACCGGCCCCCTGGGGGCCACCGGGGCCCAGGGCGCTTCCCGGTTCGTGGCGGCAGGCAAATCTCCCATGACTCTGCCTGAAAAGTTTTGCTGCGGCAACCTGGGCGGGTATTTCGGGCCTTATCTCAAGCGGGCCGGGTTTGACGGCCTGGTGATCACTGGCCGGGCCGACCGGCCGGTTTACCTGTACATCGATGACGGCGATGTTCAGATCAGGGATGGGGCCGACCTTTGGGGACAGGGGGTATCGGCGGTTCAGGAACGGCTCAAGAACCTCCACGGCAATGCCACCCGCATGATCACCACCGGCATTGCCGGGGAGAACCGGTGCCGGTCCGCCAATATTATGACCGACAATGAAGGCAGCGCCACCGGCGGATTCGGCGCGGTCATGGGGTCCAAACGTCTCAAGGCGGTGGCGGTGAACGGTTCCGGCACCATCCAGGCGGCCCGTCCGGACCGGCTCAAAGAACTGAGCCAAAAGGCAGTTGAACTGAACCGCAAAGACCCCATGTTTCTGCCATTCAATCCTGACCAGGTGTGGCGGACCGGAAAATCAGGCTGCTTTCAGTGCGGGCTGGACTGCATGTACCGGAACCGGCTTCAGACCGCATCCGGACAAACCCTGGTGAGAAAATGCCAGTCCATGTTCGTGTATTTCCCGTGGGTGGCGGGGCGGCCGGATCTGTCGTCTGAGATCGCGGTGACCGCTACCGGCATCTGCAATGACCGGTCCCTTTGCACCATGGAGATGACCAATATCATCCAGTGGCTGAATGCCTGTCACAAAGCCGGGGTTTTGGCGGAAAAACAGACCGGACTGGATATGTCCCAACTGGGCACCCTGGAATTTTTCACGGATCTGGCGGACATGATCAGCCGCCGGCAGGGGTTCGGGGATATCCTGGCTGAAGGCCTGCTCCGGGCCGGGGAAACCCTGGGGCCGGAAGCCAGAGCCCAGTTTGCCCCGGAGGTCTCCGGGGTGGGGGACGGGGCCACCTATTCCGCCAGGGAATATCTCATGAACGGGCTGTTGTATGCGTTTTCCCCCAGGCAGCCCATTGCCATGCTCCACGAGATCAGCCGGCTCACCGGGCTGTGGGTCATGCACCGGAATGATCCGAAAAGCTCACCGGTCTCCAATGACGTGTTCCGAACGGCTGCGGCCCGGTTCTGGGGCCATGAAAGAGCCTGGGACCTGATGACCCATGAGGGCAAGGCCCAGGCCGCGGTCAAGATCATGGACCGCACCCTTGCCAAGGACAGTCTGGGACTGTGCGATTCCTGCTGGCCGGTGATGATATCCTGGCATACCCCGGATCATGTGGGTGATCCGGATCTGGAGGCCCGCACGTTCAGTGCGGTCACCGGCATGGACATGGATGATGCGAAACTCCATGCCGTGGGGGAACGGATTTTCAACCTGGAACGGTTGATCCATATCCGGGAGGGACATCAACCCCTTGTGGACGATGATGTGGCTGCGTACAACTATACTGAACCGGTTCAGACCGTGTTCATGAATCCTGATGTGCTGGTGCCGGGACCGGGGGACCAGGTGCTCACCCGCAAAGGCATGACCCTGGGCAAAGAAGCCTTTGCCGCCATGCGCAGAGAGTTTTATCAACTGCGCGGATGGGACCCGGATACCGGGGTGCAGCTGCCGGACACCCTGGACCGCCTGGATCTACCCGGCCGGGCTGACCAAAGCTTACTGCGATGAACTGGCGGAACACAACTGATTCCTATGAAACAGCTGTTAAAAAGATGGTGCATGCGGGGGAAACGTTTGAGCCGGCTGGTGGATGACAACCCGGACAGGGAACAGGCATCTCTTTCATGAAACCCGGAAAATAATCGCAGAAAATATGTGTGGAAAATATGGCATCAACAAATTCCGGACCCAGTGAAAAAAAACAGGCGGCCCTGGATCAGAAACTGGAAAAACTGGGGATCCGCAAAACCGATCTGGAGGAAAAATTCATCAAAGCCTCGGGCCGGGGCGGACAGAAGGTGAACAAATCTTCTTCCGCCGTGTTCCTTCGGCACAAAGTTACCGGGCTGTCGGTCAAGGTGGGCAAGCATAGATCCCTGCACCTGAACCGGTTTTTGGCACTGCGGGCTTTAGCGGAAAAAATCCAAGCCCTTCAATCCGGCAGACACCCCTCGGACATGTCGGATTCAGACAGAAAAATTCAAAAACAGAAACGCCGGCGCCGGCAAAAGACCCGGAAAAAATTGGCCGGGAAGCAGAAACAAGAAGATCAAAGATGAATAATTTCCATATTTGTATCTGCAATCATGGCCAGTCCCATGGCATCCACATAGTTGAAGATCTTGTCCACCCGGGAGTTGATCAGGGCCGCGTCATTGCCCACCACAGCGAACCCGATTTCAGCCCATTCATGGCTGTCGTTCAGACCGGTTTCTGCTGCGGCTGCCTGGAACTGGTTCTGAATCCGGGCCACAGTGGATCTGACAATACTTCGTTTGGCCTTGAGCGAGTGCACTTCAAACAGGCGCAACCGGATCCGAGCACATCCCACCACCATGGCAGCTTCTAAAACGTTCCCAGCTGACAGGGCTTGATGCGCAAATCAATCTTTTTACAGACAGATCCGATATCCATGCGGCTCATTTTAAATTCTCTGGCAATATCCCAGCAGGCTTTGCAGGATATCCGGCCCTCTTTGGTCGCTTTTTCCAGGCGCAGTTTCAGATCATCTGACACCCGGATCTCTTTATCGCTTTGTCCGGATCCGGGCGTATGTCCAAAAAGCCCCAGCTGACACTGGACAAGGCGCAGTTCCATTAAATCCACCTGAACACCGACCTCTTTGGGGGATATGTTAAGATCGGACGCCACCCGGTGGGCCGCGGCACAGGTGATCTGGTTTTTGTCTTTGAGTTTTTCCAGTTTTTCCACCACAACCGGATCTATTTTCCGCTGTGGGTGTTTGCCGGCATAATTCCCTCTATCTTCGTGTGTCATGTTTATCTTCCCAATGGGTTATGGTTGGTGTATAAAAACTGATTATAAAATAAAATTAGTGGACAATAAAGGATTATCATTCATATGGCACAGTCAGTTTCCAATTCCGGGTTTCAGGTGATCTATATCGCTTCCTGCGGGGAGGGGATCAATGCCTTTCACCTGGTGGAATCCACCCTGATTCAGTTTCCTCACAACAAAATCACCATTGTCAAGGTACCCCATATCCGGTCTGAAGTTCAGGTGGACGAACTCATCGACAAGGTCAAAGACATGGAAAGCATTATTGTGCATACCATTGTCAAGTCGGATCTGCGGCAGTACCTCACCCGCAAGGGCATGGAACATAAAATTGTGACCATCGACCTGATGGGGCCGGTGCTGTCAAAGATTCAGTCTTTTCTGAACCAGGCCCCTCTGGAGAAACCGGGGCTGTACCGGGAAAGTCACCAGGTGGATCTCAAGCAGGTGTCTGCCATTGATTTTGCCCTGGCCCATGATGACGGCTTGAGCCCGGAAAGCCTGGATCAAGCGGAAATCATCCTTCTGGGCCTGTCCAGGGCCGGCAAAACCCCTTTGTCCATGTATATGGCTGTGCTGGGATGGAAAGTGGCCAATGTGCCGTTCGTGCCGGGAGTCCCCTTGCCGGCCATCCTGGATGAGGTGGACCGGCGCCGGATCTTTGCATTGAACATCAATGCCAAACAGCTGCTTTCCCACCGCAAAATGCGGCAGGAAAGCTTAGGGGTGTCGGAAATGAAATCCGCGTATGCGTCCAGAAAAAAAATCGAAGAGGAAATTTTTACCGCCCACCGGTATTACATTGCCAAAGGATACTCCATTCTGGATATCAGCGACAAACCCGTTGAAACCAGCGCCGAGGAAATCATTGAAATGATCACCCGGCGCTTCAAGGCAGCGGCCCATTTGAGTTAATCATTCTCCTGAATAGCGGCCTGGGCCGCAGCCAGCCGCGCGATAGGCACCCGGTAGGGAGAACAGGACACATAGGTCAGTCCGGCCTTATGGCAGAACGTCACAGATGCCGGATCCCCGCCATGTTCGCCACAGATTCCCAGCTTGATCTCAGGCCGGGTTTTTCTGCCGCGTTCAACAGCAATTTCAATCAGACTGCCCACAGCTTCCTGATCCAGGGTTTCAAACGGATCCGAGTCTAAAATGGCATGGTCGATATAGTCATTCATGAAAGATCCGATATCATCTCTGGAAAACCCGAACGTCATCTGGGTCAGATCATTGGTGCCGAATGAAAAGAACTGGGCATCCTTCGCCATTTTGTCCGCAATCAACGCCGCTCTGGGAATTTCAATCATGGTGCCGAACAAATAGGGGATCTGTTCCAGATTGTGGGCTTTCAAGACATTGTGATAAGAGTCATCCACTATTTTTTTGACAAAAGTCAGCTCTTTTTCATTGCAGGTGACCGGCACCATGATTTCAGGCAACGGCTGGTTTCCTGAAACGATCAATTCAGCGGCCGCCGTGAAAATCGCATTCACCTGCATCTGCGTAATTTCCGGAAATGTGATTCCCAGACGTACCCCCCGGTGACCGATCATGGGATTGGATTCTTTGAGCAGCCGGCTTCGTTTATTCACCTCTTCCAGGTCAATGCCCAGGGCTTTGGCGATTTCCATCTGGTTGGCTTCCGATTCGGGCACAAATTCATGCAGGGGCGGATCCAACAGCCGCAGGGTCACGGGCAGGTTGTCCATCACTTCCAACGTGTTTTTAATTTCCTGCTTGACGAACGGAAACAGTTCATCCAGGGATGCCTGGCGTTCTTCCGTTGATTTGCTTAAAATCATTTTCCGCAGCAGAAACAACGGCCGGTCTGAGTCAGCCCCATAAAACATGTGCTCGGTTCTAAACAGCCCGATACCCTGGGCCCCGAATTTCAATGCCGTGGCCGCATCTTCCGGTGTATCGGCATTGGTCCGCACGCCCATGGTCCGGTGCTGGTCCGCAATGGCCATGAATTTTTTAAATTTAGGGTTTTCCAATGCGTCTTTCATTTTGAGCCGGCCGTCATACACAATGCCTTTGGTACCGTTCAACGTAAACACATCCCCTTCATTAAATACCCGGGTTCCCACCTGTACCTGGCGGTTTTTTGCATTGATTTTCATGGCCCCGGCCCCAACGATGCAGCATTTACCCCAACCCCTCGCCACCAGGGCGGCATGGCTGGTCATGCCGCCCCGGGCCGTGAGTATGGCAGAGGCGGCCCGCATGCCTTCAATGTCTTCCGGACTGGTTTCTTCCCTGACCAGGATGACATTCTCCCCGATTTTGGCCATCTGCACGGCATCTTCGGCCGTGAAAACAATTTTGCCCCAGGCGCCTCCCGGACCGGCCGGCAGGCCTTCCGCCACCTGAACCGCTGTTTTTTCCTCCCGGGGGTCCACAATGGGGTGCAGCATTTCATCTAAGGATTTGGGATTGAGGCGGCAGATCATGGTTTTTTCATCGATCATGCCTTGTTCATACATGTCCATGGCCATGTTCAACGCAGCCGTGGCCGTGCGTTTGCCCACCCGGCACTGGAGCATGTATAAAGTGCCTTCCTGGATGGTGAACTCGATGTCCTGCATGTCTTTGTAATGGGATTCCAGGGTGTTTCGGATATCATACAACTGGTCATACAGACCGGGCATGGCTTCTTCCAGGGATGGCAGGTGCTGGTTCTGCATGTTTTTGGTGTCTTTGTTCAAGGGATTGGGGGTCCGGATACCGGCCACCACATCCTCTCCCTGGGCATTGACCAGCCATTCGCCGAAAAAATGGTTTTTGCCGGTGGACGGATCTCTGGTAAATGCCACGCCCGTGGCGGACGTATCCCCCATGTTACCGAACACCATGGCCTGAACATTGACCGCGGTTCCCCAGGCATCGGGAATATGCTCGATACGGCGGTAGGACACGGCCCGTTTGCCGTTCCAGCTTTTAAACACGGCACCGATGGCTCCCATAAGCTGTTCCCAGGGGTCATCCGGAAATTCTTTTTTCAGATACTGGGAAATTTTCTTTTTAAACCGGTCACACAGGGCCTGCATGTCTTGAAGCGAGATATCAGTATCATGCTCATACCCTTTGTCGTTTTTCAGGTTGTTCATCATCATTTCCAGGTTCAGGCGGATGCCCATACCATCTTCGGGCACCACCTGATCCGCTTTTTCCATGACCACATCCGAATACATCATGATCAGACGGCGGTAAGCATCATACACAAACCATTCATTGCCGGTTTTTTCCACCAGCCCGGGAATGGTGGTGGAACACAGTCCCACATTGAGGATGGTTTCCATCATCCCGGGCATGGAACTTCTGGCTCCGGACCGGCAGGAAACCAGCAAAGGAGCTTCCGGATCACCGAATTTCATTTTCATTTGGGTTTCAACATGGCCCATGGCGGTCCTGATTTCCGATTCAAGCGTATCCGGAAACCGCCACCCCAAATCAAAATAATGGTTGCAGCATTCAGTGGAAATGGTGAATCCCGGAGGAACCGGCAGGTCCAGCCGGGCCATTTCAGCCAGATTGGCTCCTTTTCCGCCCAAAAGGTTTTTCATGGAAGCATCCCCGTCTGTTTTCCCGGGGCCGAATTCATAAATATATCTGGTCATGATTTCCTCGTATTGTATAATATCCGTGTTAATGAATGAACGTGATGATGTAACTATGCAATATTGAAAAATCAAGTCAAGAGAAATCTCATATTTATAAAAATCTTCACCAATGCTATGATGCGTTGCTTAATTTAAAACAATAGAAGTCAAAATCGTCAGAATTGGGACAAGATACCATACATGCTGAGCATTGAATCCATTGTCAAGGGATTTGGCAACCAGGAGCTGTTTGATCATACCAGTCTGCAGATCAACCCCGGGGAACGGGTCGGGCTGGTGGGCAGAAACGGCCATGGAAAAACCACGTTGTTAAATATAATTGCAGGCATCGATCATCCGGATGACGGGAAAATTACTTACCCCTCCGGATACCGGCTGGGTATTCTGCCCCAGAAAATTCAGTTTTCCCAAAACAGCGTGCGGGATGAAGCCATGACCGGGCTGCCGCCCCATGAAAGAGACCAGTACTGGAAAGCGGAAAAAATTTTGGCAGGACTGGGGTTTTCCGACTCGGACATGGACCGGGATCCAAAAGAGTTTTCCGGGGGATTTCAGGTGCGCCTGAATCTGGCAAAAGTGCTGGTGGCTGAACCGGACCTGCTGATTTTAGATGAACCCACCAATTATCTGGATATCACCTCCATCCGCTGGATCACCCAGTTTCTGACCGCCTGGCCCAGAGAAGTGCTTTTGGTGACCCATGACCGGGGATTCATGGACCATGTGGTCACGCATATTGCCGGGATCCACCGCTGTAAAATCCGGAAAATTGCCGGAAATACCGCCAAATACTACGACCAGGTGGCCCAGGATGAAGAGGTGTATGAAAAAACCAGACAAAATGAGGAAAAACGCAAAAAAGAGATCGAAACCTTTATCACCCGGTTCCGGGCCAAAGCCCGACTGGCCAGCATGGTTCAGTCCCGGATCAAGACTTTGGAAAAACAGCAGTCAAAGGAAAAACTGGAAAAACTCAAAAACCTGGCATTTTCTTTTAATTACCTGCCCTTTGCCGGCAAACAGCTGCTGCGTGTCGAGAAATTGAACTTCAGCTATACCCCGGACCGCCCATTGATCCATCATTTTTCTTTGACCGTGCAGCCCGGGGACCGGATCGGTATCATCGGCCAGAACGGCAAGGGAAAGACCACCCTGGTCAAACTGCTCACCCGGCAGCTTGATCCCGTGTCCGGAACGGTGACCTACAATCCCGGGGTGTCTCCCGGATATTTTGAACAGACCAATGTCTCTTCGTTGAATGACAATCAGACCATCGAGGAAACCCTCATTGATGCCCATCCGGATTTTGACCGCCAGGCGGCCCGAAACATCTGCGGGGCCATGATGTTTGAAAAAGATGCGGCATTGAAAAAAATCGGCGTGCTGTCCGGCGGAGAAAAATCCCGGGTCATGCTGGGCAAGCTGTTGCTGACTCCGCTGAACCTGCTGTTGCTGGACGAACCCTCCAACCATCTGGATATCGAGGCCTGCGATGCGTTTATCGACGCATTGAACGCCTTTGAAGGGGCTGTGATTCTGGTTACCCATAATGAGATGTTTCTTCATACCCTGGCCAATCGACTGGTGGTATTTAAACAGGATCAAATCAAATTGTTTGAAGGCAGTTATCAGGAATTTTTAGACAAAGACGGATGGGATGAAACCGCTGAAACCGATGCCGCAGGTTCCCGGTCTCCCGGATTGAGCAAAAAAGCGCTGCGCCAGAAAAAATCGGAAATTATTTCGGAGCGTTCCCGGGTGACAGGCCCCATACAAAAGAAAATCACCGGGATCGAAGATGCCATTGAAGCGTGTGAAATTAAAATCAAATCCGTCAATGAATCGTTGTTGACCGCATCTCAGGAAGGGGATGGCGATGCCATTCAAACATTTTCAAAACAACTGGCTGATCTTGAGGCCCGGGTGGAGGCTTTTTTTCTGGACCTGGAAAAAGAAACCCGGAAACTGGATTCAATGAATCAACCGTTTGAAAATCAACTCAAAGAACTGGAAAGGCTGTGATTTTAGATGGACAAAAAAAAATTCACATTTTATTATGGTATTATTCTCATTGCCGTGGGACTGGGCGTATTTTATCGGATACCAACGGTCATGCCCCAGGTGGCGACCATTGAATTTTTCAGCAACAAACTGGGCCTGGTGAAATTTAGTTTTTACATCCTGGGGATCTTTCTGATCACCGCCGGTGCCATCCGGGTATATAACCATTTTAAATAGATATTTCAGGAGACAGGGCATAATATGACACCGTCATTTGCAAAGGGAAAATCCAGCCTCACCTCCACCATCAAAGATCAGTCCGGGGCCGGAAAGACCCGGATCGGCGAGATTCTTTCCAAAGAAGGTCAGATCACCAGTCTTCAGCTGGATGAAGCCCTGGGAGTCCAGAAAAGAACGGGTGAACGGCTCAGCTCCATTCTGCTGGCCAAGGGGTATATTGACCCCGATACCATCATCAATGTGCTGGGACGGATCTATAATTACAATATGATCCGGTTTTCCGAAATTAAGCCTGATCCCAAAGCCCAGAAAATCCTTCCCTTTGAAATGGCCAGGCAGTATATGGTGTTCCCGTTGTCCCTGAAAGGGGATGATCTGTCCGTGGCCATGGTGGAACCTACCGACACACAGGTCGTGGCGGATCTGCACAAAAAAACCCAAAAAAACATCCATGTGTATGTGACCACTGAAAACGATATTATTCAGGCATACCGGGATTTTTACAAAATCAGTGATGAGGAATATAAAAAATTTCTCCATTTTGAAGATGAGGGGGAAGACGATACCCCGGTCACTTCGGTGGAGGATTTCGGATCTCTGGTATCGGAAGCCGCCGAAGAGGTGGAGGTGGGTGCGGCTGAAAGAGATGAGGGCCAGGATGAATTTCTGGCGTCTGATGCGCCTATTATCAAGCTGGTGAACGGAATCCTGACCAAAGCCATCAATGACGGGGTATCCGACATCCATATCGAACCGTTTGAAAAATCGTTTCAGGTGCGGTACCGGCTGGACGGCAGCATGTACAAGGCCATGAACCTGCCTGTATCCATCAAGAACGCGGTGGTATCCCGGATCAAGATCCTGGCTTCCCTGGACATTGCGGAAAGACGGGTCCCCCAGGACGGCCGCATCAAACTGCGTTTAGGCAAAAGAAAATCAGTGGATTTCCGGGTGTCCTCATTGCCCACCCTGTTCGGGGAAAGCATTGTCATGCGTATTCTGGATCAGAGTGCGTTGAGTATCGACCTGACCCGCCTGGGATTTGAATCCACCACCTTTGAAATGCTCAAGCGGTGCATCTCCCGTCCCTATGGCCTGCTGCTGGTCACCGGCCCGACGGGTTCCGGAAAAACCACCACCCTGTATTCCATTCTCAACCGGCTCAACAAGGATGACATCAAGATTCTCACGGCTGAAGATCCGGTGGAATTCAACTTCAAAGGCATCAACCAGGTGCCGGTGAGAGAAGAAGTGGGCATGACCTTTGCCGCAGCCCTGAAAGCGTTTCTGAGGCAGGATCCGGACATTATCATGGTCGGGGAGATCCGGGATCTGGAAACCGCGGAGATCGCTATTAAAGCGGCCATGACCGGCCATCTGGTGTTTGCCACCCTGCACACCAATGACTGTCCCTCCACCATCGGCCGGCTTGTGGACATCGGTATTCCTGCGTATATGCTGGCGGCTTCCGTGACCATGGTGCTGTCCCAGCGCCTGGCCCGGCGGCTGTGCCCGGAATGTAAAAAAGAAGTCACGGGATATGACCCGGTTATGCTGGAGGCGGAAGGGTTTTCAAAAAAAGAGATTCCGGAACTCAAGATCATGGGGCCCAACGGATGTCCCCATTGCAACGGCACCGGGCACAAAGGCCGGGTCGGGCTGTATGAACTCATGGAAGTGACCGATGAGGTGGCCAAGGCCATCAGTGCGGAGGTGTCCGAGGACCAGCTGCGCAAGGTGGCGGTTCAGGAAGGCATGGTTACATTGAGAGATGCCGGACTTCACAAGATCATAGCCGGGGAAACCTCTTTTGATGAAGTGGTGAAAAAAACCGTGATTACCAAGGAATCGCTTCCTGCCTATCTGGTGAATCCGGATCTGGAGATCTATGAGGACAAGGATGTGATCATCCGGGAAAACAACACGGACATCGATTTTTTCAAACTGATCCAGGGGGCCGTGTATGTGGTGAAAGGGGGCAAAAAAATTGCCGAAATCACCCAGCCGGGGGAATACTTCGGTGAGATGGCCGCCATTACCAGGGATGCCCGGTCCGCGTCCATCATTTCCAAGGGACGTTCCAAAATCAAACGATTTCCCGGTGACAAACTGGAAGAGGTGATCGAGAAATACCCGGAGGTGGCCAAACATCTGTTCACGGTGCTTGCGGCCCGGCTCCATCAAACCGACCGCCGCCTGGTGTCCATGATCAACCAGATCAGAAAGCCAGGACCCTGATAGACTTGAATATTATTCTGTCGCCATTTAAGTTGAACTGTTTTTTGCCGGTTTGAAATACCGGTCTTTTTCACTGTAGATGCAGCCGCAGTAGGACTGCCGGTACATACCCAGGGCTTTTGATTCCTCAATTGCCTGTTTCCAGCCCGACCTGAAATCATGGTAGAAAAAATCCACTCCGGTCTCTTTTGCCACGGCCGCACCGATCTCCTGTATCAGGGAATGATTCTGGAACTTGCTGTAGAGCAGGGTGGATGAAAACGCATCAAATTTTCCTTTTCTGGCAATTTTGGCCGCAGCAGAAAGCCGGGCATGGTAACAGTACCGGCACCGGTCTTTTTCTCTGAAAACCACGGACTGTAAAAAATTTTCCAGCTGATAATCCGGCTGCCAGATCATTTTCATCCTTTGATCATCCGCATATTGACGTAAGGTATCTTCTCTTTTAAGACATTCGGTATAGGGATGGATGTTGTGACGATAAAAAAATCCCATGACCTGGATGTCCATTTCTCTGAGTACCTGCAACGGATAAATGGTGCAGGGCCCGCAGCAGGTGTGCAGCAACAACTTCATGACCGGGTACCGAAAATGGCCGTGCCCACCCGAACCAGGGTGGCCCCTTCCTGGATGGCCACGGAAAAATCATGACTCATACCCATGGACAGATGAGTCATGGCATTTTTGTCCACACCGGCATCCAGCATCTGTTCCCGGATCTTTGCCAGATGCCTGAAATAGGGCCGGGCATGTTCAGGATCATCAAAATAGGGGGGCATACACATCAGCCCGTGCAGTTCAAGATGCTCAAATTTCATTACTTCCCCGGCCAGATCAATGACCTCATGGGCACCGGCACCGGATTTGGTTTCTTCTTCTGCAATATTCACCTGGACCAGGATTTTCTGGCGTTTTCCAATTTTTTTGGCCTGTTTATCAATCTCTTTGGCCAGCTTGAGTTTGTCCACTGTGTGGATCAGATCAAAATACTGAACTGCAAACCGGGCTTTGTTGGACTGAAGATGACCGATAAAATGCCACCTGGCCGCCTGTCGGCCGATGGCATCGATTTTGTCCACGGCCTCCTGGATATAGTTTTCCCCCAGATCGGTGAGGCCGGCGTCAATGGCCTGATGCATTTTTTCTGTCCCATGTTTTTTGCTCACCCCCACCAGGGTGATGTCCGCCGGGTTTCTGCCGCAGTTAGCGGCCGCGGTATGTATTTTTTCCTGGATCTCAGCCAGGTTGTCTCGGATGCTTGTCATGACTTTTGTCCTTGAAACTGTATCGCCCCCAAAGAGACCAGGGTCTGTATCACTTCGCACACCGGCAGGCCCACCACATTGGCCCAGGAGCCGCGGATTTCTTTGACCATGAACGCGCCCAGCCCTTGAACGGCGTATCCCCCGGCCTTGTCATAGGGTTCATTTGTGCCAGTGTACCAGAGAATTTCCTGTTTTGTCAAAGCCTTGAACACCACTGAAGTTTCAATGGCACAGGTAATCATTTTACCCCTTGTATGATGGCCCACGGTATATCCGGTGAACACCGAATGGGTGGCACCACTGAGACATTCGAGCATGGAAACGGCCTGGCCGGGATTTTCCGGCTTCCCCAGAATCCTGCCGTCTTTGACCACAATGGTGTCGGCCCCGAGCACCCAGGCCTGCCTGCGTTGCTGCATCACATGACACGCTTTGTTTTCAGCCAGGGTTTTGACCACGGCTACCGGGGACAGACCGGGTGCCGGGGTCTCATCCACATCTGCGGGCAGGATCTCTAAATCCAGCCCCATCTGTGTCAGCAGGTGTCTGCGCCGGGGAGATCGGGATGCCAGCACCAGTCTGTGTTCATCCATCCATTTCATGGAGGGAAGGTGTAACAGAAAATCCGGATTTTGACAATGCCCGGGTTTTGGGCTGAAGATAATTTTTGGGTTGCCAATCCCAAACAGCGTGCTACACTGGGCCGGTCAACCATAAAGGAAACATTGAAATGAACCCGTCGTTACCCGGTGTATTGTTCGGCCTGGCCGCATTTGCCTCCTGGGGATTTCTGCCGGCCTACTGGAAACAGATGCAGGCGGCCCAGCCCTTTGAAATTCTGTGCCACCGCATTGTCTGGTCCTGTGCATTTGTTTTTGTCATCCTGTGTGTTCAGAAACGGGGCAAAGAAGTGGTTCAGGTGTTCAAATCCCCGGCCCAGGTCAAAGGGCTGGCAATCAGCAGCACGTTGATTGCAGCCAACTGGTTTGTCTATATCTGGGCCGTCAACTCGGGCCGGGTGTTGGAAACCAGCCTGGGATACTACATCAATCCCATGATCAACGTTCTGCTGGGGTTTGTGTTGCTCAATGAAACCTTCACCCGCATGCAGTGTATCTCTCTGGGCTTTGCCCTGACCGGGGTGATCTATTCGCTTCTGGCATATGGGAAACTGCCTTTGTTCGGCCTGACCCTGGCAATTTCCTTTGCCTTTTACGGGTATTGCCGCAAACGCATCCAGGTGGCGCCGCTGCCCGGCCTGTTTGTGGAAACCCTGATTCTGATGGTCCCGGCTCTGGCATATATCCTGTTTTTGATGGGAAAAGGAGACTCTTTGTTTTTCAAAGATCCCGGACTCACCCTGTGGATGATCGGTGCCGGCGTGGTCACTTCTCTGCCGCTTTTGTGGTTTGCCGCGGCCGCCAAACGGCTCAAGCTGTCCACCATCGGCATTCTTCAGTACCTGGCCCCGTCCATTGCCTTTACACTGGGGGTGTTTGTATACAAAGAACCGTTTTCCACCCACAACCTCATCACGTTTGCCTGCATCTGGACCGGGGTGGCCTTGTATACCCTGGAATTTGTGAAACACCACCATCCTCGGGAAACGGGCAGGGGAGCTGCGGCAGGACGGGAACAAGACCGGATGTAAGGCCATGCAGACGTTTTTGGCAGGGATGCCGCCTCTGGCGGGGTCTTGGCTTCTGGCCTGGAATCCACAGGCTCCGACAGCCCGGCAGCAAGACCCCGCCAGAGGCTCAACCGTGCAGCAGATGACCGGAACTGTCCCACAGCTTTATATTGAAGATCATCTCATCTCATTCCGCACAACAGGCGCTGAGGATATTTTCAGTTATTGTTGAATTTTGAAAAACTGTGTGATAGGCAGGATATGGTTCATGTTTCAGAAAATCTATAATAGCTTCAGTATGGTTGAGATATTAAATGATCAAGACTTGTTGCAATTATGCAGCGGGTTTGATTATGTTGTGAGATTTTATTCCGTTTAATTCAAAAAAGATTATCAAATCTTTCTTTTTATTCGTATAATTGTAGATTGTCACTTTCGCATCCCAACAAAATGTCACAATCTTTTGCCAAAATCAGGCCTTTTTTCAGAAAATTTGAGAATGGACCTTATACATTTTTTAGTGGGATTTGTGAGGTGCAGAAGCGCGCTAAAAAACAGATGGTAACATGCTGATTTGTAGAGGAAAAATGTTCTCACGCTTTTTTACCAAATCCCACTTTACAATTTCATCATTTTTTTTAGGCCATGTATATTGAGAATCCCCCCCTCTTATCCCCCCCGAAAGGGGGGAGGAGGATAAAGGCATGCAGCGGTTCCTGCTGTTTGGTTTCAACCTGCTCAAATTCATCAATTAATCTTATCATTTTCCCATACCTTGCTTTTTTTCACTTAGGCACTCCAAATTGGGATTTTTGACCGGATTTTTGGGATATTAATGTAACACTTTACATATAATTCAAGGTCAACATCATAGAAAAGCCTGGAGCGCCAACTCCAGGCTTTGATTGTGAACTTCGGCAGATAGCCGGAAAGCCCACACAAACTATTTTCTTTCTACACCATCTTCCGTCTGTCTGCAAGACCGGAGGATGTCTTGAATTGAATTTAATCGTAATTACATGTCGTTGGTGTGATTTCCCCTTTTGTTTTTGTCGGGCGTGCTGGAGAGGCCATGCCTACTGTAGTGATTCTTGTCGTAAAGCCGGGAACCTCAAGAATAGAAGAGAAGCCCAGAGAAGATATCGGCAGACGGATAAAGGAAAAAAACAACACCGGGAAGCAGAAAACCGTCGCCGATACCGTCAAATTGTTTCTATTTCAAAAAAGATGGATGATACACCTTCAACACAGCTGCCGGTCTGGTGTACGACAATAATAATGTGGACCCGGCATCTTTATTTTGGCCTTCAAATCAAACCATATTGCAGATCTTGCGGTGTTTTGGGTCAACTTGTCACAGAATTTCCCAGGCGGGGGTATGGGTAATTGACCAATCGGGAGGTGCGGCATGATAAAAAAACAAATCCTGAACGATTCAAGGGTGCGGTGTATCAAAGGAGGGTTCAGTTTTATTCCCCATCGGTTTCTTTCGGGTGGTTTCTGGCAGGCATTGAGCCCTGATGAGCTTTTGTTGTACTTTTTTCTGGTCCTGGCCAGTGACCGAAACGGGCTGAGTTTTTACAGCTACGATAAAATATGTACCTTGCTTAAAATGCCATTGAGTCAATACATTTGTGCCCGGGACGAGCTGCTGAAAAAGGATTTGATTGCCTTTGACGGCACAATTTATCAGGTACTTTCATTACCGGTTAAATCCATACCGGTCCCTGCAAAAAAGCCACCTTCCTGCAAAACCGGTCAAACGGAATCGGTTGGAAAAATTCTGAACAAATTGATCATGGAGACGAACCATGGCTGAACTGACACCAGAAAAGCCAATTGCCGATGATATGGATCGGGTATGCCGGGAATATCTGGATTATTTTTTAAAAATTCACCAAAGCGGCCCGACACAGATTGACTCTATAACAATGGTCATTAAAGCCTTTGGAACCTATCTGCAAAAATCAGGGATAGAACTGATCCGCATCAACATAGAACATGTAGATGAATTTTTGGCGATGTTCAATGCATCGTATGCAAAAGCCACCCAGCGCCTTTACCGATCTTTTTTGAGGTGTTTTTTACGCTATCTGTATAACGAACGTAATTTGATCAGGCGAAATCTGGCCGACCTTTTGATCAGTCCGCCAATGTATGCCAGAGCCAAGCCACCGCAATTCTTAAGACCCGGTGAAGTTCGTCAGCTGTTTAATCGTTTACCCCGCACCACGGCTTGTGAACTCCGTACGTATGCCCAGGTTCACCTGGCTTATTATCTTGGATTACGCCCCATTGAAATCAGTCGGATCACTCTGGATGACATCTCTTTTAGAAAAGGCTTACTGGAATTGAAAAACAGGAAGAACAACCGTCCCCTTCAACTGCCGATTCCCGAGGATACACTAAAGGCAATAACCGCCTATATCGTTGGAGGCCGTCCCAAAAGCCACGATAGGTCTGTTTTTTTAATTTTCTGGCCGGAACCCAAGCCCATGAGCGCCAATCTAACCGGATTTTATTTGACAAAGGCCCTGCGGGATGCAGGGCTTCCAGGCACAGCTTATTGGCTGCGGCATACCTTTGCACAAAACATGCTGGAAGCAGGTGCTGGCATTTTTGAAATCAAAGAAATGATGGGACATGAAAGTATCGAATCAACGAACAATTATTTAAGTGTCCACGTAGCATTGATGCGGAGGATATTGTTTGATGAAACCGTTTGAAAGTTTTTTGAACAATGAACTGGAAAACTTTATTGTCTATCGAAAAGGGCTGGGTTACAAGGAAAAGTTAATCAGATCCCGACTTGTGATCTTTGATAAATATGTAAAAAAACAGGCCGACCCCTCAAGTGTTTGGAACCCTGATTTTTATTTGGCCTTCAGAAAAGAAGTTGGAGAAGAACCGTCTACTGTAAACATCACCCTGTCTGCTGTTCGATGCTTTTTTGAGTATCTGAAGCGGAAGGACCCTCTTCTCAACAATCCGTTAAAGGACGTTCCCAACCTTCAACGGCGGCCGTTTGTCCCTTTTGTCTTTTCACCGGAACAGGTTGATATGTTACTGGATGTGATTTGCGGGCGGATCAGGCGGCACACACAAAGGGTTTTTCTAAAAGATTTCAGTGAATATCTGGTGATACTGCTTCTGGCTCGCTGCGGACTGAGGATCAGCGAACCCCTGCGTTTGAAGCTGGCGGATTATCGGCCGGATGAAAAAACAATTTATATTGAGAAAACCAAATTCAGTAAAGACCGTTTGATCCCGATACCCCTATCTGTTGCAAGACAAATTGACAATTACCTGTCTTGCCGTGCTGCTCTGATTGAACATGATATCAATCCCTACCTGTTTATAGGAGGCCTGCAAAAGAGGCTTGGAGACCAGCGTATTCGTGTTGTCTTCCACAGTGCCGTGCAGCAAATCGGCATCGACAGCCCCAGGAAAGTCATTGGCGATACCACTTTTGGAAAACCTACTCCGCACAGTCTCCGGCATTCTTTTGCCATCTACACGCTGAAGTCTGCCATTGCCCGGAAACAGACTTCCCAGAATGTGCTGCCGGTACTTGCCGCTTATATGGGTCATGTGAAATATCAATACACGATGGAATATCTGAGAGTGGTGGATGCGGAAAGCAGGACACGTCTTCTCAATTTTGCCGATATCCTGAGAAAAAAATCATGCGACTGACCAGTTGTATAATTAAATTTTTCGATCAATACCTGCCTCAGATCAAAGGATGCAGCCCCAATACGATAAAAAGCTACCGGGATACTTTTTCTTTGTTTTTACCATTTGCCGCCCGGTATCACAGAATAAAAACAGGGTCTCTGGAATTTGAGCATCTGACAACGGATTTGATTTTAAGTTTTCTCAACCAGCTGGAATCCGATCGTTCCAACACTGCCAAGACACGAAATCAGCGGCTGGGTGTCTTGAAGTCCTTTGCCAAAATGATCCGTTTCATCTCTCCTGAATTACAGAAGCAGGCGGATGCGATCCTTGCCATACCCCAGAAACGCAGCCAGCGAAAGTTGATCGGATTTTTGTATCCCCAGGAAATCAACAAAATCTTCACTGCGGTCAAGCTTGAGAAGAAAGACGGGTTCCGGAATTATACCCTTTTACATCTCTTGTATGATACCGGAGCCAGGGCAACAGAAATCGCCACACTTCAGCTGGATTATTTTGATTACGAAAACAAAATCCTGGCTGTCCTCGGCAAGGGGAACAGATACCGGCAGATTGAACTGCTTCCGAAAACGACCGAACTCGTTCATCAGTACATTGCAGAATACCGCAGCCGTCCCTCGCCTGTTTTTAAAAAGAGTTTGTTCATCAACCAAAGAGGATCTGCACTGACACGCCATGGTATCAACCGCATCTGCAAGCGGTGCCTTGAACAGGCTTTACCTTCCAAACGGCTGTCTCTCATGCATCCTGTTCATAGCTTCCGGCACTCATGCGCCGTCCGGATGGTATCGGAAGGCAAACCCCTGTCTGAAATCAAAAATCGTCTGGGACATGCCAATGTTCAATCTACAATGGTCTATCTGCAACTGGACCTGAATCAGAAGAGACAAATACAGGAAGATTTTATCCACTTCACACGGCAGCAACTTAAATCCGATCCCAAAATAGATGAACTGATCCAATGGGAAAACAAACAAAATGTCCTTGAATGGCTGGACAGCCTTTGAGAATACTCAAGGGTGGTCGAAGGCACCCTGAAGTAGGGGCAGGAGTCAATTGTTATGTTGCATATTTTTTTACAAAGTTGTAGTATCCTTGACAACTTGTTGTATTTAATGGGGATATTTATTTGCATGCCCAATATTGGAAAACGCCCGGTTATCAAAGCTCAGGGGCAACTCGCAACATAATTGCAATATTTTTGACTGTTAGCCTGGCCTAAAAGCCATTACTGATAGAACAAATTCTGAGGCAGAAAATCAATCCAGCCACCCCAGAATAATCGACATAATGTGGGGTCTTCGATTCCTGATAAAATTTCTGAAAGCGGGCGATTTTAAAGCCCGGGCTGACAGGTGAGCAGGCGCTTTTTCCGCGCATCTTTGTCCAGCCCGATGTTAGGCTGGAACATGGTTTTTACCCTGATGGTTCATAAAATTGACAGTATTTTCATGGAAATTTTTTCTAATCAAAGCTTTGAGGCATGATGATGCAATTAGCCTTTATTTATAGCGACGAAATGAAAAACACATTTGAACGCAATGAGAATTTACAAAGATTGACAATATTTGTAGTTCTGTTATTGTGGTGTGTAGTTGTTTATACGAGGAGGGTACTATGCATATCTCACTAACACCTGAGCTTGAAACCAGGGTTAAACAAAAAGTCGCATCAGGTTATTATAACAATGCAAGTGAAGTGATTCGGGATGCTTTGCGGTTCTGGGAAAAAAATGAAGAATTGGTACAGCACATGAAACTTGAAATGTTAAAAGAACGCTTATCAATTGGTGCTAAGCAGGCTAAACAGGGAAAATTTGTTGCGCAATCCGTAAGCGAAATTGTTTCTGAGGTCAGGAATGCGTAAATACCGTCTCACTCCTACAACAAAATCGGATTTTGTAGAAATCTGGAATTATTCTGTTGAAACCTGGGGTGAGAAACAAGCTGAAAAATATCTTCAAGATATTGAGGACACGCTTAATCAACTTGCAGCCAATCCGGAACTTGGAAGACAACGACCTGAAATTGCTCCTGGATATTATTCCTTTCCTGCACAAAAACACATCATCTTCTATCTGATCTCAGATAGTTATATTGATATCATTGGTATTTTGCATGGGAAAATGGATATCGACAAAAATTTAATGTGATTTTTACCTTAAACGACTGAGCAGTAGCGGGTGAATTATTGAGGGGTGAGAACGTAATTGCAGATAATTATCCGATACCGGAAATTTTTCAAGGTCATTTGTTTTAGGATATCATTACAAATCATGAGGTCTCAACAGGGAAAGACCTGGACAGTCGAAGTGAAAATGATGAAATATGATTTTCTGAGCCGGCAGTAAAATTTGACGATGCAGTCTATTTTTGCAGACGAGTCAGGCACAGAGTCTCAGGTGAAAATGCCGGGTACACCAGATTGTTTATTTCAAGCGAATCCCTTTACCTGTGCGGGATACCGGCATGTATCATTTGAAGAGTGTCGGAAATACAAATTTTTGTATTTCTGACACTCCTGTTTTCTTCAACCATCTGATCAGGCTGGAAACAGCTGGTATAAGGGGGTTTCCGCCAGAAATAAGCCCTGATCATTTTTTTTGATGGGCTGACAAAATGACCCATGCCTTGGGTGGATGAAAAAATATCGATAGGTCATGTTCCATGAACCTTCTCGAAAAATCTGAAATCCCCTGATTGGCAATGGTTTGGAAGCATGTATGCTAAGATTTCTTTTTGAAAATATCGGAAATACAAAATTTGGTATTTCCGATACGTTTGGTTTGACATGGTACTGAAAGGGCTGCCAATCGGGGACATGTGATTAGTCAGGCTTTGTGACTGTACTGATAATTTCCCCTTCTTGAATTTGGTCTTGAAAAGTATGGGGAAATGCGATAAACATCTGGAAAATTATGCCTGGGTGGCGGAACTGGTAGACGCAAGGGACTTAAAATCCCTCGGCCAAATTGGCTGTACGAGTTCAATTCTCGTCCCAGGTACCAAACAAAATCAAGGGGCTGCAATCACGGTTGTGCCCCTTTTTTTTTATGGTTCAGAGATCCCTAACGATTTGTTGTGAGACCTTTGTTTGTATGAATCACATTCTGTGCGGCATGAACAAGGAACGAGGACCTTGACATCCCTTTTTTTTTCGCTGCCGCATCAATCCGTTTCAGCGTCATCTCAGGGATGGTAATATTAATCCTTACTGTGCGTGATTTGGTATCAGGCAATGCCACCACCAAATAGGCAACCCCATCGGCATAATCGATATCAGCCATGATTTCTTCAAGCGTTGAAGGATCAGGTAATGGATCACCATCTTCGATCATTCCCTGAACGTGCAGAGAAAGTGCTTCCTGGGCCGAATCTCTGGCTTCATCAACATTTTTCCCTGCTGTAATACATCCGGGAAAGTCAGGAAATGAGACCCCGAAATCAGTATCAAGTTCTTTGTGGACAACAGCGATATAGTTAACCATGGTATCACCTCACATGAATTTTATTCCCGATTGGCGCGCAATACTCTTTAATGTGCCGGTCGGTATGTCTCTTTTCGGGTGTGGCACTGTTACACGCCCTTTTAACTCAGGATGCCGAAATTGTATGTGAGATCCGGCTTTGGTAACTTCACACCACCCATTTTGTTTCAATATTTTTATGATTTTTCGGCTATCCATAATGTGTATCAATACACACCTTCATCTATTTGTCAATTGTGATGATTAAAAACGATTTCAGGCAAATTTGAATTGAATGGTACAGGAATAACGAAAGAATGGTTGAATTTGAATTGAATCAGTGGTAGTTGCAAAGTATGGTTGAGATTTGGAGACCGATATACTAGAGTCACTATAATTATAATTTATTTCGGAGGTATTGTTGTCAAATAATATTCAAATTTCAAATTTACAGGATAATCGGAATTACGCATTGAATTATTGACAGAAACCCTGATGAATGAGAACCGCATATGTGATCGACTTGTCAAGCACGGCAAAATACTCTTCCATGCGCCGCTCGAATTGGTTCGGTTCACGAAAGACGATGCAGCCGATTATCTGCTCAATGACCTGACCGATCACCCGCACGCATTCGTCCTCGCGTCCATCATGGACCGCCAGATCAAAGCAGAGCGTGCATGGCTCATTCCCTATCGGTTCAAAGAAAAGCTTGGTAGCTTCTCCATGGAAACACTGGTTCGGCAGTCTGAATCTGACATCCAACGCCTGATGTTAGAACCAGAACCACTTCACCGATTCGTAGATATCATGTCGGGATATTTTTTCAAAGCAATCCGACGGATAGCAGATCAATACGAATCAGACGCTTCCCGCATCTGGCAGGACAAACCATCCAGCGCTACTGCTGTCTACCGTTTTCTTGAATTCGAAGGTGTTGACCCCAAGATTGCTACCATGGACGCAAACATCCTCGCACGAGAATTCAAGATTGAGTTCGCTGACCACTACTCAATCGACATCTCGGCAGACGTACACGTTCGACGTGTGTTCGGCAGGTTGGGACTTACGCCAATGGACGCGACTGTAGATCAACTCATTTTCAGAGCAAGAGGACTGCATCCAGATTTTCCCGGCCTGATGGATTTCCCCGCGTGGGAAATCGGCCGAAACTGGTGTAGACCGAAGAAAACACAATGCAGTGGATGTTACATGAAGGATCTGTGCCCGTCTGCAAATGATAGAACGGCCAACGAATAAGATCGTGTGAGGAGGCAACAAATGGGATCTTCAGTCACTGCAACTTGTCCATGCGGACAAAACACTGAAATTATGATCGGTGGGGGTATGAATAATTTCATGACTACATGCTATTTTCCCTGCTTCTGCGGGAATTGTAATGCAGTTGTGGAGGCCAATCTGCTTGACAGGCAAATGACATGCCCTCACTGCAAGACAAACAAGATCATTCCATATGATGACCCCACATTGGCAGGTGAAACTGGAAAAAATGTTGTGATACGTTGGAATGTTGAAAAGCAACTCGGCAGAGATTTGATATTAACCGATGGAAATTACAGATGCCCGCAATGTGATCAAATGACTCTTCGATTTATGATCGGATACTTGCTCTGGGATTAAAAAGGACTAAGAGGGAAAGCATCATGCCAATACTGTTTATCAATGATGTTTCTATTCATCGACTTATAGTTTTGGCTCGGGCTTTCTTCAGTCAACTTTACGCAAAAAATGTCCTTGCTGTCGGCTCATGTTTGTGTCAAAGTCAAATGATTATGACAGGATTTATAATTAGGGAGTTTACACCCCATAATATCAAATTCATTCAGTCTGGCGAGTTTTGTCTTTGGTCCAGGAGACAAGAATGCCACTGACATCTTCAAACAACCTTGTGGGGACGGCAGGTGAATACTTCGTCTGCGCAGAACTCTGTCGCCGTGGCTACCTTGCACTGCTCACCCCAAAGAACAACCCGCTGTTCGACGTAATAGCTTCCACACAGGATGGGAGTAAAACTGTCTCAATCCAAGTCAAGACACGGTCAATCCAGAACAAGCAGGGCTGGAAACTTGGCAAAAACATCACCACCAAGAGGAACAATCCCGGCTTTTTTGTCGTACTTGTAAATCTTGAAGAAGATGGACTGCCTGAGTTTTATATTTACGAATATGATTCACTTGCTGACGTTGTTGACCGGAACTACAAAACATACATGGCACAGTCGAAGCGTGACGGGACAAAACGGAAGGATGTTGGTTTTAGATGGCATGATGCCACTCTGTTCACCGAGGACGATCACAGTCGGAAGAACAACTGGAAACCCATAGAGGACGGACTTTCCCAACCATATGAACAAGGAATGTGAAAAACTCCATGACCTAATGCAAGGTCTTGAAAGGCATGGTTTTCCATTTGACGAATCAAAAATTCCTTCTAATGGAATTTACTGCTTATTTGAGGTGGGAGAGGAAGGGCATGGCGGAAAAAGAATTGTAAGGATTGGCACTCATACAGGGGCGAATCAGCTTCGTTCAAGACTAAGGCAGCATTTTTTCAATGAAAATAAGGATAGAAGCATCTTTCGAAAGAATATTGGCCGCGCATTATTAAACCGAAACAATGATCCTTTTATCGAAACCTGGGAGATAAATCTAACAACAAGAAAAGCAAAAAATAAATACTCATCATTTATTGATTTTGGCTATCAAAAGAGCATAGAAGCGCAAGTCAGTCGGTACATTCAAAACAATTTTTCGTTTAGCGTATTTGAAGTAACTGAGAAGGAAGAAAGATTACAAATCGAGTCAAAGATGATTTCTACCGTTTCTCGGTGTGAGGGCTGCAAAGCATCAAAAGAATGGCTTGGTAACTCCTCTCCAAAACATAAGATTGTTAAAAGCGGTTTGTGGCTCGTAAACGAGTTGTACAAGACACCTTTTGATGCTTCTGGCATTGACCATCTATCAAAAGTCATAAGAGGCTGACTATCACAAGCACTCTGATAGTAAAAGCGTGCTATGGAAAGATTAATTTTTTTCATTTGTCATTGAGGAAAAATTATAATGCCTAATGGTGAATCAAAAAACTGGATACGTTTTGTTATGGCACTTGAAAGGTTTTATATTTTGTATGGCCAGTGGCCTTCAGTGATTAATCTAAACCCGTTTTTCATTGATGAACTTCAAAAGAAATTGACAGCAGAAGACTTTCAAACATTACAATCCAAAATCAAGCTTAACCCAGATGAGATGAAACCCTTTTTGTGTTTTGATGAGAAGGGCAATAAATATGATTACGAAAGAGGAGATATATATCCGGAAAATAATATTTCAGCAAGGGCCATCGACTGGCTTCAAATTAGCAAACCGGATTATTATGAATAGACATTTCTACAATTTTACTGTCACCTCTTAATTGGAAAGAATTCTTCTTAAATTTTTGTTTAAAGCCTGCTCAAGTATTACAATCAGATACTAAAATTACTTCAGGAGCAGTTGATCCGGAAAGGACGCATTGAAAATGCTGAATCTTAAAATGACCGAAAGGACACATAATGACCCAAGACATAAACACCAACGAATGCGCTGATCCTACCCAGAATTTTACAGTCGAGCTGCCCTGCCGAATGGTTGAGCGGATTGAACGTTATGCCGGTGAAAATGAGACATCGGTTGACAGCGTTCTGATTGAAGCGGTGGATGCTTTTTTGAGAACCCGGAAACAGGGATTGTAAAACAATAAAAACCTGTGAGTATAATAATTATTTACAGGCAATGACCATTTGAAAGATGACATAAATTATGGATAAAATACAGATCAACGGCGGCAGAAAACTAAAAGGCGAGGTGACCATTTCCGGAGCCAAGAATGCGGCATTGCCGCTTATCGCATCCGCCATCCTGGTGGACGGCACGTGTGAATTTTTCAATGTACCGCATTTAATGGATATCAAAAGCATCAAGCTTCTGCTGGAAGATCTGGGAGCCCGGTGCACTTTTGACGACCATGTCATGACCGTGGATGGATCCGGCATTCACAAAATCGAGGCGGAATATGACCTGGTGCGCAAAATGCGGGCCTCCATTCTGGTGCTGGGACCGCTGGTGGCCCGGTTCGGCCATGCCAAGGTGTCCATGCCCGGGGGATGCGCCATCGGGGCCCGGCCCGTGAATATGCACTTGACCGGATTGGAAGCATTGGGGGCAAACATTCATATTGATCATGGCTATATCGAGGCCCGGGCGGACAGGTTGATCGGCAGTGACATCTATTTTGACACCCCCACGGTCACAGGCACGGAAAACCTGATGATGGCGGCAACCCTGGCCAAAGGTCAGACCGTGCTCAGAAATGCAGCCCGGGAACCGGAAATCGTCTGCCTGGCCGATGCGCTCAATGACATGGGCGCCCATATTTCCGGGGCCGGATCTCCCATGATCACCATTGACGGCGTGGATAAACTTTTGCCGGCAAAAGTCAAGGTGATTCCGGACCGGATTGAAACCGGCACATTTATGGTGGCAGCGGCAGCCACCCAAGGGGATGTGCGGGTCACGGGGTGCAACCCCGATCATATCGGCGGGGTGATCAGCAAGCTCAAAGCAACCGGGGCTCAGATCGAGACCCGACCCAGTGAGATCCGGGTCAGGGGAGGGGAGACCGTCAAAAGTGTGGACATCAAGACCCTGCCGTATCCCGGGTTTCCCACGGATATGCAGGCCCAGTTCATGGCCTTGATGTGCACGGCCCGGGGCACCAGCATGATCCATGAATCCATTTTTGAAAACCGGTTCATCCATGCCAATGAACTGATGCGCATGGGTGCGGACATCACCCTTTCCCAAGCCAACCTGGCCATGGTCAGAGGGGTGCCCGAACTTCAGGCCGCACCCGTGATGGCATCGGATCTGCGGGCCAGTGCATCGCTGGTGATCGCAGGACTGATGGCAAAAGGTACCACGGTGATTTCCCGTGTGTATCATATGGACCGGGGATATGAAGCCATGGAAGAAAAATTTTCCGCACTGGGAGCGGATATGAAACGAATCAAATAAAGGGTTCAACCCTTTACACAGGGTATAAGCGCATGTGAAACCGTTGTCACAACCGGTGGTCCCGCCTCTGGTCCCGGTCCTTCTGGCCATGATGACCGGGATAAATGCCGGCAGTGTGTCTGGTTTGTCCCATCCGGTCTGGACGGTCATAATTTCAGGCGTGGCAATGCTTGTATGCGTTTTATGGGTTTCTGAGAAAAAAACGATCATTTTCAGTCTGTGCCTGGCAGCCGGGATCTGGTCGGGATATCAAAGCGTTCTGATTCATTCTCCCCCTGTTCCGGCCGGGCATATATCCAATTTTTTTAATCAGCGTGATATTGTTTTGACCGGACAGGTGAAGTCCTTTGCCCGTCAATATCCCCATAAAACCCGGATCATCGTGGACTGCCGGACAATCCAGGTGCCGCAGGATGCGGGTGTTTCAAACCGTCTGACAGCAACCGGGCGCATCTATTTGAACCTGTATGGAACATCCGATGTTCCCATCCAATTCAATGATCAAATCCGGTTTGCCGGTCCCGTCCGTCCCATCCGGAATTTCGGCAATCCAGGGGCATTTGATTATCTTACTTTTTTAAAACGCCAGGGTATTTTCGGGTCTGTTCACACCCATGTGAGCAAGATTCAAAAAACCACGGATTCATCCCTGCCTGTCTGGACCCGGGGAATCCAATATTTGGAAAACATTCGGAATCAATTTTATGCGTTTGTCATGACGCGCCTGGATCACCGGGACGGGGCCCATGTTCTGGCAGCACTGGTCACCGGCATCAAGCATAATATGCCCCCGATGCTCAGAGATCAGTTTGCCAGGGCCGGCACGGCACATCTTCTGGCGATCTCTGGATTGCATATGGGGATTCTCAGCCTGATTTTTTTCTTTTTTTTCTATCAGGTATTGTCGTTGTTCCCCGGATTGCTGATATCGGCCAAAGCCCGAAAAATCGCAGGCGTTCTGACCTTGATACCCTTGTGTCTGTATCTTGTTTTTTCCGGATTTTCCCCGTCCACCCAGCGGGCGTTTATCATGATCGCTATTTTCATGATCTCGTTTCTGATGGAAAAACAAACCCATCCCTTCAATACCCTGGCCGTTGCAGGCATTATCATTCTTTTTGCAGATCCGGCGGCGTTGTTTTCCATCTCGTTTCAACTATCGTTTACTGCTGTGTTTTTCATCATCGCCGGTATGAAAGTGATGGAGAAATACCTGAAAATTAATCCACCCAAACCCCTGAAATTTCTGATATCTATCAGCAGCGTGACACTTTTGGCCGGTCTGGGGACGTTTCCGTTGATTGCCGGGTATTTCAACCTGGTGTCTTTGGTTCAGATTCCGGCCAACCTGATCCTGGTGCCGGTCATCGGGTTTGTGTGCCTGCCGGCCGGTCTGATGAGTTTAATGGTCTGGCCTCTGGCTCCGGGTCTGGCTGCCTGGCTTTTGACCGGGGCGGCCCGGCTGGTTGAATGGTGTGCACTGTATGCCGCATGGCTGACCGATCTGCCGTTTGCCTGGTCATATCTGCCGGCCTGGTCCATGGTTGATATCATCATGGCATATCTGATTTTAGGTGCTGTTTTCTGGGCATTGTATGCTAAAAAATCAAAACCGGTCATGGCTGCGGTCATGGTTGTCCTCATAAGCATCTATGGAATCAGGATGATGACACGATCCGGGGCGCCGGACCATATGACCGTTACCGTGCTGGATGTGGGGCAGGGCAATGCCGCATTGATCCAAACCATTGAAAACAAAACCATTCTGGTGGACGGGGGTGGGTTTTCAGGTGCCACGCAATTTGATGTGGGCCGGTATGTGGTGGCCCCTTTTTTGTGGCTACAGGGGATCACGGCCCTGGATGTGGTCATTCTCACCCATCCGGATACCGATCACATGAACGGTCTGGTGTTTATTCTGGAAAATTTCCAGGTGGGCACTTTGGTTAAAAACAGGGATACCAGTCCCCATAGCGCGTTTGACCGCATCATGGCTGCCTGCCGCAAAAAAAAGATCCCGGTGTTCATCCCGGATTGTGAAAATAATCAGATGAATTGGGAAAACACCGGGCTGACATTTTATCAATGCCGGTCGTTGAATACTGAATGGGACGTCAATGACAATTCCCTGGTATTTAAACTGACATGGGATCAATTTTCCATGTTGTTTCCGGGAGATATTCAGGCCGGGCGGGAAGGTCTGCTGACAGGAGACAAAAACAACCGTCTGTCGGCCGGAATTTTGTTATCGCCCCATCACGGGAGCAATTCTTCGTCCACCCGTATTTTTCTTGAACAGGTGGCACCGGAAACCGTGGTCATATCCTGCGGATTCAATAACCCGTACCGGTTTCCCCATCCTGATGTCATCCACCGGTATGAACAGAACAATATCCGAATTTTCAGAACCGACCAGCATGGCGCCGTGACCATCACATCCAGAGGCAGTGATTATGCGGTTATTCCCTATCGTTCAGGCAATTGACCGTTATACAGTGCTCACAAAAAATGAGTTCACACGCGGTGCATTCAAATGGTGGCCTTGCAGGGAAACGCAGGGTCACGCCGTTTGAAATATTTGATGAACGGAACAATCACCTTGTTTTTGTTGCCTCCGGATACGTCATAGGTGATACTGACGATGGGCACCCCGGTGGTGGCTTCCAGCCGGGCCGCCATGGCTTCGGTGACCAGACCGGGGCAGCAGAAGGCCGGGGTGGTCTGCACCAGAAGGGCCACATCCGGATGTTCCTGGAGGATATGATGAATTTTCAGGATATTGTCCATGGACTCACCCGTGTGTTCCGGCTGGATTCCGTATTGTGCCAGCACCTCTTCACACGCGGAAGGTATTTTTAAATCCGATTCCTTAAGCACCGGTTCAAAATAGGGGTAATATTTTTTTTCCATGGTGTTCATGGCCACCAGCAGCGCTTTGTTGGAGATCAGGCTTAAATATTTACCTTCTTTGAACCATTTTCTGAAATAGGACCCGGCAATGATTTTGACATATTTATAATATGGGGTGGTAATCACTTCACCGCCGTGGGCCTCGATGTAATGGATCAGATCCTGGTTCATCACCTCATTGTCTCTGGCATACAGGTCTCCGAAAATCGCCACTTTGGGCCGGGTGCCCATGTCCCGGGTTCTGATCTGCCTGAACAAGGGAATGGCCTGTGCCAAAGCCTGCTCTTTGGATCCGCCCGTGGCAAATGCCTGGTTGATGATGGCCAGGGCTTGGGACAGCACCCGGTCGGTTTCACCGGGCATGACTTCATAGGGCCTGATTTTGCATCCGATGCTTCGCAGCAGTCCGCCGAACATGTATGCAAAATACGCATTGATGGACGCTTTGTAGGAGATATCAAACAATGACAGTTCGCCTAAGTAGATCCCGGATTTTTCAAACCCGTTTCCTTGCTGTTTAAAAATCTGTTGAATATGATACGGATACAGGCGGATGTTGCAGGCAATATCCGACCGGTTGAGCCACAGCAAGGTATCTGCCGGATTCAGACGGTGTTTTTTAACGGTATGAATAAACCCGGCCGCCAGTGCATTTAACGGGATACACTGGCCCGTGTTGGTGAGCAGGCTTTTTTTCAGGGTTTCAGGGGTTTCTTCCATCAACAAAGCCCGATGACCTTCACTTTTGAAAGTGGACACGATCAATTGTCCGGTCAATGCATCCCAGTTGGGGAAAATAATGGTTTTGTCTTCGGGCCGGTCAAAAAACAGGGGCGCAAAATCCAGGGGCCGGGCCGCCGGACGCGAAGTTGCCTGAAAATGGTTGGTAAACGCCCGCACCGCCGCCTCGATCCTTGTTTCATACCCCACACTGGAATCATGTTCATCCAGTTCCAGCACCAGATAGGGTTTGTTGCTTTGCTCCATGATCCGCTTGAAGTAATCCACCCCGAACGCATCTGGAGAACATCTGAAAGAAGTGATATAGACCGGATACAGACCTTCGGTCAAAGCGGCGGCATATGCGGATTCCAGAATGCGGGCCGCGTATTTCCAGTGTATTTCCTCCAGCAGTGGACGGATGGGGGAAAGATCCATTTCCGAGGTGTCCAGCATGTCCTGGAAAAAGGTCTGGATTCCCATTTTTTCAAAAATCTGGGGAATGTGGTGGTTCATGGTATCGGGCAGCACGGTATAGGGACGTCCCAGCAACAGCACTTTCACACCGTTGATATCCCGGGTCCGGGTTTTGAATAATGCGGCCAGCCGCTCCTGTTCGTTTTTGCGATATTCCATGGCCTTGTCCCAGGCGGTATGGATATCGAAAAATGAGATCAGACCCTGGGGCATCAACGGCTTCAACGCCCGGTACAGCGCCATTTTGGTGTGAAAGCTGGTGTACAGATATTTGATGGTGGGCATGATCAGCCGGTCTGATTCATCGGGATCCAGGCAGGCCAGGACCGACGGCATGAACTGGGTGTAGTAGCAATGCTGGCGCCGGATTTTTTTCTGCGTTGATTTATCTTCAAAATAAAACGGCAGAAACACATGGGGCACTTTTTTCAGCAAGTGCGATATATGACCGTGCAACGCCATGACCGGGGCACAGAATTCCGCTTTGGCCACGGTTTTACCCAGCGACACCGGGTGCTTCAATTGGCGACTGGTAACAGTTTTAATGCCCAGGAACGAAAAAAACTGTTCCCAGAACACCAGATCTTCAAACAGGTGAAGTGCGGCAGGGATACCGATGACAGGCGCATCCGGTGTAAAGGCATTGCCTGTTTTCGGCCGGGAAAGCGGTTTTCTTAATTTTTTCATACTGTAGCGGGTGTCGGGTGAAACCATTTTTTGGGTGTCATAGTCTCTGCCGCACAAAAACCCATACGCCTGGGGCCGGCCGTCCACATCGGCAATCGTGATTTTACAGTGATTGCTGCACAGCTGGCACACCTCCTGACGGACTGGAATGTTTTTTTTCCACAGATCAAACCCCCTAAATCCGGTGTGCTCAATGGCCTGTTCACTGGCCAGCAGAGCGACCCCCAAGGCACCGGTCAAATGGCATAACTGGGATACATGGATGGGTTTTTGCAGTTTTTGCTCAAATGCCGCCACCAGAGCCCGGTTTCGGGCCGTGGCTCCCTGGAACAGGATGCAGTTGCCGATATTGCCCACTGTGGCCACTTTGGTGAGGTAATTGTCTCTCACCGAATGCAGCACAGACGCCAGAATTTCTTTTTGTTCAAATCCTTCGGCAAAAAAATAGTTGATGTCCCGTTCCATGAACACCGTGCACCGGTCACTGGATACCGGTGCACTGATGCCTTCGGCTTGATCTGAATATTCAGACAACGGGCACATGAGCTTTTCGGCCTGTTCTTCAATAAAACTGCCGGTGCCGGCCGCACAAACCGTGTTCATCACCGATGCCGTGACCCTGCCGTGTTTGAGCAGGGTAAATTTGGCATCCTGACCACCGATTTCAATAATGGTGTCCACATCCTTGTTCAAATTCACGGCGGCCGTGGCATGGGCCGTGATCTCATCCGGTTCAAGGTCCGCACCGATCACCCGGCCGCTGATCCGGCGGCCGGATCCGGTGGTGCCGCATCCGGCGATGGTCACATTCAGCCGGTTCCTTGTGATCCAGTCATCCAGGACTTTGAAAATCGTCTGAACGGCCTGAACCGGCCGGGACGCGGTTTTGGTGTAACATCCGATCACCGGCACCAAATCTTTGGTGATCAGAATGCTTTTGGTGCTGGTGGACCCCACGTCCAGGCCCAGAAAACCGGCCGACAGATCCAGCTCAAACGGATCTGTATAAATTTCTACTTCCACCTTGTCCACGACATAGGTCTTGTGACATGAAAAATCCGGATAATCCGACAAAGTCAGGGATAACGGGGGATACCGGTAATTGTCTTTTTTAACGGTATCTGTGAAAAACGCCCGGGGAGAGTCAAACGTTTCAGGGACCGGCATCCGGTTTGATATCTCATCTGCCAGGCACAGGGCCGCTCCCAGAGCCCCGTAGATCTGTGCACAGCCATCGATGGTCAGTGTCAGGTCCAGCAAAGATTCCAGATATCTTGTAACAGACCGGTTCCGGGACACCCCGCCGCAAAAAATGATTTTACCGGTAAAGATTTTTCCTTTGAACAAAGTATTGGCGATATTTTTAGCCAGCCCGTGACAGAGCCCGTCACAGATTTGTTCAATATTATAGCCTTCCTGCTGGGCATGAATCAAATCGGTTTTGGCAAACACGGCACACCGGGTGGCGATGTCAGGCCGCCCCTGCCGGTTGTTCATGGCATATTCACTGATTTCATGGGATCCTTGCAGATTCAGACGCCGGGCCTGCTGGTCCAGAAAACTGCCCGTGCCAGCTGCACAGGAAGTGTTGTGCCGGGCCCCGGTATAGTTTCCGGCAGCATCAAACAGGCTTAAGGAAAATTTTTCGCCGCCCACATGAAGCAACGCATCAAACGATTGGTCATAAAGGAATTTGGCGGCCCGGATCAGCGCCACCTGGTCATCATACCGTTCATGGCAGAAAACAAATCCGGGCGTGGCATCCGTGACCGCCACATGTGTCACCGACTGCATCACTTCATGGGACAGCAACCGGGTGAGGCATGCTTTGACATCCCCCTGATGAAAGGTACTGGCTTTGTGAAGAAGTGTTTTTTTCCCGTCAATCACTGCCATACTGACAGACACAGATCCGACATCGATTCCCGCAATTATATCATTCATGTTCTCTTTTCAAATAAAGAATTATTCTGGCTGTTTCATTGTGTAATACAATTATAGGTATTGTTTTTTGGCTTTTGTGTCAATCCAATATTCTTGTTTTTTCTATTTCTTGTTTTTTAAAGTTGATTCAGGTATAAGCCTTAAGATTATGATCACCCGATTAATAGAAACCATTGGAAGTCCTTTTTCCAGTTATATTGAATCCACGGGACGTCTGATCCGGTTTTTTCTTGCCGGAATCCGGCAGATCGCGGTCTTGCCGTTTCAAGGGAACAAAACCCTGGATCAGATCGGATTTATCGGGGCAAAATCCCTGTTTGTCATTCTTTTGACCGGCTTGTTCACCGGCATGGTTTTAGGACTCCAGGGCTATTACTCACTGGTGGACTTTGGATCGGAAGCGGCTCTGGGAGCGGCCGTGGCCCTGAGCCTGATCCGCGAGCTGGGCCCGGTTCTGACAGCCATCATGATTACTGCCCGGGCCGGATCGGCCATGACGGCTGAAATCGGTGTCATGCGCATGTCCGAACAGATCGATGCACTGGTCACCATGCAGATCAATCCCGTCCGGTTTATTTTCAGCCCGAGAATCCTGGCCGCTCTGATCAGTTTTCCTTTGCTGACGGCTTTTTTTGATGTGGTGGGTATATTCGGTGGATTTTTATCCGGTTCCCTGTTAATGGGAATCAATGAAACCGTTTACATGGACAAAGTGATCCAGAGTGTCAAAATGATAGATATCTGGGGCGGATTTATCAAATCCTTTGTATTCGCCCTGGTGGTCGCTACCATCTGCTGTTACCGGGGATATTTCGCCCACATGAACAATCAGGGGCAAACCGGTGCCAAAGGAGTTTCTCTGGCCACCACCAGCGCTGTGGTGCAATCGTGCATCTGGATTCTGATCTTTGATTATGCGATCACTTATTTTCTGGTATGAGAGCTATGACCCAGCCTTTTATTGAATTCAAAAACGTATATAAACGATTCGGCAACCTGGAAGTTCTCAAAGGGGTCAATCTGTCCATAGACAAAGGAACCGTCACCGTGGTGATCGGCAAGAGCGGTTCCGGCAAATCCGTTCTCCTCAAACATATCGTGGGCCTGGTTAAAGAAGATGAAGGAGACGTGCTGATCCAGGGTAAGTCCTTGAACCGGCTTTCCAGCAAACAGGCCAGGCAGTTTAAAAAAAACATGAGCTACATGTTTCAGGACAACGCATTGTTTGATTTTCTCACGGCATTTGAAAACATTGCACTGCCGCTGACGGAAACCACACGAATGACGGTTGAACAAATCCGGAAAAAAGTGCATGACCGCATGACCCGGTTGAGTATTGAGGGCATCGATCATAAATATCCGTCTGAACTGTCCGGCGGCATGCGCAAACGGGTGGCCCTGGCCAGAGCTCTGGTGACGGATCCGGAACTGATCCTGTTTGATGAGCCCACCACAGGCCTGGACCCGATACGCAAAAATGACGTACACCATTTGATCCGGGAATTTCAGAAACAATTCGGATTTACCGCCGTGATCGTCAGCCATGATATTCCGGACATTTTTGATCTGGCACAACAGATCGCGCTGCTGGATGAAGGAAAGATTGTTTTCAAAGGAACCCGGCAGGAAATCATGGCATGTGAACATGAAACTGCGTGTGCATTTATCAGAGGAAGGGAAATGTTGTATGACCGATCGAAAACGTGATTTTTATGTGGGTTTTTTTGTCATTATCACCGTTATCTGCACCGGGTATCTGTTTCTGGTTGTGGGGGAATTCTCCCGATTTTTCAAAGACCGGTATACCATTCATGGCTATTTTTCTTCGGTTTCCGGCCTGAAAACGGGAGCATCTGTGGACCTGGCAGGGGTTCGGGTCGGAAATGTGTCTGATATTGCCATTGACCCAGACCATCTGGTGGCAAAGGTAACAATGGAAATTGACAGTCAAATAGAAATTTCAGAAGACAGTATCGCTTCCGTCAGAACTGCGGGAATCATTGGTGAAAAATTCATTGAAATCCTGCCGGGCGGGTCCGATTTTATGCTGGCTGAAGACGCTGAAATTGAAAATACCGAATCCGCTCTGGATATTGAATCATTGATAAAAAAATTCATTTTCAACAATGATTCTCCTTGAGACTGACAACCATATTTCACACATACCAGGGAAACAGGTCAAATGAAACACATAAATCAATATCAATGGATACTCATTCTGGGAATCTGTGTATTAATCGGTCTGGTATCACCGCCGGCATGGTCCCAGTCGCCTTCTGCCGAAAATCAAGCTAGCGTGCAGCCCACTGAACCGAAGACCGACCCATCATCCGACTCATTTTTTGAAGATGATTTTTTTGAAGAAGGACCGGCCGGTAAGGCCGTCGCCCCTGTGGCGGATCCATTTTTTTATTTTAATTATGCCATGTATGTGGTCAACGATAACTTATATTATTATGTACTCAAACCCGTTGCCACCGGGTATAAAACCGTGATGCCCACACCGGCCCGAAAGGGGATCCGCAATTTTTTCCATAATCTGATGTTTCCCATCCGGTTTGTAAACAACCTGTTGCAGTGGAAACTGGAACAGGCCTCGGATGAATTCGGAATTTTTCTGGTCAATTCCACTGCCGGAATTCTGGGTTTCAACCAGGTGGCCCAGAAATACCTGGATATGCATACCCAAAAAGAAGATCTGGGCCAGACGCTGGGAACCTATGGCATCAAGGAAGGATTTTATCTGGTTTTACCGGTATTGGGTCCATCCACGCTTCGGGATGCCATCGGCATGGCCGGAGATTATTTCGTGCTGGACCCCATCGACTATGTCTCGCCCTGGGAACTGGAACTGGGACTTGATGTCCTGGACATCATCAACCGGACATCTTTTCGTATCGGTGACTATGAAAGCATGAAAAAAGCGGCACTGGATCCTTATGCGGCGATCCGGGACGCCTATATCCAGAATCGGCGGATGCAGGTCAGCCAATAATCGGGAACAGATCCTTGCGCCGGTGAGGCAGAAAATACCGCATACGATGAGACCGGACATGTGCCAGCTGTTTCGGGTCCAAAGTGACAACATGCAGATGATTATTTTTGGGTAAAGACCGGGAGATCAGTTTCCCGTCCGGTCCGATCACCACGGACAGACCGGGAAATTCCAATCCCGCCCCATTATCCCCGGTCTGGTTCACCGCCGCCACAAACACCCCATTGTCAAATGCCCGGGCCGGCAGGTGCCGCATCCAGGAAGTAAATTTGTCTTGTTGATTCCCCCGGGGAGACGCATGGGGCAAAACAATGAGATCCGCCCCCTGCAATGCCATGGCCGTGGACAGTTCCGGAAAATGGGCATCATAACACAGCTGGATGCCGAATTTGACTCCGCCATGCGCAAATACCGGAATTCGGGTGCCGGGCGTGAAAATTCCCTGTTCATTGGGCGCAATATGCAGTTTCTGATATTTGCCGTAAGGGGTATGGGGGATGAATACCAGATGAGACCCGTAAATCCGCTCATTGATCGTTTCAGCCAGACCGATCAGAATCGCGAGATTCAGTTGATCAGACAGCCGGGCAAAAGTTTGGATCACTTGGGAATCCATGGGTGGGACTTGTTTGGAAAACCGATGATCCGTGCCATACCCGGTAAGCGTCATTTCCGGAAAAATCACCATATCCGCGCCTTTGCGGGCCGCGGTTGAAATAATATCGCAACAGGTGTTGAAATTGTCTTTAAATCGGTTACACAAGCAGGTAACGATGGCCAGACAAAGGGTCACCGGTTTCATAGCTTGAAATTGGCGGAAATTTTAAATACCCGGGTGGCGGGAAGATTCAATATGGGGGAAACCCCGGTCTGGCGGGAAATCTCTTCTAAGGATTCAGCGATCTGATCCCGGGAAGGGGCGATGAATGTGAACCAGATGTTGAACTCATGGTCCCGCATGTAATTGTGAGTGACACCGGCATACATATTGACAGTGCGGGTGAACAGATCGATTTTTTTTTCCGGCACCTTTGCCGTACAAAGGGTGGAATAATAACCTAAACGATCCGGGCTGAAATTACCGCCGATACGCCGGATCACCTGTAAATCCTTCATGGCCTGAATACGCGCGATGAGTTCTTCCTCGGTAAGGTCCAGTTTCTCCGCCAGAACCCTGAACGGACGGGCATCAATGGGAAAATCCAGCTGAATCAGGTTGAGAATGGTTTTGTCGGTCTCGCTGATGGCAGTCATGTATCGATCCTGTAGAAAGGTTTGGGGCCGGGAGGGGATCAGGCTTAATAAAACCGACAATTAAGCAAACCGGATCCCAGGAACTGTAAACGACAAAGGCCCTGTTTTTGTAAAAACAGGGCCTTTAAAAATCGATCAAATCAACCAGCGGCTTATACGCACCCGGTCGGTTTAGGAAGACCAGCCATTTTACAGGCACCTTTGCCGGGGCCGGAGGGAAACAGCTCATAAATGTGTTTGAGCTTGAACTTGGTGAGTTTGGAAAGAACCCGGACCATGGGAGCAATCCCGTTTTTCTCATAATAGTCCTGGAGCACTTTTACCAGCTGCCAGTGCTCATCGGTCATTTCCTCAATCCCTTCCTGGGTTTTCACATACTCCACCCATTCTTCTGAATAGGAATTGTAGTCAAGAAGGAACCCATCCTCATCTACTTCAAATGTTTTCCCGTTAAATTCAATTGTTGCCATGTAAACTTTCCTCCTGTAAATTGTTTTTTTCTATCACATTAAGACATATCCTGTCTTGGCTTCTTAAGGTCAGCCTCGATAATTGAAAACTAAACATATCTCAGCGACCTGTCCTTGTCAATAAAGAATCATATTGAAACATAAAAAATTAAACGCCAACTCCTTTGAATTTAATATTCTTTCGGAGTCTGGTTGATCTCTTCCAGTGTAAACACCGGTCCGTCTTTGCACACCAGTTCCTTGCCGATATTGCAGCGTCCGCACATACCGATGCCGCACTTCATCCGGTTTTCCAGAGACATGATAATCTGATGGGGCTGATACCCCAACTTGGTCAATGCCGGCTGGGTGAACTTGATCATGATAGGCGGTCCGCACACAATGGCGTAGGTGTCTTCATCGGCAACCGGTGCATTGTCCTCCACTACCTGGGGCACAAACCCGGTATGGTACTTCCAGTCGGGATCATCCGTACCATCCACGGTGATGTGCATGTTGATGTCATCGCGTTTTTCCCAGTCAAACAGTTCCTCCCGGTATAACAGCATGCCGGGAGAACGGGCCCCGTAGACCACATCAATGTTTTTGAATTTTTTCCGGTTGGCCGGATCCAGCATATAGACAATGGAGGACCGCAGCGTGGTGAAGGCAAATCCGCCGCCGATGATGACCACATTTTTGTTTTCCAGTTTGTCCCAGGGATACCAGTTGCCCAGAGGTCCTCTGATGCCCATGAGATCCCCTTTCTTCATGTTGTGAAGATGGGTGGTGACCACACCGGTCCGGAAGACCGTGAATTTGACAAATCCCTTTTCCACCGGAGATGAGGCAATGCCGATGGGAATTTCACCCACGCCGGGGATGGACAGTTCAGCAAACTGGCCGGCTTTATAGGCAAACTTTTCTTCATCTTCCGGGTTTACAAATACAAAAGTAAACGTTTTAAGGGATTTATCTTCCGTTGCCACTTCAATATCATCAATGCGAACCGGATACGGCAAATAGGGGTTTTCCATGTGAATTCTCCTTGATGTTCGCTATTTGGTTGTCTCGTAATCGTTCATCCGGTTGCACACCTCCCGGATATCGATGTTCACCGGGCAGGAAGCCACACATCGTCCGCATCCCACGCACATGATTCCCTGGTCATACTTGTCCAGAAAATACTTGAGCTTGTGCATGAACCGCTGTCTGACCCGCTGGACCTTGGTGCCTCTGGGGTTGTGGCCGGAGGCGTGATGGGTGAACAACGAAGACATACAGGTGTCCCAGTTGCGGAACCGCACCGCTGTGTTGTGCCGGGTCTCGTCCTGAATGTCGAAACACCAGCAGGTGGGGCAGACATAGGTACAGGTCCCGCAGTTGATGCAGGAAAATGCCACCTCATCCCAGAAAGGCGCGTCATACAGATCCAGAATGGTTTTTTGGGCCAGCTTATCCGTGGCAACATCCGCCTGGATCTGTTTTTCCGCCTCTTTTCTCAGGACATCGAAAAGGACCTGGCTTTCTTTGGGGTCCGCCGCCGTATCGAACCCGCAGGCTGCGGCCCATTTTTCGCCTTTTTCCGTCAAAATCTTGGCCAGATATTTGTCATCCATATCTGCCATGAGTACGTCCAGGCCTTCTTCACTGAACGGTCCGCTTCCCACGGCCGTTGAAAAGTCACACGGCCCGGGACGGGTCACGCCCAACCCCACAAATGTGGTTGCGTCATACGCCGCACACCAGTATGGGTCTTTATAATCCGGATTGTCAAAATTAAGCTTTACCAGGTGTACGGCTTTGGCATCATAAGGCCGGATGCCCAAAACCACCCGGGGCATGTCATCGGTTTCCACCGGTTTCATGACATGATGATCCTCTTTTGATTCATCCAGAGTGGCGGTCAATATTTTTTCGGTCTGGGGAAACAGCACGGATTTGGCAGACATGACCGTGACAGGGGCATCCATTTTTGGCTGCATATCCGGTGCCAGAGGCTTGATCTGGCAGCCGTTTTCATCTTCAACCGGACCATAGACCCGATAGGTATTCCTGGATTGATCAACCCCCGGGGCCCAGTCTTTTTTATCAATTGTAATGAAATTCATATTCATACCCTTTTTGTTTACTTGATAAAATCATTGGGATCATTGGGGCTGTAAACATCCAGCGGCGGCCGTTTGTCCAGATCCAGGCCGGCTTCCCATCCAAACAGTTCCAACGCGTCCTTGTTCAGCTTGCGCGTGAAATCCCGGACATTGATCCCCATGGGGCAGGCTTCCACACAAGCCCCGCAGTCCGTGCACCGGCCGGCGCAGTGAAAGGCCCGCAGGAAATGAAATGTGGCGACATCGGTATCGTTCTGGCCTTTACCCACCCACTGGGGACCGGATTCATCCACAAAACAGGTGGGGCAGTAGCATAAAGGACAGGCATTCCGACAGGCATAGCACCGGATGCAGTTTTCCGTGAGTTTTTCAAAATAGGCCCATCGGGCATCCGGATCCATGGCAGCGATCCGGTCCACGTCCTCATAAGGCTGATCCAGGGTCTGTTCTTCCACGGGGTCTCCGGCCATCACATCATAGACCGGCGGATTCCGATGGGTGCATACCCGGCAGTTGTGCCGCAGTACATTCGCTTTCTTCACCGTTTCTGTCTTTGAAGCGGATGTGATGGTCAACGTATCGCCGTCTTCTTCAAATCCTGTGATTTCATCCTCAAACAAAGCCGCAATTTTTCGTTTGTCCACCATGCCGGTGCAGGGCACGCCGATGATATAGACCTGTTCCCGGGAAATCTGATTTTCCACGATATGGGTGACCAGATTTCTGGCATCACAGCCTTTGGCCACCACAGCGATTTTTCCCTCTTTTTTTGACAGGCTGTTTTTCGAGACATAATTGGCCAGGTTGAGACCGCATACCGAGTTGAAAACCAGTTTGCCCACATCTTTATCAGAGGTTAAAGCCACCGGCCGGGTGGCCATGGGAATGGAGCCGTCGGCAAATCCGATCACTTTTTCCACTGTGCCCTTGGCCAGCAGGTCCGCACCAATGGCCCTTATTTTTTCAATACAGGTATCCATAGTTCACACCTTTATTTGTTATAATCTTTGACAAATTTTTTGTTGGGGCCCAGGGCTCTGACCTTCTCGGAAATTTCCTTGACCACATCCACGAACTTGGTGGCTTCAGCCGAAGAAATCCAGGAAAAATGGATCCGGTCCCGATCCACTCCCATATGTTCCAGCAGGTTGCCCATCATCGCAAATTTTCTCCGTGCATAATAATTACCATCCAGGTAATGACATTCGCCGGGATGTCACCCGGATACCCACACGGCATCCGCACCTTCCCTGAGGGCGGATAAAATAAATTTCGGGCTCATACGTCCCGAGCAGGGGATCCGGATCACCCGGATGTCCGCCGGGTACTCCATCCGGCTGACCCCTGCCAGATCCGCGGCCCCGTAAGAGCACCAGTTGCACAGAAAACTGACGATTTTTATATTTTTTTCGGTCATGTGATTGTATCTCCTTTAAGCTGTTTCACCCAGGGCAAAAATCTGTGAAAAAATCTGGTTGGTATCAAATCCCCGCAGATGGATGGCACCGGATCGGCAGGATGCCACACACAGGCCGCAGCCTTTGCACAGCACCGCATTGATATCCGCTTTGCCTTCAAACCGGCCTTCGGTCAAAAATGACGGGGCATTGTAGGGACAGATGGATACGCAAACCCCGCAGGCGGAGCATTTCTGCACATCCACGCTGGCAATGGTGCCGGAGGTGAACAAGCTGTCTTTTTTGGCCAACAGGGTCAAAGCCCGGGATGCCGCAGCCCGCCCTTGGGTGATGGCCTCGTTCACGGGTTTGGGATAATGCCCGGAACCCGCCACAAACACCCCGTCCGTGGCAAACTCCGCCGGTCCCAGTTTGGCGTGTTTTTCCACAAAAAAGCCCTCATCATTCAAAGGCACCTTGAAGAAATTGGCCAGGCGTTCATCTTTTCTGGGCACCAGGGCCGTAGCCAGGGTGACCAGATCCGCCTGGATGGTGATGGGCTGGTTTAAAACATGATCCTTGAGTGTCACCGCCACATGGTCTTTTTCCACCTTTACCTGCGGCTTGTCCGTGACTTCATACCGGATGAAGATCACGCCTTTTTCCCGGGCTTTCTTGTACAGCAGTTCCCGTTCCCCATAGGTTCTGATATCCCGGTACAGGATGAACACATTCATGTCCGGATTTTTATCCTTGAGTGCAATGGCATTCTCCACGGAATGGGTACAGCACACTCTGGAGCAGTAGGGACGTTCCGGTTCTCTGGAGCCGACGCACTGGATGAACACAGCCGACTGCACTTGATCCAGTTTCGGGTCGTTTTCCATGAACATTCTGTCCAGTTCCAGGGTGGGGATAATGCGATCATCTTTCCCCAGACCGTATTCTGTGGTCTCCAGGGCCTTGGCACCCGTGGCCAGCACCGCAATGCCGTGTTCCAGTTCCGTGGTTTTTCCATTGGTTTTCAATTTTGAAACAAAATTACCCACAAACCCGTCCACCCCTTCCAGGGTCGTGCTTGTATGTACAACGATTTTGTCGCTGGCCTGAATTTCCTGAATCAGGGCAGACAGATGCTGCTGTACATTTTCGCCCTGAGCGGTTTTCCACAGCTTGAGTGCCTCTCCTCCCAAAGTATCTTTTTTCTCGATAATATGGGTTTCATACCCCTGGGATGCCAGACTTCTGGCCGCGGTCAAGCCGGCCAAACCGCCGCCTACCACCATGACCGAGGCATTGACCTGGATCTTTTCCTCTTTCAGGGGCTGGGCCAGACCGGCTTTGGCAACCGCCATGCGCACCAGGTCCTTGGCTTTTTCCGTGGCAATGTCCGGGTTGTTCTTGTGGACCCAGGAGTTGTGGTTCCGGATATTGGTCATCTCAAACAGGTATTTGTTCAGGCCCGCGCTCTTCAGGGTTTCCTGGAACAGCGGTTCATGGGTTTTGGGGGTACAGGCTGCCACCACAATGCGGTTGAGTCCTTTTTCCCTGATGATCTCCACCATCTTGTCCTGGGCATCCTGGCTGCACGCATAGGTGGTTTCTTCGGCCACGGTCACATAGGGCAGGGTGGCCGCGTATTCGGTCACATGGGGACAGTCCACCACACCCGCGATATTGGAACCGCAGTCACAGATGAACACCCCGATGCTGGGCCGGTCTCCGATCACATTGGTTTCCGGTACCGCAGGAATTTCTTTGGTCAGGGTGTTGCGGACCTCAGCCAGGGCATCACCCGCCGCGGATGCGGCAGCCGATGCATCCAGCACCGATTCCGGAATGTCCTTGGGATTGTTGAACACCCCGGACACATAAATACCGTCCCTGGAGGTGGTCACCGGTTCAAAGGATCCGGTTTTCGCAAACCCGGATTCCGTGAGATCGATGTTGAATTTCTCGGCAAACGCCCGGGTTTCTGCGGAAATTTCCAGACCCACGGACAACACGATCATGTCATAGGTCTCCCGGACGATCTGTCCCATTTCATCAGCATACTGGATGTGCAGATCTCCGGTTTCGTGGTCTTCCACCACGGAATGCACCCGGGAACGGATGAAATTGATGCCGTGTTTGTCTTTTGCGTTCTGGTAGTATTTTTCAAACTCCTTGCCAGGCGTTCTCATGTCCATGAAAAAGATGGAGCAGTCCAGGCCTTTGCCCGCATGTTCCTTGGCAATGATGGCTTCCTTGACCGCATACATGCAGCAGACCGAAGAGCAGTAGGGATTGTCGCATTTATTGACATCTCTGGAGCCCACGCACTGAAACCAGGCGATCTTCTTGGGATCTTTGCGTTTTTGTGCCAGCAGTTTGTCTTTTTTCTTTTTGGGACTGGCAGGAACTTTCGGAAACGTGGTCACATGTCCCATGGTCGGACCGGTGGCGGACAGCATCCGCTCGAATTCCATGGATGTCACCACGTTGGCAAAATTTGCATATTGGTAATTGTCGAACCGGGACGGATCAAACGGCTTGAAACCAGGTGCCAGGATAATGGATCCCGCATCAATGGTGACCGTTTCTTCGGTCATGGTGTAATCGATGGCATCTGCCGGACACACCTCCTGACACGTCCCGCATTTGTCCTTGGTCAGTTTCAGACAGGCAGCCGGATTGATGGCATATTTCAACGGAACTGCCTGGGGATATTCCACATAAATGGCGGTTCGGGTTTTCAAATCCGAGTTATACCCGTCATCAAATTTGCCCGGGCACTTTTCTGTACAGGCCCCGCAGGCAATACAGCGGTCTTCTCTGACATACCGGGGCTTTTTTAGGATTTCCACCTGGAAATTGCCTTTTTCACCGGTGATGTTCTGAACTTCGGAAAGTGTTAACAACTCAATGTTTAAATGCCGGCCGACCTCGACCAGTGTGGGTGAGATTATTCACATGGCACAGTCATTGGTCGGAAAGGTCTTGTCCAGCTGGGCCATGACCCCGCCGATGGACGGGCCTTTTTCCACCAGATAGACATAAAATCCGGAGTTCGCAAGATCCAGTGCCGAGAGCATGCCGGATATACCGCCGCCGATCACCACCACTGATCCGGTTTTTTTTGATTCCATTCTTTGTCTCTCCTGTTTAATTCATATAACAATATCAGCCAAAACAGCCAGCAGATGTTAAGATGACTGTCTTAAATATGTCTTAATGATTTTCCTTTTATTAATTGTTATTAATTAAAAAAGTATGTTATAAAACCATCTGTCAAACATTGTCAACCATTATCGAATAAAACCACAGGCACTGTTGATCCATGAAAAAAATCATTACTGTCTGCGGTCCCACCGGGATCGGAAAAACCGGTTTTGCTATCTTTCTGGCAAAGACATTCAATGGAGAGATCATCGGGGCCGACTCCATGCAGATTTACAAGTACATGGATATCGGCACTGCCAAGCCGGACGCATCCGAACGGGCGAAAGCACTTCATCATCTGGTGGATTTTCTGGATCCGGCAACAGATTTCGATGCCGCGCAATACACACAGATGGCCGGACAGACCATTGATACCATGACACAAAACAACCGGATTCCCATTGTGGCCGGCGGCACCGGCCTGTATATCCGTTCGCTTTTATACGGCCTGTTCCGTTCCAGGCCGGCGTGTCAAAACACCCTGGCCCGGCTGACACAGACGCTGGAAGAAAAAGGCAGTCCATATCTTCACCAACAACTGGATGCATGCGACCCTTCTGCGGCCCGGCGGATCCATCCCCATGACGGATTTCGTATCATTCGTGCCCTGGAAGTATTTCAAACGACGGGCATTCCCATCTCCCAAAGACAGACCCAGCATTCGTTCGCCCATCCTTGTTACCGCAGTCTGACCTTAGGGCTTTACATGGACCGCCATGACCTGTACGAGCGCATCAATCAGCGGGTGGACATCATGATGGCCCAGGGACTTCTCACTGAAGTTCAGGGTCTGGTGAAAAAAGGATATGATCTGAGTCTGAAATCCATGCAGTCCATCGGATACCGCCATATGGGAAAAGTAATCAACCATGAGCTGGATATCGAGACGGCTGTATCGCTTTTGAAACGGGATACAAGGCGATATGCCAAGCGCCAGTTCACCTGGTTTAAAAAAGAACCGGGCATTGTCTGGATTGAGCCCTCGCAAAAGGACCGGGCCGTGGCCCTGGTAAAAGATTTTTTGACATCTCCTTGAAATTTGCCTATATTTCGGCAAGCCATTAACCTTGTTATTTGAAAAAAAGAATGGATATGAAACCCAGACAGTTATTGATGATCCGTTTTCTGGTCGGTATGTCAATCATCGTGCTGATGAGTGCGATGTGGGGGTGCGCTGATAAGCCGTCCCGGACATCATCTCAAGATCCGTCCGCAACAAAAATTCAAATTCCTGGTCCGACTGCGCAAACTGCGGCCCGGGTGGAAACACTGGAAACCAAAGCCATCACGTTGATGCAATCCGGTGAATTGGAAGCGGCGCTTCATGCCTATAACCAGGCACTGGCCCTGAATCCGGAAACACCGCAGAAAAATCGAATCATGAACGGAATCGATCAGGTACTGGCCGAAATGCCCTCGGATTTGATTCAGACTTTTATTGAAACACCGGATCCGGCGGTACCGGAACCCTTGCTGCAATACTGGCTGGGAGTCATCCTTGCCCAGGAAACGAAGTATGCAAAAGCCGTGGACGTGTTGACCCGGTTTATGGATCTTTGGCCGGATCATCCCCGGGTCCCGGAGGCACAGGAATGGGTGGCATGGATCCGGCAGGATCGGTTTAAAAAAGACACCATCGGATGTCTGCTGCCGTTGTCCGGCAAATATGCGATTTACGGCCAGAAAGCGTTGAAAGGCATTCACCTGGCCATTCAGGATCTGGCTGAGGCCCACAACCGCAAATTCAATATTGTCGTCAAAGATACTCAAGGGGATCCGGGTATTGCTGCCGCATGTGTGGATGAGCTGGATCAAGCCAATGTCGCCGGGATTATCGGCCCGCTTCTGGCTGCGGATGAGGCCGGTGCCCGTGCCCAGGAATTGAAGATCCCGCTGATTGCGCTGACCCAGAAACAAGACTTTGCATTGTCTGGAGAGTATCTGTTTTCCAATTTTATCACTCCCGGGATGCAGGTACAGACCCTGGCGGCATATGTATTCAGAACACTGGGCCTGGAAAAGGTCGCCATCCTTTACCCGGATGAGCCTTATGGCAGGCGCTATATGAAACTGTTTTCACAGGCTGCGGCCGAATATGGCGCTGATGTGGTGGGTATGCAGACGTATGACGGCAAAAGCAATGATTTCACGGAACCCGTCCGCAAACTCATAAAACGGTTGAGCCAGCCATCGGATTCATCCGGTTCCGTCATTCTTGAGTTCGAAGCTTTGTTCATACCGGATTCCGCATCCCGGATCAATATGATTCTTCCCCAACTGGCTTTTCATGACGCCCGGGGTATGGTGCTGCTGGGAACCAATCTGTGGCATCACCCAAGTCTGCTGGATCAAACCAAAAGATACAACCAGAATACCATTATCACGGACGGGTATTTTGAACACAGCCAAAAGCCGGCCACGGTCCGGTTCACCCAGCGCTTTTCAAACCTGTACGGCGAATCCCCCGGTTTGCTGGAAGCCATTTTTTATGATACGACCCGGATCCTGATTTCAACCGCCATGGATCCTTTGGTGAATTCCCGGCAGGATCTGAAAGACGCCCTTCTGGAAGAAAGAATATTTGAAGGGGCCACCGGCAGAACGCTTTTCAACAGCAACGGCACTGCCCGTAAAGAGCTGTTTCTGATCACCATAAAAAATGACCGGTTTGTGGAACTGGACCGTTGATCCGGCAGTGACTTATCCGCCGAAGTACACATCCTGACCCGTGGCCTCCAGTACCGACTGCCACAGCCGGCCGTTGGGATCCAGTCGTTTCTGCCGCCCGGCAGACGCTTCCATGGGCACATGCACGTAATGGTTGTTCCAGTAACTGATGAGCAGTTTGGTTTTGCCGGCCATGCCGGCATGGACCGCATCGCGTCCCAGCAGGCCGCAGAATACACTGTCATTGGCGTTGGCTGCCAGACTGCGGATGATATAGGCAGGATCAATATATTTCAGGGAAACATCCAAATTTTTTGACTTGAACCATTGGGTGATTTTATCCTTGAGAAACAGACCGATATCCTGAAGCACGATATTACCGGAAGGATCATATTTTTTTTCCTTTTTTTCGAAAAAATTCTGTCCTGCGCCTTCCGCCACGATCACCACGGCATGGTTCCGGGTTTTAACCCGGTTTTCCAGGGCCTGAAGAAACCCGTTATCCCCATATAGATCAATATCCACTTCCGGGATCAGGACAAAATTGGCATCCTGCTGGGCCAGTGCCGCCGTGGCCGCCAGAAACCCTGAATGACGGCCCATGAGCTTGATCAGCCCGATGCCGTTGGGATAGGCTTCTGCTTCATTATGCGCGCCCTTGATCGCCAGGGTGGCCACATCCACTGCAGAATCGAATCCAAAGGACCGGGATACCAGAAAAATATCATTATCAATGGTTTTAGGGATTCCCACCACCGAGATCTTTAAATTTCTTTTCTCAATCTCTTCGGCAATTTTTTTGGATGCCATCAGGGTGCCGTCTCCCCCCACCATGAACAGAATCCCGATGCTCATGCGTTCCAGACAGTCCACCACCACACCGATATCCTGGCTGCCCCGGGAAGATCCCAGAATGGTTCCGCCTCTGTCCTGAATACCGGCCACGGTTTCAGGCGTGAGATCCAGAATATCGTGACCGTATTCCGGAATGAATCCCTGGAGCCCATGGCGGATGCCATAAATCGTTTTAACATGGTAGATGTGATACAGTTCCAGCACCACGGCCCGAATAATGTCATTGAGGCCCGGACACAGCCCCCCGCAGGTCACAATAGCGCATTTGAGCTTGCTGGGATCAAAATAGGTCTTCTCCCTGGGACCGGCCTGTTCAAAGCTGAGCAAGGCCTGACCGGTATCCATGGCATCTTTGACATATTCCGCCTGAATATCCACGATAATTCGGGATTCATCTGAAATAAAAGAATGCCGCCGCTGGCTTGACCGTGTCACCCGCTTGATGGGAGAAACGATGTTGGCCTTTCCAAGTACCGGAATATCCGTACACAGATCATGGGGTATCATCGACTGCCTCCGTTGAACTTGAAAGATCCCTTACCAAGAATATCATGCAGGTGTAAAATGCCTTCCAGCCGGTTGTCGGCATCAACAATGGGCAGCACGGTGATTTCATATTTTTCCATCAGGTTCAACGCATCGTACAGATACGCGTCCACGCTTGAACAGCGGGGATTTCGGGTCATGACATCGCCGGCCGTCAACCGGTGATAATCTGTGATTCCCCGGGCAATGGCGTGGCGGATATCCCCATCCGTTATAATACCCTGTAATTGCCGGTACCGGTTGAGTACCAGCACAGCTCCCAGGCTGAACCGGTCCATGATCTCCAGAGCGGATGTCATGGGGTCATCCACAAACACACCGGGTGCCTGGTCTGCGGTGAGCATGATTTCACCCACGCGGCTGGCCAGCCGCTGCCCCAGAGCCCCGCCGGGATGAGACCGCATAAAATCGGATTTTTTGAACTTCTTTTTTTCAATCAAAACCACGGCCAGGGCATCTCCCATGGCCAGCTGGGCCGTAGTGGAGGCAGTGGGTGTCATATTAAAAGGACACGCCTCTATTTCAACCCCTGTATCAATGACCAGGTCACAATATCGGGCCATGGTGGATGCCGGATTTCCGGTGAACCCGGCCATGCGGCATCCAATACCCCGGATCACCGGCAACAGCTGATTGAGCTCGCTGGTTTCCCCGCTGTTGGAAATGGCAATGAACACATCATGGGGGCTTACCATGCCCAGATCCCCATGCACGGCTTCCACGGGATGAAGAAACATGGCATTGGTACCGGTACTGCTTAAGGTAGCGGCAATTTTACGGCCGATCAGCCCGGATTTTCCGATGCCGGAGATAATCACCCGTCCCGGTGTATCACAGATATCCTGAACAAGGGTTTCAAAGGCCTGATCCAGTTTTTCCGCCAGGGCTAAAATACCCCGGGCTTCAATTTTCAATACGTCTTTGGCTTTGGATAAAATCATCATTAAAATTTCATGGGGTTATGGTTATTCAATCCATCAATTTATACACCACTCCTCCGATTTTTCCCATAAGAAAAAGATTTTTAAAAAAAATATGCATAAAATGTTGGCCTTTGATTGACATTTGAGCTGTTTTTATGCTATCTGATTGCGGTTAACCATCCGGATTTTAAAAATCTCCAGGAAACCAACAGCCCTGAAACACGTTGCTGACAGGACAATACAGCAGTTTTTCAGGCTTTGATAAATTAAACCCACAAGGATTTAGGAAAAAAGCATCATGATCTGTACAACGATTAGGGAAGGGGAAGACTGTGTATTCATGACAGCCGCCGGCTGCAGCTATAATGAAGGGAACTGCCTGCCGGTCGTGGAGGAATGCATGGGGTGCCAGAGAATGTCTGAATATCCCACGGGCATGTATTGTAAAGCCGCACCGGATCCATCCCTGAAATGGAAAAACGGGTCCTGCAACATGGCCACGCACATCAAAACCACGACGGAAACCAAAAAACAGAAAATCAACCCGATCAAGGCCTCCAAAAGAAGATAGTTGTTTTTTGACCGCATTTTACAAAACTCTGTGGTTTTTCATCTTCAAAAGAAAGCCGCAGAGTTTTTTTTTGATTTTTTGCGAGGAGTCTGCCCATGAACGCGATTGCAAAAGAATTGAACGCCATTGTATCCCAGGCCAATCCCCATGTTTTTGATATGCTGTCCGATATGGGAAAAGCCCTTTTTTTCCCGAAAGGCATCCTCAGCCAGAGCGCGGAAGCCAAAGCCCGGGCCCATAAAATCAACGCCACCATCGGGATTGCCAAACAGGGCGGCCATGTTTTGAACCTGCCTGCCGTGACCCGGTATATATCGGGTATCGAACCGGACGAATATCTGCCGTATGCCCCGTCTTTCGGACTTCCCGGGCTTCGGGAACAGTGGAAAAAAGACCTGTATGAAAAAAATCCGTCCCTGGCCGGAAAAGAGATCAGCCTGCCCGTAGTTACCTCGGGCATCACCCACGGCGTTTCCGTGGTTTCAGACATGTGGGTGAACCAGGGAGATGTGATCGTGCTGCCGGACATGATGTGGGGCAACTACAACATGACTTTTACGGTGCGCAATCAGGCCAAAATCGTTCATTACAAGGCTTTTGATGATGCATTGACACAATTTAACATCGATGATTTTGAATCCGTGATAACGGCTGAAGCGGCCAGAAACGATAAAATTATCACCATACTCAATTTTCCCCACAATCCAAGCGGGTACTCGCTGAGCCGACAGGAAGCCGACCGGGTGGCAGAGATTTTGCTGACCATCGCACAATCCGGCACCCATGTGGTGGCGGTCTGTGATGATGCCTATTTCGGACTGTTTTTTGAAGAAGAAACCAGCAAAGAATCTTTGTTTGCCAAACTGGCCGGCAAACATGAACGACTGGCCGCCATCAAACTGGACGGTGCCACCAAAGAAGATTATGTCTGGGGATTCCGGGTGGGATTTATCACTTACGGCATGACGGCAGCAGACCCGGCAATGATGAATCACCTGAATCAGTCCCTGGAAAAAAAGACGGCCGGCTGCATCCGGGGCAATATTTCCAACGCGTCCCACCTGGGTCAGACAATTTTGCTCAAAGCCATGGCAGATCCGGAATATCACCCGCAGAAACAGGAAAAATTCAATCTGCTCCAACAGCGGGCCGCCAGAATTAAAACCGTTCTGAAGGACCCGGCATACCGGTCCGGATTTGACGTATATCCGTTCAATTCCGGTTATTTCATGTGCATCCGACTCAAAGATGTGGATGCGGAACAACTGCGGCTCCATTTGCTCGACAAATACGGGGTCGGCCTGATCGCCATTGGCGACCGCAACATCCGTGTGGCGTTTTCCTGCCTGGAGGAAACAGATGTAAAACCGTTGTTCGATATTGTCATGCAGGGCATCAGTGATCTGCGCGCCGTCTGATGCAAAAAAGGACTTTTAAGGAACATGGGATCATTTGACGTCAAAGTCGCCTTCAAGTGGTTGTTGAATTTTGTTCTCATCGGCATGATTGCCGGTTTGGGCGCCGTGATTTTCCATTACCTTTGCGGCCTGGGCATGCATTATTTTCTGGACATGATGGCCGGATACCGGCCGGATGCCCCGGCAGGTGAGCATGCGCTCCTGCCTTCCACCACCACCCCGTTCAACCGATGGATGCTTCTGATTCTGCCGGCTTTAGGCGGACTGTTTTCCGGCTGGCTGGTGTACACCTTTGCGCCGGAGGCCGAAGGCCACGGCACAGATGCGGCCATTGACGCATACCACAATAAAGGCGGTAAAATCCGGAGCCGGATCCCCTTTATCAAGACCATTGCTTCCACCATCACGCTGACCACGGGCGGGTCCGGGGGCAGGGAAGGGCCCATCGCCCAGATCGGTTCCGGGTTCGGGTCGTTTCTGGCCACAAAACTCAATTTATCGGAACGGGAACGCCGCATCATGATGGCCGCCGGTATCGGTGCCGGAGTGGGCAGTATTTTCCGGGCACCGCTGGCAGGGGCCCTGTTTGCGGCTGAAGTGTTGTACCGGGATCCGGATTTTGAATCGGAAGTCATCATTCCGGCCGGTATTTCTTCAGTGGTGGCCTATTGTATGTTCTGCCTTGTTTATGGATGGGGATCTTTGTTTGATTCTCCGGGGTTCAAGTTTCAAAATCCATTGGAGTTAGGCCCTTATATCTTGCTGGCAGGGGTTCTGGTGGTGTTTGGGTATATCTATGTCAAAGTGTTTTACGGCCTGGTGGAATTTTTCAAAAAACTCAAGGTTCCCAATCATATCAAACCTGCCATCGGCGGGTTGTGTACCGGGATCATCGGTTTTTTTCTGCCCTATACCCTGGCTTTCGGATATGGTATGGCCCAGAATGCCATTTTCAATCAGGTGGCCATCTCCACGCTGATTGCGCTGGCCATCGGCAAAATTTTCACCACATCGTTTTCCATCGGTTCCGGAGGCAGCGGTGGGGTGTTTGGCCCTTCCGTGGTCATTGGCGGGGCTTTGGGCGGAGCGGTCGGTAAAATTTTTCATCTTTTGATCCCTTCCATTGTTACCCATCCGGGGTCGTTTGTGATTGTCGGAATGGCCGGTTTTTTCACCGCCGTTTCCAACACACCGATTTCCACCATCATCTTTGTCAGCGAGATGACCAATTCCTATCATCTGCTGTTACCCAGCCTGCTGGTATGTTCTTTGTGTTACCTGTTGTCCCAGCGATTCACCATATTCAAAAATCAGGTCAAATCCCGGGTGGATTCGCCGGCCCATGCCGGAGAATTCATGATGGATATCCTCCAGACCATGAAAGTGGGCAATCTGGATCATCTGATCAAAAAAGTTCAGTGTGTCAGTGAAAACATGTCTTTTTCCGAATTCAAAACCCTTTTTCAGATTACCAAGCAGCATTATTTTCCCGTGCTGAACGCCAACGGGGAGTTCACCGGCATTTTTTCATCCAACGACATCCGGGAAGTGATTTTCACCATTCATATCGAAGATCTGGTGGTAATGAAAGATATCATGATATCGGATCTGATCACCACCACCCCTGCCCAAGACCTGAACACGGTACTGCATAAACTCACGCAGAAAAACATTGATGCACTGCCGGTGGTGAATGAAACCAATCCCAAAGAACTGATCGGTCTGATCTACCGGCGGGATATCATCGCCCATTACAATCAGCACATTCAAGGAATCCGGGCGGCACACTCAACGAATCAGAATTCCGATCCGGCGTGATTCACCCATAGTTCACCTGTTTGAGAAACAATCCTTTAGCCGGCGCGGTTGCCCCGGCCCAAGACCGGTCTTTTGCCGCCAGAATCTGTTCAAACATGGCAGGGGTCACTTTTCCAAACCCTGCATCCACCAGTGTTCCCATCAGATTCCGAACCATGTTTTTTAAAAATCCATTGGCGCAGACCCTGAATACCAGCCGGTCATCGTCCAGCCGGTCCATCCGTGCCATGAACACCGTCCGGACAGTGGATTTTCTGGGAGATCCCGCATTTTCAAATGATTTGAAATCATGGGTGCCGCATATCGATTCACAGCACTGGTTCATCATGGCCATATCCAATGAACGGTGAATGTGCCAGACATAATTTTTGCCGACGGCACAGGGGGTTTCCCGGTTCAGAATATAATAGTGGTATTCCTTGGAAACCGCAGAATATTGTGCATGAAATGTATCAGGCACCCGGTGGCATGCTGTTAAGACAATGGGAAGTTTCATCAGGCTGTTAACCCCTTTTTTCAGCATCTGGGACGGCAGGGCTGTGTCTGCACAAAAAGAGGCCACCTGGCCCAATGCATGGACCCCGGCATCGGTGCGACCGGAGCCGGCAAGGGTGACGGGCTGGTTGAGTATCCTGGATAATACTTTTTCCAGCTCTCCTTGAACGGTGATGTTTTCCGGTTGCCGCTGCCATCCGGAAAACCCGGTACCGTCATACTCGATGATCAGTTTAAAGGTCTGGATCATGACCGGTATCAGATGACGAAACTTTGGCCAGATCGGCGTTGGCTCCCCGGATCTGACGGGCCAGATTGCGGGCGGTTTCAGGACCCAGAATTCGGGCATAGTTCAGATAAAAGTCCTTGTATACCCGGGCAATGGCAGGTTTGAGTGCCAGCCCTTTGTCAGTCGGAAAAATGGCAATGGTTTTGCCGTGTTTTTTCCTTTTCACCAGTTTCTTTTTGGCCAGAGCGTCAATGAACCGGGTGATGGTGGACGGGGTCAGCTGTAATAAGATGCCCAGTTTCTTGGGATTGATGCCGGGATTATCATACAGAATTAAAAGAAACGACGCATGGGCCGGAGAAAGTTTCAACGGAGCAAACCCGGCTTCCGCCATTTTCAGCAGTTGCCGTGAAAACGCGTTAACACTGTAAAAAAGGCAGTCTTCCAGAAAATGCAGGGAATCATCCCCGTGGGATATATCATCAACCATGGTCACTCAGATCGTCGGCAAACCGTTTTTGAATCTTTTTGACTGCGGCGGCATTTTCAATCAGTACCCGGATGCAGTCCGGGTTCAGTTTGGTGCCGGACAATTGCATCAGTTCTTTAAATGCCGCCGCGTTACTCCAGGCCGGTTTATAGGAACGGTGGCTGGTCAGTGCGTCAAAAATATCAGCCACGGAAACGATCTGGGTTTCAATGGGAATTTCATCTTTTTTTAACTGATTGGGGTATCCTTTGCCGTCAATGGTTTCATGGTGGGACCCGGAAATGTTTCTCAGCAAAGAAAGCTGATCAAAGGTTGCAACCCCCAGATAACCGGCAATGGTGTCGATAATTTCCCTGCCTTTGGTGGAATGGGTCTGCATGATCTGCCATTCTTCTTCATCCAGCCTGCCGGGTTTGCGAAGAATGCGGTCCGGTATACCGATTTTGCCGATATCATGCAACGGTGCAAACATGAACAAATGTTCAATGGTTTCATCTGTCAGGCCGGGATGTCCTTGTTTGGCCAATTCCCGGGCAATGAGCCGGGTGTACCGGGCCATACGTTCCAGATGATTCCCGGTTTCCGGATCTTTGTAACTGACCAGACTCAGGCAGGAACGGAACGCCCCCACCAGCATCTGGGTGGCTTGCAGCTTATTGACCACCAGGGAATTGATCAGCTGGGCATACAGATCCAGTTTTGCCAGATCCAGCGTTTTGAATACATTTTTTTGGTATGCATTGAAAAACAACATTCCGATAAAGGTTGTTTCATCAAAAAGCGGCGCTGAATAGCTGGCCTGATATCCATTGGCTGCAATTTTTTGAGTGTGTTCATGGGTGCCGTTATTGAATACTGCCATATCATTCACTACCCGGTTTGTTTTCCGGGTCTTGATTTCCATCAAAGACGGTGCGTTTTCCATCAGGCATTCATAAAACTGAAACGGCCGGTCTTCTTTTGCACTTTGAACAAAGGTTTTCAATGTGTTCATCTTTGTATCGAACAGGGCGACGGCAACCCGGTGGATATAAGGAAAATCCTGCTGTATCATCTGATGCAGGCCCTGGATTTTTTTACTCAGTGAAACTGATTTGTACAGGTCTTTGTATCGGCCGGGGGCCAGAATGATATCTTCCATTAAATTGTGTCCGTTTTTCGTCAAGTAGTTCCTTTGATCACATCTGACAAAGGTTTTGGTTGACTATAATAGTATCCCTGGGCATAATCAACACCCAGTTGTTTTAATTGTTCGGTAATGGCCTTGTTTTCGGCGAATTCAGCCACCACTTCAATGTTCCGGACCTTTGCGGAATGTATCATCCCCTGCATATCTGTTTTCAGATATGGATCCTTCAGAATTTTTTTTACATAGCTGCCGTCGATTTTGATGATATCCATGGGGAGCCGGGAAAAGCTCTGATAGTTGGAATAACCGATGCCAAAATCATCAAACGCGGTCTTGCATCCCAGTTTTTTCAGACGTCTTACCAGATCCAATGCCACGTCATTGTCCTTGATCTCAGCGGTTTCAGTGAATTCAAAACAAAACTTTCCCGGATCGATACCGCTGGCCCTGATCGTTTTTTCTATGAACGCATATGTGCCTTCCCGGGACACGGACAGGCCGGACAGGTTGATGGAGCAAAGGGACAGGCAAGCCACGTGGCCGGGATGTTTTTGCAGTGTGGCCATGGTGTGTTCGATCACGTATCTGTCAACGTCAACTGCCAGCCCCAGTACTTCGGCAGCCGGAATGAACAGTTCCGGAGACAAAAGATTTCCCTTGGGATCCAGTATTCTGGAAAGCACTTCATAATGGGCACGGTTATTGTCAATGGTCCGGGCATATGGACTGATGGGAACGATCTGCTGGGCAAAAAGGATGAGCCGCCTTTGTTGAAGTGCTTCCCGGATGATGCGTTCCAGCCCCAGATAGCCAGGCCCTTCATCCAGCACGGTTTCAATTTTATTCCGCCCTTTTTTTTTGGCCAGACTGCATGCATGGGCTGCCAGAGATGCGGCATTGTGCAGTCTGGTGTCCCGGGTGATTGGGGTCACTCCCTGGCTGATACTGGTAAAAAAAGGGGATTCTTCAGTCCGAAGATTCAAAGTGATGAACGATTCCTTCAAGCGCCTGGCCAGTGCCAAAGCACCGTCCACCGAAGTGTCAGAAAGATACAAGATAAACTGATCTCCCAGAAACCGGGCAGTGACAATATCTTTGGGCCGGGTTCCTTTTTGCCGGATCTGATTGAGCAGCCAGTTGGCAATTCTTTTCAATGCCCGGTCACCGGCCATTTGGGACCCATAGGTGATGGTTCTGAAATAATCCACATCCAGAAATAACATGGCAGCCTGGTAACCCTTTTTATCTGCAAGGGCATTTTTCTTTGTTTCGGTGACCGTTTTTTCAAACTGGTGCCAGGTCATCAATCCGGTCAGCGGATCGTAGGATGCCTGATTTTTCAGCTTTTGATGCAGGTTGAACTGTTTGGTGTTGTCGGAAATAATGGCCAGAAACCCCAAAAGATCATCGGAATCAGACCAGATCTCATTGATGGTCAGGGTAATGGGCAGGTTGCATCCATTTTTGTCCACCAGAGCGAACGGGATATCATCATTATGGTGAAGGGGCTCGGCACTGGGAAACGTCTTCTGAATTCCGATCAGATTTGATCGGGTGACAACCTCCATCTTCCGGTGGCTGACATAGTCTTGAAATTTTTCTTCATGATTTTTTTGAAAATCTTTCTGGAGTATGACTTCAACCTTTCGGCCGATGAGGTCGGTTTCCGTGTAACCTAAAACAGCGGTCACTCCTTTATTCATTCTCCGGATAATTCCTTGATGATCCACCACCAGGATCGCATTGGTCTCAAGTTCGCCGATGGCATTAAGAATATCTTCGGTTTGAATCTGCACGTGAAAAATCCCATGGAAAATAATTTATGAAAAAAATTCTCTTTTTTCCCAGTCCCTTGTGACAGGCTATCATATATGAAGATACCGGCAACTGAAGTCAGATGCTTTCTGTTTTAATGAATACCAGTGAAAATAATCCTTGTCAATCCATTTACACCATCCGTCACCAAGGCTATAATTCGTTATTTTCAAATATGGACGGGTCAAAAAAGGTGGTTGAAATGAAAGGGTTTGCGTTTGCCGGTATCCATGCGGGGATCAAAAAAAACGGGATCAAAGATCTGGGATTGATCCTTTGTGAAAAGCCGGCCACGGCCGCAGCAGTGTTCACCAGAAACCAGGTCCGGGCCGCTCCGGTGATCCTGGGTCAGCAAATGATACAAAAAGGGGTCTGTCAGGCCGTGCTGGCAAACTCCGGCAATGCCAACTGCTTTACCGGTGAGCAGGGCATTGAAGATGCCCGCCGCACGATTCGGATCGTGGCAGATACTTTCGGGATTCCCCGGGATCTGGTCATGGTGTCTTCCACCGGGGTGATCGGGGCTCCGCTGCCCATGGAAAAATTTGAAACCGGGATACCGCAGCTGAAAACACAGATCCACACCGGGACCCTGGCGGATTTTGCCGCTGCCATTCTCACCACGGATCTTAGCACCAAAATCGTTGAGATGACCGCAGATATGGACACGGACCAGGGCCGCCGGACCATTACCATGAAAGGGGTGGCCAAGGGATCCGGCATGATCCGGCCGGACATGGCCACCATGCTGGCCTATGTGCTCACCGATGCCCATATCAGCGCTTCAGATCTGAAGCAGGCATTGACATCAGCCTGTGATAAAACCTTTAACCGCATCAGTGTGGACGGAGACACATCCACCAACGATACCCTGCTGTGCCTGGCCGGAGGTACGGGCAATGCCCATATCACCGACGATGCCTCCCGGGCCGTGTTTCAGGATTTGCTGGAAAAGGTCTGCCTGGATCTGGCCACCTGGATTGTCAGAGACGGGGAGGGGGCCACCAAACTGGTACAGATCACAGTGAAAGGCGCTGCCACAAAGCAGGATGCGTTCAAGGCGGCAGAAGCCATTGCCCATTCCAACCTGGTCAAGACCGCTGTTTATGGAGAAGATCCCAACTGGGGACGGATCACGGCGGCTGCCGGCCGGTCCGGAGCCAGAGTGGATCCGGACCGGATGGATCTGTTTTTTGATACCGTGGCCCTGGTCCTTCAGGGAAAATGGCAGGGGAAAGCAGCGGAAAAACAAGCCGCAGAAATCATGAAAGCCTCCGAAATCTCCATGACCCTGGATCTGAATCTGGGGGACCATACAGATCAATTTCTGTTCTGTGATTTCAGTGAAAATTATGTCAAAATCAATGCCGACTACCGGTCCTGATCCTGAAAACCAGCCCATGCGGTTGCAGAAATTTCTGGCCCGGGCCGGGGTATGTTCCCGGCGGGCGGCCGAAGATTTGATTGTCAACGGCCGTATCCGGATCAACGGAAACCGGGTCATCACCCTGGGCACCAAGGTTACTCCCGGAACGGATATGGTTCAGTTTGACAACATCCGGGTAAGCCTGCCCCAGCAAAAAGCATTCATCTATATTGTCGTCAACAAACCCGTGGGCGTGGTCACCTCCTGTGCCAGAAAACACGGGGACAAAATCATTCTGGACCTGGTACCCCTGCCGGACCGGATTTTTCCGGTGGGACGGCTGGACAAGGATTCCCAGGGACTGGTGCTGCTCACCAATGACGGGGACCTGCACAACAAACTGTCCCATCCCTCTCACAACCATGAAAAAGAATACAAAGTGACCACGGTCCATCCGGTCAAAGACACGGACCTGGCGGCCATGGCCAAGGGTATGATCCTTCAGGGAAAAAAAACCCGGAAAGCCCGGGTTAAAAGAATTTCCGACACACAGTTCATCCTGGTGCTCAAACAGGGGCTGAACCGCCAGATCCGAAAGATGGTGGGCAAAACCGGAAACCGGGTCGCTGTGCTGGAACGGATCCGCATGGCCAATGTGACTTTAGGAAATCTCGCTCCCGGGGCCTGGCGTTACCTGACCCCGGAAGAAATCAAAGGGCTAACCCAGTGACCGGATCCCGATGGCGGACCGGATCTTTTGCAGAAACGGCACGGAAAAGGCTCTGGCTTTTTCCGCCCCTTTGGCCAGAATCTCTTCAATATCTTTTGAATTTTTGATCAACTCATTATACCGTTGCCGGGGCTCGGCCAAAATGGCGTTGATATACTCGAACAATTCCTGTTTCATCACCCCCCAGGCGATCCCCTCCCGGTAGCGGTCCGCCATGGCACGGGTTTCCTCTTGAGCGGCAAAGGCGCGATAAATGGAGAACAAGGTACAGGTATCCGGGTCTTTGGGTTCATCCGGGCCCAGAGAATTGGTCTGGATCTTCATGATCATTTTGCGCAATTTTTTTTCCGTGTCAAACAGCGGAATAAAATTGTTGTAGCTTTTGCTCATTTTCCGGCCGTCCAGACCGGACAGGACGGCGGTATTGTCATCCACCACCACCTCGGGCAAAACAAACAGATTTTCATACACATGATTGAACCGGGCCGCGATATCTCTGGTCATCTCCAGATGCTGAATCTGGTCTTTTCCCACCGGAACCTTGCCGGCGTTGAACATCAGAATGTCGGCCGCCATGAGAATGGGGTATGAAAACAATCCCATGGTAATGGCCTGGTCCGGGTCTTTTTTTCCGTCGGCTTCATTTTCCTGAACCTTTGCCTTGTAGGCATGGGCCCGGTTCATGAGACCTTTGGCGGTAAGACACGTGAGAATCCAGGTCAGTTCCGGGATTTCAGGGATATCCGACTGCCGGTAGAACACGCAGTTGTCATGATCCAAACCCAGGGCGATCCAGGCGGCGGCGATCTCCAGCGTGGACTGCTGCCGTTTTTCTGGATCATGATTTTTGATCATTGAGTGGTAGTCTGCCAGAAAATAATATGAGGTCAGATCCGGATTTTTGCTGGTGGCCACGGCCGGCCGGATGGCTCCTACGAAATTACCTAAGTGCGGGGTGCCGCTGGTGGTGATGCCGGTCAGAAAATCTGCATTTTTCATTCAATTGTCTTTCATCATCAAAAATTTACGTAAAAAAAATGGATTCAACCATAAAGTGCCGGTTTTATCAATATTAAATCATGTTGTTTTCCCGGGCATATTTTATGGCAAAATCCATCTCTTTTTCCCGGGTATCCAGGTGGCCGTCCAGCTTGGCATTACGCACTTCATTTAAAATCTTTGTAAAGGCCGGCCCGGGTGTCACCCCGATACGGATCAGGTCTTTGCCCCGGATTTTGGGTGTCACATGACGGAATTGGGTATAGAAATTGGAGATATCCCTGCGAACCGCCTCATTTTTTGTCAATGCCATCATATACAGGACAAACACAGTATTGAAATTGATCAATGCCCAGTAAAGCTTCTGCCGGGAAACCGGATGATTGGACTCGATGAAACCCAGCCGGTTTTCCGCCTTGTACCGTGTTTCCAGCAGCAACTGCCGTTCTCCCACCGGAATCATAAGCCGGTCACAGATCTGTTCACTGACCTTGAAGGTGCACCGATGGAGCAGCACCATGAAATACACGGCCCATCGGGGATAGGTTTCCTGCACATACAACAGATCATGCCAGGTCAGGGTTTTGTTGACAGATTCCAGCGTCTGGTAGGTGGCGGGCGTAATTTCCAGCCGGGGATGAATCACTTTTTCAAGCCCGTAAACCGTCATACTTCGAATGGCGGGAATGGGATCTTCCTCACTGAAAATCTGCTTGAGTTCTGACAGGACCCGCAGGCCGCTCAGGTTTTTGAAACAATCCACTTTAATGGCATTGCGAATCAGGTTGGCGGTCACCTTGCCGATGTCGAATCCAAACCGGTTGGCAAACTTGATGGCCCGGAATATCCGGGTGGGATCCTCCACAAAACTTAAATTGTGAATGGTGCGGATGGTTTTGTCTTTCAAGTCCCTTGTGGCTCCGAAATAATCGATCAGGGTACCGAAGGTATCGGCATTCAGACTCAAAGCCAGGGTGTTGATGGTGAAATCCCTGCGGGCCAGGTCCCGTTTGATGGAGCTTTTCTCCACAATGGGCAGGGCGGCGGGGAAATCATAATATTCCAGCCGGGCCGATGCCACATCCACTTTAATCTGCTCGGAAACAATAACCACAGCCGTGCCGAATTTTTTATGCGTATTCACCCGGCAGTTCAATTTTTCAGCCACATATCTGGCAAAAGCGATGCCGTCGCCTTCCACCACAATATCAATGTCATCCACGGTTCGCTGTAAAAGCAGATCCCGGACAAACCCGCCCACCACATACAGATTCAGCCCCAGTTCGTCACCGGCCGCGCCAATGGATTTAAGCAGATCCATGGTCCGGTCGTCCAGACGCTGGGCCATGAGATTATGAATCCGGCGTTTCCGGGCATTCTGTTTTTTAAACACCAGCTGATCCGTGCGTTTCACGGCTTTGTCATGCTGTACCAGAAAATTGAGCAGGTCCGTGCGGGTGATGACCCCCTTGATTTCTTCATGATCGATCACCGGAATGATCCGCTGTTTTTTTTCAATGATCTGGTATTCGATTTCAGCCAGGTTGGCATCTGAGGAAATAAATGTGGCTTCCGAGTTCATGTACTCTTCCACCGGCCGGGTCTTGAGCTGATGAAACAGGATTTTTTCCACCACCTGGCGGGTGATGTATCCTTCATAGGAACCGGAGTCAGGATTCACCACCAGCAGGGTGTTGATATTATACCGGGTCATGGTGTTGCCGGCCTGTTCACAGGAAGCGCCCGGTTCAATGGTGATGGCCGGAGAAGACATCAAAGAGCGCGCCACCTGAATTTGCCGGGTTTCTTTTTTCAACTGATCGATGAGCAGATGCTCCACCTGGGCCAGCGTATGGTTCTCGATTTTGGCGGACGCGGCATAGGCGTGGCCCCCGCCGCCGAACATGGACAGAATCCGGCCCACATCCACCTCGGGGATCCGGTTCCTGGCAATGATATGCACCTTGTTTCCCATGAGCACTACGGCAAAATACAATTCCAGGTTTTCCATGCGCATCACTTTCTGGACAATGGATGCCAGATCCGTGATATAGGTATTCGACGAGATGGTGGAGATATGAACATCCAGCCCGTTGATCTGATGCCGGGTCATTTCATTGAGCAGATCATTGAGCCAGGAGATCTGTTCCGCTTTGATTTCTCTGACCACCAGGCTGACAACGGTATTAAGGCTGGCTCCGCAGCCCAGCAGAAATCCGGCCTGGATGAAGTCCGCCGGTGTGGTGGAAGCGTATGTAAACACCCCGGTGTCTTCATAGATGCCCAACGCCATGACCGTGGCTTCTTCCGGAGTAATCGGGATATTTTTTTTCTGAAGGATTTCGCATAAAATGGTGGTGGTGGCGCCATAGGATTTAAAAACTTCCATGGCCGGTGTCACATCATCAGGTCCGGGCGGATGGTGGTCATACACATGGATGGCCACCTCTTTTTTTTCCAGCAGTTCTTTCACACCGGTCAGTCGGTTTTTCTGGCGGGTGTCCACCAGCACCAGGGTTGAGGTGTCTGAAAAATCGATAAAGGCCGGGTCTGCCATGTTGAACAGATACCCCATGGAATGAATGAAAAAATCCCGCAGGGTTTTTTCCTGGGATCCGGGAAAGATGATCCGGGCGTCCGGATAGAGCTTCTGGGCCGCGAGCATGGCGGCGATGGCATCATAATCCGCATTCACATGACTGGTAATGATGGTTTTGGCGGTACTGCCTTTTTTTTTGGGGGCCACAACACAACTCCTGTTGAGATTGAATATCGAATGATATATAAACTATCTGTATATATTTTACAAATAATACGACCCCCGGTTGAAACACATCTGCAGCCGGACCGGTGATTCGGTTTCGGATCTGCAAAACAACCCCGATTAAAGGATATGTTATGTCTGATGTTTATCTGTGGAAAGGCAAAAATCCCAGGGGAAGATCCGTCAAAGGAGAAATGACGGCGGAAACCCCGGAACAGGTCCGGAATATGCTGGTCAGACGAAAAATCACTCCGGGAAGAATCAAAAAAAAGCCCAAAGACCTGTTTGAAAACATAAAATTTTTTCAGCCCAAGGTCAAAGACAGTGATGTCATCATCTTTGCCAGACAATTTTCCACCATGATCGATGCCGGACTCCCTTTGCTCCAATGTCTGGAAATTCTTCAGGCCCAGCAGGAAAACCCGACCTTTAAAAAACATCTGAAAAAAATCAAGGAATCAGTGGAATCCGGCGACACCTTTGCCGATGCCCTGAAAAAATTTCCATCCGATTTCAATGAATTGTTTGTCAACATGATTGCCGCCGGAGAGGCCGGGGGTATTCTGGATGTCATTTTGAGCCGGTTATCCGCATACATGGAAAAAATGGCGAAATTGAAAAAACAGGTCAAAGGGGCCATGACCTATCCCATCATCACCATTATTGTGGCAATCATCGTGGTGGGGATCATCCTGGTATTCGTGATTCCCGTATTTGAAGAAATGTTTGCCAGCATGGGATCGGCATTGCCGGGCCCGACCCTGCTGGTCGTAGGTTTGAGTAATTTTGTGGTGGCCAATATCGGGTATATTCTGGGCGCTATATTCGGAACCGTGTTTGTGGTCCGGCGGTTTTACAAAACCAAAAAAGGCCGGATACTCATGGATGATCTGTTTCTGCGGCTGCCCGTGATGGGGATTTTAATCCGGAAAGTGGCGGTGGCTAAATTCACCCGGACCACCAGCACCATGATGTCGTCGGGTGTGTCCATTCTGGAAGTATTGGATATCGTGGGCCGCACCGCAGGAAACAAAATTGTGGAATTTGCCATTCAAGACGTTAAAGCCGGTATCTCCGAAGGCCGGTCCATGGCGGACCCGTTGCTGGAAAGCGGGGTATTTCCCTCCATGGTCTGTTCCATGATTGCCGTGGGGGAGTCCACGGGTGCCCTGGACACCATGATGGAAAAAATAGCCGATTTTTATGATGACGAGGTGGATCAGGCTGTAAAAAATCTCACAGATATGATCGAACCCTTTATGCTGGTCTTTTTAGGAGTGGTGGTGGGGGGACTGGTAATCGCCATGTATCTCCCGATTTTCTCCATGGCAGGCGGTATTGGATAGGTCCATGTCCTCAGACCCGTTTCTGGATCGATCAGACCGGGAGCAGCAGCTCAAATGGATTGTCCTGGCCCGGGTGATTTTCTGCATTGTGCTGATTTTTTCCAGTCTGGTATTTTCCACGGGCGAAAATCTGTCTTTTTTGTCCCAGCCTTTTGTGACATTGTATTATCTGGCGGCTGCGATTCTTTTGCTGTCAGTGGGGTACGGGCTGTGGCTCAAACAAGGGAAGAATCTGCTGGTTCTGTCCTATACCCAGATTCTGGCGGACACATTTTCAGTCACGGTGATCATCTATGTCACCGGCAGTCTGGACTCCATTTTCACATTTTTGTATCTGCTGATCATCATTTACGGGGCCATGCTGGTGCTTTTGCGCGGCAGCCTGATCATTGCCGGAGTTTCCAGCATTCAGTACGGGCTGTTGATCGTGCTGGAATATTATCACATGGTACCGCCTTTTTCAGGCCAGCACACCGACCCGGCATCTCTGAATCCCAGTCTGATTTTTTACCGGATTTTCATACTTATGTCCGCGTGCCTGGCTGTGGCGTATTTAAGCGGTGTGCTGGCCAGACAGCTGAGACGGGCCCGGCAGGATCTGAAAATCACCCATGCCCATTACAAACGGGTGGAAAAAATGGAAGTGATGGATGAAATGATTTCCGGAATCGCCCATGAAATTAAAAATCCGCTGGCTTCTTTGGCCGGATCCATTCAATTACTCAGAGAAGATACGGCTCCCGGCAGCAGGGAAGACCGGCTCATGAAAATTATTCTGCGGGAAACCGAACGGCTGAAAACCATTGTCGATGAAATCCGATTGTTTGCCAAACCCGGTCGGGCCAATGCAATCCCGGTGATGGTTCATCAGGCCGTCATGGATGTGGTCTCTTTGTTTTTGAATTCCGAAGAATTTAAAAACAGAATTCAGGTTGTCACCCATCTGGATGAAGGTCTGATTGTTCACATCGATCCGGTCCATCTCCAGCAGGTTGTGTGGAACCTGATCAAAAATGCAGCCCAGGCCATTCCCGGCAAAGGAAAAATCATTATCACATTGACAGCCCCCCGGAACCAGCGGATTTATCTGACCATTTCAGACAACGGGCAGGGGATTGAATCAGACAATGCCCGCCATATTTTTGATCCTTTTTATACCACCAAACCCGAAGGCACGGGGTTGGGCCTGCCCATTATTCACCGGCTCATTGAAACCTATGACGGTTTGATCGATTTTGAATCCATCCCCGGCAAAGGAACGGTTTTCACTATCATATTTAAACCGGCCGGATCGGTGGAAGATCCAACAAAATCTTGACAAACACCCGGCAAACAGGCTATCTAATTATGTTTTATCGTAATGAAACCCAAAAAAGACTATAATGGAAGCAACAACACCCATGGATAAAGACACCCGGATCATCCAGGCCAGAAAAGAAAAAATTACCGCCATCAAGGAAAAAGGAATCCCCCTGTATCCCAATGATTTCAAGATTTCATGCACGGTGGCACAACTTCGGCACATCATTGATACTGACCCGTCCTCTTTAGGCGAAAACGGCAAGACATTCAAACTGGCCGGACGGATGATGGCCATCAACAAAATGGGAAAATCCTCTTTTGTCCGGTTCAAGGACGGGTCGGACCAGATGCAGTTGTATATTCAGAAAAATAAAGTGGGAGAAGATACCTACGATTTGTTCAAAAAACTGGATATCGGAGACTTCATTGGTGTTTCCGGCCCGCTGTTTCAGACAAAGACCAAAGAGTGGACCATCCTGGCCACGGAATTCAGATTGCTGTCCAAAGCATTGCGGCCATTGCCGGAAAAATTTCACGGCATCAAGGATCCTGAGAAAAGATATCGTCAGCGGTACCTGGACCTGATCATGAACGACGGCACCCGGAACATCTTTATCACCCGAAGCAAAATCGTTTCTGCCATGCGCCGGTTTTTTGAAGAACACGATTTCATGGAAGTGGAAACGCCCATGATGCAACCCTTGCCCGGAGGTGCCGAAGCCACCCCTTTCAAGACCTGGCACAATGCCCTGGGCATGGAACTGTTTTTGCGGATCGCGCCGGAACTGTACCTGAAGCGCCTGGTGGTGGGGGGCTTTGAAAAAGTATTTGAAATCAATCGAAATTTCAGAAACGAAGGTGTATCCACCCGGCACAACCCGGAATTCACCATGGTGGAATTTTATCAGGCGTATGCGGATTACCAGGATTTGATGGCTTTAACCGAAAACATGTTTGCCGATATTGTCGTAAAAATCAGTGGCAACACCGTCATTGAGTACCAGGGCCACACCATTGACTTCAAACCCGGATGGCAGCGGATCTCCATGATGGACTCTTTGTCTTCCGTCGGCGGCATAGATCCTGAAATGATCCATGATACCCAGTCATTGCTGACTTTTGCAAAAGACCGGCAGATCCAGATCACCAAAACCGAAAGTCACGGCAAAATTTTGACCAAATTATTTGACGTGCTGGTGGAACCCAAACTGATTCAACCCACATTCATTACCGGATACCCGGTGGAAGTATCACCGTTGTCCCGGAAAAGCGAATCCGACCCGAACCTGACGGACCGGTTTGAACTGTTCATTGCCGGCCGGGAGATCGCCAATGGATTTTCCGAAATCAATGACCCGGAAGATCAGCACAACCGGTTCCTCATGCAGGTGCGCCAGCGGGATGAAGGAAATGATGAAGCCCACATCATGGATGCTGATTATGTGGAAGCCTTGGAATATGGCATGCCGCCCACAGCCGGAGAGGGCATCGGCATCGACCGGCTGGTGATGCTGCTCACGGATGCGGCCTCCATTAGAGAGGTTATTTTGTTTCCCCATATGAAACACACCCACTGATTATTGATGGCCGTGGAACTGTTCATAGCCCGGCGCTACCTCAAGGCCAAGCGAAAAGAAGGATTCATCTCTCTGATCACGTTTCTGTCCGTGGCCGGAGTTATGGTGGGGGTGATGGCGCTGGTGGTGGTGATTGCCGTCATGAATGGCGCAGAAACTGAATTCAGGCGAAGGATACTGGGTCTGGAGCCTCATATTCTGGTCATGAATTACAACGGCACCTTTGGCAATTATAATACCGTGCTTGAGGAGATACAAACCCACCCTCACATCCGGGATGCTTCCCCGATTTTGTTTGCCCAGGCCATTATCCGGACCCGTCATGCCATGGCAGGCGCTATGGTGCGCGGCATTGTCCCGGATAACAGCGCATCATTGATCAAAGGATTTGATGAGCCTGCCCTGAAAAACGCCCTGGCCGTTCAAAAAAATTCCGACAACCTGCCGGGTATTATTCTGGGCAAGGAACTGGCCCGGTCCATGGGAGCCATGACCGGGGACAAGATCATTCTTATGTCCACCCGGTCCGTTATCTCTCCCATGGGACAGATAACGGCCATGAAACAGTTTGTGGTCCAGGGAACCTTTTCTTCGGGCATGTCCGAGTACGACGGCATGCTGGCCTATGTTCATCTGGAACAGGCCCAGTCTTTGATAAAAGATCCGGATAAAATTTCAGCCATCGGTATCTGGGTGGATGATGTTTTCAAAGTCAAGGAGATCCGGAAAACCCTGCCGGCCGATCTGGAACACCATCCGTTCTATGTCCGGGACTGGATGGATATCAACCAGAGTCTTTTTTCGGCCCTGAAACTTGAAAAAACCGCCATGTTCATCATTTTGACTTTGATTATTCTGGTAGCGGCCTTTAATATTGCATCCGCTCTGATCATGCTGGTCATGGAAAAAACAAAAGACATCGCCGTTCTCAAAGCCATGGGAGCCACCCACCGGATGATCCGTCAAATTTTTATCATTAAAGGCCTGGTGATCGGGACGATCGGCACCCTGCTGGGAACCGTGTCCGGCATCGGCATCTGTCTGCTGCTCAAACGATATGATTTTATCCAGCTGCCCAAAGCCTATCCGTTTTCCACGTTACCGGTCCAGCTGGATCCCATGGATGTGCTGGTCATTTCCGTCAGTGCCATAATCATCTGCTTCATTTCCACATTGTACCCGTCCTGGAAGGCGTCGAACATGGACCCGCTGGAGGCCATTCGATATGGATAATACCGGCTCTGTTCTCATGCGTCTGACACAGATCACCAAAAAATTCGGTACGCCGCCGGATGTCATAAACATACTGGACGGATCCGAATTTACCATCACCCAAGGGATGACCCTGGCCGTGGTCGGGGCATCGGGTATCGGCAAATCAACATTGCTCAATATCATCGGTACCCTGGATCGGCCGGATAAGGGACAAATCATGTTTCAGGGGCGGGACCTGCTTTCCATGAAAGACGATCAACTGGCGGCACTAAGAAATGAACGGATCGGATTCGTGTTTCAGTTTCATTACCTGCTCCAGGGATTTTCCGCCATGGAAAATGTGATGATCCCGGGGCTCATTGCCAAAAAATCAAAAAAAATGGTTGAAAACCTGGCAGAAAATATGCTTGAAAGGGTAGGGCTGGCAGATCGATATCATCATCGCGTGGAAGATCTGTCCGGTGGAGAACAGCAACGGGTAGCCATTGCCAGGGCCCTTGTGATGAAACCGGATATACTTCTGGCGGATGAACCCACCGGCAACCTGGATGAAAAAAACGCAGACAGCCTCCACTCTTTGATCATTGAGTTGAACAAAGAACTGGGTATGACCGTGATTGTGGTGACCCATAACATGAAACTGGCCCGGATGATGGAAAAAACAGTAACGATCCAAAACGGAAAAATTATACCGGCATGAGAAAGGGACTGATATGAAAAAATGGTTGATCAATGCAGTACTGATAGGGATGATTTTATGCGGACTGCCCTTTTGGCTGTATGCCGAACAGACGGTCAGTGTCGCTGTTTTTCCTTTTTCCGTTCAGGCGCCTTCGGCCCAGAAATCGCTTGGCACAGACCTGCCTCTGATGCTTGGAAAACGGCTGAAAAACGAAGGAACCCAAGTGGTTTATGTTAAGGAATTCAAGGATACGCAAACCTGGGATGTTGCCAGATTCCGCCAGGAAGGTATCCGGCTGGGCGTGGATTACATCATTACGGGTAATGTCTTTATGGCCGGCAACGCCATCAGTATTGATGCGAACATGCATCCGATTTATGAAACAGGGCCGCCCCTGCCATTTTTTTCCCAGTCCGGTTCTTTGGAAGAACTGCATGCGGCAATCGGACAGTTGTCCCGGGCAATTATCGGCGAGCTGTTTGAAAAACGCATTATCTCCACCATCTCGGTTACGGGCAACCGCCGGGTGGATTCTGATGCGATTTTACGGATCATTTCAACAAGCCCCGGTGATATCATGAACCAGGAAAAATTGTCCAAAGACCTGGAACAGGTTTACAAAATGGGCTTTTTCGATGATGTGGTGATCGAAAAAAAAGACCTGGATCAAGGCATTGAAATTGTTTTCAACGTAACGGAAAAACCCAGTGTCAGAAATATCAAATTTTCCCAGAACCGTGTATATAAAGAGGATGAACTGGCCGCAGTCGTTGATACCAGCACCGGTTCCATCCTCAATGTGTACAAAATCAATTCAGATGTGGAAAAAATAAAACGGCTGTACACGGAAAAAAATTACCACAACTGCACAGTTACCTATGAAATCACTCCCTTGAAAAACAATCAGGCAGATATTGTGTTCGTGATTGATGAAGGGGAAAAAATCAGAATTGAATCCATTGTGTTTGAGGGAAACACCCATTTTAAAGACAAAAAACTGAAAAAAACGATTCAGACCCGGGAAAAGGGATTCTGGTCTTTTATCACCTCTTCCGGTGACCTGGATGAAAGTGAACTGACAAATGATGTGCTGCGTATCGAGTCTTTATATAAGAACAACGGATTCATCAATGTCAAGCTATCGGATCCCCAGATAGACATGGGGGAAGAAAGCATTGCCATTCGTTTCAAAATCGATGAGGGGGAACAGTACAAAACCGGGAATGTGGACATAACCGGGGATATTCTGACATCGAAAACCGATCTGTTTGACAAACTTCTGGTCAAGGAATCCGATCTGTACAACCGGGAACTGATCCGAAAAGACATGCTGGGGCTCAGTGATTTATATTCCAACCAGGGGTATGCCAATGTCAAGGTCTCCCCGCTGGTGAAAACCGATGATGCCAGTCATCAGGTACACATCACATACAAAATTGATCAGGGAGAACCGGTATATTTCAACCGGATTCTGATTTCCGGCAATGAAAAAACCCGGGACAAAGTGATCCGGCGGGAAATGGCTGTGGAAGAACAGGGTAAATTTTCCATGAGCGGTATTCAGCGATCTTACCGGAACCTGAGCTACAGAGACTATTTTCAGTCTGTGGAAATCAACCCGGTTCAAACGGATGTGCCCAATCAGCGGGATCTGGAAGTTAAAGTCGAAGAAAAACCCACGGGTAATTTTTCTTTTGGCGGGGGATTTTCAACGGACGACGGTCCTTTCGGTCAGGTATCTTTGGAAGAACGCAACCTGTTCGGCCGGGGCCAGAATTTGAAAATCCTGGGAAGAATTTCAGGTGAAACCGGTTTATATGACCTTGGATTCACCGAACCCTGGATTTTTGACATGCCGGTTTCCGCCGGATTCAATATCTATAAACTTGAAAGAGAATTTGAATATTATGAACGCAATGCCATCGGTCTGACACTTAGATCCGCTTATCGGCAACTGTGGGATTACACCACCATCGGTGTGGAACTCAATTTTGAAGATTTTGAAGTTGAGCAGGCAGAAAAGACGTATACCAATGTCACTGAAGGAGATTTTTTCACCGCCAGCATCAAGCCGTATATCAGCTATGATTCCAGAAACCATTATTTTCTGCCCACAGAAGGGGTGTTCAGTAAAGTGTCAGCCCAGTATGCCGGAGAATTCATGGGTGGAGATATTGACTATACCCGGTATGTAGCCGAAGGCGGATTCTGGATGCCTCTTTTCTGGAAATTTACCGGAGGCTTTCATATGGAGGGCGGGTATCTGGATGACCGCACCAACGGCCAGATTGATATCGACTGGGAACGATTCTACTTAGGCGGCATCAATTCGGTCCGAGGATTTGACAAATACGACATCAACACCAGAGAACCCGGCCAGACTATCCTGCGGGGGGGTGAAAAATATATTCAATTCAATGCGGAACTAATTTTTCCCCTTCAGGAAGAACAAGGAGTCGCCGGGGTATTGTTCTATGACCGGGGTGATGTCTATCGAACCAGCGAAAGCATCGATCTGGCCAAACAATACTCATCCGCAGGATTTGAACTGCGGTGGAATTCCCCCATGGGCCCCATTCGTCTGGCCTATGGTATTGTGGTGGAAGGTCAGGATGAATACCAAACCGGAGATGGCCAGTTTGATTTTTCCATTGGCGCATTTTTCTGATATTTTTTAAAGCATTATTTATTTGGAGGAAACCATGAAACGTATCTTATTTGTAACCATCATAAGCCTTTTGGCCATCAGCTTTGTGCCCATGGCATTTTGTGCGGATGCTGTTAAAATCGGTGTCATCGATTTTGAAAAAATAATGAAAGAATCCAGTGCCGGAAAAATGAACCAGAAGGTGCTCAACGCCAAAGGAACGGAATTCAAAAATAAACTGGAAAAAGAAAAACAGTCCCTGGATGCAATCGGCCAGTCTTTTGAAAAAGAAGCCCTGGTGCTCAGTGATGAAAAAAAGCGGGAACGGGAACGGGATTTCAGAAATCAGATCGAAGATTTCAAAATCATGCAGCAGAATTATACCAATGAATTGAAAAATCTTGAAATCAAAATGATCAATGACATGCAAAAAGCCGTATTCGACATTGCCAATGAACTGGGAAAAAGAGAAAAATACACCCTGATCATTGAAAAAAAGAATGCCGGTGTGATCTATGCGCCGGACCAGATAGATATCACAGACCGTGTCATCAATAAATACAATGCCGTCACAGCCCAGGGCAATTGATTGCCTGAACGGGATTTATGTATGAAACTGACTGTCAAAGATATCGCTGAAAAAATTCATGCCCGGGTGGCGGGAAACTCTTTCACCGTGATCACGGGGGTTTCTTCCTTTGACAATGCCGGTGCATCAGATATTACGTTTGCCGGAGATGCTTCTTTTCTGTCACGTCTGAACCAGACCCGGGCCGGGGCCGTGATTGTGCCTGATGATGGCATGTATGAAAAAAATTCTCACCCCTGTTTACTGATGACCGCCAATCCCAGACGGGCTTTTTTTGAACTGGTGGCACAATTTCATCCGGCACCGGCATTAAAGCCCGGCATCAGCCCGCTGGCCGTCATTGGAAAAAACTGTGTGCTGGGAAAAGGTATCACCATTGCGCCGCATGTGGTGATTGAAGATGAAGTGGTCATCAAAGACAATGTGCAAATCATGCCCCATGTTTTTATCGGAAAGGGTTGCGTGATCAAAGAACACACCACCATCAAACCCAATGTCACGGTGATGGATGGCACATGTCTGGGAAAACATGTCATCATTCACTCCGGATCCGTGATCGGATCGGACGGATACGGGTTTGTCCAGGATGGCGAAAGCCATTTCAAACTGTCTCACACCGGACATGTCATCATCGGAGATCATGTGGAAATCGGCGCGTGTAACACCATTGACCGGGGGACCCTGGGAGTCACCCGGATCGGCAATGGCGTGAAAACCGACAATCAGGTTCACATCGCCCATAATGTTTCCATCGGAGACCATACACTGGTGGTGGCCCAGGTGGGAATCGCCGGGTCCACCCGGATCGGAGAACAGACCATTATTGCCGGTAAAGCCGGTATATCCGGACACCTGACCATTGGCAACCATGTGATTGTGGGACCTTATGCCGGGGTGTCCTCCTCGGTCCCGGACAATCAGATTGTGTCAGGCATCCCTCATATGCCCCATAAAACCTGGTTGAAAGTCGTGAACATCCTCGGCCGGCTGCCGGGGATGAGAAAAACGCTTATGGCATTTGAAAAACGGCTTGACGCCCTTGAACGCATTATACAAAAACCGGAGCTGCCATGATTCACCCTACCGCCATCATCGATGGATCCGCTGAAATCGATTCTCGAGTGACGATCGGCCCTTATGCCATTGTCAAATCAGATGTACGCATCGGAGCCGGAACCACCATCGGGTCCTACACCACCATTGACAATTATGTTTCCATCGGTGAAGACTGCCAGATATTTCAATATGCCGCCATCGGCGGTGCGCCCCAGGATCTGAAGTTTCATGGAGAAAAAAGTTATCTCACTATTGGCCGGGGATCCATTATCCGGGAATTTGTCACCATCAACCGCGGCACAGAAGCCGGCGGCGGCATCACTGAAGTCGGCGAGGAAAACTATCTGATGGCCTATACCCATATCGCTCATGACTGCAAAACCGGCCGACAGGTTATTTTAGCCAACAACTCCACTTTGGCGGGACATATTGAAATCGGTGACCACGCCACCATCGGCGGACTGGTGGCCATTCATCAGTTCGTCAAAATCGGAAATTATGCCTATATCGGCGGAAAATCCGCTGTAGTCAAAGATATTCCTCCCTTTGTCATTGCTGCCGGAGACCGGGCCACCCTCCACGGCCTGAACAATGTCGGGCTCAAGCGGCACCGTTTTTCCGATTTCACTTTAGGCGAGCTTAAAAAAGCCTACCGGATTTTTTTCAGGATCGGGCTGACGGTCAAGCAGGCATCGGAACGGGTCAAGGCCGAGGTGGAACAGATTCCGGAAGTGAAAAATTTTACGAATTTTATTGTCACATCCAGCCGGGGAATAACCCGATAACAAAAGCCATGAAAATTGGATTGATTGCCGGCGGTGGACAGTTTCCACTGCTGTTTGCAAAAAAAGCGGCCCAAAAAGGGATCTCCGTGGTAGCGGCCGGATTTGTTTCAGAAACAGACCCCGGCCTGGCCAAAGAGGTATCTGTCTTTCAATGGCTGTATCTGGGCCAGATATCCAGGCTGGTAAAATATTTTAAACGCCAGGGTGTCCACGAGGCCGTGATGCTGGGAACCATTGAAAAGACCAGTATATTCAAGGATATCCGCCCGGATTTCAAGGCATTGACTTTTATTCTTAAAACCGGCAGAAGTCATGACGATGCCATTTTGACACGGTTTGCAGATCTCATGAAAACCCAGGGTATTGAGATCCGGCCCTCCACGTTTCTTCTGCCTGAACTGTTGAGTCCTGCCGGCTGCTGGACCCAAAGGCCCTTGGATTCCGCAGAACAGCAGGACGCTTATCAGGGATGGAAACTGGCCAAAGCCGTGGGAAAACTGGACATCGGCCAGTGCATCGTGATCAGCAACGGCACAGTCCTGGCAGTGGAAGCCATTGACGGTACAGATGCCACCATCCGCCGGGGAGGCGATCTTTCCCGGGGCAATGGGTGTGTGGTGATCAAGCTGTCCAAACCCCAGCAGGATCTGCGGTTTGATCTGCCGGCCACGGGATGCGAAACCATCCGGACCATGGCAGCATCCGGTGCCACGGCTCTGGTACTGGAAACCGGCAAATCCCTGTCTTTTGACAGAGAAAAAATGGTCGCCCTAGCAGACGAATATCATATTGCCATTACCGCGCTCACGGAACAAGACATCCCATGAAAGATTCAGGCAGACATGTTCTGATACTGGCCGGTGAACCTTCCGGTGATGTCCATGGGGCCGGCCTGATCACTGCCATGCGCAAGCAGGACCCCTCCCTGAAGTTTTACGGTATCGGCGGCACGTGTATGGCCAAAGCCGGTGCTCACCTGTTTTTTTCCATTGATGAGCTGTCCGCCATGGGGCTTTTAGAAGTTATCCGCCAGATCCGCCCGGTTAAACAGGCGTTTGATCTTTTCAAACATCACCTGAAGGTCCTGGATCCGGAACTTGTCATACTGGTTGATTACCCTGGATTTAATCTCAGGGCCGCTGCTCATGCCAGAACCCACAGTCAGGCAAACGTGTTTTACTATATTACGCCCAAAGTGTGGGCATGGAATCCGGCACGCCTTAAGCAGATGACGCACAGGGTGGATCATGCCGCGCTGATTTTTCCCTTTGAAGAAAAAATATATAAAAAAGCCGGAATCCCCGCCACATATGTGGGAAATCCTTTGCTGGATCAGTATCCGGTGCCGTTGCAAAAATCAATTGAATCCCATACTGACTCTTCAAAACAACGGATCATCGGACTGCTGCCCGGATCCAGAAAAAACGAAATACAAACCCTTTTGACACCCATGCTGAATGCGGCACGTAAAATCCATGGGAATCGTCCCCATGTCCGGTTTCTGGTTTCTGCGGCAGACGCGATTCCTTTCAATATGATTGAATCAAAGGTCGCTGCAGCCGGAAATCCTGAGTTGTTTCACATCATTTCCGGCAACCCCCGGCAGATCTTTGAACAGGCGGACATGCTGATTGCCGCATCCGGCACCATCACCCTTGAAGCAGCGCTTTGTACAATTCCCACGGTGATCGTTTATAAAATGTCTTATCTGACCTATCGCATGGCCCGGGCCGTCGTCAAAGTAAAGTATGCCGGTCTGGCAAACATTATCATGGGCAAAGAAGTGATGCCTGAACTGCTTCAGGATGCAGCCACTCCTGAAAACATCAGTTTTGCTGCGCTTTATATGCTGGATCACCTGAACGAATACCGGCAGAAACTGGCCCCGGTCAGACAATTGCTGGGAGGACCGGGCGCGGCTGACAGAGCGGCTCAAATCGCTCTGGATTTAAAAAACCGCCCCCAAAACAGGTAAAAGAAAAATGGGTGTTTGACAAATCACACCAAACCTTATTAAAGTAATTTTAAAATTGACTCTGTTTGAAGGAAAAAACCCATTTTGATGACATTGAATGTAACATTGCTGGTGATTTGCCTGGTGTTGTCCGGTTTTTTTTCATCATCCGAAACCGCGCTGTTTTCCATTTCAAAAATCAAAGCCTGTCATGTGGCCAAGGACGGTTCTAAAACCGGTCAGTTGATCGTAAAAATGAAAAAAGATCCCCATACACTGCTGACCACGATCCTTATCGGCAACAACCTGGCAAACATCGGAGGGGCTTCTCTGGCAACATCCATTGCCATCACCTGTTTCGAGTCCAATGCCGTGGGCATTGCCACCGGGGTCATGACGCTCATGATTCTGGTGTTCGGAGAGATCTTTCCCAAATCTTTTGCCACCCAGAACAATGTGCTGGTGGCCCGAATGGTTATTTTTCCGCTGTACTGGCTGTCCAGAATCTTCTTTCCTCTGGTGCTGATTCTCAATTACATTCCTAAATTGTATGGATCGATCAATCCGGCCTATCATACGGTGACCGAAGACGAACTCATGACCATGGTGGAAGTCGTGGAAGAAGAAGGGGAAATCAAGGAAGCGGAAAAAGAATACATCACCAATATTTTTGAATTCGATGATACATCCTGCAGTGAAATCATGACGCCCAGGGCGGATATGTTCGTGGTGGATACCGTGGAAAAACTGGACATCCCCGCCATTCTGTCAACCGGATATTCCCGGATTCCGGTGATTGAACACAGTATTGACAATGTGATCGGAATTCTGCATATCAAAAATCTGTTTGCTGATTATCAGAAGCTCTCAATGTCTGATGAACCCATTGATTCCCTGGATATCAAAGCGATCATGAAAAAACCTTATTTCATTCCCGAATCCAAGAAACTGGACTCACTGCTACAGGAATTCAAGGCCAAAAAAAGTCACATGGCCATTGTGGTGGATGAGCACGGGGGTGTGGCCGGCCTGGTAACTCTCGAGGATGTGGTGGAGGAAATTTTCGGAGAGATCATTGATGAAACCGACCGAATGGTACCGGACATCGTACGTCTCAAGGACAACAAATGGCTGGTGGCCGGACGGATCAATGTGGAGGACCTGAACAAGGAAATAGACATCAATATCCCGGAATCCGTCAGCTACGACACGATTTCCGGATTTTTTCTCGAACAGATCGACCGGATTCCCCAACCGGGGGAATCCGTGATTATTGACCGGTGGACGGCAACGGTCAAAGACATGGACGGCAATCGCATCCAGTCTTTTATTGTCAAAAAAGAGGGATGACCATGATACCCGTCAATGCAGATACCCGGCTATTCTGTGTGCTGGGCAACCCGGTGTCCCATTCCAAAAGCCCTTTGATTCACAATCAGGCTTTTGCCGACCATCAGATCGATGCCGTGTACCTGGCGTTTGCGCCCAGTGATATCCAAAAAGCCATGGATGCGGTCCGGCAATTTGATATTCAGGGTGTTTCCGTGACCATTCCCTTTAAACAGAAAGTGATCCCCTTTCTGGATAAAATCGATGATGAAGCCTCGGCCATTGGTGCGGTCAACACCATTGTCAACCAGAACGGCGTGCTTTCCGGGTACAACACCGACAGTTTTGCCGCCATTGCTCCGTTAAAGGATGCACAGATCTCCGGCAAAACCGTGCTGATCATCGGGGCAGGGGGGGCGGCCCGGGCCGTGGCTTTCGGTATTCATGCGCACAAAGGAAACCTGTTGATCACCAACCGGTCCCAGGATAAGGGCAGGGCACTGGCCGCCCGCTATAACGCTGATTTTTATCCCATGGAAGCCATCAGACACCTTCGCCCGGATATCATCATCAACACCACATCTTTGGGCATGACCCCTGGAGAAAATGTATTGTCCTGTCCAGAAGACTGCCTGACTTCTGAAACACTGGTGATGGATGTGGTGTATACCCCTTTGGAAACCCGTCTGATCTCTGCGGCCAGACAAAAAGGGTGTCATGTGGTGGACGGGCTGACCATGTTCATTGCCCAGGCCGCGGCCCAGTTTGAGCTGTGGACGGGGATTTTGCCGGACACAAAAAAAATGCGGCACACGATTCTCACCCATCCGGACTTTCAGACCCAATAATGATAAACCAGGACCTGTCATGAAACAATTGTATCCCAAACACCCCTTACCCCGGATCGTCACCGTGCCGGGATCCAAAAGCATTTCCCACCGGATGCTCATCTGCGCGGCCCTGTGCCGCGGCACCTGCGGTATCCGAAACCTGCTGGACTCCCAGGATATCGGTTTGACCCTGCATGCATTGGCCTGTATGGGCGCAAAAATTGAAAAAATTTCTTCCGACACGGTAAATGTCACCGGATTTGCCGGTCATCCCGTGCCGTTTGCAGATCCCATCTATCTGGGCAACTCCGGCACTTCCATGCGTCTGCTAGCCGGCATTGCCGGGCTCGGCACCTCGCCTTACACCTTGACCGGTGATGCCCGCATGTGTGCCCGGCCCATGAAGGAACTGCTGGATGCTTTGACGCTCCTGGAAATCCGCGCGGAATCCGAATCTCACCAGGGATTCCCCCCCGTGATCATCCAGGGCGGTCACCGTCACGGGGGCACCACCCGGCTGGACTGCTCAAAAAGCAGTCAATATCTGTCTGCCCTGCTGATGATCAGCCCGTTCATGACCCATGGGTTGACCATTGATCTGGCCGGCCCACCTGTATCTTCTCCATATATCGACCTGACTCTGGATGTGATGAAACAGTTTCAGGTGACAGGTTATCGCATCAACGACACCACGTACCAGGTTCCCGGAGGACAGCCATACATCCCCGGTGATCATGTGGTGGAGCCCGATCTGTCCAATGCCGGGTATTTCTGGGCGGCCGGCGCCATTACCGGACAAAAGATCGGGGTGGCCCATATCCGGCCGGATTCCCTTCAGGGGGATTTGAAACAGATTCATATTCTGGAAAAAATGGGATGTGACCTGTTTTTTGAAAACCAGGGCGTGTCTGTGAAAGGCCGGCACCTGCATGCCGTGGATGTGGACATGTCCGACACCCCGGATGCCGTGCCGGCCATTGCCGTGGTGGCGGCGTTTGCCCAAGGCACCACCCGGATACGCAATATCCGGCATTTGCGGGAAAAAGAGTGCGACCGAATCGATGCCGTGACATCCCAGCTTGAAAAAATGGGGATCCAGACGGATCAGGGGGAGGACTGGCTCTCAGTGACGGGAGGGGTGCCCAAGGGGGATGTCATCAACACCTTCAACGATCATCGCATTGCCATGGCGTTTGCTGTGGCCGGTCTGAAGGTGCCGGGCATACAGATTGAAAATGAAACCTGTGTGGGAAAATCCTTTCCCGGGTTCTGGGATATATTCGATGCCCTGTAATCTGATTCTCATCGGATATCGCTGCTGCGGAAAAACAAGCGTGGGAAAGTTGTTGACTGACCTGCTGAATTATGATTTTGTGGATACGGATATCTGTATTGAGTCCAACTGCCGGTCAAGTATCGATGTTCTGGTGGCAGACAAAGGATGGGCTTATTTCAGGCAGAAAGAAACACAAGTTTTAGAACAGGTCCTGCAAGGAAACAACCAGGTCATTGCCACGGGCGGGGGCATGGTGCTGGCACCGGAGAACCGGGCATTGATGAAAACAAATGGATTTGTGATATGGCTTGCCGCAGATGTGACCACCATTGTCCAGCGTCTGGAAACAGACCCCCAGACACAGGCCACCCGGCCCCGGTTCACATCCCGGTCTTTGACGGATGAAACCAGAGATACCCTGGCCCAACGAATCCCATTCTATAAAAAGTTGGCGGACATGACCGTGGATACCACGGTTCATCCCCCGCAGCACATTGCAGAAATCATCAAAAGGAGACTTGATCATGTCCGGATCTAGCTTTGGCAAAGCATTTCACATCACCACATTCGGCGAATCCCATGGCCCGGGTATCGGGGTGGTGATCCAGGGATGCCCACCGGGACTGCGCCTGGATGAATCCATGATTCAGGCGGATTTGGACAAACGCAGGCCCGGGCAGGGGGTCGGCGGCACCCGGCGCAAAGAACCGGACCATCCAGTGATCCTGTCCGGCGTGTTTCAAGGCCGGACCACAGGCACGCCCTTGACTGTTTTCATTCAGAACAAGGATGCCAAATCCAGTGCTTACTCCGATATTGCAAATCTGTACCGGCCCGGACACGGGGATTTTACCTACCAGAAAAAATACGGCATTCGGGATTACCGGGGCGGGGGCCGGGCATCGGCCCGGGAAACCGCAGCCCGGGTGGCGGCCGGAGCTGTGGCCCGAAAAATTCTGGACCGGCACGGAGTGAAAATCGACAGTTTTACCCGGGCGATCGGTGGGATCACTGTGCAGCAATTTGATGCCGATGCCATTGAAAAAAATGAACTGCGATGTCCGGATATGGCAGCGGCCCGGGCCATGGCCGCGCACATTGCATCAGTGAAAAAAAAGGGAGATTCCCTGGGCGGTGTGGTGGAAATCCGGGCGGTGCATGTGCCGACCGGCATCGGAGATCCGGTGTTTGATAAACTGGATGCCGACATTGCCAAAGCCATAATGGGCATCGGTGCCGTCAAAGCGGTGGAAATCGGTTCCGGTATCAACGCGCCCGGCATGACCGGTTCTGAAAACAATGATTCCATGGATGAGACCGGGTTTCTGTCCAATCACAGCGGGGGAATTCTGGCAGGCATTTCCACCGGAGAACCCATCATTGTCCGGGTGCATGTCAAACCCATCCCCTCCATCCGGCTGGATCAGAAAACCCTGGACCAGGATGGACGTCCCGCTGTCATCTCCACCCGGGGCCGGCATGACATCTGTGCTGTTCCCCGAATTAACATGGTCTGTGAGTCCATGCTGGCGCTGGTACTCACAGACCATGTGCTGCGTCAAAAAACGCTGTTATGACAGCCGGTTATTTATGAACAATATCAGACTCCAGCCGGTCGGCAATGGTCAAGGCGGAGTTCAGGGCATCATTGATGGCAAACAATTGAATCTTCAAGGTTTTCAATGATGCCTGGGTAGCGGAAATTTTTTCATCGGATTGCAGCAGTTTGGCCAGCTCCCCTGATTTTTTGGAAAATTCCGTCAATTTCTCACTGAAATTCACAATTTCAGTCGCCCATTTATCCCGTTCGTCCCGGGTCAGTTCAATACCGGCATTGCCGGTGCCGTTGATCAAATGGTCGATCTGATAATCTTCAGGATTAGCGATAATCTCATACATAGCAAAACTCCTTTACACTTTATTGATTATTTAAGATTATTCATTCAAGTACGTGGGCCGGCAACATTCCCTGGGTATAAAACAACCGGTACATGGTCTGATACAGGGCGTACCGGGCATTGGATATCCGGCGTTCGGATTGTACCAAAAGGGTGTTTGCATCCATCATATCAACGATATCCGCCATGCCGTACTGGTACTGCATCTGAACGGCCTGATAATTTTCCCGGGCAGATGTCAGTTCATCCGCCAGGTTGATCAACGTTTTTTGGGCGGTTTCATACTCGGAAAATGCCACCCTGGATTCCAGTATAATATCGTTTCGGGCCTGGTTCAACATCTGGTCGGCCTGATTTCGCTTTGCTTCGGCCTGTCGGATCTGAGCCCTTCTCAACCCGCCGTCAAACAAGGTGAATTGAAGTTCCGCCAGGGCATAGGCTTCTTCATTACTGGAGCCTGTGTTCATGCCAATAATGGAACTGCCATAGGAAACATCTGATTTTCGGTATCCGGTTTCCAAATTCAGTTGAGGCCAGTATTCTCCTTTTTCATATTGGATGGTCTGGTCGGTGATTTCCAGGTTTTTCTGAGCAGACTTGATCTCAAACCGGTTTGCCAGCGCCTGGGACTGGATCTGCGCAAGAGACGTTTCGATTGGGTCTCTGGCCTGGATATCGGTTTCGGAAATGGAAAATTTTGTGTCAATCCCAGTGATCCGGACAATATACGCCCTGGTTTGAACCACACTGTTTTGTGCTGTCTCCCGGTCTGATTTTGCCCGGGACAATTCCGCTTCCGCCCGGAAAAGATCCGTTCTGGTAACACTGCCGACCCGCAGTTTTTCTTCAACCGCCTGTTTGTGGGTCTGTAACCGCTCAACATCCGCCTGGGCGATTTCCAGCATGCGTTTGGCCTCCAGCGCGTCAAAATACGCCAAAGCCACTTCAAGCAGATAAGATGACCGAAGGGCCTCCAGGGTATAGGCATTGGTTTCAATGCCTTTTTTGGCCACGTCATAGGCAATCAGTTCCCTGCCGTTCAGCGTAAAGGACTGGTTAAGCCGGATACCGGCCGATGCCGTGTTCGGAGAAACCACGTTGGTATCCTTGTACCGGGTATAGCTGCCGAATGCAGTGGCCCGGGGAATCAAAACCGATCTGGCCCGCTGTTTTTCCTGACGGGCGATCATCACATCCTGTTCAGCAATTTTGATTTGTTCCGCATTCTCATTGGCGGCCCGGCATAGATCATTTAACGTATAATGCGCTGTTTCTCCGGCAGACACAGGCTTATAAACAGCCATTGCCAGGCAGACAAACACGATCAACCCGTGTATTTTCATAAAGCTCCTTACAATTGTGCAGCAACCTTCTGGATCCCAGAAAAAAATTTAGTTTACAATAATATGAACACAGACATACGTCAAGCGATCCCCGGGCATGGAAATAAATTTTGGTTTATGTGTGATGGAAAAAAAAAACAATCCATGATATAAATGATTTTTTGAAAAATTGAACCTTGTGATGAATAAAAATTTAAGGAGATTGGATATGACGGTCATCCCTGAAACACAATTCAAAGACCTGCCATTAAAGCGCCAGGGCAAGGTCAGGGATATTTTTGATTTCGGAGATATGCTGCTGCTGGTCACCACGGACCGGCTGTCCGCTTTTGACGTGGTCCTGCCGGATCCCATTCCGGACAAGGGCAAGGTGCTGAACCAGATCAGTGTGTTCTGGTTTGAAAAAATGGCGGATCTGGTGGGAAACCATCTGGTGACCACGGATGTGAACGCCTATCCCGCTCCCTGTCTTCCCTACAAAGACGTCTTGGACAAACGCAGCATGCTGGTGAAAAAAGCAGACCCTTTGCCGGTGGAATGTATTGTCAGAGGCTACATCACCGGATCCGGATGGCATGGATATCAGACCACGGGACATGTATGCGGCATTCAGCTGCCCCAAGGTCTCAAAGAATCGGATAAACTGTCAACCCCTTTGTATACCCCGTCCACCAAGGCGGAAGTCGGGGATCATGATATCAACATCTCCTTTGAACAGACCGTGGATATTCTGGGTAAGGAAACCGCTGAAAAAATCAGGGATCTGAGCCTGGAAATTTACAACAAAGGGGCATCCATGGCCCTGGAGAAAGGCATTATCATTGCAGACACCAAATTTGAATTCGGTGTGCTGGACGGTGAAATCATTCTCATTGACGAGGTGCTCACACCGGATTCCTCCCGGTTCTGGCCCCTGGACGACTATGCCCCGGGACGCAGCCAGAAAAGTTTTGACAAACAGACCGTCCGGGACTGGCTGGTCAATTCCGGATGGGACAAAACACCGCCGGGCCCCAAACTGCCCAAAGAAGTCATTGAAAATACGGCACAAACCTACAAAGACATCTACGCGAGATTAACCGGTGACCGGCTCTAATTGTTTGCGTTCAAACTGTCTGGCCGATAACCGCTACGCATCCAATTGTACCGAAGCCGGGGGAAAAGGGGAGCTGGGCCATCTGCTGGACCCGGCTGCGGTGTCGCACTGCCGGTTGAATCCAAACCTGTTCTGATGGTTTAAAATAACATCGGGGAAACAATCTTTTACCGGATCGTTTCCCCGACGTATTCAAGCCCCTGATTTTTTGGGGCAGATTCACATAAACAGGATCAAATCAGCTGGTTTCTTTTTCTGCATTGACCTGATCAATGATTTTCTGGGCCAGATCAGACGGTACTTCGTCATACTGGGCGAATTCCATGGTGAACGTTCCCCGGCCACCGGTCATGGAACTCAAATCCGGGGCATATCTGAGCATTTCCGACATGGGGACCAGTGCATTGATAATCTGTTTGTCATCTTCGGAATCCATGCCCAGCACCCGGCCCCGGCGGGAGTTGAGATCCCCCATGATATCACCGGTGTTGGCATCCGGCACTTTGACCGATACCTTCATGATCGGTTCCAGCAGTACGGGTTTGGCATCTTTGGCCGCTGCTTTGAACGCAATGGAACCGGCTGTTTTAAAGGCCATTTCCGAAGAGTCCACCGAGTGATAAGATCCAAAATCCAGGGTGGTGCGGAAATCCACACAGGGGAAACCTGCCAGAATCCCGTATTTGGAACTTTCTCTGATACCGGCTTCGACTGCGGGGATATAATTTCTGGGAATCACACCGCCCACGATTTTGTCCACAAACTCATAACCGGTCCCCCGGGGCAGCGGCTCCAGAACAATCCAGCAATCCCCGTACTGACCATGACCACCCGATTGTTTCTTGTGTTTTCCCTGGACCCGGATTTTTTTCTTGAACGTTTCCCGATATGCCACCTTGGGCGTGTTGATATCCATGGCCACATTGAATTTGCGCAAAATTTTGTCCGCAGTCACTTCGATGTGTACCAGGCCTCTGCCGGACAGAATGGTCTGCCGGGTTTCTTCATCCCGCTTGAGTTCAAGACCCGAGTCTTCCTGAAGAATTTTTCGAATGGCCTCGTGGATCTTGTCTTCATCGTTTTTGGATTTGGGAGAAATGGCAAAGGAAATGACCGGCGGCATGGGGGCCGGGGCCGGAATCTGAATCTGTTTTCCCCCGGTCAGGGTATCGCCGGTTAAAGTGGATTTCAGCTTGGCCACTGCCACAATGGACCCAGGCACCGCCGATGTAATGGTTTTCTGCTCTTTGCCCGCGATTTCCAGCAGCTGGGAATACCGCTCCTTGGTATCTTTGGTCACATTCAGAAAATTGCCTTCTTTGCCCAGGGTGCCGGAAATAACCCGGAACAGGGACAGACGCCCGGCATAAGGATCCACTATGGTATTGAAAACAACTCCGCAGAATTCCGCATCCGGATCCGGAGACACTGTAACATCCTGTCCGTCACTGTCTTTGGCGATCCAGTCGCCTCGGTCCAGGGGAGAGGGCATATAGGTATTGATGAAATCCAGTACAATGTCGATGCCGATCATTTTCACGGCTGAGGTACAAATGGCGGGATAGAACTGGGCATCGGAAACCCCTTTCCGGAAAGCGGTTTTGATTTCTTCTTCAGACAGTTCCTCACCTTCCAGGTATTTTTCCAAAAGGTCATCATTGAGTTCCGCGATATTTTCTATGAACTCTTCTTTGACAACAGCCATATCATCAGCCATATCCGAAGGAATATCGATCTGAGTGGCTTTGCCGTCGGCATCATATTCATACGCTTTGTTGGTGATAATGTTGACCAGTCCCTTGAATCCGGCTTCCGAGCCGATGGGATAACAGATAGGAATGATTTTCTTTTTCAACGAAACGTTGCAGGCATCCAGACAGGTGGCAAAATCAGATCGTTCCCGATCCAGTTTGTTGACAATGACCAGTCCGGGCAAATTGTATTCCAGAGCTGAGGCTGCCGCCTCTTCGGTCATGGCGGAAGGCCCCCCCACACCGTCAATGACAAAGACCATGGCATCGGCCACAGGAAAACAGGTTTTGGCCGATGAGAAAAAATTCTGATCACCCGGGGTATCCATCAATGTAACAATGTGTTTGTTGTGGGTGTATTTGATAAAAGAGGTGTTGATGCTCTGCTGTTTTTTGATTTCTTCGGGCTGAAAATCCATGACCGTGTTGCCTTCTTCCACCTTGCCCAGCCGGGTGGTCATGCCCAGTTTGAAAAGCATAGCCTCAGCAAGAGTTGTCTTGCCCGCACCTCCATGGCCTGCAAAAGCCACATTTCTCATGGTTTTGATGTCTTCGCTCATTACTGCTCCTTTATACGATTAATAAAAAAGTCCTCATTTAAATAATAAAATTTAAATAAAAATAACAGTGTTTTTTTCAATGCATTTGGAAAATCAAGGAAATCAAAAATTCGGTATTTCCTTTCGGTCCCGGAACAGGGGAGGGGACCACACCCTGCACCGCATATCCCCGGTCTGAAAAGAACTGTGAGATATCCGCCACCACCTGTTCCTTGATTTTCAAATCCTTGACAACACCCCCCTTGCCGATATGTTGTTTTCCTGCTTCAAACTGGGGTTTGATCAGGGCAATCACCCGGGTGTCATCCCCCATGAATTTCTCCGCCGCCGGGATCACGGTTTTCAAAGAGATAAACGATGTGTCCGCCACCACCAGGTCCACCGGCCGGCCGATGGTTTCCCATGGCATGTACCGGATATTGGTGCGTTCAATGACAGTCACCCGGGTATCACTGCGCAAAGACCAGGCCAGTTGTCCATACCCCACATCCACGGCATATACCTGCCTGGCCCCGAACCGGAGCAGGCAGTCGGTGAACCCACCCGTGGATGCCCCGATATCCAGACAGACGTTGTCTGTGACATCCACAGAAAATGTGGTCAACGCTTTTTCCAGTTTCAGTCCCCCCCGGCTGACATAGGGATGATCCGGGATTTTCAAGCGGATGTCAGCCCGGGAATCCACCCGGGATCCGGGTTTGTCACACGGCTGATCATTCACCAGAACCTTTCCGGCCATGATCACGGCCCTGGCCCGGGTTCTGGAGCCCACCAGCTCCTTGTCCACCAGCAGCTGGTCCAGGCGGATTCGATCGATTTTTCTATCTGCTGCCATGCAGCTCCCTTGCTGCGGCTGCCACGGCATTTGCGTCAATCCGGTATTCTTTTTTCAAGACTGCCTGGGGACCGTGTTCCACAAAACAATCATCAATACCGATACGCTTGACATGCAGATCCGTCAGTCCGTGGTCCATGAACAGTTCCAGGACCGCAGATCCGAATCCGCCGGCCAGAACATGTTCTTCCACCGTGATGATGCGTTTGAGCCCGGCCGCTTTGGCCAGCAGCAATGTCTGATCCAGCGGCTTGACAAACCGGGCATTGATCACAGTGGCAAAAATGCCTTCAGTTGCCAGAATTTCCCGGGCTTTCAAGGCCTGCTGCACACCCGTGCCGATGGCGATGATCAGCAGATCGTCGCCGTCACACAAGACTTTGGCTTTTCCGATCTCCAGGGGCTTGACAGGTTCTGCCACGGGAACGCCCGTCCCCCGGCCCCGGGGATAGCGCAGGGCAATGGGTCCGTCATGCTGCACCGCAGTTGTCAGCATCCGGGCCAGTTCGTTCTCATCCATGGGCGCCATCACCGTCATGTTGGGCATGGACCGCAGATAGGCGAAATCAAACAGGCCGTGATGGGTGGGGCCGTCTTCCCCCACAATTCCGCCCCGGTCCAGGGCGAACACCACGGGGTGGGCATCGATGCACACATCATGAAGTATCTGGTCATAGGCCCGCTGGAGAAAGGTGGAATAAATGGTCACCACCGGCCGGATTCCCTTGACGGCCAGGCCGGCGGAAAAGGTCACGGCATGCTGCTCGGCAATGCCCACATCAAAAAACCGGTCCGGAAAACGGTTACAAAAATCCATCAATCCGGTGCCTTCGGGCATGGCAGCGGTCACGGCCACCAGTTCGGGATGGGTGTCTCCCAGCTTGACCATCTGGTCTCCGAACACCTGGGTATAGGTGGGCACTTTGGCAGCGGATCCGTTGGCTTTTCCCGTGTCCACGGCAAAAGACCCCACCCCGTGGAAATACACGGGATTTTTTTCCGCCGGTGCATATCCTTTGCCCTTGACCGTGGTCACATGGAGCAGCACGGGAGAATCGGCCGTGTTTTTGATATTGTCCAGGATGTCAATGAGATGATCCAGGTTATGACCGTTGATGGGACCGAAATAATCAAAATTAAAGGCCTCAAACAGCATGCCCGGGGTGACAAATGTTTTAAAGGATTCTTCGGACCGTTTCGCGATCTGATAGATATCTTCCCCGATTTTGGGCAGTGACTTTAAAAAAGCACCGAACTGATTGCGCAGGGTCTGAAGATATTTGGCGGAAAAAGTCCGGCTCAGGTAAGAGGACAGTGCCCCCACATTGCGGGAAATGGACATGTCATTGTCATTGAGGATCACGATCAGTTTCCGCTTGAGATCCCCGGCCTGGTTCATTCCTTCATAGGCCAGCCCGGCGGTCATGGATCCGTCCCCGATCACTGAAATCACATGGGAATCATCCCGGTTCAGATATTTGGCACAACTGATACCCAGTCCGGCTGAAATGGATGTGGAGGAATGGCCCACGGTGAAACCGTCACACGGATTTTCCTTGATTTTGGAAAATCCGGAAATACCTTTGTACTGACGCAGGGTGTCGAACTGCCAATTTCTGCCGGTGATCAGTTTGTGGGCATAGGCCTGATGCCCCACATCCCAGATCAGGGTGTCATTGGGCAGATCAAACACATAATGAATGGCCAGGGTCAGTTCCACGGCCCCCAGGCTGGATGCCAGATGGCCGCCGTTTTCAGACACCACCTGAATGATCCGCTGCCGGATCTGCCGGGCAAGGTCCGGCAGCTGATCCCGGGTCAGACGATTGAAGTCTTCAGGGGCGTGAATTCTGTTGAGCAGCGCCATGGGGTTGTTTGTCGTCATAATATACCTGGAATCATCCTGTATGGTATTAAGGGTATCAAAAATAGGTTCACTTATAATGGTCGTTTTTTTTGTCATGGTTCAACGATCCCGGGTGATCACATACCGGGCGATGGCCCGAAGCGGGTCGGCCTGGTCGTCAAACCGGTCAATGGTCTCAAGGGCCTGATCAATCAATTGTCCGGCATAAATCCTGGATTGTTCCAGTCCCAGGATGGTCGGAAAAGTCAACTTGTCTCTTTGCAGATCAGATCCGGCTGCTTTCCCCATTTTTTCAGGGTCCCCTGCCACGTTCAAAATGTCATCCATGACCTGGAATGCCAGGCCCAGGTAAGTGCCGTAAGCGGCCAGATCCGATATCCGTTGCTGCGGCGATCCAACGCTGACGGCTCCGGCTGTCACACTGGCCACAATCATCTGCCCGGTTTTCAATTCATGCATGTGTATAAGATGGGTCAACAGATCTTTTTTATTCCCTTTGCCGCCATCTGACCCCACATCGATTGCCAGGGATTCGGACTGCATGTCCAGCATCTGTCCTTCAACCATGCCGTTGACCCCGGCGGCAGAAGCAATAAGCCCGCCCAGTTCCAGCAGAATCTCAGGTTCAGGCACGGGATCAAACAGGTCTTGAGGATGGCACAGGATATAAAAGGCATGGGTGAGCAGGGCATCGCCGGCCAGAATGGCCGTGGGTTCGGAAAATTTTTTATGGCAGGTCGGTTTTCCCCGTCTCAGGTCATCATCATCCATGGCCGGCAGATCATCATGAATCAACGAATAGGTATGGATCATCTCCAGCGCACAGGCAGCCGGCAAAGCCAGGCGGTCATCTTTGCCGCAGGCCCGGGCTGACGCCACGGCCAGTACCGGGCGCAGCCGCTTTCCCCCGGCCATCAGAGAATGGCGCATGGCCTGAACCAGTTCCTTTTCCGGGTCAAAACATGCCATCATACGTTCCAGGCAATCATTCACCCGCTGCTGGTGTGTTGTCAAAAAAGCGGTTAGATCAAATCCGGTATCACTCATGGTCAAAGGGTGTTTCCTTGATGGAACCATCCAGATCCCGGGTCAGCTGGGTAATTTTTTTCTCTGTACTGTCAAGAATATCCATGCAGTACCGGACCTTTTCAATGCCTGTTTCATATTTTTTCAATGCCTGTTCCAAAGCCAGATCACCGGATTCCATTTCCTTTACAATAGATTCCAACTGTTTTAATGCGGTTTCAAATGTGGTCTTTGCCATGAATTGTCTTCTCCACACGTGTCAAAACACGTCCTTGGGCTAAAATTATTTCAATGGGATCCTGAACATTCACCTTCCCGGCATCCAGGATCACTTTTTTATCCGGCAGGGTTCGCGCAATGCTGTACCCCCGGTTCAACACCGATGCCGGATTCAAGGCGGCCAGGGTTGCGGCCGTGTGCTGGATCCGGTTGTTTTTCTGGATCACGCAATGTTCCATCGCTCGAAACAGCTGATGATGCCGGTCCAGCATCTGTTTTCTGGAAAACCGGATGTCAGGAATCGTTCCCTTCAATGCCTGAACCATCCAGACCAGTTTGTCTTTGTCATGAAATATTCGGCGCTGCAGGGCCTGCTGCATCCGCAGGCAAAGAGACACCATGGTTTGTTTGAACATATTCATGATCTGAACCGGACTTTTCAACCGACCGTGCAGATCATCCACTTTTTGATGATAAAAGGTCATCATCCGGGTCATGATGGATAAAAGGTCCAAATGCATGTCATCAATCTGCTGTTTCAGATATTTTTTTTCAGGCACTGTCAGTTCAGCGGCGGCGGACGGGGTAGGGGCCCTCACATCCGCCACAAAGTCGGCAATGGTAAAATCGGTTTCATGACCGATGCCGGTAACAATGGGAATTTTTGATGTAAAAATGGCTCTGGCAACGGCTTCGGAATTAAATGCCGCCAGATCTTCCAGAGATCCCCCCCCTCTGGCCAGAATGATCACATCAGACAGCTGCCGCTGATTGACCAGTTCAATTGCACATACAATCTGTTCAATTGCCGACTCACCCTGAACCGGAACCGGGAGGATTTCAAGTCGACATTCCGGAAACCGGCGCTCAGACACATGAATAATGTCCCTTACGGCCGCACCCGTGCCTGAGGTAATAATGGATATTTTTCGGGGAAGCAGCGGAATCGGCTGTTTATGGACCGCATCAAACAGTCCTTCATCTCCCAGTTTATTTTTCAGCTGCTCAAAGGCTTTTTGCAGGGATCCGGCACCTTCGGGTTCCATGTGTTCAAAGATCAATTGATAGGTGCCCCGGGGCTCATACACGGATACCCGGGCCAGGCCCATGATTTTCAGTCCGCTTTCCAGCGCGAATTTCAAATTGCGTTTCTGATTTTTAAACATCACCCCGGAGATCATTGCCTGATCATCTTTCAAAGAAAAATAGGAATGCCCGGAAGCCGGTGTGGCACAGTTGGATATTTCTCCGGTGATCCAGACAAACGGGAACTGTTCCTCCAGCAAGGTTTTTATTTCCCGGGTCAAGTGTGACACCGAGTATATATGTGTGGTTTCATGGTCCGGCATCGGTATTTGTTCCTGCAAATTCAAATCTTTATATATAGAATAAATCCAAACGAAAAGTCAACACCGGGTTCCGGACATGACCCGGATCCAGGTACGGGATGTTCAATTACACAATCTAATACAGTGTCTGATAATATATATTATGTTAACTTTTATATTTTTCACTGTTTTGAGCGTACCTGTTCAAATCTGTGAGATCCCCTGCAAAATCGACAACATGACCAAACAATAACCTTGAAATTCCCCCCTTTCATGTTATATTGCGTGTAATCGAAATGTTATTAACCTGAAAAATTTTTTTGGAGGAAATCATGAATTCAACATTTGCACAAACCACTTCCATGGTAAAGGTGAACACCTTTATCCGGAGCGTTTACAACTGGATGACCATCGGACTGGTTTTAACCGGGTTCACGTCCTTTTTCGTCTCCCGCAGTCCTGTGCTGCTTCAGGCGTTTTACGGGAACCCGGTGATGCCCATTGTCCTGTTTATCGGACTCATTATTTTATGCGGGTTTCTGTCCGCACGGATTCAAAAAATTCAGGCCAGTACGGCCACGGGTCTGTATGTGGCATTGACTGTGGCCTATGGGGTCGTACTCACCCCGATTTTTCTAATTTATACGTCAGCATCCATTGTATCCACCTTTTTCATCTGTGCGGCCACCTTTGGTGCGGCCAGTGTCTACGGCATGGTGACCAAAAAAGATCTCACCGGCATGGCCCAGTTTCTGATGATGGGACTGATCGGCATTATCATTGCCATGGTCGTGAACATTTTCATCGGCTCCACCATGATGCAGACCATTATTTCCATGATTGCCGTGGTGATTTTTACCGGCCTGACCGCTTATGACACCCAGAAACTGAAAAACATGGCGGTCACCCTTCCGGACAACGCTTCGGGTGCCATGGTCCGCAAAGGCGCAATCATGGGTGCGTTGAGCCTGTATCTGGATTTCATGGGCTTGTTCATCCACCTGATGCATCTTTTGGGTGTTGCCAGAGAATAATAACCTGACGGTCAGACGATATTGTTGAACATACAAATCAGGGCCTGATATCCCCGCAGATATCAGGCCCTGATTTTTTTTAGATATGTGCGTGAATGGCCTGGCAGATTTGGTCGCATCCGGCCAGGGTTAACGCTTTGTCCGGGCCCTCCACCATGACCCGCAGCAACGGCTGGGTGCCGGAGTACCGCACCAGAACCCGCCCGTTTTCTCCTAGGCGGGACGATACGGCTTCAATAACTTCGGAAATCCCGGGGATCTGCATAAAATCGGGTCGGGACGCATCCACTTTTACATTTTTCAATACCTGGGGAAACACCTGCATCACAGATGCCAGATCCGACAACGGTCGGCCGGTTTCCGCCATGACCGTTATCAACCGCAGCGCTGACAACAGACCGTCTCCTGTGGTATGATCATCCAGAAAAATCATGTGCCCGGAATCTTCCCCGCCCATCACCGCGCCGGTCTCCTGCATTTGAGCCAGGACCTGACGGTCCCCTACCCCGGTCCGGATATGGGTGATACCCATCGCATTCAGGGCCCGGGTCAGACCGATATTGCTCATCACCGTGCTGACCACCCGGTTGTTTGGCAGCTGATTCTTTTTTTTGGCATGTCCGGCACAAATGGCCAGAATCCGGTCCCCCGTGATGATACCGCCAGTTTCATCCACGGCGATCATCCGGTCCGCGTCCCCGTCAAAAGCGATCCCGATATCCGCTTTCCGGGTCGTCACTAGTTTTTGAAGGTCCTGAACATGCTGGGATCCGCAATCTTTGTTGATATTGAACCCGTCCGGTTCATCATGGATAAACACGGCATCAAACAACGCATCATTGAACACCTGATGACAGATATCACTGGCGGCCCCGTTGGAAGCATCCACCACAACCCGGATGCGGGGACACAGTTTTTTAAAGGGAAACCGGTCCAGCAGAAACCGGGCATATCTTTCCAGACTGTCTGATAGATGTAAAATTTTTCCGACAGTATCTTCTGAAGACCCTTCAGGATCATGAATCGCTGCTTCCAGAACCGTTTCCTGGTCATCGGTCAGCTTGATGCCGCCTTTTTGAAAAATTTTTATACCGTTGTCATAAAACGGGTTGTGGGAAGCGGAAATCATCACTCCGGCCCCGACATGTGCCATGGAAGCAGCCAGAAATGCCACCCCGGGCGTGGGAATCACACCGGCCAGGCATGCGGTGACACCGGCGGATGCCACACCGGCAGCCAACGCGGATGCCAGCATGTCTCCGGAAATCCGGGTGTCTTTGCCGATCACCACCTGGTGTTGTCCCAGATCCCGGGCCATCAGGGCCACGGCCCGGCCGGTTTTAAGTGCGGTTTCACAGGTCATGGGCGGGGTGTTGACCCGACCCCGGATGCCGTCTGTGCCAAACAATCGTGTCATATAAAGTTATCCTAAAAATTTTTCAGACCGTCAAAAGATCCAGCAAGGTTGTTTCTATGTTCAAAAGCCAGTGGGACCCCTGTGTTTTGATTTCCCGGGGCAGACTCTGAATCGCTGTAATATAATCGGTGTCATGTTGGGTGATTTGGTTATTCAGCCATGACACCAGGGTTTCTCCGGAAGCAGACAGTTTTGGCGAATCCAGGACCTGATCTATATATTGGCCCACCGTTTCCATGGTTGCCAGAATCCGGTCATGGGGGTGGGACGTCTTTAATGTATCACAGAATTTTTCCAGCTGACGAATCCGTTCGCCCATACTTTGAACCAGTGTTTTTTGAAGTCCTGATATCAGTTCCCTGGACAGGGGATCACGGGCAAATACGGGACGCACATGGACATACCAGGCATGGAGCGCGGCCAGACCGGCCAGATATTTGATGTTGTGATTAAAGATCCGGACCGCACCGGGATGCACACCGGACCGTCTGGGCAAAGACACGGACCGGGTGTTTCCGGCCAAAATCATCCAATTGGGTCGTTCCTCATCCTTTCTGACAATGGATCCGGCCCCGGTCAGGCACCCGAATCCGATCCGCACCGGCCCCACCAGTCCCCCCTGCCCGCCCAGAAAAACAGGCGGCTGATCCAGCATCACGCCCTGGTGCACATTGCCCATCATGGACGGGGTGGCTTTGTCCTGGTTGGGTGTGTAATTGAAATGAACAAACGAAGATCCCACTTCAGAGTGATTTTTCCGGCTGGTGCCGCCGGCCATGAAACAGTCACAGAAATTGATCAAACTGCCCAAAGTGACAAACGGAAACAACAGGGTCTGTTTGAGCCCCACAGTATGGGCCGCACATGCCTGTTCCTCCAGAATGGTGCCGGTTCTCACATGGGCATTGGATCCAAATACATTATCCCCTAAAAACACGGCCTCCTGGAAAAATCCGCCGTTGAGCCGGACATTTTTTCCCACCAGACAGTTTTCCAGGGTCACGGGTGCTTCATACCCGATGCGGGTCCCGGGCAGAATCAATGTCCGGGAACCGGTAATCCGGCATCCGGGAAACACGGTAATGTCATTGCCGGAAATCCGGTCTATGTCCACATCATCGGCCACATAAACGGATTCCGGATTGGGCATGACCACCCCTTTGGCCCGCAGTTTTTCCTTGATGGGTTCATGATTCGATTTCATGGCATTCACTATTAATCGTCCGGACAGTCCCCTGTCAATATATAATTGATTCTCACGCCAAAATTTTCTTATTACACATTGTTTTTACATATCTAAAAAATACTGATTTACAATTCACCGACAGGCAGATACCATTAAGAGGATTCAAAATCATCTTGAATGCTGCAAAGGAAATTTCAGACATGTATGATTCAGACAGTTTCAACACACTGAAAACACACGCCAGCCGGATGAATACGCCGGAATTCCATTTAAAACACCTGATCAAAGATCCTTGCCGTCTGACCGATTTTTCCCTGAACATCCCCGGTTTTTTTTATGATTTTTCCCGGCAGCGGCTGGACAATAGTGTCAGACAGACATTGAACACCCTGGCCGGCGAAACCCGTGCCAAAGAGAAGTTTGTCCAAATGGCGGCCGGCAATCCCGTCAACCCCACGGAAAAAAGGGCCGCACTGCACACGGCTGCCCGGGGATTTCTGAATTCCGGCCTGAAACCGGAAAACACCCAGATTCTCAGTGATATCCGGACAGTGGCTCGAAACATCCGCATTTTTTCACAGGATGTGCACAAGGGCCGCATCACCGGAACCCGGAAAAAAAAATTCACGGATGCCGTTATCGTGGGAATCGGCGGCTCCTATCTGGGGTGTGAATTTGTTTACAAAGCCCTGAAACCCGGCCGGCACCCCAAAATAAATTTACATTTCCTGTCCAATGTGGACATTGACAATTTCGGGCAGATCCTCACCCGGATCGAACCGGACACCTGTTTGTGGATCATTGTGTCCAAATCTTATACCACCACGGAAACCATGGCCAACCTGACCCAGGTTCAGGCGTTTTTGAACCGGCACCATTTGAATCCGGAAGATCATTTGGTGACCATCACGGCCAAAGGCAGCCCCGGGGATGATCCGTCCAATCCCGTGCTGGCCAGCTTTTACATGTTTGATTTCATCGGGGGACGATATTCCGTGTCTTCTGCTGTGGGCGGGGTCCCTTTGAGCCTGGCATTCGGATATGACACATTTGAACAGTTTCTGATCGGTTGCGCCCAAATGGACCGCCATGCCTTTCAGGCCCCGGTGCAGGAAAACATTCCTTTGACCGCTGCGTTAATCAGCATCTGGAACATTCAGATACTGAAATACTCGGCCCAGGCCATCATTCCCTATTCCAGCGCCCTGTCCAAACTGCCCCCCCATGTCCAGCAGGTGTACATGGAAAGCCTGGGTAAAAGCGTGGACATTCACGGTACACCCCTGCCCTGCCCGGCCGGCAGTATTGTTTTCGGAGAACCCGGCACCAATGCCCAGCATTCATTTTTCCAGCTGGCCCACCAGGGCCCGGCATTTCCCGTGGAATTCATCGGGGTGCTCAAACCGGGTTATACCGGAGACCAGGTCACATCCAAAGGGGTGTTCAATCACCAGGAATTGTGGGCCAACCTCATTGCCCAGACACAGGCACTGGCCAAAGGCCGGGACCATGAAGACCCGGCCCGATCCTTTTCCGGAAACCGGCCGTCATCTCTGGTGGTGATTCCCGATCTCACCCCGGAAAGCGTGGGGCTGCTGTTGTCTTTTTATGAAGCCCGGACCGTGTTTGAAGGATTTATGCTGAACATCAATCCCTTTGACCAGTTCGGGGTGGAACTGGGTAAAATACTGGCATCCGGAATTCGCCGTCAGATGGCAGAAAAAAATGCCGGGACCCCTTCCGGCGGCACACCACCGGACCCGGTCACGGCATTTTATCTCAAAGCGCTTTTCAACGGCCGAATCGATTAAAAAAACCGATAGATGGACGCCCCCCAGGTCAGGCCGGCACCCAGCCCCAGAAACAGCACCGTGTCCCCGGATTTGCCCACCCGCTCCTGGGCCATGGCCTCGTGAAGGGCCAGAGGAATGCTGGCCGCCGTGGTGTTGCCGTATTTTTCGATGTTATGGAATATTTTGGACGGATCCAGTTTCATGAACTGACCATAGGCCTCGTTGATCCGCTTGTTGGCCTGATGCGGTACCACCAGATCGATCTCGTCCAGAGAAATGTTTGCTTTTTCCAGGGCTTCGTGGGTGACCTTGGGCAGCATTCTGACGGCTTTCTTGAAAATCGCCGGTCCATCCATGACCGGATAATACCGGGGATCATCAAAGGGAAGCCCGGGAGGTATGCGCTGCATCAACCGGGATGCCGGCAGTTCCGTCATCAAAGAATCCGCATGATTGCCGTCTGCATGCAGGGCCGATGCCAGCAATCCCACGTTGTCATCCGTATCTACCCCTTCCAGACAGACGGCGGCGGCCCCGTCCCCGAATATCACGGTCACATCCCGTCCCCGGGTGGTTTTATCCAGGCCCGATGAATGCACTTCCCCGCCCACCAGCAGCACACGGTTGGCAAGGCCGGACTTGATATAGGAATCTGCTGTAGCCAGACCATATAAAAAACCGGTGCATTGTTGCCGGATATCCAGTACCGGGGTTTTATTCAGGCCCAGTTTGCCTGCCATCAGGCATCCGGAACCCGGAAACATGATATCCGGACTCAAAGTGGCAAATATGATGAAATCCAGATCCTCTGCCTGCCATCCGGCATTGTCTAAGGCCATGCGGGCCGCTTCAGCGCCCAAGTCGGACGCGCCGCAATCTTCATTGATCCAGTACCGCTGCTTGATCCCGGTTCGCTGGCGGATCCATTCATCCGAGGTATCCATCATTTTTTCAAGATCGCGATTGGTCACCACATGGGGGGGCACATACATGCCCGTACCACGTATCGAGGCTTTTTTCATTGATTTTCCTTCAATTACGGTTACCTGTCTTTCGTCCATCTGAAACAGTATTTTCCCATATTTTGATTGACAGGATTATAAAATTTATAATTCAGGGGTTATAATATTAATTGATTCCTAAATCAACCCGATAAACCATCTGAATTTGATGAAAATTTCTTTGACAAAATTTCATATTATTTCTTTACTTCATCCGGAATTTTACATATAGAGTTTATTTATGTTTCGCTCAGTGATTGGTTGATTCCATTTTTCAACTGACCTTTGGAATCAATGAATCGTTAACCTTATTTCAGTTTCAGGAGGTATTATGAGGAAAATTGCTGTTCTAACAGTGGTGGCCTTTTGTGCGGCCATGATGTTCTCGTCTCTGGCCTTTAGTGCCAGAAAAACCATTATCAAAATCGGTATCAATGCCCCGCTGACCGGGGATATCCCCAAGGTGGGTGAAGGTAGCAAGTACGCGGCTCAGATGTGGCTGGAAGACATCGAAAACGCCGGGGGACTGGAAGTGGGCGGTAAAAAATACGAAGTGGAACTGGTCATCGAGGACAATGAGTCCAAGGCGGAATCCGCTGTCAAGGCCAACACCAAAATGATCACTCAGGATGATGTCCTGGCCATTGTGGGACCGCAATCCTCCAAACAGGCCGTGCCGGCCGGTGAAGTGGCCAACAAGTATAAAACCGTGATGATCAGCCCCTGGTCCACCAATCCCAGCACGACCCTGGACCGGCCTTATGTGTTTAGGGGCTGCTTTCTGGATCCGTTCCAGGGACCTGTGGTCGCCAATTTCATCACGGAAGAATTCGGTTTCACCAAAGCGGCCGTACTGTATGATGTGGCGTCCGATTATCCCAAAGGACTGGCAGAGGTGTTCAAACAGGCCTGGGAAGACAAACACGGGGCCGGCAGTGTGGTGGCCTATGAAAGTTTTACCACCAAGGACACGGATTTCTCCTCCCAGCTCACCAAAATCGTTAAATCCGGTGCCGAGGTTCTGTTCACGCCCCAGTATTACAATGAAGTGCCTTTGATCGTCAGCCAGGCCAAAAACCTGGGCTGGACCGGACCCATTGTGGGTTCTGATTCCTGGGGATCGGCTGAAACCATTGAATTGTGCGGTGAAGACTGCTACGGGCTGTTCTTTTCCTCCCATTACGCAGCCGCCGGTGCCAAAGGTGCCACCAAAGCCTTTATCGACCGGTATGAAAAAACCTATGGCTATATCCCCGACGATGTCGCCGCTTTGACCTGGGATGCGCTTCGCTTAGCCCAGCAGGCGATTCAAGATGCCGGCAAACTCACCGGAAAAATCGAAAAAGACCGGGAAGCGGTCAGAGACGCTCTGGCCCAAATCAAGGATTTTGACGGCATTACCGGTAAAATGACCTTTACCGAAGAAGGCGATCCCATCAAATGTGCCGTTATCGTCAGAATCAACCATCAGGGCGAATATGAATTTTACGGCTCCAGCTGCCCCTGATGTGTGACGATCCCAACCAATAAAATGTGTTAAAGCTGTTGCAGACCCAAAAGGTCTGCAACAGTGATCCAATTCAACAGGAGTCGGTGAATGGAACCTTTGATAGAATCCTTTAATTATATTCTTCAAAACATTATCAATGCCCTGCAGCGGGGCAGTTTTTATGCCGTGATATCCATTGGTTACTCCATGGTGTACGGGGTGTTGATGCTGTTTAACTTTGCCCATGGCGATATTTTCATGGTGGGAACCTATATCGGCTTCGGCATTGCCACGGTATTACTGGCCACATTCGGCGGTCTGGTCCCGCCTCCCGTGATTTTTCTGGCCACCGTGGTGATAACCATGTTTCTGGCATCCTGGATCGGGGTATTTGTGGAAGTCGCCGGGTATCGTCCGTTGCGCCAGGCCCCCCGGGCATCTGCCGCCATCACCGGACTGATGATCGGTATCATCTTTGAAACCACCATCCTGATCATGCTGGGTGCCAAGCGCTTAAGCTTTCCACCGTTGATGGAAACGGTCAACTACCATATCGGGGGCATCTATATCACCAATGTCAAGGCCATGATCATCATCATCTCTTTGCTGCTCATGCTGGCCCTGCACGCCTTTATCCAGAAAACCAAATGGGGCATGGCCATGCGGGCCATGTCATACGATTTTCTGGCCGTTCCCCTCATGGGGGTGTCCATCAATATTATTGCACCCCTGACCTTTGCCGTGGGCGCAGGCCTTGCAGCCGTGGCCGGCATACTGTATGGGCAGGCCTACCCGATTTTAGATCCCTACATGGGGGTGCTGCTGGGATGGAAAGCGTTTGTGGCAGCCATTCTAGGAGGACGCGGCTCCATCAAGGGAGCGGCTTTGGCCGGGTATCTGCTGGGGTTCATAGAAATCTTTGTGGCCACGGTTTTCCCCTCCACCCTGCGGGACTTCATTGCCTATTCCATTATCCTGGTCATCCTGACCTTCAGGCCCAGGGGATTTTTTGGAATGGAACACAGCACCAAGCTGCGTCTTTAATTTCTTGATCCGACACTCACAGGAACGTCAAATGGGAATTTTACAAAAATTCAAACAAATGTTTTCAACAGTACCCATGCTGGGATGGTTTCTGGGTATCCTCGCAGCCGTGCTGATTGAATATTTCTGGGGGTATGATTATATCTCCTATTACCTGGGTCTGCCCAAAATACCGGTGCTGTTCGGCGCATTGATCATGCTCAAGGAACCGGTGATGATCCCCGGTGCCCTTGCCTATGACCTGATCGTTTACGTCATCCCGGTGCTGGCCGTGGCAAAACTTTCCTGTTTTATCACCAACCCCGGGGCTGCCTTGCTGGAAAAGCTGCCGTTGTGGCTTTCCGCGGTCATCCACCTGGTCTGTTTTTATGCCATTCTCCATTTGTGGGCAGGCATTAACGACTACCGGGTCCTGGTGGTCAAACTCACCCTTGTTTCCATTATTCTCACGGTGAGTATCAATGTCATCAACGGGTACCAGGGGGAATTTTCCTGCTCCCATCCCGGGTTCATGGCCTTAGGGGCATATGTGTCTTCCATTCTGACTCTGGTGCTGTTCACCAATGACAAAATTTTCGGCACGGCCCTGCTGCCCCCGGCCCTGGGTCCCTATCTTTTCCCGCTGGTGCTGGTGGTGGGAGGCGCTGCCGCCGCCATCGGTTCACTGGCTGTGGCCATCCCCTCTTTTCGCACCCGGGGGGATTACCTGGCCATTATCTCTCTGGCATTCATGTTTATTGTCAAGTCTGCGGTGGAAAACCTGAACATCATCGGCGGTGCCAGGGGTATGGGGGGACAGCCGGATCTTGCCCCGCTGCCCGTGATTTTTTTCTGGACGATGCTGTGCATCTGGGTCATCCACAACTTTGTCACCTCGATTCTGGGCAAGGCATTGAATACGGTGAGAGATGATGAAGCAGCAGCAGAATCCATGACAGTTAAAACCCGTAAAACAAAAATGACCGCCTTTATGTTCGGTGCTTTCTGGGCCGGTGTAGCCGGCGGTCTTTTTGCCCATGTGCTCACCTATATCAACCCGGGCATGTTCAGCATCAACCGCCTGGCGGAAATTCTGGCCATGGTCTACTTCGGCGGTCTCAACTCCATTGTGGGCTCCATTGTGGGCGCGGTGAGTATCAATGTGCTGGGTGAGGCGTTGCGTCCCCTGGAACTGTTCAAATGGATCATCATTCCGTTGATTCTGATCTTTGTCATGATTTTCAGGCCCTATGGGCTGATCTCTTTTACGGAGATCAATGCAAAAAAACTGCTGGAAGCCAAACACAAACGCCAACAAGGAGTGTCCCCATGACCGCACTGCTGCATGTTGAAAACATGACCCATTTTTTCGGCGGGCTGCGGGCTGTTCATAACTATAACCTGAACATTGCACCCAGACAGATTTTCGGTCTCATCGGCCCCAACGGGGCCGGCAAAACCACTATTTTCAACCTGATCACCGGGGTGTACACCCCTACGGAAGGAAAGATTCGGCTGGAAAACAAAAACATCAAAGGCCTTGAAACCAATCAAATCGCCGCCATGGGCCTGGGCCGGACATTCCAGAACCTGGCGTTGTGGCGGCATATGAATGTGGTGGACCATATCCGCATGGCCCATTATGCACAGCTGGACTATGGGCTGCTGGGGGCGTTTTTCAACTCTCGTGCCTGTCGGGACCAGGAAAATCAGGTCAGGGAAAATGCCCACCGTCTCATGCAATTGTTTGATATCGAAAAATATGCCGATGATCTTGTAACCAGCCTGCCCTATGGGGCCCAGCGCCGGGTGGAAATGGCCCGGGCCATGGCCACCAAACCCAAGGTGCTGTTTTTAGATGAACCCACGGCCGGCATGACCCCGGATGAACTGGTGAAAATGATCCGCATCATCCGCCAGGTGCACCAGGATTTCAATGTGGCGATTTTCCTGATCGAACACCGCATGAAATTTGTCATGGAGCTGTGTGAAACCATCCAGACCCTGGTATTCGGGGAAGTGATCGCCCAAGGCCCGCCGGAAGAAATCCAGAACAACCCCCAGGTGATAGAAGCCTATCTGGGCAAGGAGGATATGACCTGATGCAGCTGAACATCCAAAACCTGAATGTATCCTACGGCAATATCAAGGCCCTTCACGGCATCAGTTTTTCAGTGGCAGCCGGAGAAATCCTCACAATCATCGGTGCCAACGGGGCGGGAAAAAGCACCACTCTGCGGGCCATTTCCCGGATGATACCCTGTGAATCCGGATCTGTCATGGAATTCAACGGCCGGAACATTTTAAAATATTCAGCAGACAAGGTGGTGTCAAAACTGGGGATCTCCCATGTGCCGGAAGGCCGCCGTATTTTCGGAAACCTCACCGTGACGGAAAACCTGACACTGGCCTGTTTTGCCAGAAAAGACAAAGACCAGATTGAAGCGGACCGAAAATGGGTGTTTGACCTGTTTCCCCGGCTGGAAGAACGCCGCCACCAGCTGGCAGGCACCCTGTCCGGCGGTGAGCAGCAGATGCTGGCCGTTGGCAGAGGATATATGTCCGGACACCAGATGATGCTTCTGGATGAACCCTCCATGGGACTGGCACCCCTGCTCATGCTGGACATGTTTGATGCCTTAAGGGAGATCAACAAACTGGGCACCACCATTTTGCTGGTGGAGCAGAACGCCCGGCTGGCTCTGAAGTTTGCCCAGCGGGGGTATGTGATTGAAAACGGTTCCCTGGTGCTGGAAGGGCCCACGGATGAACTGCTGGATAATCCCGAGGTAAAAAAAGCGTATCTGGGGGCTTGAACTATCCGGCCAGCATCTGGTTGACATGTTCGACATACGCGCCCATGCGGCAGGGTTTGGACAGATGGGCCACAAACCGGTCTTTTTCCATCAACGGCTTGATGGCTTCGATGAATTCGATATTGCCTGAAACAAACAGCACCGGGACTGAAGAGTTAATGCGGCGGATATGCCGGTAAACATCCATTCCGGTTTTTGAACCGGCAAGCATGAAATCCAGGCTGATCAGATCATATCTGTTTTGATCGAACAGATCCATGGCAGTGGCCGCATCGGCTGCGACATCCACCTGATGATGACAAGGGGCCTGGGACAGCACCCGGTGCTGTGCACCGGAAATGTCAGGTTCGTCTTCCACCACCAGGATATACCGGCCTGTCCGGATAGCGGTCCCGGCTATTTTTTCCTTTTCTTCGGCTGTCAGCTGCTTTTCGATCACCGGGAAACAGATTCGCACACAGGTGCCCTGATCCAGGACCGACGTCACTTCAATGGTTCCCTGATGCTGATGAACATATTTCTGGATGTTGGCCATGCCATAGCCCGTGCCTTTGATACCGGGTGCATAGGCACCGATGACATCTTTTCCCCCTTTTAATGTAAAAGAAGGGGTAAAAATATCATGGATATGCGATTCAGGAATACCGCAGCCGTTGTCTTTGATTTCCAGACAGATGTTGGCCTCACGCACACAGGTGTCAAGAATAATCTCAGGCGTTTCGGTTTTTGAAAGGGCATGGACGGCATTTTGCAGCAAATTGATCAGGGAGTGCTCGATCATGCCCGGATCAGCCAGGACATCGGGCAGATCCGAATCATATGACCGCTGGATATGAATACCTTCCAGATCTTTTTTCATCAGCGCCAGTGCCAGATCGATCTTTTGGTTGAGCGAAAAATATTTCTGCCGGGGTGCCTGATTTTTAGCAAACGCAATCAGGTTCCGGGTCAGATACTGCCCTTTTTCCGTATGCGCCAGTATTCTTTTGAGCATTTTTTGTAAGTCGGGATCATCATGGTCCATGAGCATCAGTTCAACATTCCCCATGATCACTCCGAGAATGTTGTTGAAGTCATGGGCCATTTTCCCTGCCACCTGGCCGATCAGGGCCAGTTTCTGCTGTTCACCCAACAGCTTCTGGGCCTTGATTTTTTCCTTTTCAATCTTCTGACGCCAGGAAATATCATGGATCACCACCAGGGTATGGCTCAGTTTTTTGTCGTCATGGGCAAAATCCAGGGTCACGGCAACCGTTAATTGTTTTCCTTGTTTGGAAATCAGGTCGTATTCAATATCTTTTGTTTCCGGTTCACCGGCAGCCAGATTTGCAATCCGTTCCTTGAACCGGTCCCGGCTTTTTTTTGTCAGAAGATCCAATGGCTTCATGTCCATGAATTCGGCCTGGGTATATCCTGAAAATTTACAAATAACATCATTGACACGGAAAAATCGATTTTTTTCAAAATCCACTTCACAGATCCCGGCCGGGGCATGGGAAAAAAGATACCGGTATCTTTTTTCACTTTCCACCAGAGCCTCCTGAGCCTGCTTGCGTTCAATGGCAAGCGCCATCTGATGGGACACGGCCGACAGCACCTCAAGATCCTTGCGTGTATAAAGATCCGGATCTGTATAGCTTTGTACGGCCACCACCCCGAGCACCTTGTCTTTAACCACTAAAGGGACCCCCATCCAGATGACGGCCAAAGGTCCCCATGTCTGGTTGTTTGCCTCCCGTTTCCGAAGTTCTTCCCGATTCAGCAGAACCGCTTCTTTTTTTGCAAAAACAAGGCCGGTCAATGAGTTGTTTTTTGCACTATCAAACTCAATGGGAAGAAAATCATCATCAGCCGTATCCACATGATATGGAAAATACAGGGTATGGGTCTGAGGATCTTTGAGCGCAATAAAAAAATTGGTCACATCGATGATCGGAAACAATGATTCATGAATGGTCTGAAACAGATCGTTCAGATCCCGGGCCGTGGTAACGGCACCCAGGATTTTGAACATGGCCACATTAATATCTTCGGCTTCTTTTTTTTGGGTGATATCCAGAAAATGGGAATGGACCGCAGGCTGGCCATCGAAGTCAATCAGCGCCGTGTAGGTTTCCACCCACCGGTACCCTTTTGTTTTATGACGAATCCGGTATTGCTGAACAGGAGAGACATCCATACCAGCCAGTCGGTTTTTAAAATTGCTGAAAAACAGCGCCCGGTCCTCCGGGTGAAGGATACCCTTGAGCTGTTCCGGTGTGAAATTTTTAAGTTCAGACGGTGTATATCCGGAAATCCTTGCCATGGGTGAACTGACAAACACCAGCCGTGCGGGACGATCTCTGGCAATCACCAGGCCCTGCAAAGATTCTTCCACCAGTTGGCGGTACTGTTTTTGATTTTTCTTCAGCCGTCTTTCCTTTTCAAGCAGATCGTGTTCCAGCTGCTGGGAATTGAGCTGCATCAGCCCCATCACAAAGGCAAACTGCAACAATATGAGGCTGAATAAAACCATCTCATGGAACGGGGCACTTTCCATGAAACTGTCAAAGGTACTCCCGGAAACCAGGTAAAAGGTCCCCCGGGCAAAAAACAGCACAAACAGCAATATCAGGGATATGACAAGCAAAATATTGTCCCGGAACCGGACCGCCGGGGTCTGGAATATAAATACGCGAAAAATCAACCCGAGATAAATCAGCGCATAAAAGGAACTGATGACGATGCGGGCATCGACACTGGGGACCCAATAGGTAAAACAAGGCACCACAACCAAAGACAGCAAACCGGCAAATACCAGATGCTTTCCGGTTTTAACCGGTCGCGCGCTCAGATGTGTGAACCCCATGTAAGTTAAGAAAATCGCTGAAAAAACCAAAATATTGGCCAGCACGATGCTGAACAGATCCGGTATCAGATCCCGAAAACTGATCAACAGAAACCCCAGGGACAGTGATCCCATCCCTAAGGTCCATAGACGAAAATTGCCATAAATTTTTCGGTTGAGTGTGTAGCAGGCCATGGAAACAGCCGATACCAGCAGGGTCCCCCCAAAAACCAGCAAAAGCGTACGAATATTAAAAAATTCGATCATTAACGCTGTTTTCCCTTTAGCTAAAGTATAATACCCCCCTTTTAATAAGACGGGCATTCACTTTAGCACACAATGAATGCGGCAAAAACAAAATTTTAACGATCAAAAATTACTGCCGGGCTGAACGTTTGTACCAGCGCCAGTCCCGGCAGGTATTTATGCAGCAGCTTTTTACCCGTGCAGTGGCATGCCCGTTGCTTTGGCCGCTGCTTCTCCCATGATTTCCGCCAGCGTGGGATGGGCATGGATGGTATGGGCGATGTCTTTGGCCGTCAGCCCTTTTTCAATGGCCAGGGTGGCTTCGGCAATCAAATCCGTGGCATGGGGACCGATGAGATGCATTCCCAGAACCCGGCCCGATGATTTGTCCACAATCATTTTGGCTTCTCCGGCAATTTCATCAATGGCATGGGCTTTGCCCAGAATCCGGAAATTTACGGATGCCGTATCCACCTCCAGGCCTTTTTTCCGGGCCTCCTCCTCGCTTACTCCCACAGTCCCGATTTCCGGCATGGTAAAAATCGCTCCGGGCACGGCATCATACCCCATGGTTTCATTTTCTCCCATGGCATTGCCGGCCGCCACCAGCCCTTCATGGGATGCCACATGGGCCAGCATGATCCGGGAAGGTCCCAGAATATCGCCGATGGCATACACGTTTTTCACAACGGTTTCCATTCTGTCATTCACATCAATCCATCCGGGCCCGCTCGTGTCCAGGCCGATGGTATCCAGCCCCAGGTCCTTGGACAGCGGGGTCCGGCCGATGCATACGGCCATGAGATCCGAGGCAATGGTATCGGTTTTGGGATCTTTGGCTTTGGGATTGTCCGTGAACGGGCTTTTGGCCAGAGAAATTTGGCAGCCGCTGCCGGACGTGTCACATGCCGTCACCACAGTGTCGCAGAGCACCTTGATTTTCTGTTTTTTCATCTCTCTGAGCAACAGTTTGGATACGGCTGTATCCACGGACGGCAACGGCAAAAGCCGGGACATGGCTTCCACGATGGTCACCTGGGTGCCCAGGGCCGTGAAAATGCCTGCGAATTCGCATCCGATCACCCCGCCGCCCACGATGGTCATGGATTCCGGCACATGATCCAGCACCAGAATATCATTGGAAGACAGAATCTTTTTGCCGTCAAAGGCAAAATCCGGCACATTCATCGGCCGGGTCCCCACAGCTATAATAAGTTTGTTCCAGCTCAAGGATGCCGTGATATCATCCTCACCCGTCACTTCCAGGGCCCCGGGTCCGGTGATTCTGGCACAACCTTTGATAACATTGACCTTTCGTCCCTTGAGCAGGCCGTCAATGCCGGCCCGCTGGGATGCCAGAATCTTGTTTTTTCTGGCCATGAGCCCGGCCATGTCCGGCAGCACCGCCCCCTCCAGCTGAATGCCGAAATCCAGGGCTTTTCTGCATTTTTGAAGAATATCCGCCGTATTTTTCATGATTTTGGATGGAATACATCCCCAGTTGAGACAGGTGCCCCCTAAGTTCTCTTTTTCGATTACGGTCACATCCGCGCCCAGAGTCGCGGCCCGCAACGCCGCCACATACCCCCCCGGCCCTCCGCCGATCACCACGATTTTTTCAGTCATGCCTCCTCCTTTCATGGAAAATCTATTAATTTATCTTTTTTTAATTTCATTTTTCACAAATTTTTTAAAAATTAATTGACATTATCATTAATCTGGTCTAATGATCAAGATAATTAAAAAAAATTTATGTTTTCCTCACTTTATCAGCATAAAAGAGGTGGAATGAAAATAGATCAGACAAATATCGACATCATCAGAGAACTCAAACAGGGAAAAAGGTCTTTCAAGAAAATTGCGGACAAGCTTGAAATCACGGAAAACACCGTCCGGTCCCGAGTGAATAAATTGCAGGAAGAAGGCGTACTGGAGATTTGCGGTCTGGTGGATCCTGACATGCTCCCGGGTCACCGGGTGGTGATCATCGGCATCAAACTGTCAGAGATGAATCTGGTGGAAAAAGGCGAGGAGATCAGCCGGCTTCGGGGGGTCATTCATACCAATGTGGTCACGGGACGGTTTGACCTGCTGATCATGGTCATGTTTAAAAAAGAATTCGGACTTCTGGAATTTTACACTGAAGAAATCGCCAAGATTAACGGTGTCCGGTCCGTGGAAACCTTTGTTGTATACAAGTCATATAATTTAAAGGTTCCCTATATTTTTTAATCTTTAAATTTGAAGGTCATTATTATGAAAACCACACCATTGCACCAATGGCACCTGGATGCCGGTGCCAACATGGCTGACTTCGGCGGATATGACATGCCCCTGTGGTATGACACCGGAGTCAAAAATGAACATTTGGCCGTGCTCACTTCCGCCGGCATATTTGATACCAGCCACATGGCCTGTGTCACTGTGGAAGGACCGGATGCGTTCTCTCTGCTCAATTTCTGTTTTACAAGAGATCTGACACCTCTGGCCGTGGGCCGGTGTGTGTACGGCGCATTCCTGAATGAAAAAGGGCATTGCCTGGATGACGCCATTGTGTACAAATTTTCCGGCACCTCGTTCATGGTCTGTGTGAACGCCGGTATGGGCGGTGCGATTTCTGACCACCTGAACAAACACAAAAAAGACCGGGATGTCACGATCACGGACCTCACCGACAGGATCGCCAAAATGGATATCCAGGGAATCGATTCCGTGCGGATTCTGTCAAAACTGATCCAGTCTCCGGACACCGTGTTTGGAAAAATGCCCTATTTCTCCTTTAAAGGTCATTTTGATCCGAATCATCCGGAAGCGGGTGCGTCGAAACTGAAAAACGGCACCCCCGTGCTGCTGTCCCGGTCCGGGTATACCGGAGAGTTCGGATTTGAGATCTTCATTGCCCCTAACGCGATTGTGGATCTGTGGAAACAGGTGCTGGCGGCCGGCGAATCTTTCGGCATTACGGCCTGCGGCTTAGGTGCCCGGGATTCTCTGCGGGCCGGGGCCGGGCTGCCCCTGTCCCACCAGGATATCGGTCATTTCAAATTCATGAACCATCCCTGGGATTTTGCGTTACCTTATAATTCGGACAAATCCGGGTTTACCAAGGATTTTCTGGGTGCCGCCGCCCTGGTGCCTGAAAAAAATGATGTATATGTATTTCCCTTTGTGGGAGACAGCTTGAGAAAAGTGGCTGCCGGTGAAAATACGGGCGTGTTTGACGAAAACGAACAACAGATCGGGCATGTACTTACCTGTGCCACGGACATGGGCATCACCTGGCATGAGGGAAAAATTGTCAGCATCAACACCCCGGATCTGCCGGACAACATTAAAATTAAAGGCATTGCCTGCGGATTTGTCATGGTCTCAAAACACCTGGAACCGGGCACAAAACTCATGCTCAAAGAGGGCAAGCGCGCCATCAGCGTGACCATCGTCACTGACATCCGGCCGGACAGAACCGCCAGAAAAAAAATCACCCATTTTATTTAAATTAAAAAGGAGGCTCTCATGAAAGACATCAATGAACTGAATTTACCTGAAGACGTCAAATACACCAAAGATCACGAATGGGCCAAAGCCGACGGGGATACCGTGACCATCGGCATCAATGATTATGCCCAGGATCAGCTGGGAGAAATTGTGTTTGTGGAAATGCCCGCAGTGGGGGATTCTTTTTCCGCAGAAGATGAGTTCGGGTCCGTGGAATCGGTCAAGGCCGTATCTGAAATGTACATGCCCATCTCCGGCGAGATCGTGGCCATCAACGAAGATCTGGAAGATGCGCCGGAAAATGTGAATGAAGACTGCTATCAGAGCGGATGGATCATCAAAGTCAAACCATCCGACCTTTCTGAAATGGATGCACTGATGGACAAAGCCGCATACCTTGAGATGCTGAAAGGATAAATCCTATGCGTTATCTGCCTCATACACAGGAAGATATCCAAAAGATGCTGGCCGTTGCCGGAGCCGGGTCTCTGGATGACCTGTTTAAAACCATTCCGGATGCCGTCAAAGTCAAAGACGGCCTGAACCTGCCGGAGCCCATGAGTGAGTGGGAACTCAACGATTACATGGAAAAACTGGCTTCGGAAAATATTGCCTGCAAAGGCTACACCTGCCTGATCGGGGCCGGCAGCTATGACCATTATATTCCGGCCATCATTCCCTATCTGGTATCCAGGTCTGAATTCGCCACGGCCTACACCCCGTACCAGCCGGAAGTCAGCCAGGGAACCCTCCAGGGCATTTACGAGTTCCAGACCATGGTCACGGATCTGTTGGGCATGGACATTGCCACAGCGTCCCATTATGACTGCGGCACGGCCCTGGCCGAATGCGCGTTGATCGCATTGCGCAAAAATAAAAAAGCCGACAAGATCGCCGTGTCCGACCTGGTGCATCCCAGCCACCGGGAAATCATCGACACCTATCTCAAACCCACGGGGTACGAGATGGTGCTGATCCCTCATACCAAAGACGGTCTCACTGATATGACGGCCCTGGAAGCCATGGACGGCATTGCCGGCGTGGCCGTGCAGTCCCCCAACTTTTTCGGGCATATCGAAGATCTGGCTGCGGTCAAAAAAGTGGCGGATGCCAAAAAAATCCTGTTCATCACCTCTTTTACCGAAGCGTTGGCCTGGGGAATTTTGAAAAACCCGGGATCATTCGGCGCTGATCTGGTGGCAGGTGAAGGCCAGAGCTTAGGCATTGCCAAAACATTCGGCGGTCCGGGCTTGGGACTTCTGGCCGGCACATCCAAACTCATGCGGGACCTGCCCGGACGTCTGGTGGGCCGGGCCAAAGACAGCAACGGGGATGACGGGTATGTTTTGACCCTGTCCACCCGGGAACAGCATATCCGCCGGGAGAGAGCCTCGTCCAACATCTGCTCCAACAACGGACTCAATGCCATGACTGCGGCCATGTATCTGTCTACCATCGGCAAGATCGGGATCCGGGAAATCGCCCAGCTCAACCATGACAAGGCAATGTACCTGAAATCCGCGCTTGCGGGTGCCGGGTTTGAACCCGTGTTTGACCCGCCGTTTTTCAACGAGTTTGTGATGAAAGCCCCCAGGGATTTCAACCGGAAACGGATCGATCTGATCAACCGGCAGTGCGTTTTCGCCGGTCTGGATCTGGCCCCGTATTACCCAGAACTTACCGACCATTACCTGTTCTGCGCCACGGAAAAAGTGTCGAAACAGCAGATGGATCAGCTGGCAAAGGAGGTGGCATGATGACTCAGCGGCCAGGCACCAAAGGATTGATATTCAACGAACCCAATGTGTGGGACAAAAGCCGTGAAGGCCGGTGCGCCATTTCCCTGCCCAAAGCAGACGTGGAACGGTCCCCTCTGGATCCGGCACTGACCGGAGATACCCCGAACCTGCCCCAGCTGTCCGAGCTGGACGTGGTCAGACACTACACAAGGCTGTCCCAGTGGAACTTTGGCGTGGATTCCGGCATGTACCCCTTAGGGTCCTGCACCATGAAATACAACCCCAAAACCAACGAAGTTCAGGCGGCCCGCCAGGGATTTGCCGGGGCCCATCCCCTGGCCGGTGATGAATGCTCCCAGGGGGCGTTGCGGCTCATGTATGACCTGGAACGCTCTTTGGCGGAAATCACAGGGTTTGATGCCGTCACGCTGCAACCGGCTGCCGGAGCCCATGGCGAGCTCACCGGCATGCTGATTATCCATGCTTATCACGCCAAACAGGGCAGGCAGCGGTCCAAGATCATCATTCCGGACACGGCCCACGGCACCAACCCGGCCTCGGCCACCTTGTGCGGATACAAAAGCGTCAACCTCAAATCCGGCCCCAAAGGGATTCTGGAGCCTGAGGCTGTGGCTGAAATCATGGATGAAGAAACCGCAGGTATCATGATCACCAACCCCAATACCTTAGGGCTGTTTGAGGAAAACATCAAAGAGATCTGCGAGATCGTCCATGCCAAGGGCGGGCTGGTATATGGGGACGGTGCCAACATGAACGCCATCATGGGTGTGGTGCAACCCGGGAAACTGGGCATTGACGTGCTTCATCTGAACCTGCACAAAACCTTTTCCACCCCGCACGGCGGCGGCGGACCCGGGTCCGGTCCCGTGGCTGTCAATGAAAAACTAACGCCGTTTCTGCCCGTTCCCCGGGTGGAAAAAGAGTTGGATACGTTCAAATTCGTGACAGACTGTCCGGATTCCATCGGCCGGCTCCACACGTTTTACGGGCATTTCGGGGTCATGATCAAGGCGTATGCCTATATTCTGACCATGGGGGCACAGGGCCTGCTGGATACCTCCCGCCTGGCCGTGCTCAATGCCAATTATATCAAGGAATCCCTCAAAGGCACCCTGAATCTGCCCTATGACCGGCCCTGCATGCATGAATGCGTGTTTAACGATGCCAAACAGCAGGAATATCACATCTCCACCATGGATATGGCCAAACGGCTGCTGGATTACGGATTTCATCCGCCCACAGTATATTTCCCGCTGGTGGTGGACGGCGCGTTCATGGTGGAACCCACGGAAACCGAATCCAAAGAGGACATCGACCAGTTCATCGATGCAGTGAAAGCCATTGCCAAAGAAGCACAAACCGATCCGGAAAAACTGACTTCCGCCCCGGTGCTGCCCAAAGTGACCCGCCTGGATGAAGTGGCCGCGGCCAGAAAGCCATGCCTCAGAGGATAAACACCCTGTCCCGTGGCGGTGTATTCCAGGATTTAGGTCTCCTGGAATACACCACGGCACTGACTTTCCAGGAGACCGCCCGCAAAGAAAAAATTGAAGACCGGACCCGGCCGGACAAAATCTTTTTTGTCCAGCATCCGTCCGTGTTCACGTTCGGCAGAAACGGCGGACAGGAAAACCTGACCCGGTCTGAAGCATTTCTCAAAGACCGGGGCGTGGCCCTGGTGCAGACGGACCGAGGGGGCAATGTCACCTATCACGGCCCGGGCCAGGCCGTGCTGTATCCTGTGGTGGACCTGGAACAGGCCAGAATCGGGGTCACGGATTTCGTGTATGGCTTAGAGGAGATCATGGGACAGACGGCCAAAGATTTCGGGGTGTCCATTCATCGGGATCCCCGGAACCACGGCATGTGGAAAGATGCAAAAAAAATCGGGTCCGTGGGGCTGTCCATCAAACACGGCATCAGCATCCACGGCCTGGCATTGAACGTGTCCCTGGACCTGACCCCGTTTTCCTGGATCAATCCCTGCGGCATGTCCGGTGTTTCCATGACCTCTCTGGCACAGGAACTCAAAGACCAGGGATTGGCCCACCCGCCGCTTCCCATGGAATCCATCAAAGAAACCCTGATCACCTATTTCTGCCAATGGTTTCATTTTCATCCCGTAAAGGAGTCTGCCCATGCATCAATGTGCTGAAAAAAAAAGAAAGCCGGCCTGGCTGAAAAAACATCTTCCCAGAGGCGGGGATTATGCCCGGGTCACCCGGCTGCTGTCCGGTGCCAGGCTTCACACGGTCTGCCAGGAAGCCAACTGCCCCAACATGTTTGAATGCTTTTCCAAAAACACGGCCACGTTCATGATCTTAGGGGACCAGTGCACCCGGCATTGCCGATTTTGCAATATTACGGCCCGCCCGCCCCTGCCCGTGGATCCGGATGAACCGGCCCGGGTGGCCAAAGCAGCCCTGGATTTAGGCCTTCACTATGTGGTGGTCACCTCCGTGACCCGGGATGACCTGCAAGACGGCGGGGCCGCCCATTTTGCCGCTGTGATCCGCGCCATCAAAAAAATGGGACAGGATAAGGATCAGACCATCCGGGTGGAAGTGCTGATTCCGGATTTTCAAGGGGATGTGAATGCCCTGAAAACCGTGATGGATGCCGGACCGGATGTGATCAACCACAACATTGAAACCGTGGCGGATTTGTATGTACAAGCAAGGCCCGAAGCCGTGTACCAGCGATCCTTGGACCTGCTGAGAAATGTCAAACGCCTGAACCCGGACATGCCGGCCAAATCCGGCATCATGGTGGGCCTGGGCGAAACCCGGGCACAACTGGAAAAAACGTTGCAGGATCTGGCGGATCACGGGTGCGACATGCTTACCATCGGCCAGTATCTTCAGCCCACCCGGAACCATCTGCCCGTGGAAAAATTCTATCCGCCCGAAGAATTTGATGACCTGGCTGAAACGGCCCGGCACATGGGATTTAAAAAAGTGGCGTCCGGACCGTTTGTGAGAAGTTCATACCATGCGGAAGAACTGTTTCAGCCGGCTTAGAGCGTCAGGCATTTTTCCTTTAACGCGCCGGCTGTGGCGATTTCAATGAACGATGCCCCATGGGCCGGCCCGAAACTGCCGGCCAGCACAATAATCAATGAATCGTCCGCCAGTTTTTTTTCTTCCAGCATGCGGCAGATGGACAGTTTCAACGTTTCCATGGATCCGGCGCTCATGGGAATGTAATCCGCCGACACCCCGAAAGACAGAGACAGCTGCCGCATCACCCGTTTGTCATACACCTGGGCATAAATGGGATTGTCCCCCCGGTAGGCTGCCAAAGCCAGAATGGTGTTCCCGGTCAGGGAATCCGCCACAATGGCTTGGGTGTTCAGCCGCAGGGCCGCTTTGACGGCCGCCTTGGCCAGATACGCGGTCACGATTTTTTCCGATGTATATGGGGTGTTGATAAAGCTGCTTGAATTGGTTTCCACTTCCATGGCGATTTTGGCCATGGTTCTCACGGCCACTTCCGGGTATTTGCCGCTGGCGGTTTCCCCGGACAGCATCAATGCATCGGTCCGGTCCAGGCAGGCATTGGCCACATCCGACACTTCCGCCCGGGTGGGCCGCGGGGAATCGATCATGGAATGCAGCATCTGGGTGGCCACAATCACGGGACAGCGCCGTTCAATGCAGGTGGTGATGATCCTTTTCTGAATCAAAGGGATTTTTTCCGTAGGGATCTCCACAGCCAGATCCCCTCTGGCAATCATCACCCCATAGGCATGGTCCAGGATTTCATTGATATTTTCCACCCCCTGGCTGTTCTCGATCTTGGCGATAATCTTGATCCGGGACTTTTTTTTGTCCAGAATTTCCTGCACGGCCAGCACATCTTCCTTGTTGCGCACAAAAGAATGGGCAATGAAATCCAGGCGATGGTCTGCGGCCAGCTCGATAAACCCGATGTCTTTTTTACTCAGCGCGGGCAGCTTCACATGCACGGACGGGATATTCACACTTTTTCTGGGATGGATCACCCCGTCGTTTTCCACCTGACACACCAGATAATCCGGCTTCACACTCACCACAGCCATGGCCACGGTGCCATCGTCAATCAAAACGGAACTGCCCATGGGGACATCGTTGACAAAGCCTTTGTGGGACACGTAAATCAGATCACCAAAAGAGACCCCGGCGGGATCGCCTTTGATTTTCACAAAATCCCCATTGCGGACGATCAGGGGTTCCACGGCATCGCAGGTGCGGATCTCAGGCCCTTTGGTATCCACCAGAATACCGATTTTTTCAGACACGGCCCGGGTGTTTTCCACCACCATCCGGGCATCGTCATGGGTCATGTGGGCCGTGTTGAGCCGGACCACGTTCATGCCGGCCCGATACAGTCGTTCAATAAAGTCTCTGGAACAGTTCAGGCTGGAAATGGTTGCAATGATTTTGGTTTTACGCGCCATGACAGGAGCCTCCTTTTCGGCAGAATGTCATCACAAACTGTTCAATGCCGGCCTGGGCACTGATGGATGACGATTTCAGGGCATAATCAAGATCTCCCAGAGAAATAAGCGCAGATCTGAGCTCATTTAAGGAAAACCGGGCGGATTTTTCAACGGTCTGGAACACGGGGTACGGGCTGTTGGGATTGGGAGCGATCACCAGGTCTTTGACAGCTGTCTTTGTCTGATCCCGGGCCGCCTGATCATGGGCCGTTATGGCCGGCATGATCTGCTGTTTGAAGGCATTGAAATTCATCCGGTCCATTCTAATATCCGGATGTTTCTGGGAAAAATCCAGCATAAACGCCTTGACCAGAAGCATGCGCCTCACCAGGTTTTCAAAGGCTTTAAGAATCTGCAACTCATGAAACCCGTCTTTAAGCAATGATGATAAATACATCAGGGCATCACCCGTGTTTTTTTCCATGAGCGCATTGGTGAGGCTGAAAATCGGGTCTTTTTTGTCCCGAAGAATAACGGCTTCCACATCCGTGCGGGTGATGGCAGAACGATTCCCTGTATACGCCGTCAATTTTTCAAGATTCTGGGCGAACAGAGCCGGATTAAATCCAGTGCGGTCCGCAAGCTCGGAAAATGCCGCCGGCGCCATGGTTTTGCCGTTTTGCTTTAAAATTTGTCCGGCCATGTTCTGAAGCACCTGGCGCTGATCATCCATATCCGCTTTTCTGGCGCCCTGGGGCACGGTGCAGTCTATGATCAGCCCGGTTTTTTCCAGGGTTTTGACGATTTTCCTGCGCCGGTCCAGGGATTCAGCCGTCATCACCAGAAAATGCCCCTCTGGAATGCCGCCTTCAACCACGTCAGACAACCGCTTCAGGTCGTTTTCCGAATAAGACACCTCCCCTGCCCCGGCCTTGACGGCAAACATCGGGGCCTGCCGGACCAGCACCATTTTTTTCTCCCCAAAAAAAGAAAACGTACTGATCTGCTCGATCACATCTCCCATGATCGTGGTGCGGCCATCCAGGGTTTCCAGATGAACACCGCGGGTATTGCCGCGCATCAGCCGGGTTTTGATCCCGTCCACGGCTTTTTGCACCAGATAGGATTCCCCGGCACACAGGACAAATCCGGGCACAAGGTTGCCGGCATCGGCCAGCCATTGGTCCAGGCCGGTATGTTTAACGGTCGCCACGAGAAGATAAGGCCAGTTTCACCATTGCCGCCACGGCAATGACAATGGCCAGAATCCCGATTCCCTGGGATACGGATAAAAATTCAAAGTAAAAATCGCCTCTGAAATCCCCCCGGAAAAATTCAATGATGAACCGGAACACGGAATATAAAATAATGTAACTTAAAAAAATCATCCCATGAAAGCGCTTGCGGCGCTGGAGAAATATCAGGATGAGAAACAGAATCAGATTGGCCGCCACCATGTAGATCTGGGTGGGGTGCAGCGGCACATGCAGCGGGGCCAGGCTGTCCGGATGGGAAAACTGCACGGCAATGGGAAGATCACACTGCCGCCCATAGCAGCATCCGGCAAAAAAACACCCCAACCGGCCGATGCCGTGCCCCAGCGCCACGCCTGGCGCAATGGTGTCCGCGGTCTTGAAAAACGGCAGGTTCTTGATCCGGATGGTCACAATGGAGGCAGCCACCGCACCCATGAACCCGCCGAAAAACACCAGGCCCCCGTTCCAGAGTTTGAATATATCCAGCGGGCTGGCTCTGAAATCGTCAAAATTGATGATCACATACAACAGCCTTGCGCCCACAATGCCGGATATCAGGATCACAAAAAACAGGTCGGAAATATCATCCGGCTTGAGATCGTAAAACCGGGCATTGCGTTTGGAAAACCAGACTGCCGCCAGAAACCCCATGGCCAGGAAAAACCCGTATGTATACAGCGTAAAGCTGCCAAAATGGACAAGAATCGGATGCATGTTACATCTCCGGCATTTTTTTAAATATCACATGATAAATCAGAATCACCATGCCGATACTGATGGCGGAATCCGCCACATTGAACGCGGGCCAGTGGGCCGTGCCCACATAAAAATCCAGAAAATCCACCACATAGCCATACCGGAACCGGTCGATGAGATTGCCGATGGCCCCGCCGAAAATCAGGGCCAACCCCCAGGACAAAAACACATGGGTTTTGGCCACCTGGCTGTAGAACCAGCAGACAAACACGGCCACGCAGGAGGATAATACCAGAAAAACCAGGTTGCGCACCAGCTGGGACTGGGTGGCAAAAAAACCGAACGCCCCGCCCGGGTTCAGCACATGGGTGATATTGAAAAAATTGTCAATCACCCCAATGGCTTCATGCAAGGCCAGGTGGACCATGATCAGTTTTTTGGTGATCTGGTCCACCAGAACCACAACCCCGCTCACCAGGGTCAGACGTATGAGTTCTCTTTTTCCCACAGCACCCTTTTTTACAGAATCTGGTTCAACGCAGAGGCACACCGGTCACAGGCTTCAGGATATTGCTCATCCTGCCCGATGGTCCGGCTGAAACGCCAGCAGCGTTCGCATTTGTCTCCGGCTGCTTTTTTCACGGCAATTTCCAGTCCGGCAATCTCCTTGCTTTGAAACGCGTCTGAATCCAGTGTGTCATTTAATGCGGCTGCAGACACGATAAAAATATCAGCCAGCGGCATATCCAGATCCTGAACAAATCCCTTGAGTACTGTTTTCGGCAGTTTGATCTCCACGGCCGCATCCAGAGGATGACCGATAAGCTTGTCTTTCCGGGCCGCTTCCAGGGCTTTGGTCACTTCCGAGCGCAAAGACAGAATCCAGGTCCATTTGTCAGACAGATCTTTGTTCTGCCATTGCGGATCCGCCACAGCCATGGATGCCATGTGCACGCTTTCTTTTTTGTCTTTGCCCGGCGGCATATGGGCATAGATCTCTTCCGCGGTAAACGGCAGCACCGGGGCCATGATCCTGACCAGGGTATCCAGGATAGTCGCCATGACCGTCTGGGCATCCCGTCGTTCCGGGCTTGCCGGCGGAGAGGTATACAGCCGGTCCTTGATGATATCCAGATAGAATGCGGACAGATCCACCACACAGAAATTGTGCAGTGCATGGTAAATGGTATGAAATTCATAGGTGTCGTAAGCGTTCACGGCTTTTTTGGTCACCTGATACAGCCGGTGCAGGATAAACCGGTCCAGTTCCCCCATATCCGCAACAGGTCTGGCATCCTTTGTGACATCAAAATCTGAAAAATTGCCCAGCATGAACCGGCAGGTGTTGCGGATCCGGCGGTAGGCATCAGACAGCTGCTTGATGATGTTGTTGGAGATGCTCACATCCCCCCGGTAATCAGCAGACGCGGCCCACAACCGGAGTACATCCGCCCCGTACTGCTTGATCACTGATTCCGGTGCCACCACATTGCCCACGGATTTGGACATTTTATGGCCTTTTTCATCCACCACAAACCCATGGGTGAGCACCGTCTTGTACGGGGCTTTGCCCGTGCGGCCCACGGCCGTCAGCAATGATGAGTGAAACCATCCTCTGTGCTGGTCCGATCCTTCCAGGTACATGTCAGCCGGCCGCCGCAGACCGGGAAATTCCGTGAGCACGGCCGCATGGCTGACCCCGGAGTCAAACCACACATCCAGAATATTATGGTCCTTGGTAAAATGTTTGCTGCCGCATTTGGCGCACACGGCATGGTCGGGCATGAGCTCGGCTGCTTCTTTTTCAAACCAGATGTCGGATGAATGCTCAGAAAAAAGGGCATGGATCTTGTCCACGGATTCCCGGGTCACATAGACCTCCTTGCACTCGCTGCAATGAAACACGGGGATGGGCACCCCCCAGGACCGCTGCCGGGACAGGCACCAGTCCGGCCGGTTCTCGATCATGGCATAGATGCGTTCTTTTCCCCAGGACGGAATCCACTGCACATGGTTGATCTGTTCCAGGGTTTTCTGCCGCAGCCCCAGCTTGTCCATGGAAATGAACCACTGGGGCGTGGCCCGATAGATCACCGGGTTTTTGCACCGCCAGCAATGGGGATAGGAATGCGACAATTGCCTGTTTTTCAGCAACGCCCCTTTTTCTTCCAGCACTTCGTTGATGTGGGTGTTGGCCTTGAAAATGAATTCTCCGGCAAACAAAGGCACGTCAGATGAAAAAACGCCATTGTCTTCCACGGGAGAATAGCAGTCCAGCCCGTATTTTTTGCCCACCACATGGTCGTCAGCCCCGTGGCCCGGTGCAGTGTGCACACACCCCGTGCCGGCATCCAGGGTGACATGGTCCCCTAAAATGATCAGAGAATCGGTGTCGTAAATGGGGTGCAGGCATTTTTTGTTTTCCAGATCCAGGGGATTCAATTTTGCCACCACCTGGTAATCATCCATGCCGAAAGTCTGCATCACCGTTTCCACCAAAGCCTTGGCCATAATCAGCACCCCATGGTCCCGGGTTTTGACCGCCACATACTCAAACCGGGGATGGATGCACACCCCCAAATTGGCGGGAATGGTCCAGGGTGTGGTGGTCCAGATCACCATGGACACGGGCGTATCCTTGATATCCGGGATCAGGTCCGACAGATCGTCTTTTAGGGCAAATTTCACATGAATGGACGGCGAGGTATGATCATGGTATTCGATTTCGGCCTCCGCCAGGGCGGTCTGGCACGAGCAGCACCAGTAAATGGGCTTTTTGCCCAGAAACATGTCCCCTGCCAGGGCAAACTCGCCGCACTCTTTGGCGATTCTGGCCTCATACGCGGAATTCATGGTCAGATAAGGGGTTTCCCACTGCCCGGCCACGCCGAACCGCTTGAATTCGTCTCTCTGGATATCCACAAATTTGGCGGCATATTTCCGGCACGCCTGCCGGACCTGAACCGGGGTCATCTGTTTTTTCTTTGATCCCAGCTGCTTGTCCACATTGTGCTCAATGGGCAGCCCGTGGCAGTCCCACCCCGGCACATACGGCGCGTTGAACCCGGCCATCTGCCGGGATCTCACAATAATGTCCTTTAAAATCTTGTTAATGGCATGGCCCATGTGAAGATGACCATTGGCATAGGGAGGGCCGTCATGGAGTATGAACAAAGGCCGGTCCTTGGCCTGTTCCCGCAGTTTATCATAGATCTTTTTTTCATCCCACTGTTTGAGCTGTTCCGGTTCCCGCTGGGGCAGGTTGGCCTTCATGGCAAATTGGGTTGAAGGCAGGTTGAGCGTTTTTTTATAATCCATTCGTCCTCCGAATCTGGTCGTCAGTCATCCATATATTAAACTGTCATATTTAGTGCTAAACGCCTGAAAAGTCAAGAAACATATCAAAACAACCCTTGACCCGGAAGACCCGGCCGGATAAAATCATTTCACGGCAATCCTGATACCTGAAACTCAAAATATAGAACCCATATGATCCCAACCCTGAAAAAGATTTTTGAAGATCAAGGCGGACAGATTTTGTTCGCCTATCTGTTCGGCTCCCATGCCCGGGGGGATGCCACTGCTGACAGCGACATCGATATTGCCATCTTCCTTGATCCACAGCTTCAAATGGAATTTTTTGATATCAAAACCGCGCTATATCTTGAGATCAGCCGGTCGCTGAAAATGAATGACATAGATATTGTTGTCTTGAATCGTTGTAAAAACATCATACTGCTCGATCGAATCACCCGCCATGGCCAAGTGATTTACGAATCAAATCAGGATGCAAGGCTGGACTTTGAGCAAAAAGTGCTTCACACAGCCATTGATTTTAAATACCAGAGAAAAAGAGTCATGGGGGTTTAATGGAAAGAATCCACCAGAAAATCGGCCGTATCAATGAGTATATTCGCATTCTGGAAAAAATGCAGCCGGACTGTATTTCCAAATTTGACAAAGATCCGATATATCGAGGCGCTATGCTGCATTATCTGTATCTGGTTGTTGATTCCTGTATTGTGCTTGCTGAAATGACCATAAAAAAAAAGAATCTGAGGCCACCCCAGTCCTATGCTGAATCCTTTGATATCTTAGGTGAAAGCGGTATTTTGGACCCCGAGTTTGCATATGATTTTTCAAAAATAGCCGGTTTCAGAAATTTTTTATCCCATGATTATGAGGCCGTTGATTCGAGAATCATCTGCAATCAAATCCTTGCAAAAATCGGTGATATCAGAAAATTCATCGATCAAATTACCCTAATCACCAATTGCTAAACCATTCAGTACCGACCCAATATCCAATAAGAATCTTTTTTTAAAGATGCTGTTGACATTTTGACTTTGCAGTCGAAGCTAGAGACAGGCGCAACAAGCAAAAACGGCAGCATCGCCATCCTGGTGGACTGCGGCATTGCCCAGGGCCATGATCCGCTGGTGCCCTTCGACCGGTTCCCGGTGCCGCCGGCAGAGATCGACTTTTTGTTCCTCACCCATGCCCACATCGATCATTGCCGGATCCGGTTTTCATAAATTGATATTCTTTAAAAATAAGCGTAAGCTATGTTTAATAGACAAGGAGGTTTTCATATGAAAACAAAAACCATATCTTTTGAATTACCTTTAGGCGTTTTTTCAGCTCTTCGCAAGACACCTGAAGAATTAAAAAATGACATACGGATTGTGGCGGCCGTCAAATGGTATGAAATGGGTCAAATATCTCAGGAAAAAGCATCGGAAATAGCCGGATTGTGCCGGGAGGATTTTTTGATGGAACTGGCCAGGTTTAACGTGTCCCCGTTTCAATACACTGCCGATGAAGTATTGAAAGAAGCCGGTTATGAATAGTGTCTTCATATTAAATGCGTCTCCGATTATTCTGCTTGGAAAAGCCGGTTTATTGTGCACAATATCACCCTTGGCTGATTTGTGGATAGTGCCGGATGGTGTGATTTCAGAAATTGAATCCAAAAAACCCATTGCACAATATTTGGAAGAATTAGGATCTGCTGCTGAAGTAACCAAAGAATCGGTTCAAAACATTCATCCCCTGATTGCATCATGGGATCTTGGAAAAGGCGAGAGTGAAGTTTTGAGTCTTGCAATGCAAAAAGGTACGAATGTGACGGCTGTCCTGGATGACCTTCAAGCCAGAAAATGTGCGAAACTTCTCGATATTGGATTAATCGGATCTGTAGGGCTTCTTACCATGGCAAAGCGGGTCGGCCTCGTAAAAGCTGTCAAGCCGGAAATTAACAAGCTGATAGACGTTGGTATTCGTATTGATTACCGATTACTGGCAGAAATATATTCAAAAATTGGAGAATAAAAATCACCACCCACATCTATCACATCGGCCGGGTCCCGGACCTGATCGATGCCGGGTTTTACCGTGTGATCATCTGCACCCCCGGCACCAAGGCCCTGCTCCTGACCATGCTCCAGGGTTCAGGCCGAATATGGATACGGCTATTGTAACACCCATGAAAGATCAAGTGATCCAAATTCCAGTGTCAGATATCGTACTTGATGAATCCATATATCCAAGAGAAAATATGGATCATAAACGTATCCGTATTTTTGTGGAAAACCTGAGGGATGGTTTTGAATTTGACCCTGTCCTTGTTCAGGCTTTTGAAAATCCGGAACTGTCTGAATCCAGCAGTACTGCCAGGCGCGCTTTTCAGTCAAACCCCGGATTAACATCCGCCGAAATCGGCAGGGCAATCGGCAGATCAAGACAGGCAGTTGATTTATATATTGCTGATTTAAGGGCCACCACGCTTCAGGAACTTGATCTTAAAATTTTTCGGTTACACCAGCTGGGTATTCCACAGGACAGGATTGCAAAGAGGCTGGACATTAATCGAAGGACTTTATCCCACCATTTGGCCAAAATGCCAGGATTGGCCCAGACGTATTCCAGCCCAACTGGTCGCACACATCCTGTATTTTTTTTCAAAGCAGGGTGATCTGATTTTTGATCCAATGGCCGGGGGTGGTGTGTGTGCCGATACCTGCCTTGCTCTGGGCAGAAAGTATTTCAGGGCTTTCAAGACAAACGTATTTGAAATTTCTGGAAAAATTTTTTATTTTTCTAAAGAAGATTTCCAAGAAAGATACCCGTCTTGCTTTTATCAACTCGGACTGGCGGGATTTTCAACATTGTCCTGCCGATAAAGAAGAACCGGGCCAGGGTATTTTGGTTGTGGATTATTATGACATTTTCAAAAAAACCGGCTGGGCCCTGACCCATGTCATCCAGGCGCCCTTGTCTTCTGAACGATTTAATGCAGGGGTTGTGTCGGCCATGCAGAAAAAAAAGATCCTTGGGGTTGTCAGTCGGTATGTGATGATTTTACGATAAAAAGGATTCATGACAAGGTGGCGAATATGCAAAATGCCTGAAACAGAATCTATTGTCATCAATACAGGGCAGTTGCTTGCACTGATCTCAGGTTATGGCGATTTGCTGTGGAGGTCACGGACAGGCTCAATAAGCAAAAGCTGGAACTGGAAGTAGACAAAACTTGGTTTGCTTTGGTTAAAAAAAATATTTATAATATGCTCAATACAAAAATAAAAAATGAGCAGTATTATATAGGCTTTGAGGGGGAGATATGAGAAAACAGAGAATTGAGTATGATTCATCCGTAGATGCTCTTGTTGCTATAGCAAAGCACCTCAGCAGTTATGAGTCACAATATAAAATGACATCAGAAGAATTCTTTAATAGCTTTATAAAAGGGCAATTGGAAGACTCTGAAGATTACATCGAATGGGCCAATAATTACAAACATTATGTTATGATCAGACGTGACATAGAGGATCAGTTACATAATGTTGCATGATTTATTATCGGAACACCTGAGTGCAGTTGAAGCTGTTGTTCGGAAGCTGAAAGAAGTTTATGTAGAACGTTATGAAGAGGAAATCCTAACAGATAATCGCGTTAACTTGCGTATCAGAGTTCGTTTCAAGAGTGGATATCTGCTGGAATTAAATGAGGCAAATATGGTTGAAGAATCTGCCATTATACGCCTGTATTATCGATATCATTTTCAAGATGAGAAAAACCGCCTTGTTTTTCGATATGACAATGCGCCACATTTCCCAGGTCTTGTGAATTTTCCGCATCATAAACATCTTTCGGATAAAGTGATTGATACTTTAGTAGAGCCCTCAATACTAAACGCAATTGAGGAAGCAAACGATATTGACTCTTCCGATCGCAATTGACTGGCCTATCCTGTCGGAAAAAGACACCAACATCCGATATGACCCCTGACTCCAAAAACGGATTTGCCAAATTGTCGGAAATGCCATATATGGCAATATCGACAATTTGCTCAAACATGATCAGGTCCCGGACCTGATCTATGAACTGGACCGCACCAATCCCCGGATGCCGGTATTATCGACTCCCCGTCATGCATCCGGATCACCCGGCCTCAGATGCTTGTTCGCCTCCATGTCAAACCACATGGCAAACAAGGTGAACTGGGCTGAGGCTATAAAAGATGAAAACGCGGCAAAGGCATTGATGGTAGGGATATGACCGCTTGTAAACCACACAAAGAACACCCGCAGAAACAACAGTAACGAAAATCCGCCCAGGGACAGCCCCAGGGCATAGAAAAACACCAGGGGATGAAAATCCCTGATAATGTATTTTTCCTTGAGCCGCCAGAAAAACCGTTTCACCAGCAGCCACCCCAGGGTAAAGATCACTTTTTTGATCTTGATGCCCGAGACCTCCCCCACATGATACACCGGGTCCACGGGCACATCCTTAACCTTGAAATTGTACACATTCAATAAAATCAACTGGTCATTGGGCTGGCCATATCTTGTATACATCTGCTGCCAGTCAACCGTGTCAAGGGCTTTTCTGCCGATAGCCACATACCCGGACTGAAAATCCGACAAATGCCAGTATCCGGAAACAATCTTGGTGAGCAAAGACAGAAATGCCGTCCCCAGATACCGCAATTTGGGCATCACTTCATACGCCTTGCCGGAAAAAAACCGGTTCCCTTTGGCAAAATCCACGGCACCCGTTGCCACCGGGTCGATCAGGGAGGTCAGATCATCCGGATTCATCTGCCCGTCTCCATCCATGCGTACCACCACATCAAAATCCCGTTCCGCAGCCCACGCATATCCGCTGATCACTGCACCGCCGCATCCCTGATTCTTTTCATGTTCGATCAGAACCAGATCTGCCCTGCCCTGCCGGCATTCCTTGACCACCCGGACCGTGTCATCTATACTGGCATCATCCACCACCACCACCGCATCCACATACTCAGGCATGGTCTCGATGACCCCGGCAATCTGAGATCCCTCGTTATAGGCAGGCACCACCACGCAGATCTTCTTGTCTTTGTACAAGCATCCTCGCTTTGAGTCGGGTTGAATTTTCAAGTTGCCGCATTTTTATGCTGAAGATATATACAATTATCCGACAGATAAGGTCAAGATCAGGATAAATGAACGTATAAACATCCATCATCGGAATCTTGCAAAAACAGAGTAACATCTTTTTTCACACGTAATTCTATGGTTGTCAAATCAAGGATAGTTTTTTATACATTCCCAAGCCCCTGGAATTATGGTGCTGAATAAAGATAATTTTTTTCAACAATCTGTTGTTTTTTTGGAATAGACACGATGGAAAAAAAAGGTGTTTCACTGATCATTCCCACACTCAGGGAGGCTCAGAATCTTAAAAAACTGATCCCCATACTTGACCGGGTTCTTGGGCAAAATGGGCTGCATTTTGAAATACTGGTGGTGGATGATGACAGTGCAGACGGCACCATTGAAATCATCGAAGAACTGGCGGAAACCATTCCGGTCTCCCTTTATGTCCGCAGAGATATGCAGGGTCTGAGCTCGGCGGTATTACACGGTTTCAGGCAGGCCCGATTTCCTGTTCTTGTTGTGATGGACGCCGATTTAAGTCACGCCCCAGAAGATGTTCCCCGCCTGATTGCCCCTATTTTGAAACAGGAAGTGGATTTTGTGCTTGGCTCCCGCTATATCAAAGGCGGAAAAATAAGCCGGAACTGGGGACTTTTCCGCTACCTGAACACCTACATTGCAACCTGGCTGGCTCACCCTCTTGTAAAAGTCAAAGACCCCATGTCCGGTTTTTTTGCCCTGAAACAAGAGCTTCTCGAAGATGCGGATTTCTTCAATCCATTAGGCTATAAAATCGGCCTTGAACTCATTGTAAAAACCCGTCCAAAACGAATCAAAGAAATACCCATATTTTTTGGCATGAGGGAGGCCTGTGAATCAAAACTCACTTTTCAGCAACAACTTCTTTATCTTGCCCATCTCAAACGGCTTTATGAATACAAATGGTATTTTCAGGTGCAGTTTTTATTATTCTGTGCTGTGGGGGGATTGGGTACCATTGTTGATTTTTCTGCCATGTTTATTTTTCATGGGCTGATGGGAATGAATTTTGAAATTGCCCGTTTTCCCTCTTTTCTGGTGGCTGCCACCAGCAACTTTCAACTCAACAGAATGATCACCTTTTCAGATTCCACCCGGCAAAAATGGATCAGACAGTGGCTAGGCTTTGTCACCGTCAGCGCATTGGGTTTTCTGGGTAATTTTTTCGTTTCCACCCATCTGTTCAACAGCCATCTCTTTTTTCAACGCCATTATTTCATTCCTGTTTTTGCCGGCAGCATTGCCGGCGCATTTGTGAATTTCACCTTGAGCAAGATAGCTGTTTTTGATTCCTCGACCATCTATGGCCTCACACCGGGTGTCAAGCCGTTTGTTTTTGAAAAAAACATCAGACAGAATAAAAGAGGCCGTGCCTCTGACAAGGCAGTTATCCATGAACATACTGAAAAATAGAACGTTCCGGGATATCGGACTTTTTCTTCCCCTTGCCCTTTGCTATTTTGCCGGTCTTCCCACCTCTCTTCCTGATTTTGATGCCGGAGAATTTGCCCTTCTCGCCATGAAGGGGGGCATTGCCCACCCGCCGGGGTATCCCCTTCTTACGCTTGTTTTACGTTCAGTAGTAATGATATTCCAAAAACTTGTCCCTCTGATCCCCCTTCTTGCCTGTGTATCAATCTTTTTCACCGTGGCTGCCGCCATCATCACCCATAAGATTGCCCGTGCTTACACCGGAAATGAAACAGCCTCCCTGTTCGGCGTTTATCTGATTTTTCTGACGGGAATCATCTGGAGATCCGCCACAGCCATTGAACCCTTTGCCTTGAACCTCTTTCTCTCCGCTTTCTGTCTGTACGCTCTGTATCACGCATTAGAAAGCAACGAAGATCGCCAGATTAAAAAATGGTTCATGCTCACGGGTTTGACTTTTGGGCTCAGCTTTTGCAATCATCACTCAATGGCCTTTCTTCTGCCCTCTGCCATCCTAACCTGGGTATTTATCACCACAAGCCGGCTGACTGCCTTGAAATGGTTTTCTCTGGGATCCCTCCTGGGTCTGCTTCCCCTTGTTTCATTTTTTTTCAATACAGCCAATCCAATCTATGTCTGGGGGGATTGGAACGTTCCCATGGAAAGACTGTTGACGCACCTGCTGAGACATGAGTATGGGACTTTCACTCTCTTTGCCGGAGCGACCGGTCATTTTTTCAATGGCATCAAACATTTTTTCATCACCCTGCCCGCCACTTTTTCTTTTATATTGATTGTACCGGCAATTGTGGGCGTTTTTATCCCTTTTTTCACCCAAAGAGAAGAGGTATGTCCTGTTGTCCAAAAAAACCGCTTCATGATTGTCGTCATCACTGCATTTATATTCACCGGCCCTGTTTTCCTCTCATTTTTCAACCTGCCCCGAACCGACTGGGCATATTTTATGGGGGAACGGTTCTTTGCCCTGCCAATTTTATTTCTGGCCCTGCCCTCCGCCGTTTTCATGGCCATGCTGCAAAACAACCTGTCAAAAACCATTCTCGTCCTTTTGATGGGGGTGTCTCTGTCTCTCCATATCCTGAATCAATGGCCGGCTGCTGAGCGGAAAAGTGCCACGTTTTATGAAGCCCATATCAGAAACATTCTTGAAATTGTTGAAGACAATGCTGTGGTGGTGACCACCAGCGATCTTGATTATTATGGACTTCTTTATGGTATTCATCTGGTGAAACCTGAAAAGAAAAATGTTCTCATTGTCCAGGAAGGTCTCTGGCATCTGGACTGGTATCGAAAAGACAATATTTCACAAGCGTTTCCAGATTTTGACCGATATAATCTATCTATTGATCACTATTTTTTTCTTTTGTTAAAAAAAAGACCGGTCTATCTCATAAGAACACCGAAAAAAGATGAACCCAATGCCAAATTTCTTCCGCTTTCCTATCCAGTGGGACCTTTTATCAAACTGGTCTCTTCCCAAGACCTTCTGTTGCCTGCATTGAAACTGTTTCAGCTCAATGAACACCTTCTTTTGAACAAAATGGAGCTGCCAACAGCGTTTACACGAGAAAAGGGGAACCTCTGGGAACAGTCCATGTTGACATATTATCTGAGAACTTGGGATTACCTTGCAGCGATCATGAGCGACAAAGGGCACTCAAAACTTGAAGAAGCCTGTAAAAAATATGGTCAATTGTATCAAACAGGATCTCTGGACTGAAAATCCGGAAGCTCAATGATATAAATTATTGACAGAAGTTTCTGATATTGATATGAGCAATTATATTGAACATAAAAGGCAAGAAAAATTAAATGAATAACACCCTTTTTTCCGGCATCATTCAGTCAAAACTGAAAATAAAGCTGCTGCTGCGCTTTTTCATGAACCCGGATACCCGGACATACCTGCGACAGCTTTCCGATGAATTCAATGTATCTTCCAATGCAGTGCGGTCCGAATTGAACCACCTGTCCGGCAGCGACCTGATCACGGCGGAAAAACAGGGCAGAAAAATCTGGTACAAAGCCAACCCAAAGCACCCGCTGTTTCCGGAACTGGGCTCCATGGCCAAAAAAGTACTGGGCGTGGACCAGGTCATTGACAGCATCATCACCCGCCTGGGCAACCTGGAACAGGCCTATCTGCTGGATGATTATGCGGCAGGCAAAGACACCGGCATTATCGACCTGCTGCTGGTGGGAGACATCGACAACTACCACCTGCACGACCTGACCCAAAAAACCGAGCGCTACATCAACCGCAAGATCCGGCACCTGGTCCTGACCCGGTACGAATTTGAAACCTTTTCAAAAGGCCTGGCTACCAGACCCCATCTGCTGATCTGGGAAAAGTAGCCGGAAAAAACAGCCCAATCCTCAACCCACATCGATTACAAAGCCCAGCCCTTTGTAACCGACAGAGCGGAGCTATGCCCAAAATTTTAGGGGGGTATTTCCCTGTAGATGACATCTGATCAAAAAAACCAAGCCTGTCATGAGCGTTAATACTGATGATGTACATGACAGATGATAAAATTGATGAATAATCAATCAAAAGCCATCACCATCACCCATCTCGGCGCTGAAACCTGCGTCACCGACTCGTGGGACAGGGGAGCCGGAAGCTCAGAGAGCCCTCAAATCCGAACTTGACACTTTATATAAAAAATAAAACCCAAAGAAAGATCACCCCAATGGCACGAAAAGGAATTATACTGGCTGGCGGATCAGGCACCCGACTCTATCCGCTGACCTATTCGGTCAGCAAGCAGCTCATGCCGGTCTATGACAAGCCCATGATCTATTATCCGTTGTCCACATTGATGCTGGCAGGCATCAATCAGATTTTGATCATCACAACGCCCCAGGATCTTCATAACTTCAAACAGCTGCTTGGGAACGGTTCTCAATGGGGCATTTCCCTGGAATATGCAACCCAGCCTTCCCCTGACGGCCTGGCCCAGGCCTTTATCATCGGTAAACAATTTATCGGCACAGATCCGGTCACCCTGATCCTGGGGGACAACATTTTCTATGGAGAAGGTTTGCCCAACCGCCTCCAGAATATTGGCAAAAAAGATACCGGGGCCACCATTTTCGGGTATTATGTCAAAGACCCCCAAAGATATGGTGTTATCGGATTTGATGCAGCAGGCCGTGTGACCAGTCTTGAAGAAAAACCCAAGATCCCGAAATCCAATTATGTGGCAACTGGTCTGTATTTCTATGACAATGACGTTGTCCACATTGCAGGGCAGATCACACCATCCGCCAGGGGTGAACTTGAAATCACCGATGTCAATGCCGCCTACCTGTCCCGGGGGGATTTAACTGTAGAACTTTTTTCCCGGGGCATGGCCTGGCTGGATACAGGCACCCATGAATCCCTTCTGGATGCTGCCACCTTTATCAAAGTGGTTGAAGATCGTCAGGGATTGAAAATTGCCTGTCCTGAAGAGATCGCGTTTCGAATGAACCTGATCGATGCGGATCAGCTGGAAAAAACAGCCCGCAGCATGAAAAATAACAACTATGGCCAATATCTGTCAGACCTTTTGAAAAAAATTCGCTAACCCACCCTTTTCTGGCATCATGAAATATACCTCGCTTTCCAACCCCGATATCATTCTCATGGAACCACAGGTGTTCTCAGACCACCGGGGGTTTTTCATGGAAACTTTCCGGGAAGACGCGTTTCAAAAAAACATTGCTCCGGTCTGCTTTGTCCAGGACAACCACAGCAAATCCAGCCGGGGCATCTTAAGAGGACTTCATTACCAGATCGAGCACCCCCAGGGCAAACTCGTCCGTGTGGTTTCAGGGGCTGTGTTTGATGTGGCGGTTGACTTGAGAAAATCATCGCCTTTTTTTGGGAAATGGGCCGGCATGACCCTGACATCCAAAAATAAAAAAATACTCTGGGTTCCTCCGGGGTTTGCCCATGGGTTTTATGTGTTAAGCATGGATGCGGAAGTCATCTATAAATGCGCGGACTATTACGCGCCGGAGCATGAACGCACACTTTTGTGGAATGATCCATCGGTCGCAATTGACTGGCCCATCCTGCCGGGCACCTCTCCCATCCTGTCGGAAAAAGACGTCTGCGGCTTGAGTCTTGAATCCGCCGAGGTGTTTCAATGAAAATCCTGCTTTTAGGCGCCAACGGACAACTGGGATGGGAACTGCAGCGGACCTGCCCGGAGGATGTCCGTCTGATTTCCTGTGATTTTACTGGAGTTGATTTTTGCAGCCCGGACAGCATCCGACAGTGCATTCAGACAGCCCAACCCGACGGTATCATCAATGCCGCAGCCTATACTGCGGTTGACAAAGCTGAACAGGAACCGGATCTGGCCGACAGGATCAACCACCTGGCAGTTCGGTATATTGCTAAATTGTGCAGACAAAATCAGATCCGCCTGATCCACATTTCCACGGATTTTATTTTCAGCGGCCGGCACTTCAAACCCTATAAACCTGATGACGATCCAGGGCCTGAATCCGTGTACGGCAAATCCAAGCTCAAGGGTGAACTGGCCATCAGAGAAACGCTGGAAAACGCTTTGATTATCAGAACTGCCTGGCTGTATTCCATCCATGGACACAATTTTGTCAAAACCATGCTCGGTCTCATGAAAGAGAAAACTGAACTGCGCGTTGTCGAGGACCAGATCGGCACCCCTACCTGGGCATTCGGCCTTGCCAAAGCGATCTGGTCAGCTCTCAGACAAAACGCAACAGGTATTTTTCACTGGACTGATGCCGGGGTGGCATCCTGGTATGATTTCAGCATGGCCATTCAGGAAGAGGGTCTCAGCGCCGGACTTTTAGATCAGGCCATTCCAATCATACCGGTTCCGGCCCATGCCTACCCAACCCCGGCAAAACGGCTCCATTACAGCGTGCTGGACAAAACAGCTGCCTGGCAAATGCTGGGTATACACCCGATCCACTGGCGAATTCAACTTCGTGCTATGATGTGGGAACTTTACCGACGGGAACTGTCACCTCCCCGCACATGAAAGTTATCAATCTACCAATGATCCCAAAAACCAAACCCTTTCCAGGGATAAGTGGGAGCCCATGAAAAATCCCAAGATTTATGTAGCCGGACATTGCGGCATGGTAGGCAGCGCCATTGTCCGACGTCTCAAAGACATTGGACAGACCTGTATCATCACCCGGACCCGTCAGGAACTGGATCTGCTGGATCAGAAGGCGGTCATGGATTTCATGCAGACTGAAAAACCGGACTAGGTGTACCTGGCTGCCGCCAAAGTCGGGGGTATCCATGCCAACAACACCTATCCGGCGGAGTTCATCTATGAAAACCTGGTGGTTCAGGCCAATGCAATCCATGCGGCCCACCGGAGCGGCGTCCAGAAACTCCTGTTTTTGGGCAGCAGCTGCATCTACCCCAGGGAAGTGCCCCAGCCCATGAAAGAAGAGATGCTTATGAGGGGATACCTGGAGCCCACCAACGAACCCTATGCCGTGGCCAAGATCGCCGGCATCAAGCTGTGTGAGAGCTACAACCGCCAGTACGGCCGGGACTACCGCAGTGTCATGCCCACCAACCTTTACGGCCCGGGGGACAATTTTCATCCGGAAAACAGCCACGTCATCCCGGCCCTGCTGCGGCGGTTCCATGAAGCGGTAAAAGGGCAGGCACTGGAAATAATGATCTGGGGCAGCGGCACCCCCATGCGGGAATTTTTACACGTGGATGACATGGCCGCCGCCACCGTCCATGTCATGAATCTGGATCACGCCATATACCAGGCCCGCACACGGCCCATGATGTCCCATATCAACGTGGGCTCCGGCATTGATTGCACCATCCGGGAACTAGCTGAGACCATCGCAAAGGTAACCGGGTTCACCGGCCGCCTGACCTTTGACGCCTCCAAACCGGACGGTATGCCCCGGAAACTGCTGGACGTCTCGCTACTGACCTCCCTGGGCTGGGAACCGGCCATCCCCCTGGAACAGGGCTTGACCGACACCTATGCCTGGTTTGTAGCGCACCAGGAAGATTTTCGGGAATAAGCAAAGGAGCCAACCATGACAAAAAAAGCATTGATTTCCGGCATCACCGGCCAAGACGGCGCCTGCCTCGCCGAATTCCTCCTGGCCAAAGGCTATGAAGTCCACGGCATCAAACGCCGGTCTTCCCTGTTCAACACCGACCGCATCGATCACCTGTACCAGGACCCGCACCAGACAGACCGCCACCTGATCCTGCACTATGGCGACCTCACGGATGCCACCAACCTGATCCGCATCCTCCAGCAGGTGCAGCCCGACGAGGTCTACAACCTGGCAGCCCAGAGCCACGTCCAGGTGTCGTTTGAATCCCCGGAATACACGGCAGACACGGACGCCCTGGGCACCCTGCGCCTCCTGGAAGGCATCCGGCTCCTGGGCCTGGAAAACAAAACCCGGTTCTACCAGGCCTCCACGTCCGAACTGTACGGCAAGGTCCAGGAACCCCCCCAGACCGAAAAAACCCCGTTCTACCCCCGCTCCCCCTATGCGGCCGCCAAGCTCTACGCCTACTGGATCACGGTGAACTACCGGGAAGCCTACAACCTGTACGCCTGCAACGGCATTTTGTTCAACCACGAATCGCCGCTGCGGGGCGAGACCTTTTAGGCCTCCAGGACTGCCTGTACCTGGGCAACCTCAACGCAAAACGCGACTGGGGCCACGCCAGAGACTACGTGGAGATGCAATGGCTTATGCTCCAGCAGGACGTCCCGGACGACTATGTCATTGCCACGGGCGAGCAGCACTCGGTCCGTGAATTTGTGGACCTGTGCGCGGCCGAACTGGGCATGACCCTCCAGTGGCAGGGCACGGGCATCGATGAAATCGGCATCGATCCTGCCACCAACAAAACCATCGTGGCCATAGACCCCCGGTATTTCCGCCCCACGGAAGTGGACACTCTGCTCGGAGACCCGACCAAAGCCCGCCAGAACCTGGGCTGGACCCCGAAAATCACTTTCAACACCCTGGTCAAAGAGATGACCCGACACGACCTGGCCCAGGCAAAAAGAGATGAACTGTGCCGCAGTGCCGGATTTCCCGTTTACAACCACAGTGAATAAAAACCACCAACCCAATAAACAGGTAAACATTTAAATCCGAACCACTTAAATTTTAACTACACAATCATATAAAAGCGTGCAATTATTATTCAAGATTAAACAAGCCTTCCACCACCAAGGCTTTAAAAAGTATTCCTTTAATACAGGTTGGCTCATGGCCGACAAAGTCCTGCGACTTTTCGTGGGGCTTTTTGTCGGCGTGTATGTAGCTCGCTATCTTGGACCGGAGAAGTTCGGCATTCTTAGCTTTGCTATGAGTTTTGTGGCCCTGTTCGGGGCCTTTGCAAAGCTGGGGCTGGACGGGATTGTGGTTCGTAATGCGGTCCAGAACCCGGACAGCAGGGACGAGCTTTTGGGTACCGCCTTCGGCCTACGAGTCATCGGGGGACTAATTCTGCTATGTATGGTCTTCGGTGCCATTCGGCTTATAGACAGCGATCGCCTGACTCAGCTTATTGTCATGATTATCGCCGTTGGGCATGTCCTCCAGGCTTTTCAGGTAATAGAGTTCTATTTCCAGTCCCAGGTGCTGGCCAGGCTGGCATCTATAGCCGGTATTGCCGGACTGATTACTTCTTCTGTCATTAAGCTGACTTTAATTTGGTCCGGAGCTTCACTTATTTGGTTTGCTTGGGTTGTTGTAGTTGAACATGGTCTCAAGGGAATCATTCTTTCAATAGTGTATGTCAAACAGCGAATTCCATTGTGGCATTGGCGGTTTCGATTCAATCAAGTCAAACTGCTTTTAAGGGATTCTTGGACGCTGATTTTTTCGGGATTGGCAATTATGATCTATATGCGTATTGACCAAGTCATGATTAAACAAATGTTGAATAATGAAGCGGTTGGTAATTATGCTGCTGCGGTACGAATAAGTGAAGTATGGCTATTTATAACCGTATCTGTAACCCAATCATTAATGCCATCTATTGTGAAAGCTAAAGCTGTTTCAGAGGCTATTTATTTACATAGGTTGCTAAATCTCTATAGATTTTTGATTACCATAGCGTTAGCTATATCTATTTTAATTACGTTATTTTCTGATATTATTGTTACATTACTTTTTGGAGATAGCTATAATTTTACGTCTGATATTTTAAAAATATATGTATGGTCAACTGTCTTTGTTTACATGAATAATGTTTCCTGGCAATGGTTTTTGAATGAGAACTTGCAGCATATTGCAACAGCTAGATTATTTATAGGTGCCCTTTTAAATGTGATTTTTAATTATATATTCATAGTTAAATATGGCACAATAGGAGCTGCTTGGGCTACTTTATTTTCTTATTTTTTTGCAACATACTTTGGAAATTTAATATTTAAAAAAACTAGAGTGAATTTCAAGATGCAAACAATAGCACTATTAACATTTTATAAAATCAAGGATTTTAAATTATAATGCTAAATAAAAATTTAAAAAAACTCAAAAAATACATTACAAAATCAAAGCATCATTGTGTTTTTCAGCACAATGATATTTTCTTGGTTGAGTTTCCTAAAAGCGGGGTTACATATCTAAGCTTTTTAGTTGCAAATGCATTAAAAGAAAGAAATGATGAAGAGATAACATTTTATAATCATCATAAATATATCGTAGACTTTCATCAGCTCAGAGGAGCAGATATATCAACAAATGGATATCCCTTGCAAGGCTACAGATTTATTAAATCTCACTCTGATAATAATACTTCTTATTATTTTGTAATTTATATATTAAGGAACCCTTTTGATGTGATGCTTAGTTATTATTATTTCATGTCTTCAAAGGGTTACAAAGACTCATTTGAAAGTTTTATACAATCAAAGAGGTATGGTATTCAAAACTGGGTGAATCATGTTGAAGGTTGGCTACTTGAAAAAAAAGATTTAGCTCAAAGAATACATCTTATTAAATATGAAAATTTGGTGTTCAATCCACAACATGAGCTTGCAGATTTATTTGAGAATATTGGGTTGGTAGTTAATGACTTGAAACTTGAACAAGCCATTCGTGACAGTTCAAAAGACAGTATGAAATATTCTGAACAGTTATATGCTAAATATAATCCCGTCTATAAAAGCTCTGGGATGAATTTTGTCAGAAAAGGTAAGGTAAACCAAAAAGATTTACTTTTAAATACGAAAAACAAAAATATTATATACAATAAGTCATCACATATAATAAATATGTTTTATGAAAATATGATAATTTGATGTGGCCATTGTATGTGCATTTGTTGCACATTTTAAATCAAATACATAGGCTGATGAATGGATTCTTTCTGGGAAGAAGGACTGAGGAAACAGAACAGCTGGACGATTTGACGGAGACCCGTTCATTGAGCTGCCTTTCTAACTCTGGATTGAACTTGATCAAAAAACACTCTTGAACTAAGAGGCTTTTGAATTGTAGCACCCAAGGCAGGATCAGATACCGGGTATTGTTAGCAATATAATGAAGACGCTTGTTCTTGACCGGCTTTGGCCACCCGATAAACTGTTCCCTGAATTGAAACGCCCAGGCTGCCGAACCCCAGCCGATGCAGGCCAGCGGCACATCCCCGGCAAACGCGATACGTTATGGCAGCCAAAGTGAATATTAGCGAAGAGCCCGTTGCGGGAAAACCGCACGGCGGATTCTGTGAGGGGTGTCATTTCCTCACATATAATACGTTTAAGTATCGGAGGAAATAGATGTCTACTCAACAATGCCCTCTATGTTCTACTGATGAGGTAACCTTAATTAATAATATCAATAGTAACAATCTTAAATATTTATATGGAAAGATGTTAAAAGCGCATTTTTCAAATTTATTTAAGATAGATATAAAATATTATGAATGCGATGAGTGTAGATTAAAATTTTATAGTCCTCCTATAACGGGCGGCGAAAATTTCTACAATTATTTACAGCAATTTTCATGGTACTACATGGATGAAAAGGAAGAATATGAGATAGCTAAAAAATATATAGAACAAGGCATGAAGGTCTTGGAAGTTGGTAGCGGTAAGGGAGCATTTGCCAAAAAAATTACACCAAAAAAGTATGTAGGGTTGGATTTTAGCTCGAAAGCAAAAGAAATGGCTGCGGAAAATGGTATTTTAATTGAAAATCAATCCATTGAAGAGCACGCTTGCTATAATGAGGGTGAGTATGATGTTGTTGTAAGTTTTCAAGTGCTTGAACATATCCCAGATCCTAAGAATTTCATAGAGTCAAAAATGAAGGCCTTAAAGGCCGGTGGCAAACTTATTATGGCTGTACCTAGTGAAAATTCTTTTTTAAAATATGTTACAAACTTTATTTTGAATATGCCACCACATCATGTCACCCGGTGGTCTGATGATACTTTTCATTTTATGGCAAAAAAGTATGGTTATCGAATAGTTGAAATTTATCATGAAAAAATTCAGCCAGTTCATAAAAGATTTTATTTATCCACAATGATTCAGTCTTTTTTTTTAAAGCCTGTTTTGATTGATTTATCTATAAAAAGGAAAATTGTTTCAAAAATTTCTGATCTTCTATCAAGAATTTTGAAGAATAGATTGTGTGAAGAAATGATGCCTAATGGCCATACTGTTGTTGTTGTAATGGAAAAACAATGAAAATCCTAATCGTCAACACATCAGACATTCAGGGCGGTGCCGCCCGTGCGGCTTACCGCCTTCACCGTGCTCTTTTGAATGAAGGCATAAACAGTCATATGCTGGTACAGTCCAAAGTCAGCGATGATTATACCGTCACTGGTCCATTTGGTAAAATCCCTTTTGACACCAGAGATCTTGCAGCAGGAATTGATTGGGTACTTGATACCCCGGATTATGCTTTCCTTTGCGCCAATGCCCGTCAGAAGGTGCTGGATTGTTTTGATAGCCACCATGTTGCAAACCAAAGGATTTTTTTTACAAAGAAATCCTTTCGGAAGCCGGCAGAGGATAACAAAACAGAATTTGCTACCTTCAGGTAATCCAGCCTGATGAAGTGTAAAATAGATGTAGTTTTACAATGGTTGAAAAAGGTCCCAGTTGATGAAAAAAAAAATAAACCTTGCCTGTGGAAATATTTTTGTTGCATCCGATGAATGGATCAATCTGGATTACTCACCCGCAGACCCGGAAGTTCAAAGAGTGGACTTGTTGGAGCGGTTGCCTATTGATTCCGGATCTGCAGCAGCAGTCTATTCATCTCATTTCATTGAACACATTCCATACGATCATGTGCCACTTTTTCTGACAGAATGTTTGAGAGTGCTGGAACCTAATGGTATTTTGAGACTGGTATTACCCGATTTTGAAAGTATGTGTCGAACATATCTTGCGCTGAGGGATAACAGTGAACATCAAAAGGCAAATTTTCTGGTGGTTGAAATGATAGATCAATGCGTGCGGAAAGAGCCAGGCGGACAATTGGGCCGGCTGTATCAAAATTTTCGGAAAAATAGTCTTGAAGAGTCGGACATGATTGCCTTTGTACTTGACAGAACAGGAGAAGACTTGGTTAAGTCCCCCCCCCCCGAACCAAGAATCAAAGCATTGTACGTGTGTATCAGCGCATATACAGTCGTCTCCTGCGGGCCTGGATTCAGCTTTGTCTATGTGGCCTGCCAGCAGCATTCCGTACACAAAATGTCAGTCTTGCCGCAGTCGGCGAGCGGCACCACTGGCTATGGGATTTCCATCAGTTGAAAGACGTTCTTTTAAAGACAGGTTTTATAAAAATTACCCGCTGCGACAGCAAAACATCCGCTATAAAAGACTTTCCACTTATGCCATTGGATATCAATCACAATGGTCAGGCACGCAAAGGGGCCGAATCAATGTACGTGGAAGCGTACAAGCCGGATTAATTTTAAAAAAAGGCTGTATCCGCCGAAATAGGTGAATACAATGACATATATAAATGACTTGGTTTCCGATGAAATTTTAAAACAGCTTACTTTGGTTGAACAGGATTGGTTGGAAAATGTTTTCCAGCGCCATGGCGGCCGATATCCTGAATTTGAATAGATATGAAAATTATACAACTCAATTATTCTGATATCAATGGCGGAGCCGCCCGGGCGGCCTATCGTATTCACCATGCATTACGTCAACAAGGCATCGATTCCACTATGATGGTGAATATTGCAGCAGCAGGCGACTGGACTGTGCAGGGGCCTACTCGAAAGTGGTCAAAACTTCTGGCTAAGTTACGTCCACAAACAGCTCAATTGGCCAGGTTGTCGTTGCATACCGATAATCCGATCATTCACTCGCCTGCAATTTTGCCTTCCAATTGGCCAAAGAAATTGAATGAAAGTGCCGCTGATTTTGTACATATGCATTGGGTTGCCGGGGAAATGATGTCCATTGCGGATATCGGTCGTATTACCAAGCCCGTGGTGTGGACATTGCATGATATGTGGGCGTTTTGCGGTGCGGAACATTATACCGGTGATATGCGTTGGCAGGCGGGGTATCAAAAAGAAAACAGGCCAAACTACGAAGCACGTTTTGATCTTAATCGCTGGACCTGGCTGCGCAAAAAAAAATACTGGCAAACCCCGATGCACATTGTAACCCCGAGCAACTGGTTGGCGGATTGTGTTAAAAACAGCGCTCTAATGAAAAATTGGCCGGTGACAGTGATTCCTAATCCATTGGATACAAACCGCTGGAAACCACTAGAACAAAGTCTTGCGCGGGAATTAATGGGGTTGCCACATGATGTCCCATTGGTATTGTTTGGTGCTTTGGGTGGAAACCGTGATCCCCGCAAAGGATTTGATCTTTTGGAAAAAGCGCTTGAACATCTGAGAGGGGAGGTTGATGGCTTGGAACTTGTGATTTTTGGTCAACTGGCCCCTGAAATGTCGCCTGATTTAGGCTTTCCAATTCACTATACTGGGCATTTACATGATGATTTGAGCCTGCAAGCGTTGTACAGTGCGGCAGATGTGCTAGTAATCCCGTCCCGCCAAGATAACCTTCCAAATACAGGCGTAGAAGCTCTCTCCGTCGGTACTCCTGTGATTAGCTTTAACACTGGCGGGCTTTCTGATATTGTTAAACACCGTCACACCGGCTATCTGGCCCAGGCTTTCGATACCGAAGATCTTGCAAATGGTATTATGTGGGTACTTGCCCAACAGGAATCTGGAGATCTGCGAAAAAATGCCCGTGTACAAGCGGAATCACATTTTTCATACCCGGCCGTTGCAAGCCAGTACCTGAATGTTTACCGCAGCCTTGTTGGTTGAGCTTTGTTTTCAAAAACGTGAGAAAAATTCGTGTTTTTACCGCTTTCATCTTTCAAGTGCCCCAAAAATGAAATCCCCGAAAACAAACACCCCCAAAATCTTCATAGCCGGCCACCACGGCATGGTAAGGCAGTGCCATCCTGAGGCGCCTGGAGCAACTCGGCCACACCCGCACCCATAAAGAACTCGATCGGCAGATTGAGGTGTGGGTTTGAAAACAGGATGTTACGCTTTTGTGTTGACAATACCAATACATTTTTGTATTGGTATTGTATAGACAAATATTTTTTATTGGAGATAACATCATGATTCATGGAAATACTGCTGCAAATCGGCGTACATCCGCAATAAACCTTCGTGCATTTCCTGCCCAGAGAGAACTGATTGATCGTGCGTGCACTGCTACACATAAAAAATTGACTGATTTTATCCTTGAAGCTGCCTGCCGGGAAGCGGAGCATGTCCTGTGTGATCGGCGTTACTTTATGTTGGATGACGAAGCCTTTAAAGCCTTTGATGCAGCTTTGAGTGTCCCGTTGAGCGAAAACAAAGCAGTTCAAAAACTTCTGACCAGTAAGGCACAATGGGAAGATTAACTCCTCCTGCTTCTTTGATGCTTGATCACCGGACAGCCGGTTTTGATTGTGGTATTGACTCACTCAATGAATGGTTGATCCGTCGTGCACTGAAAAATGAATATGGCGGGGGATCACGTACGTATGTGGTGTGCCATGGCAAACAAGTTGTGGGGTACTACGCCATTGCAGCTGGCAGTGTTGTCCACAGGGATGCCCCCGGGCGGATCAGGAGGAATATGCCCGATCCGATCCCTGCGCTGATTCTGGGTCGTCTGGCTGTGGATCAGGGCTGTCATGGAACAGGCATTGGCCAGGGATTGCTCAAGGATGCTGTGGCACGATCAATTAACGTTTCACAACAGATTGGTGCTCGTGTTCTCATCGTTCATGCACTCAGCAACAAAGCAGAGGCGTTTTATCTCAAACATGGTTTTATGGTGAATCCGGCAATATCAAACACATTGTTTTTGCCTCTATGTGATAAAAGAAAATCGATAAAGTCAGACGGGGAATGTAACGCATGAGCAGTACTGTTAAAAAAGCCCTTATCACCGGTATCACCGGCCATGCGATCTGATTCCTAATCGCCGCCTTTTTTACTTTCAAACAAAACCGCTTCGCGTTTTTACCGCTTTTATCTTTCAAAGGCCCCAAAAATGACACCCCCGAAAACAAACACACCCAAAATTTACATAGCCGGCCATCGCGGCATGGTAGGCAGTGCCATCCTGAGGCACCCTGGAGCCCACCAACGAACCCTACGCCATTGCCAAGATTGCCGGCATCAAACTGTGCGAGAGCTACAACCGCCAGTATGGCACCGATTACCGCAACGTCATGCCCACCAACCTGTACGGCCCGGGCGACAATTTCCACCCGGAAAACAGCCCTCTGGCAGGGACAGAAGGGACATGTTTTCCTGGATATTCAGAGTTTCTTTGATTGTGCTGTTTGATCGTTCAGAAGCGGACCTGCAGCGCTTGATGGTGTTGTACCGCCTTGTTCCCCGGGGAATTTCATTCAACAACCTGGGGTGCTGATCAATAGACGAATGAGTGGTATAGGCGCAGGTTTTATTCAAATGTTCACACGAGCTGATATCATAGGTTTTGTCCAGATTGCGTATACCCGGTGCCTTCAGATCCAGGCACTGTTTCATGCAACAAAACGTCAAGCGTTGACGGCCTTTTGGCTCTTCAATCTCATCATCTCCCAAGGGGCTGATTTTTGTGCACGAATCCAGCGGAAAAGGTGGAAAATTATTCGACAATTTTACAATTCCGGAAAAACAGAACAAATCATACAGTTGCCGGTCTATCCAAGTTCTGTTAAAAACTGCAAAGACATGGAACTTCCTCTCAAATCTTTGAAATTGAGATTGATCAGGGTCGAAAATTTTTCAGGTAAGTCTGTCCTTTCGGTTTATCAGGATTTTCATGCAAGGATCTTTTCAAAAAATTTGACAATGGTAAAAAGAATTGAGCCAATACGACCAGGGAGAAAATTTCCACGAAATTTCAACAATAAAACTGGAATTTTTAGCTATGGTTATAAACCCTTACGCTAAAGTTAATGACATTGCCTATTTATTTGAAAGAAAAAAATAGGATTAAAAAGACAAGCGGTAAAAAGTCACCCCCCAATACCTCAGGGCCAAAATATTAATGACTGAGCCTCACTTCATATGGTATTTGGTTTTTAAACAGTGAATTCAATCCATTTGATGAAGTAAAGGGTTACAAAGGTCCTTGTATGTGTGTAAACCGTCGTTGGGGAGAGCAGCAAATCAGACAATGGGTCTCAGGGAAAAGAGTCCTGTTCGTCTCTCCCACTGATGCTGGCTATATGCGGAACCGCCAAGAAATTGAACTTCTTAAGGCCCATGCTGCACACGTCCATCAGATAACCTTTGATGACCGGGGTCGGCTCACTTTCCTCACTATAAAAAAGATTCTAAGCACCCTTATACGCACATTTGGGTCCCTTCACCGACCCTTTGATACGGTTTTCATTGGAGGCATGCCCCAGGTAATTCTTCCTCTGATTTATCCCTTTGTATGGCGTAAACAACTGATCATAGATTTTTTTATCTCCATGTACGATACCCTGGTTCATGACAGGGCCCGAGTGTCTGAGCGGTCTCCGATAGCCAAGCTCATCAAAGGCTTGGACGTTTTGACCCTATCTTTAGCGGACCGTGTTATTGTAGACACCAGGGCACATGGCCTGTATTTCAAAGAAAAGTTCGGCCTGAAAAAGCCTTGGACCGTATTGTATCTAAAGGCGGATGATCGGATTTACTATCCTCGGACTGTTTCAAAACCTCCGGAGCTGTCGAAAAAATTCATTGTCTTTTTTTTCGGGGCCATGAACCCCTTGCAGGGGGTGGACACCCTTCTGGCCTGTGCCAAATCTCTTCGCGATGTTGAAGATATTGTCTTCGCCCTGGTGGGACCGACGGATAAGCTTTCACAGGAGTCCCAAAGTCTGCTCGACTTGCCTAATGTTCGTCTGCTTTCAACCTGGATGAAACAGGAGGAACTGGCCGATTGCATTGCCATGGCCGACCTTTGCATTGCTGGTCATTTGAACAAAAGCATAGGAAAAGCATCCCGTGTCATTCCCGGAAAGGCATATATCTATCTATCCATGGAAAAGATGACAGTTCTGGGGGACAACCGGGCCAACCGGGAATTGTTCGGAGATTCAAACTCCCGCATCATCTGGGTCAGGATGGGAGATCCCGGGCATTTGAAAGAAGCTATTCTATCCGCATTCCATGCACATTTTTACCAAAAAATTTTGAGGAAGACAAAAGAGGTGCTACCGTGTTAGCCGTTTCAATAGTTACTGTCTCTAAAAACGCCGAGGATGTTATTGAAAAAACTATTCAATCTGTGATGAGACAGTCCTATCCTCATATTGAATTTTTAATTATTGACGGACGTTCGACTGACAGCACCATGGATATTGTTAAAAAATATGCGCAAGATATTTCTAAAGCCATCTCTGAAGCAGATAACGGCATTTACGAGGCGATGAACAAAGGAATTCAACTTTCCACAGGCGATGTACTTTTATTTTTAAATACTGGTGATTATCTTCATGATTCCGAAGTCATCCGGGATGCAGTTCAGGCTTTTAATGAGAATCCGTCCGCTGGGATCATTTACGGAAAACCGGTTTTCGTCAATGTTCCTGCAGATCTGGTCAACCATTCCAGAGAGTATCAAACCGGTGATAAAACCATGATGGACTGGATGATGACCCCTGCTTGTCACCAGTGCATTTTTATCCGGCGGGAAGTTTTAGAAAGTGTGGGCAACTATGATACCGACTATAAACTCGGTGGGGATGTTGAATTTTTCCTGCGATGTTTTAAAAATAAAATCCAGATGCATTATATTGATCGCAATATCTCCTGTTATAAATACGAGGGAAGAAGCCTAACAAACTTAAAATTATCGAACCGGGAGCGCCTGAAAGCAATCATCCACCACGCCTCACCTTTACAATTGGCGGTGTATTCCTGCCGGGTTTTAAAACGACGTTTAACTCGCCTATTGAGGGAAAAGTTCCGTAAAAATGAACCCAGCTGTTAGTATCATTCTGCCGACATTCAACCGTGCGATGTCCCTGGAACGTTCCGTTGAAAGCGTGCTGAACCAAACGTTCACAAATTTCGAAATAATTATTGTCGATGACGGTTCCGTCGATCAGACTCCATCCGTCATTGAATCTCTTTTAAAAAAAGATCCCCGGATTAAAGCAATCCGTTTTGAGAACAACCTTGGTCCAGCCGCCGCAAGAAATTCAGGAATCCGGGAAGCCAGTGGTGAATACGTGGCGTTCCAAGACAGTGATGATGTATGGAACGAAAAAAAACTTGAAAAACAGTGCCTACTCCTGAAAAATCTTCCTCCGGATTACGGTTTTGTGTTTTCGACCTATCAAAGGATAAGCGGAAAAAAATCTATGGTCTTACCCCGACGTCTTTTAAATACTAATACGGATGATTTGTTCATCCGTATCCTAACAAAAAATCTTGTCGGCACTCCAACTGCAATAATCAGAAAATCCTGTATTGATCAATCCGGCCTCATGGACGAATCGCTAATGGCTTTGGAAGACTGGGAATTTTTTATCAGGCTCTCAAGGAAATTTAAAGCAAAATTTTTCAAGGAACCTTTGGTAAAAGTTTATACAGATCAGCATAACCGTCTTTCCACATCCGGACTGAAACTATTGAAAGCACGAAAAAAAATATTAAGTATTCACCTTTCTGAAATCACTAAAAAACCTTTAATCTTGACCAGGCACTGTATGAAAATTTTCATGCTCAGCCTATATGTCTTTATCACCAAGCTATTGAACCGGAGTTTCTTTTTGATATGAAAATCTACGATGGGCACAGATGTCCAGTAAAAAAAGCAAGACATATGTCAAGTGTCGATTCAATATATAAACTCTGATTTTATTCGAGGCTCTTTTTTAAAACTTCAACCGGAATCCGACCCTCATACAAATTCCCCTCCACCTCATACGTCGGTGTCCCCGTCACACCCAGCTCAATTCCTTTGAACACATCCCGTTTAATCCTGCGATAAAAAAACCGGTTTTCAGGCGCTGAGGCAAGGCCTTCAAAGCTGACCCCGCTTCTTTGGGCAAGTTCCCTGATATCCAATGTTTTAATATCCTTGGGAATATCATACAACAGATCATTCATCTGCCAGAATCGGTTTTCCTGGGCAGCATAAGCCGCGGCAATGGCCAGTTTGCCCGAGGCCGGGTGAAGTGCTCCGGTCAGGCTTGGATTGAACTGCGGGTCCATGGGGAAATGCCGGTGAACCAGCCGGATTTTGTCTGGATTGGCCGCCACGATCTGCCGTAGATACATGTGCATTTTTCGGCACTGAAAACACATGTAATCCGAATATTCGGTAATGACCAGTTCCGGGTTTTCCGCCCCGATCCATGGGTCGCCGTCTTCGGTTATGCCGGTGGGTATATCTGCGGTGATCTCGGGCAACGCAAAATGCCAGTATCTGGGATACGCAAACGGCAGGATGAAAGCGATTCCGAAAAACACTAGTAGAATCGTGGTCTGGATTTTCCAGGGCCGGCATATGAACTTCACATCTTTTTTCAGACCTTTGAAAAATCCTTTTTCCGGAAACCGCCTGCGGATGATCCATACCAGGAAAAGCAAAGCAAAATTGATCCCATATCCGGCCAGGCACACGATGCAATATACCTTGATCTCAAACTTTAAAAGATAGGCCAGGTAGAGGCTGTAACCGGAAAAACACAAGGCCGTCAAAAACAGCATCGGCCAGATACGCCGGTGGCCGGCTTCGGATACATATACAAATGACAACAGAATCAAAAAAAATCCATACCCCAGAACACCCCACACCGGCACCGGCATGCCCAGAAAAATGGAATACATGTTCTGGGACACGGTATCGCAGTTAATCGCCTCGGACACGGCACACAGGCTGACATACAGGATATCGGTGTGAACCCGGTAATGGGAGAACGACGAATAGACCATATTGAGCAGTCCGGCAACGGCAACGGCGAACACCGGCCAGAAATATACCGGGAAAGGTAGCCGTCTGGTTATAGTTTTTTCAATTTCCACAGCCTGGCACTTCATTCGATACAGTTGCATTCACGTTTATCGTCCACTTATCAAGTCCACCGGCAGAGTTTGTAAGACCTTTGCCTGGCTTTGCCTGGGCAATGGCAATGAAAGAAGAAACACTCACACTGGACGGGTCTATTGTATAGTCATATTTAGGATCACCTTTGGGCACAATAAATCCCAGATGAATAATATTGTCTGCATAAGTTCCTTTTTCAACAAAATACGCTTCTTGACGAATCCTGATATGCCCCAGTACTGCTTTGGCTTCAGACTGTTTTACCTTACATTGATAGGACAAAAAGTTGGGAATGGCAATAGCCGCTAAAATCCCTATAATCGCCACAACCAGAATCAATTCAATGAGTGTGAAACCTTGGTTGTTGATCCATTTGTTCTTCATGATATTTCCCTAAAATCTAATTGCGATCAAATACTTTTCCCTTCTGCTATTCATTATCTGAATTTTCCTGTGACATAAGAGGCCGTTTTGAAATTTTTGGGAAATTACAGGTGTAATCAAATCAGTTCGAATCGGCCATTGAAGATCAATATCAGCTTTTTTTTTAATGCGTTTAATATATCTGTTACACTGAACTTCGATATCAACAGTTGATACCTGCTTGCCATTCTGCTCCCAAACTGCTTGTCTCAAGTCAATTTTTCATTTTCATTGTTTTTTGCAGTTTATACACCGTTGAACAAACAAAAAACCCCTTTTTTGAATGTCCAAATCAAAAAAGGGGTATTGAAATAACCCGATCAATTAAAGATTTTTGAGTCTATCAGCGATTAGGAGCAGCCATTGTTATCGTTTGAAAGTGTACCATCTTCGTTTATTGTCCATTTATCTAAATCACCCGCATCTCCTAACCCCTGATTAGCATCTTTAGCCACAGCTGTTGCTATAAAACCAGAACCAGTACTCGTCGCGGTATAATCATATTTAGGAGTACCGGTGGGCGCGTCAACTCCAACATTAGTATGAGTTCCGTATGTACCATGTTCTGCATAGTAAGCTTCTTGCAAGACTCTAATATTTCCTAATACGCTTTTAGCCTCAGCCTGTTTTGCCTTGCACTGGTAACTCATGAAATTGGGAATGGCAATGGCTGCCAAAATTCCGATAATGGCCACAACGATCATCAGCTCAATCAGGGTAAAACCTTTGTTGTTTTTCAACATTTTTCTCATAACAGTCTCCTTTAAAGTAAAGATTTTTTTATGCTGCTTAATTCAATCATGCATACTAATCTAAAAGATTAAGCAAACAACATGCCATTTGTAACATTTTTGAGTGAGAATGCAGGCTAATAAAAAATATTACATGATTTCAATTCGTTAAAATAAAGACCAACACAATAAAATATCCATATCACGATTCTGGAAGGTGATCTGTCTGACAAAAAATGGCTGATTTAACAAAAATTGTCGCCACATCTGATGCTTGACCTGCCATAAAAATGTGTATAGATAAGGTGAAACCTGAACATGGAGCACCCATGCGGACAAATATTTCCTGGAGACATATCGTTTTTGCCCTGCTTATTGCCGCCGGTATCGGGTGGATCTGCCTTCTGTCGGCAGTGCCACCGGTAGACCGGGATGCCCTGACCCATCACCTGTTCATTACCAAATTGTACCTGCTCCACAGCGGGATTTATGAGATCTCTCATATCCCTTTTTCCTATTATCCCATGAACTTGGACCTGCTGTACCTGATCCCTTTGTATTTCAACAAGGACATTACCCCTAAATATATTCACTTTGCCTTTGCTCTGGTGACCGGTATCCTGATTTTCCGTTACCTGGTCCGGCGGACCGATACTGCGCATGCCTTGCTGGGAGCTCTGTTTTTTCTGACCCTGCCGCTGGTGGTCCGGCTGTCCTCCACCGTATACGTTGATTTAGGGCTGATCTGTTTTCTGTTTGCCGCCCTGCTCTATCTATTCAAATGGATCGAATCCGGATTCAGTCTCCGGCCGTTGATCATCAGCGGCATTTGGTGTGGCCTGGCTTTGGGAACCAAGTATAACGGGCTTCTGGGATTGTTTCTGCTGGGAACGTTCGTGACGTTTGTATATGCAAGGTTTCATACCGAAAAAAAATATGGGAGTCTCAAGGCGGCGGGATGGGGGATGTTGTTCATTTTCGTTTCCCTGGCCGTGTTTTCCCCCTGGATGATCCGCAATATGGCCTGGACCGGCAATCCAGTATACCCTTTGTACAACAACATATTCAACCCGCCGACTGCATCCACTGTAACCAAAGAAAAGCCCCCTGCTCCCCGCATCTCCCATTTTCAGTTACGCCATCAGGTATATCAGGAGTCATGGACCTGGATTGCCCTGCTGCCCATCCGGGTATTTTTCCAGGGAAAAGATGACTCCCACCAGTATTTTGACGGTAGAACCAGCCCATTTTTGCTGATCCTGCCTTTGTTCGCCTTTGTGGGGTTCAGGCAACGGCCCCGGCAGGAAAAAGCGGAGATGCTGCTGATGCTTTTTTTTTCCGTGCTGCTCTTACTGTTCGCCTGTCTGCTGGCCCCAGTGCGGGTGCGGTATTTTTCCCCCATTTTGCCGCCTTTGGTGGTGCTGTCCATGTTCGGGCTTTACAATATACAGAAGCCGGGCGGGTTGGGAGCGCGGCTGTTCGATCCGGCCCGGAAATGGGCGGTGTTTGCCGTGGTGGCGATCATGCTTGGGATGAATGCCGCGTATATGGTGGAGCGGTTTAAAAAAAACCGGCCCCTAGACTATCTGTCCGGCAAACTGACCCGGGATGAATATATCCAGATATTCCGGCCGGAATATGCCGCGTTTCAATATGCCAATGAAAATCTAAAACCGGATGCGAAAATCTTCGGGCTCTACATGGGGGGCCGGGGGTATTACTCAGACCGGTATATCGCGTTTCCTGATGCGCTGTTGCACCGGGCCGCCAGAGAAGCCGCATCCGGAAAGGATGTGGCAGCCACCATGACCGGCAGCGGATTTACCCATATCCTGATGAATTATGCTGGACTCAATTTTTGGTTGAACGAAGCGGCTTCCGATCATGACCGGCAGGTGCTCAGACAATTTTTTGAATCTCATGTTGATGTTCTGTTCTCCCGGGAGGGGTATGGGCTGCTGAAGATTAAATCCTAAATCATAACTTCCTAAAAAAAATGATTTCAACACAATATTTTTACATAACTCAAGGACATTCAAACACATGAAACAAAAAGGAATTGGCTCCTGCGACATTTTGATTATTTCGCTCACTTGGGCCTTTACGATAACCTTTATTAAACTGGCAGTTTTTTTTGTATTTGATTATCCCCTGTCGTTTCAATATTTATTAGGTACAATTCTTTTTTTTATTGCAAATGTTGTGATCAACTATTATATTGTGTATTTACTTTATTCCCAGTCCTTTGTTATAAAATCCCTTGGATATGTTTTTGTTGTTCAAATTAATTTATTTTTAATTTTTTGTTTCCATTATGAAATATCATTTCAAAGCCTTCCCGGCCCAGGGGTCTTTTATTATGTTACCGAGGTTGCACATCTGTTGCCGTCACTGGAGTCAAATGCACCATTATGGTTAGTGGCTGTGGAATTTATACTTTGCACAGCCATCTTGTTTTTTTGCAAATCGCTGCTGGCTCGGAATACACTGTCATGCCCGAAAAAACTTGTGACAGGTGCAAGATTGGTTCTTATTTGTTGCGCTGTTGTTACATTAACCTTACATTTTAGTCCGTCAATAATTGAAAATAGAGCCATTTACTGGGCAAGCCGACAGCCGATTTTATGGTTGGCGCATACGTCACTGGCTTTGTCCAATCCGTTTCAGGCACAAAACCATCTGTCTCCAAAACAAATATTCGAATTTCAACATGCACTCGGCCACAAAATCCCTTTTGAACAGGTGAATCAAAAATATCCGTTGCTGTGGTCATTTCGGCCGGTGGCTAACCCCAGTCACCAAATAAAGAAACAAAATATCATCCTCTTAATTTTGGAAAGTGTTGGCAAAGATGAAATTTTTCTAACCATAAACAATAGAGAAGTGATGCCAAACCTTAAAAAGATTACTGAAGATAATCTTTTTTTCAAATATGCTATTGCCGCTGGAACGAAAAGCAACCAGGCATTGCCTGCCATATTTTCCGGAATCATACCGCAAACCTATAATAATATTTTGTGGAGAAAACCACTTCCCAATTTATCGGGGCTTCCAGAATTATTGGAGGAAAAAGGCTATACATCCGTTTATTTTCACGGAAGCGATCTCTCGTTTGAACAACAAAGAGAATATTTAAAAATGATCGGGTTTGGAGAAATTTTTGATTATGATTCTCTTCTGGAACAAACAGTCGTTGGGTGGGGATATGATGACCAGCTGATGTTCAATAAAGTTGAAACCTGGATCACCAACCATAAAAAAAACCAGGCTGATGTACCGTTTTTACTCTCTCTTTTCACCCTTAGTACCCATGATCCATTTATCCTTCCTGATACCTGGGAATACCAGTTTTTCAATAAAGAACAAACCATTGACCAGTATGGAAGATGGATCCACCTGATGGACCGTAACGATAGATACCATAATTATATTGAATCCTTGCATTTTTTGGATGTCATGCTGGGCCGGTTTTATAACTGGTTTGAAAAAGAAATAAAACAGGATTCCCTGCTGGTGATTGTGGGAGATCATGTGTCATCCACACACAATGAAAAAATTGACCAAAAAAATCATATGCGATTTTTTGTTCCCTTGATTTTTGCCGGCCTTGACGAGAACTTGATGGAAAAATACAAGGGATATACACAAAGAAGGGTGGCTCAACATGATATCCCTTCAACACTTGCATCGTTAATCGGTATGCCTGCACTTTCATGTGACCAGGGCTTGAATATGTTTATGGCAGATGCATTATGGCCTGACAATCGCGTATTATATTCGGTTGGCGGACAAAATATAGAAGAAATCTACATCTGGAATTCCTGGCAGCAATTTCATCTTAATCGTTTAACAGGCAAGTTGTCTGTTGCCAACAATGAAGTAATTGAAAATTATCCATCTCCTGACCGCATTGATCTAAACCGGATTGTAAAAAATGAAATCAATCCATTTTTTAATATTATTTTCCCATTAAACAAATATGTCTATGCCCAGGATGCGTATATACCTCCAAATCAACAGGCAAATTTGTCAATCCAGCCATTGAAAAAAGTAGAAAAACCAATCATTGTTTCCCATCGGGGCAACACACAAGGGATGCGCTCAAGGGAGCAGCAGAATAGAAAAGAGGCGATTGAAAAAGCTGTCCGTGCAGGCTTTGAATGGGTGGAAGTGGATGTTGCCATCACAAAAGATGGGATTCCTGTTCTAATACATGACCAGGAAATCACAGACAAACAGGCAAATAAATACCAACTTAATGAGTTGTCATTAGATGAATTAAAGCGCCTTGATGGATATGGCAATGTACTGACGTTGGAAGAAGCCCTGTTAATGTTTATTGATCACATTAATTTCCTGATAGAGTTAAAAACATCCCCTTATATTGACAGTAAATATTTATTAACCAGAAACGTGCTGACTCTTTTGAAACCGGAATATAAGGATAAAATCATTATCGACAGCTTTGATGAATTATCTGTCAAGTTTATAAAAAATCGGTGCGGGTTTCCAGTAGGAATCGATACACCCTATAAAAAGCCGATCAATCAAAATTGGATGCGCGCTATTCAACAATCAGGCATAGACTGGCTTTATTTGCATTTCAGCGTTGTCAACCAAAATCTTGTTCAACAGGCCCATGACATGGGGTTGCGGGTCATGGTTTATACTGTAAATGAAGATGAATTACTGGATCAATGGAAAGACAATTTACCGGATGGCATTATTACAGACAACGAAAACCTGCTCTCTACCTTTTGCTCATTTCAAGCTGTTAATTGAACTTCCCATTTTTGTCAGTGATGTCCGATGAGGCGGTCAAATTTTGTGGTAGTTAACAAAAAGCTGATATAATCAATTTTTACTCAGACCGGTAGCTGATTTCCAGACTTGCTGCACAGGGCCGCCCAAAGCGCCACAACTGGAAAGGATGTGGCAGCCACCCTGACCGGCAAAGGATTCACCCATATCCTGATGAGTAATGCCGGATTGAACCTGTGGTTAAAGGAGGCGGCTTCCGATCATGACCGGCAAGTGCTCAGGCAGTTTTTTGAATCTCATGTTGACGTGCTGTTTTCCCGGGGGGGGGGGGGGGGTATGGGCTGTTGGAAATAAAATTTTGATGGTTGTAGAAATGTTACAACTTGGATACAAATTCTTCGACGGTCATCCCGGAATCTTTGATAAGACCACGCAATGTCCCTCTTTTGTTGAGCACATCGAGACAGCCTTCAATGGCTTCCTGAATATTGGCTACAGCTTCTTCAATGGTTTCTCCCTGGGAATGACAACCAGGTAAAGCTGGACAACTGACATTATACCCGCCATCTTCAGGATCGGGTTTTATGAACACATTGAGTTTCATGGACACCCCTGCACCAAACCTTGCAGACCGGCCGCATGTATCCGGTCATCCAGGGGAAACCGCTTTGATCCCGGATATACCACATACAAGTCATCAATTTTAAGATCCGTCTGCGCGATGCCCAGCGACCGGGTCATGCGCGGCGCATCCGTGTGCTTGATTTCATACCCGATTCTCCTGCCGGATTCGAAAACGAGCAGATCCAGCTCAGCCCCGGCATGTGTGGACCAGAAATAGCAGTCTCCAGGCCCGGCCCTATGAGACCGAATGATGGATTCAACGGCAAAACCCTCCCAGGCAGGAAATTTTAAAATGTTAAGCTGTATTCAAATTATTTTTGATTGTCAGGTGGGACAGGAAGGCGCGGATCAAGAGAAAAGAAATCTTTTGGATACGCTTCCTGGAAGGGTCTTAGAACAAATTCACAAAGGACGTACCACTCCTGTCTTTCTCTGTGGGCAGGCGTAATGGTATGGTAGCGGGTTCATGTTATTTCAGCAGTGCCAGGATCTCCGAGATGTCTTTTGCGGTTTTTATCGTTTCTTTAATTTCTTTCAGTGTACCCAGATCATCAATTTTGTTCACTTCGGCCATTACTGTGTCAATGTCCCCGGGAAATTTAAGGGTGATGCCCAGTTCGATGCCTTCTTTGAGACCTTCCAGCTTGCCTTTCTGCTCACCTTCAACCAGGCCTTCCTGCTTGCCCTCATTCCTTACTTTCTCTTCTAATGTCATAACATACCCCCCTGTCTCTTTGGAAATAGCCTGCTCCGCTATCTCCTTTATTTGTTTCCACGTTAGTTCATCTTCTTCCAAGGCCGATGCCAGGTAACTGATCACTACTTCCAACCATCTGCTTTTTATGCTGCTTGATATACAAACGCCAGATCTTAACCATGTATTCCAGCAACTGGAGGTGTACAAACCCAGTATCATTTGTTTTCCCGAGAGGCTTTATAGTCATAATCATGCCTGAATTCGATTTTTCCGTCCAGTTCCAGCAGGTTACGCCGTTTTCTTGTTTGGTTCTCATTATACACCACCTTATACACATGAAAATGTACCATCCTGGTTTTCCTGTCAAGTGGCTTAACTTCTGACATCATAATTTCTTGTAAACACCGACATTTAAAGGTATATTGGTTTAATGATACAGGCAGACAGAGGAAGTTACCATGAAATCAAATGAATCCCTGCTGGGAGAGAAACCATGAAAAAACTGCCCCTGGGCATTCAGAGTTTTGAAAAAATAAGAACCTCCCCCTATCTGTATATCGATAAAACACAACAGGCATTTGCCATGGCTGAACAGGGGGCTTATTATTTCCTTTCCCGGCCCCGGCGGTTCGGCAAATCTTTGTTTCTGGATACGTTGAAATGTTTGTTCGAAGGCAGAAAAGATCTGTTCAAAGGCCTGTTTGTGTATAACAAATGGGACTGGGATAAAAAATATCCGGTGATCAAAATCAGCTTTGGCGGGGATGTATGTCAGTCATCCGAGCATCTTGAAAAAACCATAGCCGGGCTGCTTCAGAAAAATGAACGAGATAACGGGGTCACCGCGGCAAACAGGGAAACCATCGGCAATTATTTCAGGGGTCTCATCGAGGCCTGCCATGAAAAATATCAAATGCCGGTGGTGGTGGTGGTGGATGAATATGACAAGCCGATTCTGGACAATATCACAGATGAAGACACGGCATTGTCTGTCAGAGACACCTTGCGTGGATTCTACTCCGCCATCAAGGATGCGGATGAACACATCAAGTTTGCATTTCTCACCGGGGTGAGCAAGTTCAGTAAAATGAACCTGTTTTCCGGTCTGAACAACCTGACGGATATCACCCTCGATGATCGGTATGCCACCATCTGCGGATATACCCAGGCCGATGTGGAAACCGGTTTCAAAGAATATCTGACTTTGCTCGAATCCAATGCACCGATAGACCTGGTGGAACTGGCAAAATGGTATAATGGTTATTCCTTCGGCGGTGAGCCTGTGTACAACCCTTATGATATCCTGCTGTTCTTTGACAAAGGTGGACAATATAGAAATTACTGGTTCGAGACCGGCACCCCTACATTTTTGATGGACATGATCCGGGCAAAACAGTATTTTCTGCCGGATCTAGAAAACCTGGAGGTGTCGGAGCAGCTTTTGAACACCTTTGATGTGGGCAATATCCCCATCGAATCCCTGATGTTCCAGACCGGGTACCTGACCATTCAGGCCATCAAGCCATCCAGAATTCCCCATATCAACCGATATCGGCTGGGATTTCCCAATTTTGAGGTCCGGCACGCTTTTTTAAACTATTTTCTGGATCATCTGGCCCAGAGCCACAACATCCGGGGGATGGTGCAGGATGATCTTTATGTCTGCCTGGAAGACCGGCAGGTTGAACATCTGGAGCCGGTGCTGAAGCGCCTTTTTTCCGGCATCCCCTACAATGCATATATGAAAAACACCATTGCCGAGTATGAAGGGTTTTATACCAGTGTGATCTATGCTTATTTTTATTCACTGGGCATTGACATTCAACTGGAAGACGCTGTCAGCACCGGCCGGGCAGATATGGTGATCAAATTTTCTAAAGATTTGATTTACATATTTGAATTCAAAGTGCGCCAGGATGAACAATCCCAAAGCAAAAACCCGCTGGCACAGATCAGGGAAAAACGCTATTTTGAAAAATACATGAAAGACGGCAGAAACATATTTCTCATCGGCATCGAATTTTCAAAGGAAAAAAGAAACATCGTATCTTTTGAGTGGGAACTGGTCTGAAACGAGCGCTTGCCCAAGGGGATCATACCAAAAAAATTATCTGACAAGATAAATTTTTGGCCCGATGATTTCTTGTAAACACCGGCTGTTGAAGGTATATTGGTTTTATGATACAGGCAGACAGATATGATAAAATGATTCAATCGGTCGCCGGCATTGTGAACCACTGCATCCAGCAGGCACTGTCGGCCAGAAAAACCATCCGGGCGGTATATCTGTTTGGTTCCGTTCTGGATGAAGACCGATTTAAACCGTGTTCCGATATCGACATGGCTTTTTTGCTTAATCATTCTCTGTACAAAAAAGACCCTCTGACAGCTTCTTATGATGCGTATATTATAGCGACCCGGGTAAGTGATAAAACAGACCGGCAGACAGATGTGGTCATTTTGAATGCAGCCTCTGTTGAAACCGCCTACCAGGTGATCACGACCGGAAAACTGTTATATGAAAACGATCCTGACGACCGGCTTGAATATGAAATCGCACTGAAAGGCATGTATTTTGACTTCAAACCCTTTCTGGATGAACTGCGGAAATATAAACGGGTTCAGACTAAAGAGATGCCATGAAATCAATTTTAAAAAAAATCCTGACTGTGGAAGAACGGGTAAACCGACTGAGACATCTGTCTCAAACCATGAATTCGTTTGAATCCTATCTTTCTTCAGCCCGAGATAAAGATGTGGCTGAGAGAAATATTCAGGTGGCGATTGAATCCTGTCTGGATATCGGAAAAATTTTAATTGCCATCCATCATTTGAAAGAACCGTCCGACAACAAAGGCGTTTTTATGGTATTGGCGGAATCCGGCATCATTGAAACCACTCTTCTGAAATTTCTCATACCCATGGCCGGCACCAGAAATATTCTGGTGCATGGGTATGACCGGATAGACGATGCGCTGATATACGGCATTATTCAAAAACATCTTTCGGATTTTGAAAATTTCATACAGCAGGTTCGTTCCCATGAATCCCTTGATGGAGTGGGACCATGAAAAAACTTCCCCTGGGCATACAGAATTTTCCTGAAATCAGAAGAGACCATTACGTCTATATCGACAAAACTCCCCTGGCCCTGAAAATGGCCGATTCCGGCAAATATTATTTCCTTTCCCGGCCCCGGCGGTTCGGCAAATCCCTGTTCCTGGATACGTTGAAATGTCTGTTTGAAGCAAAAAAAGAGCTGTTCAAGGGCCTGTTTGTGCATGACAGATGGGACTGGGACAAAACATATCCGGTCATCCGCATCGACTTTTCCAAAGGACTGGTCAAAACCAAAAAAGAAATGTCGGACAAAATCGGCGCGTTCATCAGACAATCTGCCAGGGATTTCAATCTGGAAATCCAGGAAACCGGCACTTCCAACGCGTTTGAAGAATTGATCCGAAAATGCCATGACCGGCATGATATGCCCGTGGTGATCCTGATCGACGAATACGACAAACCGATCCTGGACAATATCACGGACAACGACACCGCATTGATCATGAGAGAGGGAATGGACCCGTTCATCCGGTTCGTATTTCTCACCGGGGTGAGCAAATTCAGCAAGATGAACCTGTTTTCCGGGTTGAACAATCTGCAGGATATCACCCTGTCCCCGGAATATGCCACCATCTGCGGATATACCCAGGCGGATGTGGAGATCAGTTTCAAGGAACACCTGGCCCGGACCGGACCCGAAGGACCCGTGGATCTGGCGGAACTGGCAAAATGGTATAATGGATATTCATTTTTCGGAGAGCCAGTGTACAATCCTTACGACATTCTGCTGTTCTTCCAGGAAGGTGGAAAGTTCAAAAACTACTGGTTCGAGACCGGCACCCCTACTTTTCTAATGGATATGATCCGGGACAAGCAGTATTTTCTGCCGGACCTGGAAAACCTGGAAGTGTCCGAGCAGCTGTTGAACACCTTTGATGTGGGCAATATCCCCATTGAATCCCTGATGTTCCAGACCGGATACTTGACCATCAAAAAAACCGCCACCATTTTCAACCAGGTGATCCATACCCTTTCCTATCCAAACTTTGAAGTCAAGAACGCGTTCAATCAATATCTGATCGGATACTTCACGGAACATCGGTTCCAGCCGGATGCCCGTTTATACAAAACCTTGCTTGAAGATGATTTCACGGGCCTCAAGGCACAGATCGCGCGCCTTTTTGCCGCCATCCCCTACACGGCCCACGGGAACGTGACCCATTATGAAGGATTTTATGTCAGCGTGATCTATGCCTTTCTTGCCAGCCTCGGCCTGGACCTGACCGCAGAAGATATCACCAGCAAAGGCCGGGCGGACCTGACCCTGAAATTTCCCGGGCATGAAAAAATATATATCTTTGAATTCAAAGTGGTTCAGGATGAACAATCCAAAAGCAAAAATCCACTGGTGCAGATCAAGGAGAAACGCTACTTTGAAAAATATATGGAAGACGGAAACCGCATTTTTCTCATCGGCATCGAATTTTCAAAGGAAAAAAGAAACATCGTGTCTTTTGAGTGGGAACCGGTATAAAAAAACGGGCCTTTCAGAAATTTTTGATTAAAAACACCTGAAACGCCCGTTTTTTTGTGTATTTTTGGTACCGAAGAGAGGACTTGAACCTCCACGCCTTGCGGCACTAGATCCTAAGTCTAAAAAATCCTATTTATCTATTTTTGGAAATTTTAATAAAATCCTTGACAATAAGGCTTTCACCGCTTAATAAACTTGTAAGCGTTTGGATCAAATTACCCTGTTTTGTCATCCGAGTGTCACACCATTGTCACACCAAGACTTTGAAAGGGGAGCATAAAGATGGCTATCAATATCCATTGTATGGAGTGTAAATCAGACCTGAAATTAGGGTCAAAAGTATGTTCAAACTGTGGAGCGAAAGTCCCAAAAAACAAAAAATACCGGGTTATTGTTCGTGTCAATGGCAAGCGTGTTTCGAGGATTGCCGGTAATCTGGTGCTTGCCAGGGATATAGAAAGCAAGCTTAAAACTGACATTTCCCGGGATGAATTTGATATCCAGAAAAAAAAGCCAGCCATGACACTGAACGAATTTTGGGAAGAGAAGTACCTCTCATGGCTGAAGGTCAACAAAAAATCATGGAAAATTGATCAATACAATTTTAACAAAAACCTGAGCCCTGCCCTGGGCAAACAAACACTGGATGCCATATCCCCGTTTGATATTGAAAAATTCGTCCTCTTATTAAAAAAAAGAAAAAGCCGTCAAGGAAAACCCCTATCCGCTTCTTACATCAAACACCAGTTGGTGTTGCTGACACGGATATTCAATGTTGCTTCGCAATGGGGGATTTTCACAGGGCAAAATCCATGCAACAAGGTCAAAAAACCGAGACTCAACAATCAAATTGTGGAGTTCCTCAGTGCAGATGAATTGACTCGACTGATAAACACCCTTGATACCTGGACGGACCGTATGCAGGCTTCCATTGTTTCCTTTTCTTTTTACACAGGCATGCGGCCCAGCGAAATATTTAAACTTGAATGGCGTGATATTGATTTTGAAAATGCAACCATCACCCTGCGAGACCCCAAGGGTACATTGGATCAGATACTACCTTTATCGGGAAAGGCTATTGAAGTATTGAGAAGTGTTCCCAAAGAGTTTGACACGCCGTTTGTGTTTTACTCCTCCAAAGGGAAGCAGCGGAAAACCATCCGTCACGGTTGGCAAAAAATCAAAGAGGCTGCCGGCATCCATGAATCCTTCAGATATTATGATTTCCGTCACAACTTTGCATCTTATCTTGTTTCAAGCGGGGTATCGCTATATCAGGTTCAAAAGCTTCTAACCCATAAAGACTCATCCACCACCATGAGGTATGCCCATCTCTCAGACAAGAGCCTGCGGGATACGGTTAACCGATCAGATGAACTTTTGGCACCTTCCAAAGGCAAAGATACCACCACGACCAAAAGGGCTTGAAAATGAATCCTAAAGACAAGAAGAGAATGATATCCATGGGTCAGTGGATAGAAAGATACCTAAACCCCGGAATCAAGCCCCATGAGTTCAAGAAATTAATCAAAGAGGCCAAAAAAATATTAAACATCTCATATCCTGTTGATTACAACAAAACCTGGATCAGCGAGATGGAAAAAATACGATTTATCGATGACCAAGGATTTGAGAATCTATCATATTTTGAAGAATACTGTATAGATTCGTTTGGTCAAGAGATGCCTCTTCATCCAATAGTATCCCCCCGCTATAATATCGAACCCTTTGAACCTGGTGACATCAGAGGTTATTTTCGAATGGATATCCTTAATATGTTACTAAAGCGCAAAGACATAGAATCGATTTTTCAAACAATCTATAAAACAAACAGACCGTGGAACTATTTATTCGCTGATATTCAAAAAAATGAAACCACTGAGGAAGATACCATCGCTGAATGCATCATAGGTCTCATTAATGAATATGAGGAAATAACTGACTCTTTCGTTGTTAAGAAACATCGATTGGAAAAAGCCAAAACCTTCCGGTATTTGGGATGCTATTACAGCCAAGGGGAAGAGTTTGAAGGTTTTTACAATCTCCATTTCGATTCCATTATATCCAATATGATTTTAAATTTCCTTGACCTTGGTGGTCAAGATCATTTCAAGTTTTGCGATTACTGCGGCAGGTTCACCGTTATAAAGCGCAAGGGTTCAAAAAAGTTTTGCTCAGATCTTTGTCGGGTAAAACATCACTATTAAATAGGTGATTCTCAATATCCCCCCACCCTACCCTCCTAACGAACTCATTACGTCCCCACTTTCCCTTCGACATTTTTCACATTTCCAATAAATTTATGCTAATCTTTTGTTGCGCTTTACGCTTATTGTTAAAATAAGACGTATTATCGTAAATAAATTACTGTAATAATTGAGTTTTCTATCTTGACAATTTTTTGCAAATTGGTATTATTGGGTATAACCAATTAAAAAGGGAGAAAAGGAAAATGAGCGAAATCCAAAAAAAACCAAACGTAGTCCCAATCAGTGAATCGCCCCTGAACCTCCACACCGGATACAAATATCATTCACAAAAAAAATATCCCGCGCTGGTATTCAAGGTTGCTGGCAAATTGCTGGTTGATATGGATGAATATTATCGCATGGTCAGGGATGCTCAAAAGAAAAACATCCAGTCTGCAAAAAGACTGAATGTATAAAATTCTCACTATGCTGGTCCGGTTTCCGGGTTCCTGACGGGGACACCCAGGCGACCGCCTTGGATATGGTGACAAAGCTATCTGGACCGCTTTCAAAGAATTTCATGAACGGGGTTTTATAGAAACAGTAAGCCGGGGCGGCGGCTTCCAAAATGATTATTCCGTGTATTCCCTTTCCGAAAAATTGCGGTGTTGGCAATCTTGGGAAGTAATCAAAGAAAAAGCCGTAAACGAGAAAACCGAATGGCAGCTTGAAAAAATAAGCAGTCCGCAGGCAAAAAAAGGGGCAAATTCCTTTCCACAGGGAAAACTGCTCTAAGAATCCTTGAGAAATGGGGATTTTTTACAGTGAGAGGTTCTTTTCTTGGTGGAATGCACAAATAGAATTTACCAGACAGTATAAGGGAAAAAGGGAGCCATGAAAACAAAATACGAAATCATCCAGGTTAATCAGGCAGAAATCATTGTTGATGTATCTTTGTTGTCAAAGACAGAGGAACTTTTTTTTAACGCCACCCAGATGGCAAAGCCGTTTGGGAGGAGGCCTGATGATTTCTGGAAACAAAGTCAGAATCAAGAATACCTTGATGCTTTAATTACCCTCTCACAGGGTAATTACACAAAGGAAAATTTTATCCATACTAAGCGAGGCAAATTTGGTGGAACATATTTTCATAACAATCTTGCCCTCCAATTTGCAAGATGGTTAAGTCCAATCTTTGGCGTCAAACTTGATCGATGGACAATGGATCGAATTAAAGCTGAATCAGACTGGCAGCGCAATCGTCTTGAAGCCAAGACCGGTTTTCTGCCAATGACTGACGCTATCCTTCGGCAGCATGATCCTGCAAAGCATTATCACTTCCGAAACGAAATTGACCTGATCAACCGGATTGTCCTTGGTATGCCGGCAAAACAATTTAAAAAAGAAAATCAAGTGAACAATGTTCGTGATGCATGCACCGCGGCACAACTTCAAGAAATTGACAAGCTCCAGCTGATAAATACTGGTTTAATTGAGATCGGCAAGGATTATCAGGAGCGCAAGGAACATTTGATCAGCTACCATGAGCAGGGTCAGGGAAATTTACCAGTCGATGATAGTCAAATGAAGGTGCAAAAAACAATCAGTGCTCGACCAGTAAGTTACCACTCAGAAACCCGGAACCAACAATTTTTATCAGCAGAAAGGGCATAAAATGACTGAGAATTTGAAATTTAAGCAAGCTGCTGAAGAGTATCGGCAGAAAGTCCAGTTTGGGGAAATCAAGAAACCTCAACCAGTCGATCCGATCACAAAAGCCAGACAGAATCCCAGAAGTCTGCGGATGGCAATCAATGCCAAATGTTTTGACTGCTGTTGTTTCCAAAAGACGGAGGTCAAATATTGCACTGCCTGTGACTGTCCGTTGCATCACCTGCGGCCCTGGCAACCCAAGCAAATCAACGATTAGACAGCAGCGTATCGGGAAGAAATAAACATAATATTAAAGGGAAAAGAAATGATCGCAATGCCGAACACAGCAACTTGTCTGATATGCGGGGATGAAGCAGATGTCCACCATTGCCACAAAACCGGACCGGGTGAATTGTCAGCCGCCGACAAAGAACACTGGACCCTGTTCTATGGGTTATGCCTAAGATGTCTTGCCAGGGACGGGATTTATGCACAAATCAGGCAGATACTCGCCGGGCGGGAAGGAGTGGCACATTTATAAACGGGTTATCAAGCAGATGGTTTTCATAATTTGCTGGCCTGCAATGTGCGGGTTCCTGACGGGGACACCCGGTTTTCACCAGCCACCGGGGAGCAGCACCCAAAAGGCAGGTGAACCATGCGGGATATTGAAAGCAAGCATACCCAACAGAAGTTTTTCGAGGGTGCTTTATGATACGTGATGATCTGTTTTCCATCTTCTGTGATGAAACCCATAAACGTCTGGCTTATTTCATATGGGATGGCGTGATGAAAGAGATCGAAAGAAACCCTAATTTTGTTGTCAGGCGGGAATGGATAAAAGATAAATTCAACATTGGAAAAGATCGACTTGATAAGGCCATTAAATTCTTGAAGTCATTGGGCCTCTTGGAAACGTATCCAACCTATGAAAAAAAGGGAAAATTCAAAGGTGCAGAATATCAGTTTTACACCTTTGAGGATCGAGTGAAATCACCATCTATATCCACCACCAGGGGACCACAGGCTAAAACACAGGCCATTGCAAAAAAACACGGTAAAAAAAATGCTCATGAAACGCCGGAAGCATTGCCCACAAAGCTATTGACTGAATACCCGGTTTCCCGACTTTCTGAAAACCCGGCAATATATTTACAAGGGGGAGAAGGAGACCCGGGGGGATCAGGGGGGTTCTCAGGCTTACCCGATGAACATAAAGAAAAATTCCTCAGCTATTTCACGGGCAGACTCACTTTCCAAGTGTTCAATGACAAACGCAAAACACGGGGGAAGGTTTATCAAACAAACAGGTTGTGTCAGTTTGAAGCAAGCAACGAAACCGGCTCCGGCATCTTCCTGACCGTCAATGAAACTGATGGCACGGGTAGACAGAAAAAAAACATTGTGCGGGTCCGGGCTGTCTTTGTGGATCTGGATGGATCACCAATAGAGCCAGTTTTGTCTTATGACCCAAGTCTTGTGGTGGAAACGTCACCGGGGAAGTATCACGCATACTGGTTTGTTGATGATTTTCCGAGAGAGGCGTTCTCAGATTTTCAGATAACGCTTGCAAAAAAATTCAAGGGGGATGATGTGAAGGATCTTTGTCGGTGCATGCGGATGCCGGGATATTATCACCACAAAACGGATACCCCGTTTCTGTGCAGAATTATTTTCGCATGGGAGCGGCGATATACTTTTGACCAACTCAATGAGAAATTCAGACAGAAACCTTTGAAGTTAAAAGGTGTTAATCATGGTGTACGTAATAACACCTTATGCCGGATTGTGGGCGGCATGGTCAAAGCAAATCTTTCAATAGATGAGATTCGGGAAACGGCTGAACAATTTGCGGCAGCTTGCAATCCACCACTTTCCAAGCACAAGGTGGATAGGGTTTTAAATTACCCAGCGGGAGGAGATTGGGATTGACTCCCTTTACTCTTGACCATCACGGGCCTGGACCCGGCCGCAAGGCAATACCTGAAACGCCGGTTGAAGATGCAGAACCCGGCACACCGGGGACATACCCTGGACCCTGAAGCAGGTGGATGTTGTTGACCGCCGACGGGTTGTCCCGGTAGAGATCCGGTTCATGAGAAAGCTGAAACCGTTTCAGGAAAAAGCGGTACCGGATATGCTGGTGCATAGTGATGTGGTTTTATCGGCAGGGACCAGCAGGACATTCAAACGGAGGGCTTTTGACATGACTTTTGAAGAAATGAAAAATGAAAGGGTGGCCGCATTGGTTAATGCCGCACAGGATTGCGGGCATTACACCGATTATGAAGACCTGGAAAAAAAGCTGGAGTATGTAGATTTTTGCAAGGGTGAATTGTTGTTTTTCGCTGCTGATGAAGTGCAGTCAAGGCAGAAAAGAAAAAAGGCTTTAAGGCTTTTATGAACACTGTTCCGGGACGAGAGGGGAATGTCCCAGGGGGGGATCGATTGGAGAGGATCGAGGGTGCAATGATGTGGACATCGGAACTGCTGGATATGGTGGTGTTGGACCGGGCCAAACCTCATGAGAGGATGCAAAAACATGCAGTGAGATGTGACGTTTCCGTGACCCTGGACAGCGGACGGCAGCACAAACCCCTTGAGAACATGGCAAAACCTGACATGGGAAGCCGCATCAAAGCCCATGAATACTATACAAAAGTTAACCTGGACCTCTGGACAGGAAAGCGGGGATGACCTGGGAAAAGCCCGTGAATGCTCACAAAAACTCACATTGAGGGGAAACCATGAAACTGACCTGGGATGAATACTTACAGCGGGAAACCTGCGGGGCCAAGACCCGGAGGGGAACGGCATGCAAAAGGAAAGACCTCTATATAAATGGACGTTGCCGGCTGCATGGCGGCCTAAGTACCGGCCCGACGACACCGGAGGGTAAGGCACGGGTGACCCGGAACCTGCCCAGGGTGAAGAAACGGGAAAGTCAACCGGACCCGGAACCCGGCCAGGGCGATGACGGCCAGGATCAAAACCCATGAGGTGCTAAGAAATGCTAAGATTTCAAAGCCCATGTGAATACTACAAAATACTACATTCGGAAGCCGGTCCCGGTCATCCCCCTGGGGATAGGGGAAACACTTATACTGGTAGGGAAAAATACCTATGTGGGAATACGAACAAATACTAACGCGGGATACCCGTAACCCAGGTGTTCCTCCTCAGTTTCTAAGTTTTTTGAAAGGAACTGGGGAGTAAGGCACTAACTAAAGGAAGATATCATGGCAATACCAGAAGCATGTGGGCTATGGATAGAGCAGCGTGTTCAAGAAGAAATGGAAGAGCGCAAAGAAACCGGAAACAGTATCCGCGAGATAGGCCGCAAGGTGGCCGCTGAGGTTGAAAAGTATTTTGAAACCAAAGTCAGCCCGGACACTATACGGAAACGGGCAGAGCGACAAGGTGGGACAAATGTCCCAAAAGGTGAAAAGCCAACTGCCACAAAGGATACGAAAAAAATCAAAGAAATCAAACCAGCCAAAGATGGAACCAGGCGGGGGGGTGCCCGTGAAGGTGCCGGGCGGAAACGGTCTCAAAGCCGTGATGCTGCCATCATGGATAAATTAAAGGAGATCAACCAGGCCATTGAGTCCGGGGAGATTTCAAACCAGGCCCTGGAAGCAACCAGGAAAGCCTTGAATACAAGGGGGCACGGTCCCCAGGCTGGGCAGGATTTTATTGAACAGCAGCTCCAAAAAAGCCGACTCCGGTTGCTGGATGATCGGTTGAGTGCTGTCATTGATGAGCTTTGCCAATTTGCAGACGGTAACATTGAACAGGAAGATGGTGACCATGTTTGGGTCAAAGCTATAGAAATGAAAGGTCCGGACTTTATCTGTCAGTTTCACAAACTTGGAATAGACCTGAACCAGGTATACTGCACTCTTATCAATCCCGGTAAAAATCTGGATCACAGGGTCGATGATGCCCAGGCCGAAGCCACCGGCGGGGAATTGGACCGGGTAAATGCTGCCACGGATAATCCGGACCCGGCAGCCGATGTGCAGGAAATCCAGGCCGAAGACAATGACATTGCCCAGGGGGATGACCTTGAAGATATTGAACTGGATACCGCCCATGTGAACTCGGACCCTGAACAGGATCAGGCAGGTGATGGTGACACCGCCTTGGGGGATCAGGAACCGGAAATTGATGATGCCCCCAGCACGGTTCAAATTGAGCCTGCTATCCAGGTGGATCAGGAGACGGACCTTGCACAGGTCAGTGAAAATGCTGTCACCGACGACATCAACCAGACCACCACCGAAACCCATGTGGAAATTGACACCTCTGTTGCTGAGCCTGAAAAGATTACGGAAAATTTGCCGGAAGTTGACACCACCGATGACCATGGAGAACAAAATACCGTCCTGGTGGATACAGACACGCCCGTCGATGAACCGGACCCGGTTGAACCTGCCCAGGGTGATGATGACCTGATACCCGATTGCACAGGCCGGGTAATAACCATTGAGGAACGGGACAAGTACCTGCTGCTGGTGGCTGAAAAATATCCGGGGCGGTCCAATGCACAGGCAAGGGTTGACCTTTTGAATAAAAACAGTGTGCCCCTTTCATTCAAGACCGGCCATGGTGGGGGGCAGTGGACCCGCAAAAAATTTACGGACACTCTGGGGGATGCAAAGAAACGGTTGGGAATCAAGTGACCGCCACAAAGGTATACCTTTATAACACCCCCGGGAATAGTGTCATAAAGGTTATAAAAACAATTGTTGACACTTATTCTAAAAAGGTCTAAACCTTCATAACGTTGACATAAACATTTGCATAAATGGGGGTTAAGGCATGACGATTTTCACATACACAAGGGTTTCAACACTGGATCAGAACATGGACAGCCAGATGGAAGCATTAACAAAAGCATACCCTGAAGCCGTCCACCGGCAGGAAAAGAAATCAGGGACCAGCACCCAGGGCCGGGAAGTCCTGAACCTTCTCCTGGATATGATGGGGGCCGGTGACAAGCTGGTTGTCTGGAAACTGGATCGACTGGCACGCAACACCGGGGACCTGTGTCAGATTGTGAATACCCTGGAATCCAAAGGGGCGGCCCTGGAAATCCTGGACCAGAAGATTGACACCACCACAGCAACGGGCAGGGCCTTCCTTCAGATGTTGGGTGTGTTTGCAGAGTTTGAAACCAACCTGCGGCGGGAACGGCAGTTGGCAGGGATAGCGGCGGCCAAGGCCAAGGGGAAACACCTGGGCCGGAAAGCATCATTGACGGATCAGCAGAAAAAATACATCCGGCAGCTTCACAAGGGGGGCATGAACCCAACGACATTGTCCAAACATCATGGAGTCAGCCGGGCCACCATTTACAATGTGATAAAGGAGCAGTAAACCATGACTGAAGAAATGGCCAAATTCAAAACAGATGACACCCCCCTGACCTTGGCAACCATCCAGGCCTTTCGGGATATGTTGGATGTCATGGAGGAGTTTATCAGGAACACGGAACAGGAGGAGCGGGAAAGCTATGAATGAATCGACCCAGGAAAAGGTGATGGAGGCATTAACCGGGATGGTAATGGTTTGGAGCAGTCATGTTACCGGGCAGAAACCCCAGGCCGATGCCATTCAGGAGATCCGCAAAAATACCGCCTCAGTTTTGGGGTGGTTGGATGATCTGGAAAGGGGAGTTTCGGGAGACACAAAAGGATTCACGCCGGGCCTTAAACCGAAACTTTAAACAGGTGACATGCAGTATGGATAATATCACCAAGACATGGGCATACAGAAATGCAGACTTTATCCGGGCATTGATGCTATGGGAGCAAGACCGGCCAAACAGTTTTAATGCCCTGTGGAATCTGACCATGAGCAAATACGGTGAAAATCAGCCAAAACCTGCTATGGTGCAGGAACCGGCACAGATTATAAATTTCGGGGAAAGGGGGGAGCTATGACGGAACAGGGGATTTTCGGAAAATCATTCACGGGCCTTTACCGGGCCAGCAATGAAGGTGTTGAGAAATGCCGGATTGACTTTGCAGCGGCAGATGCGTAACCCCATATTTTTCTTGAGGCCCTGGGAGGCTACATAGAAGATGGTGGCGTTATTTATACCCAGCTGCGGGATCAGGACCTGGGTTTTTTCAATGAGGTCCTGGAGCGGTATGGTATCAGTGAGTGGGCGCCGGCAGGATAAAAAGTTTCCATTTCTTTTTTTATGAAATATGTATCAGTATTTTTACTCCAACCATGAGGGTCTCCCGAGGCTGTGGTATGCAGCCAAGTAAGCATTGACACGGCATTTGTTACAACCTAAGAAAAAACTTCCTTTCTCGGATAGACTTCCATGGAAGATTGTAAAATTTAATGAAAATGATTTTTGAAATACCTTGAGTATCATTGAGGTTTGATGTAATTCAGTATAGGGCAAGAATGGTTGAGTTTGGCCCGAATCAAAGATTATTGCGATTAGGTTGAGCTTTGGAAACCTCTGAAAGGAGATCAAATAATTCCATAATATTTGGCCATATGGTCAGGTACATTCAAATATACATGATGTACTGAACCATACAATAACTTTCTATGACGAAAAATATTGGAGGCACTTTGTGACAAAATCAATTGATTTCCATTCAATATTGGGTTCTGTGTCCAAGATAAAACTTACAGGTGGTGTTGTCGGAAAAGTAGGCACAGTTCTTATTTCCGTTAGTTTTGCCTTCGCAATAATTGTTTGGTCTGTCAAAGTTGTTTGGGTTTCGGCACTCGCTTTAGGAATGCTTTTTCTTTTATGTTTTCCAATTCTCTGGCGCATAGTCAGTTTTGCAGATCGAAATCCTCAAGCAGCGATTTTAGATGGTGCGGAGTTTATCACCTTAGAACAACTACGTTTGGGTACGAAAGCTAATCCGCAACTACCATCAAGTCAAGGTGACGTGATAGAGGAAACACCTGTCACGCTTTCACCTGAAGAAATCGATAGCCTTCAAGATCCAGATACTCCTCAACTCGCCGAAAGTGAGGATGGCAATGAGGAGGTCAAAAATGGCTAATTTTTATCATGTGTTTATCCTGCCTAAAAAAGGTATTACATACGAACAAGTTGAAACAAAGATGAATCTTTCGGTAGATTGGTTTAGATGTACTGACTCAGTTTGGGTTTTATATTCAACATCTAGGATTGATAAATGGCAAGAAAGATTACGGCCACTTGTTGAATCTGGAGGAAGTCTCTTTATATGCCGCTTGGACATATCTAAAAGGAAAGGTTGGATGAAAAAAGAATTCTGGGATTGGATAAAAGAAAAAGAAAAGAAACTCAACAAATAAATTCAGCGGTTGCGACAAGAAGTCGCTTTTAATAATGTTGGGCTTGACCCAACCTGCTGTATTACCAGCAGTTTTCAAGTTCGGCATGCATTGCCAGTAATGGTTTTGTGTGAAGCCCGAATGACAATGAAGCCCTTGGCCTTGTGCCAGGAGAAAGAATCGTGAGAGGACTTCAACTCTGGGAGCATCAACCTGGATGGGAGCTAGGAACGATGGTATGCGTAACATATGTGAACTGTTAATAAACGTCGTTATGTTTGACAGGCCAAAGATGCTGACAGGCCTGGACCAAAATGGTAAGAGGTATGGATGGAGTGTTCCGTTGTCGCTTCACGTAATCTATGATCCCTCCGGCGGACAGACAGATGCTAACCCATTGTGTGTTAAAAGTGGAACTTGGTAAGCCCGTATTTCTCCTTCAAAGGAAGGACAGTTGACCGCAAGGCCAACCCATGGGGATGCGGGTAGAGGATCGCTGGAGAAAGCGAATGTTGGTCTGTAATGGACCAGATATGGGTTCAAGATTTGCCCGGACATGAAAGTGTGCAGACTTCCAGCATGGTGTTGAATCACGTGAAACGATTTGAACGGAATAACCGTACTGGTGTGGATGATAGTAACAGCAATGTTACTGACGGCCGTGCGGACTTGAGAAAGTACCCCGTATACAACCGCGTATCGTGAAGGCGGTTTCCAACTGCCGGGTGTCGCAAGATGCCTTAGGGCCGCCTCAAAAATAAAATCACATTTTTGATGGTGTCAATTTGTAGTTCCAATCAGTCAGTTGATGGTGTTTCTCAATCTTGATTTCTTTCATTTGCTTGTCAGAAACTTTTTCCCCTGTTTTATATTTTTTTTTGACGAAATGAGCTTTAACTGTTAATCCTGTTGACGTTTTTGTTGTTCGTATGTATTTCAAAACCGTTTCAAAAGACTTCAAAGGGTGACCGGCCCAGTTTTTACTGATTTCACTGAACAGGCGGTGCTCTATAGGGTTCCATTTTGATGTCCCCGGCGGATAATGACAAATCTGGACTGATAACCCATGTTCATCACAGAGTTGCTTTTGTATTTGGTATTTCCAAACCCTGGATCGATAACCATTGCTACCACCTGAATCAGCTACTATCAACAGTTTTGTTTTTTCAGGATATTGTTTTTTTCCGTATTTTCTCCACCATTTTTGAATACATTCAACAGCAAAAGATGGTGTATCAGCGCTATGACCAACAAAGACAGTGCCCGAATTTCTCTGGGTATCATAAATCCCATATGGAACAGCCTTTCCCACAGCATGGGTTGGAAAATCATGATCATAAACCGCTATGGGGGTCTGTTGCCAGAGTTTTCCATGATTTTTGAAATTTCCTATCAATTCTTTTTTTTTGGTGTCTACGCTGATTGTGGGCAAACCCTGTGATGCAAACTGTTCCCTCAAATTGCCAATATATTCAAATTGTCGATTTCTTTTTTCAGGGTCTGGATTGGCTGCGCCAGATGCCAATTGTTTTGCATTTACCCGAAGGGAAAATCCCATGCCTTTGAGAAGCCGGCAAACAGTATTTGAACTGACATCAATACCAATGGATTTCAATTGTTCAGCTATCTTTTCCGTCGTCTTCCGGGTCCATTTGAGTCCCGTGATAGGATGTCCCGCAGTTTCATATTTCAAGATTTTTTGGATTTTGGAGATGATTTTTGGAATTTTTTTTCCACTGGTTTTCTGCCGCCACCTTTTTCCCGAACAGATTTTGTCTTGATTGTTCCTCCCAAAATTTCGCGGCGGCCCTTTGCAATAGTATGGGGATCTAATCCAAAAAAATCAGCCATCTTCTTATCACCGCCATGACCAATTTTGAATGATTCAAGACCAGCATAAAGACGGCGCTGTTTTTCGTCCAACAGGCTGTAAAAAAGAATAATAGCGGCCTTTAGTTCATCCCGAAAAACTTCAATCTCATACGTTCTATCAAAATCGACAAGCGGTTCACCACTTTTCCGGAGTGTGATCTGCTGCCGCTGTTTAGATGGGTCCTGTGAAAAATATATAAACACCGTTGATATTTTTTTTCGATAAAGCCGTTTTTGTCGGAAAAGCTCCAACAAGGGATGCTTCACTTCGACATTTAAAATCCGGGAAAGCTCCTGAGCGGAGAATCCAGCCTTGGATAGATTAACAAATTCTGCGGTCGTTTCTATCAAATTACCATATTTGGAGAACCAAATAGAATTGAAAGACCATAATCCGCTTTCATCAAAATTAGCAATAGATTCGAGTGTATAATATTTTCCTCGATGAGAGTAGCTGGAAAGATAACCCAACGATTTAAGCTTTCTGAAAACAGTCATGGTGCTGTTGGTGAACAACTCTTTTTTTATTTGATCTAACGTACTAATTTTATGAAATTTTAAATAGTTTTCTACTGCTTTTAAATCACTGCTTTCTGAGGCCATGGAATGATATAGTTCCCCCGATTATAGTAATAATTAGGCGAACTATACCAAATATACACATAGGCTGTCAATAAAATATTTCGTCGTAAATGCCTTTAAATTAGAGACATAAAAACATATGTGTGATAATAACCCTTTCAAAATAGTTGATAGAATTAATCCAAAATATGTTATATTAATTTTGAGCCAGCCCTTACCAATGCTTGAGCCGGATGAGGTGAAAGTCTCATGTCCGGTTCTTAGGGGGCTTGGGGCTGGCAACAGCCCCCGGCTACCCGGCGTGCAAAAAGCTGCGCCGCTGATTAAAGAGTTCGCAGATAATTTACACATGAGGGGTGTAGCATGGATAGAATTACTAAAGCGCTTCTTAACGAATTTATTGAACAAAATGGATTAGAAACTTTACCAGAAGATCAAGCATTTGAACATTTTTCTGGTTTTCTTGTTACTTCCGGTCACTACTCCGAATCATTTGCTAGCGATGACATCGCCGTAGGTGCTGGGGGTGATTGTGGAATTGACTGCATAGCTATACTCGTAAATGGAACCATTGTTAGCGAGCCAGAAGAAATTGAAGACCTCGCTGATACCAATGGTTATCTTGATGTAAATTTTGTATTCACACAAGCCGAACGCTCAGGCGGATTTGAAACAGCAAAAATTGGTCAATTTGTCTTCGGAGTCTGTGACTTTTTTTCCGAAACACCACAATTGCCTCAGAATGACCGCGTGCAACTCTACGCGAGAATAGCCAGGGAAATATTTGACCGTAGTCGTCTCTTCAAGAAGGGTAATCCACAGTGTCTTCTTTACTATGTGACGACAGGCAAGTGGACAGATGATGCCAATCTTGTTGTTCGTCGAGATGCAGGGAGACAAGACGTTGAAGAACTTAATCTCTTCCGTAAGGTTGGATTTGGTTGTGTCGATGCCGACCAACTTCAACGACTTTACAGGGAGTCACAGAATGCTATAGCAACTGAAATTAAGTTCTCAGAGCGCACCGTTATTCCGGAAATACCTGGTGTCGAACAGGCCTATCTTGGATTGCTACCAGCTTCTCAGTTTCTTAAACTTGTAGAGAACGACAACGACGAAGTCCTCACCTCACTATTCTACGATAATGTGAGGCACTGGCAGGATTGGAATCCAGTGAACTCCGAAATGCGGGATACCCTCAGTTCGCCTGACACTGCACGTTACTTCCCGTTGCTTAACAACGGAGTAACAATTGTCGCTCGGCGTGTCCATCCAACCGGAAACAAGTTTTTGCTTGAGGACTATCAGGTGGTTAACGGTTGTCAAACCAGCTATGTTTTGCACGAGTGTCGTGTGGGACTCACTGATGAAGTCATGATTCCTGTACGTCTCATTGCGACGCAAGATGACAATATCAAGAATTCCATCATTAAAGCGACAAACCGACAGACCCAAGTGACTGAAGACCAATTGTTTGCATTATCGGACTTCCCCAAGAAATTGGAATCGTATTTCCCAACATTTGACGGCAGGAAAAAGTTGTATTATGAAAGGCGTTCGCGTCAGTATAATGGCATGACTGGCGTAGAAAAAGTTCGTGTGATCAGCATGACACATCTCGTCCGTGCGTTCGCATCTATCTTCCGAGCTCTACCGCATCGGACCACTCGAAATTACAAGACTCTCCTGCGGGGAATTGGAACTGAAATTTTCAATATGGATCACCGGCAGGAACCATACTACACGGCAGCCTATGCACATTACCGTTTGGAGTTCTTTTTTCGAAGCCAGGTTCTTCCTGCGGAACTGAAGCCAGCAAGGTATCATTTGCTTCTCGCATACCGTATACTTGTAATTGGTGAAGCTTTACCACCAATGAACTCTCACAACATGGCGCGGCAATGTTCAATACTCATGGACAGCCTATGGGATGACGATACTTCACGAAAAATTTTTCAAAGAGGGGCGGATCATGTTCGCGTAGTGGCCGCAGGAAATCTTCACCGTGATAACATCCGCACAGAACCGTTCACAGAGGCCTTGTTACAAAATTTGAGAAGTGCATGACAAAAACTGCGAACAAGTGCATCAAATAAGGCCGGGAAAAGCTGGGCCGCTTCGCTATGCAAACTTTCCCAGATAGTTATGCGGGGCGTTACCAAGTTATCCTGCTCAATAAAAATCCAAACCATGAGTATTCACGGCCGTGAAAAATAATGGATACCAACAATCCTAAATAAAGTGTCACCTCATTCAGCTGAACATTGAAAGCCCCCTATATGACGATGGCAAGGCATGCCCGAAAACAAATAGATAAAATCGAATACTTATCATTCAAAACTAAAACCCAATCATTGACATACACTCCCCTCCCATGTAGTTTTGCGTTGATCAATCAAAATTTTATAATGGAGCAGATAAGAGCTTGGTGGTCACGCTGGAAAAAAACACACGCTTATCAAAATTCGGATTCAGATTCAACCGCGGTGGTGCCCATCTGTCACGCACCATGATGCTGGAAGACCTGAGCAACCTGCTGGAATATATCAATGATCCCAATGCCGATAAAACAGACTACCTGAGCGCCATCAAAGAAGACAACTGCCTGGGCAAGCGGTCAGGCAAAACCCGGGAATTGACCAACCGCCACCTGGTAAGTCTTTATTCGCTGGACACCACTGATATCCTTTTCAGGTCATTGCTGTTTTTCTGGCACCGGGACCCGGCCGGACGGCCGTTGCTGGCACTGTTGTGCGCCTGTGCCAGAGATTCGATCCTCTGCGCCACCGCGCCTTTTATATTAAACCTGCCTGAAGGGTCTGTGGTCACCCAGGAGGTCATGGCCGCCCATATCGATGACATGGAACCAGGACGGTTCAGTTCGGCCACCCTGAAATCCACAGCCCAGAATGTCAATGCCACCTGGACCCAGTCAGGTCATCTCCAGGGCCGTGTCAGAAAGATCCGCACACCTGCAATCCCCACACCCGGGAGCGCTGCCTATGCCCTGCTGCTGGGATACCTGACCGGTACCCGGGGACCAGCGCTTTTCAAAACAGATTATGCACGGCTTCTGGATTGTTCCTTTGACCGGGCTATCGAACTTGCCAGAGAGGCTTCGCACAGAGGCTGGATTGTTTTCAAGCAGGTGGGCGATATCATCGAGGTGGTGTTCCCTACCCTGATCAATGGACAGGAACTGGCACAGCTTCGCCATACAGGAGGCTCTGGTGAGTAAAATCAAGCGATTGATCCAGTCTTACAGCAGATACATTGAGGTCCCTTGGCGGGAAGATGCAGCAGCGGCCCAGCGGGTGATTTTCTGTGTGTATGATGAAACCGATGAGCGGCGGCTGCGGGCCGGCATTGATGAATTTGAGATTGTCACCCGCCAGGCCGGGTATGGGTGGATCGTTTTTGATCTGACCGATACATTTGCCGCCTGGATGGCATCCCAGCGGTATGCCAAAAGCTATTTTCAGAACCCGCATCTGCTGCCCACCTTGCTACCCAGATACCTGCCTTATATCGCAGGTGAATTCCAGACCATGTTGGAGGAAAAGCAGGTTGACGCAGATACCGTGGTTGTACTCAAGGGGGTCGGTTCCCTGTTTGGTTTTCTGAAAGTCAAGGAACTGGTGGACCATCTGGCCCCCATGGTAAAGGGACGGCTGCTGATCTTTTTCCCCGGCAGCTTTGAAAACAACAACTACCGGCTGCTGGACGGGTATGACGGATGGAACTATCTAGCCGTTCCCATTACAGCGGACAAAGTATTCTGACCCAGGCAAACAAGAGGGAGTAAGGATGATCAACCGCGATATCTATCAAAAAGACCCCACTGTTCACAAACTGGTCAATGAAGGGGTGGCCAGCGTCAATGACGACACCACCCAACAGGCCCTTGACGTGCTGCGGTATGAGCTGGACACCTTTGTCTGTGACGGGCAGTATGGCAGCGGCATGGCACATATCCTGGACACCTTTCTCAAAAACATCCACCAGGCCCAACAGCCGGCGGTCTGGGTCAGCGGTTTTTATGGATCAGGCAAATCCCACCTGGTCAAAATGCTCAGGGCCTTATGGGTGGATACCGTGTTTCCGGACGGTGCCACAGCCCGGGGCATTGCCAGCCTGCCCCAGGATATCAAGGATCATTTCAAGGAGCTGAGCACCCTGGCCAAACGCCATGGCGGACTCCATGCCGCGTCCGGTACCCTGGGTGCCGGTGCCAGCGGCAGCGTGCGCCTGGCCCTGCTGCGGATCATTTTCAGGTCCGCCGGTCTTCCGGGACAGTATCCGGTTGCCCGGTTTCTGATGTGGCTGGCTGCCGAAGGCATCCATGACCAGGTCAAGCAGCACGTGATGGACCACGGGTTTGACTGGGAAGAAGAACTGGACAACTTTTACGTGGCCGAAGGACTGCATGCGGCCCTGGCAGCGGCCAAACCCGGGCTGTTCCCCTCCCCTGCCGCCTGTGTCGAAACCCTGAACAATCTCTACCCCTATGTCCAGGATGTTTCCATTGATGACATGGTCAAGGCCATCCGCATGGCCCTGACCAGAGAGGGTAAATTCCCCTTGACCCTGATCGTACTGGATGAGGTCCAGCAGTACATCGGGGGAGACCCCCAGCGGTCATTGGATGTCCAGGAAACCGTGGAAGCCTGCTGCAAAAACATCGGTGCCAAACTTCTGTTCATCGGTACCGGCCAGACCGCCGTGACCGGTACCAGCAACCTCAAGCGCCTGGAAGGCCGGTTCACCATCCGCATTGAACTGTCCGATGCCGATGTGGATGCGGTGATCCGCAAGGTGATACTTGCCAAAAAAGCGGATGCAGCCGCACCTGTCGCCAAGGTCATGGAGACCAATCTGGGGGAGATCTCCCGGCACCTGTCCGGCACCACCATCGGTCACCAGCAGGATGACATCCCCTGGTTTTCCCAGGATTATCCCTTACTTCCGGTGCGCCGCCGTTTCTGGGAGAACACGTTGCGGGTCCTTGACCAGACCGGCACGGACAGCCAGCTGCGCAACCAGCTCAGCATGATCCACAAGGTGATCCAGACCAATCTGGACGAGCCCCTGGGCCACGTGGTGCCGGCTGATTACCTGTACTATGATTCAGCGGACAAGCTGCTGCAATCCCGCATCCTTCCCAGAAAAGTCCATGAAAAGACCATGAAATGGCGGAAGGGTTCGCCCCAGGACCAACTGCTGGGACGGGCATGCGGCCTGGTGTTTCTGATCAACAAACTGGCAGCCGGTCATCAGGACATCGGCATCCGGGCCACCATCGACACGCTGGCTGATCTGATGGTGGAAAACCTGCCCCATGGGTCCAGCGACCTTCGCAGCCAGCTGCCTAAACTGTTGGACACCAGTGACCTGCTGATGAAAGTTGGGGAGGAGTACCGCATCCAGACCGAAGAAAGTGCGGCCTGGAGTGATGAATTTTCAAGCCAGCGGTCAGCCCTGGCCAATGAGATCCACCGCATCGAAGCGGAACGGGATGATCGTATCCGCAAAAAATTCGGGGAACTGGTGGGCAAACAGGTGCTCACCCAGGGCAGTGCAAAAGTATCCCGGGAGATTTCGCCCATATTTGATTCAGACCTGCCCGCAGATGCGGAACAGCGGATCTGTGTCTGGGTCAGGAACGGCTGGGGCATCGATGAAAATGCCGTCCGGGCTGATGCCCGGCAGGCGGGAAATCAATCCCCCACAGTTTTTGTTTACATTCCAAAGCGATCCGCCGATGACCTGCGCCATCATTTGATTAACTGGAAAGCGGCCGCTGCTACCCTGGAGAAACGGGGTATCCCCAATACCCCTGAAGGCACCGAAGCCCGATCTGCCATGGAAACCACCCGGCAGACAGCTGAAGCAAAAATCAATGATCTTTTGGGAGATGCCTTTTCCGGCGCCCGGGTTTTCCAGGGGGGCGGTAGTGAAATCATGGGGAACCGATTGCAGGACATGGTTCTGGAGGCGGCTGAAAACGCCTTGCAGCGTCTCTATCCCCAGTTTGCCATGGCAGACCATTCCGGATGGGCCAAGGTGTATGAAAAGGCCCGAACCGGGGCGCCGGATGCTTTGAAAGCTGTGGGGGATGACGGCGATCCGTCGAAAAATCCGGTATGCAAGGCCATCCTGGGATATATTGCCGGCGGCAAAAACGGGGCCGATATCCGGAAATATTTTGAATCCCCGCCCTATGGGTGGTCCCGGGATGCCGTGGACGGTGGACTACAGGTGCTCCTGGTGGCAGGTCTTTTGCTTGCACAGGATACCCATGGCAAACCCGTGGACCCGAAAGACCTTGACCGGAAATCCATCGGCAAGGTTCTGTTCAAGGTTGAATCCAAAGTCATCACAACGGCCCAGCGTATCCAGATCCGCAAATTATTTCAAAAGACAGGCCTGAAAGCCAACCCCGGGGAAGAGCATTTGATTGCCCCGCAATTTCTGGAAAAAATGCTGGCCCTTGCAGCACGGGCCGGCGGTGATCCCCCCAGACCGGCACTGCCGGACATCGCCTTTCTCCATGAAATCCGCCTGGCTGCCGGCAATGAACAACTGCTGGCCTTGTACAACCAACGCGAAAAATTAGGCCAGTGTATCCAGACCTGGAACGACCTGTCCCAGCAGATAGAAACCCGGATAAAAAACTGGGAACGCCTCAAACACCTGGCAACGCATGTCCAGGGAATGGCTGAAGCCGAGGCCTATATCTCTCAAATCAAAAACATTGAAACCCAGCGTCAGCTTCTGGCGGAACCGGACCTGGTCCCACCTTTGATCAAGCAACTGACCCAGCTGCTGCGGGATGCATTGAACCAGGCCAAGTCAGACTGGGACCGGGAATGGCAGGCCGGCGAAACCCGGCTAAAAGAAGATGCCAACTGGCAGCAGCTCGAACCGGAGCAGCGCTATGAATTGAGATCTCCCCATAAGCTGGTGGAAGCCGCCTGCCCTGCCATCGAGATGGATACCACCGATGCCATTCTCCGCACCCTGGGCCAAACCGGCCTGCCCGCCCTGAAAGATCGGATTGCGGCCATGTCCGGAAGATATAACCAGATCCTTCTTGAAGCGGCCCAGCTGCTGGAACCGGAACTTCAAAAAGTGTCCCTGCCCGCCCGCACATTGAAAACACAAGCGGATGTGGATGCCTGGCTGGATCAGACCCGGAAACTGTTGATGGATAAATTGTCCGAGGGACCGATTCTGGTATGAGAATTCTTCAGGACATCGCAGAACTGCTGGATAAGCTGGAAGATCAGACAGCAGATGAACTAGAGGATCAAGACCTGGATTTCAAACAATGGGATACCAAAAGCAGGGATAAATCGGTCCGGCAGGTCGTTCACATGGCGGTATGCATGGCCAACGGCGGGGGTGGCACTGTTGTTTTCGGGGTGGCTGACCAGGTGACAGGGCGCTCCAAGGCCATTATCGGCGTACCCCCTGAAGTGGATGTCAATCTCCTGAAAAAAGCGGTCTATGACCAGACTGACCCCAAGATCATGCCAGTATTCGAGATACTCCCGGTGCCGGAAGGCCTCGGCCGGCTCCTGATCATGCAGATCCATCCGGGCCTGCCCCCTTACACTGATACTGCCGGCACTGGATCGATACGGATCGGCAAAGAATGCAAGCCGCTGACCGGCACCTTGCGACGTAAAATCAGTATCGAGACCGGTGAAACCGATTTCAGTGCCGAACTGGTGGCGCCGGCCGACCCATCCAGCTTGTCTCCTACCGCCCTGGAAACCCTGCGTAATCTGGCAAAAGCGGAACGTGCACCCGATGATCTGTTGAAACTGGATGATCTTGAACTGCTGTCCGCTCTTGGATTGATAAAAAAACATCAGCTGACACGTGCGGCCATCCTGATCGCGGGACATGAAGAAGTCCTTCGCCGGCATGTGCCTGGATTTAACTGGACCTTTTTACAAATGGCATCTGATACAAATTACAGCAATCGGGAAGACCGCATCACTGCCATTCCGTTTTCCGTGCAGCGGGTAGAAGAGCTGTTGCTGCCGTTCAATCCCATCACAACCCTGGAACAGGGGCTGTTTCATTTTGAATACCGTATCTGGCCGGAGGTGGCCATCCGTGAAGCGCTCATGAATGCATTCTGCCATGCGGATTTCCGCATCGCCGGTCCCATTATGGTAAAATTGTATCCCGACCGGCTGGAAATCAGCAATAATGGGGGGTTTATCGGCGGGATCACCCCGGATAATATCCTGCACCATCAGCCGGCTGCCCGCAACCCGCTCCTGGTAGAAGCACTGACCCGCCTGCGTCTTGTCAACCGAAGCAATCTGGGCGTCAGCCGCATGTACAAAGCCCTGCTCATGGAAGGAAAGGAACCCCCAATGATCCAGGAAATCGGAGAATCGGTCTGTGTTGCCTTTTTAAAGCGGGAAATGGCTGCCGCGTTCCGTGTGTTTGTTGCACAAGAAAGCAGGAAGGGACGTGACCTGGGTGTGGATACCCTGCTGATCCTTCAATATCTTCTGAAACACCCGGAGCTTGAGACCTCTGTTGCGGCGGGTATGTGCCAGCGCAGCCATGGACAAATGAGAGAAATCCTCTCTGCCATGGAAAAGGCTGGATACATTGAACACGGGGGGGCCGGGCGTGGCATGTACTGGACTCTTTATCCGGAACTGTACCAGCAACTGTCTGAATCGGGTCATCCGGAACGTGAACGCCGAATAGACTGGGATGCAGCCAAAACAAGGGTTCTCAGTATCCTGATGAATCGAAGCAAAAAAGGATTGCCTGGACTGGGAAATGCCGAAATTCGCCAGATTACCCGATATAGCCGGCACAAGGTACTTCGACTCATGAAGGAACTGGCAGATGAAAATCCGAAAATTTCCCGACCAGGGCCTGGTAGAAAGGGGCGTTACGAATATGGGCTGGGTGAACATGGCGATTGAATGCGCTTTTAAATGCAATACAGCATTCAATGCAGCATTGATTTTACCTAAATGCTGCATTGAATGCTAACTGCTCATTTGTACAACATTCACATAGCGTAATTATTGCACCTATTGTGCAATAATCCTTATAATTGCACACCCAATTGCATTGAATGCAATTGAATTTCAATTAAACGGTTGAAAGCAAACAAAAAGAGGCAATGAACCGCTCATGAACCCACTGGACAAACCGCTCCGCAACACCCTGGAAAAAACCGTCAAAGATGCCCGCAAAGCCGCTGAACATGCGGCAAAGGCAGCCTTGGACCAGCTGGGTGTGGCAGAACCGGCACCATATGCCCATCTGACCGATTCAGAGCGAAACCTGCGACGGCGCCTGCGGGTTCACGGCCGTCAGCTGGGAGACACCCTGAACGGCGGCAAAGACCAGACCATGGACCGCCTCAAGGAAGAGGTGGCATATCAGCACTGGCACCGCATGCTGTTTGCCCGGTTTCTGGCGGAAAACAACCTGCTCATGTATCCGGACCCGGACGACCCGGTGGCAGTCTCCCTGGAAGAGTGTGAAGACCTGGCCGCCGATGAAGGGGCTGCCAACGGCTGGGAACTGGCGGCCCGGTATGCGGCCCAGATGCTGCCCCAGATTTTCCGGCTGGATTCCCCGGTGTTTGAACTGAACTTACCGCCGGAGCACCAGCAGAAACTGGAACGATTGGTGGCGGACCTGCCCCTGGAAGTGTTTACCGCTTCGGATGCCATCGGATGGGTGTACCAGTTCTGGCAGGCCAGGAAAAAGGATGAGGTCAACGCCTCGGAGGTAAAGATCGGTGCCCGGGAACTGCCGGCGGTCACCCAGCTGTTCACAGAACCCTATATGGTCGGTTTTCTGCTGGACAACTCCCTGGGGGCCTGGTGGGTGAAAAAATGGGCAACGGGCAGCGGTCCGTTGTCAGGCAATGTCAGGGAAATGCTCAAAAATGCGGAAACCGAAGAAGCGCTGCGGCAGTTTTTCAGCCGGCCGGGCATTCCCCTGACCTATCTTCGGTTTGTGAAAACCGGGACCTGTACCTTGACAATGGGGAACCGGCCCGTCTTTGACGGTGAACACTGGATGCCGGCAGCCGGGTGGTTTGACGGGTGGCCGGACAATCTGTGTGATCTCAAGACCCTGGACCCCTGTTGTGGATCGGGGCATTTTCTGGTGGCCACGCTGCTGATGCTGGTTCCCATGCGCATGGAACTGGAAAATCTGCCGGCCCGTGAAGCGGTGGATGCGGTGCTGCAAGACAACATCCACGGCCTGGAAATTGACCAGCGATGCGTGGAGCTGGCCGCCTTTGCCCTGGCCCTGACTGCCTGGAATTATCCGGATGCCGGCGGCTACCGGATACTGCCACAAATGAACCTGGCCTGCTCCGGCCTGTCAGTCAGTGTGGCCAAAGAAGAATGGAAAGCAATTGCCGCAGCGCTTCCGGACAGGACCTATCTCCCTATCGCCCTGGACTGGATGTACGAGGCGTTCAAACATGCCCCTACCCTGGGCAGTCTGCTGGACCCGAGCCGGGCCAAAGTGGCGGGACTGGTGAAATGGCAGGAGATCGGACCGGCTATCCAGACTGCCCTGACCCAGGATCAGCCGGATGCAGTGGTGGAAGCCGGGGTGGTGGCCCAAGGCCTGGTCGGTACCACCCGCCTGTTGACACAAAAATATCATCTGGTCATCACTAATGTCCCCTACCTAGCCCGGGGCAAACAGAGCGACACCCTGCAAACGTTCTGTGCCAAATATTACAAGGAAGGCAAGAACGACCTGGCCACCGTGTTTCTGGATAGGTGTCTTGAGTTGTGTGCGACTTACGGCACAGTCAGCATTGTCCTGCCCCAAAACTGGCTGTTTCTAACCAGTTATCGGAAGTTTCGGGAAAAGCTGTTGAAAAAGGATATCTGGCATTTGATTGCCCGTCTGGGGCCAGGGGCTTTTGAAACCATCAGCGGTGAGGTCGTCAAAGCCATACTCATCACCATGAGCCGGGGAAACGAAAGTATGGCAGCACACGGCATGGCGGCTTCATCTTTGATCTCGATCGACAGCAATCATATTCGGGGCGTGGATGTGTCGGAGCTTCGGGCGGCGAATGAAAAAGCAGAGCAGATGCCAGTTGCTGAAATCAACTGTGTGGGACAGATGAAACAGTTGGGTAATCCAGATGCAAGGATCACTGTGAAAATTTCAGAGCATCAGATGCTTATGGGTGAGTTTGCTGATGGGTTCAAAGGGCTTTCATCCGGAGATATTTCAAGATTCATTCATTGTTTTTGGGAATCAAATCAATTCGGTAATAAATGGGTTCCATACCAGGGTTCAATAAAAGAGATTCAATTCTACAATGGCAGATCACAAGTTTTGTTTTGGGAATCTGGAGTTGGAAAAATGGTGGATCAACCTTCATGCTATATAAAAGGACGAAAAGCATGGGGGGAAAAAGGAATAACTATCAGTCAAATGGGGGATCTTTCTGCAACACTTTATGAAGGCGACATGTTTGATGAAAATGCAGCAGCGATTATCCCTTACAACCCTTCCAATCGTGAAAGTCTTTTTTGTTTTGTAACAAGCTCACAGTATAGTGAATCGGTGAGACAAATTGACAATGCACTAAAAGTTACGAACAAAACCTTAGTTAAAGTTGCCTTTGATATTGAACATTGGACAAAAGTCGCCGAAGAAAAATACCCACACGGACTCCCACGCCCATATTCTGATGACCCCACCCAATGGATCTTTCACGGCCATCCCTGCGGATCGGTGATATGGGATGAAGACACCAAATGGACAGCCCACGGCCCCTTACGCGATGATGAGACTGTGCTTCATGTGGCCGTAGCACGGCTTCTGGGTTACCACTGGCCCGCCGAACTGGATCAGGGCATGGAGCTGGCTGATGAACAGCGGGAATGGGTGAACCGGTGCCAAACGCTTCTCCCCTTTGCAGACGAGGACGGCATTGTCTGCATCCCGCCGGTGCGGGGCGAGGCCCCGGCCGCTGATCGTCTCTTGAACCTTCTGGCGGCCGCCTATGGGGATACCTGGTCCAACGACCTGTTGGCCAAGCTGTTGAAAAATACGAACCATGCCGGCAAAACCCTGGAAACCTGGCTCCGGGACAAGTTCTTCACCAAGCACTGTAAGCTGTTCAAGCACCGGCCCTTTATCTGGAACATCTGGGACGGGTTGCTGGATGGGTTTGCGGCCTTGGTCAATTACCACAAGCTGGACACCAAACGCATGGAAACCCTGATCTACACCTATCTGGGTGACTGGATCAACCGCCAGAAACAGGGGATCATCGACGGGGTGGATGGGGCTCAGGAACGGCTGGATGCGGCCGAAAGCCTCATGAAAAAACTGGAACTGATCCTGGAAGGGGAATCCCCTTATGATATTTTTGTCCGGTGGAAACCCCTTGACCAGCAGCCCATTGGATGGGACCCGGATCTCAACGATGGGGTCCGCCTCAACATCCGGCCCTTTATGAGCGTGCCAGATATCCGGAAAAAAGGCGCCGGGGTCCTGCGGGACAAGCCCAACATCAAATGGACCAAAGACAGGGGGAAAGATGTGGAATCGGCCCCGTGGTATCACCTGTTCAAGGGAGACCGCATCAATGACCACCACCTGACCCTGTCTGAAAAACGGGCCGCACGGGAGAACTCTGAATGAACCCCTCTTATAAAGGAATGCGATGGTTGAAATGCGATTTGCAGATGCAAACCCCTGCAGATGTTCGTCACTGGGAGGGAGATCGATTTGTGATGGGTCAAGAGGCAGATGCAGCAAAAGCTTTTGCTGAAGCCTGCTACAGAGCAAAATTGGATGTGGTGGGTATCACCGACCACAACTTCCTCAGCAAAAATTTCATCCCTCACTTGCAGTCGGCTTTTGATGAAATTGAACGAGAGTTTAACCACAAAATCACTCTTTTTCCCGGATTCGAATTTGAAGCTGATGTCGGCAAAGGCATGCATGTTCTGTGTCTTTTTGAACCAGGAACCAGTGTTGATGAAATTGACCATATCTTGACAGAATGCGGCGTTGGATGTCCCCGAATCAAAGATAAAACACTTTCCAAGTCAACTCAACGTCTCCCAGAGATTTTGAATTGTGTTCAGAAAGCTCATTCAGATGAATCTTGGCGCGGCATTGTTATTATCCCTCACGTCTTTCAAGATAGTCTTTTTGATAATGATAGGATAAGTGAGTGGTTACAGCAGGAAGAATACCGAAATCCTGACCTTCTGGCTGTCGAGGTTCCGAAACCTTTAAGCCAAATGAGCGATAACTTCCAAAAACTGTTCCAGTCAGGGGATGATTGCCTTCCTGAATGGAAACGAATTCGACCTATCGCAACATTGATGTCTTCAGATAATAAGAAACTCATTGATTCTGATGGATTTGGGAGACCAATTCCCAACAGCATCGGCTATAGATACACATGGATCAAGATGTCCGAGCCTTCCATCGAATCTCTTCGCCAAGCTTTTCTTGATCATGACTCACGCATCATTCTGCCAGAGGATGTATCCGCAGACACTCATCCTGCCTTTCGAATACGCTATGGGATGATCAAATCTATTTCAATAAAAAATGTGGCCTTCCTTGCTGATCAGGAGATGTATTTTTCATCCAATCTAAATTGTGTGATTGGTGGACGCGGTACCGGCAAATCCACACTGCTTGAATACTTGCGCATCATCCTTGGAAAAGACAAACCTGAAGACCTTGATGCCGGAACCAAAGAGCGCATTAACCGCATTCGGGACACCTTAAATTCTCCCAATGCTGAACTCAAAGTATGTTGGGTTAGCGCCGATGGAGTTGAGGATCACATTGTTTGGGAGAACAACGGCCCGACCGTTCAAAACCGTGACATGGCTGACCCCGAAACCTTTTTCAACAATTTGCCCATTCGGTTCTATAGCCAACAACAACTCAACAATTTGACTGAATCAAAAATTGAAGAAGGAGGTGTGCGCCAGGCACAACGGCTGTTGGAATTGGTCGATGGCTTTACCAAAAATGAGCTGAACGAATTGGCAGACCAGGAACGAAAGCTCAAGCTTCAGATTCAGGAAGCTTTTACCAGTCTTCGCAAAGCAAAGATGCTGGAAAAAGAATGCAATAAGCTGCTGCAGGAGCATCAAGAGTTAGAACGACAATGGAAAGCCCGGAGTGAAATTCAAGAATATGCTCACAGACATCAAAAACTCAAAGCGGAAAGTCGTTATCTCGATGGGCTACTCGGCATACCAGGCAAACAATTTGCCGATGTTGCAGCACTGAGTAAAGCTGTTGCTGCGTCTCATATATCGTTTGATGTTAAAGACTCACCCCATGGGACCTGGTTTCTTCATTTTGATGAAAAGGTAAAAGCTGCCAAGGAAGCCCTGGCTAAAAGAATTTGCGAGGCTGTCGAGGAGTTCGAGACCATCATTGAAAAGCTCAAATCGGATGACATAGCTTGGACAGCTATCCAAGAAGAACTGGACAAGGCGGATGAAAATTTTAGCGAAGCTTGTGCAGCCAAAGGGCTAACTACTGATGACGTGGGTCATCTGCAAGAAATCAACCAAACCCGGGCAAAAAAACAAAATGAAATCGAAGAGATTGGATGTGAGATTCAAAGACTAAAAGATGAAGCTGGAGATCCTGAGGTGCTTATGCAGCGGTTGCATGGAATTTGGCGAGAGCAGTTTCAATGTCGGGTAGAGGCCGCCGAACGTGCCAATGATTTGGCAGTTCTCAGTGAACATGGTCAGCGTTTTATCGAGGTGTCGGCAAAATACCAACAAGATCAAAAAAATTTCCGTGAGCTCTGGCAACGCTTTGCTCCCTCCGATGGGCGAACACGCCTCGGTAAAAATTGGGAACGATGTGGAGAGGTGATTTTTAAATCATTTGTCGACCAGGATAAGGCTGTATCGCCATGGCAAGTGCTGCAAAACCAATTATCCCCCCAAAAAGGGTCGGACGTAATGGATTTTGGCGTGAGCTTCCAAGAACTGTCCCAGCATATTCAAGACAATCTGGAGCAATGGGAAAAACTTCGCTGTTCCCGGGTGCAAGACACTGTCGATATGAAGCTTTATCGTTCCGACGGCTCGCTCGCTGGGAGTATTGCGGAAGGATCGCTTTCTGATGGTCAGAGAAATACGGCTGCTCTTGCCCTGTTACTGGCCCAGGAAGGCGGGCCTCTTGTTATTGACCAACCAGAAGATGAGTTGGACTCCAATTTTGTATTCAGGGAGCTGATCCCGATGTTGCGTAAAGTGAAATCAAAGCGTCAATTAATTATGGCTACGCATAACGCAAATCTTCCGGTGAACGGAGACGCTGAACTGGTTTACGCATTTGAAGCACGTGATGGTAAAGGAGAAATGCTTGCGTGTGGCGGACTTGATCAAAGAGCTGTTACTAAGGCTGTTCTTGATATCATGGAAGGAACAGAAGAGGCATTCCGCCGCAGAAGGGAGAAATATCACTTTTGAGACATTATTATGATTAAATCTGTAAACAATTACCCGGTTTCCCAGCTGTTCGATATCGATGCCAATGTGGTTTATGCCATACCCCGATATCAGCGGGAATATACTTGGGGTATCAGTCACCTGGAAACCCTGTTCGATGATATCCTTGAAAATGACCCCGGATACTTTCTGGGTTCGATCATCTGTATCAATCAAGCAACAGATTCACTGAAACCACAAGACCTTGAACTGGTTGACGGGCAGCAGCGCCTGACCACATTATCTTTGCTGTTTGCCGCTGTTTACAATGCCCTCAAATGCCAGGCCGACACGCTGGATGATGACCACCGGTTTGAAATGATAAAACTGAAACACAAACTGATCCTCAGAAAAGGAGAAGAACAGCCCCGCCTGATCCCTCAAATACAGAACCATAACCATATGGATTACCAGGCAGTCCTGGCTGAAGCCGGCATTATCGAAGAAGCAGACATGCCGTTATATGCCGGCAACAGAAAAATTTTCCGGGCGTACAAGTATTTTCAGAAACGCCTTGATACAATGGCCAATGGGGAAGACACTCCCCTGGATGCCATCATGAAATTCCTGGACAAAGTCAATCAGGCCTGCATGGTAAAAATTGAGGTGGTCAGCCATGCTGATGCCTATACCCTGTTTGAATCCCTCAACAACCGGGGCATGCCACTGTCTGCTGTAGATCTGATAAAAAACAAACTGCTGGCCAGACTGGAAATGGCAGAACCCGGAAAGATCGATAAGTATTTTGGCCAGTGGAATACACTTCTCTCACATCTGGGAGATGATTATGCCATTCAGGAACGGTTTTTCCGACAGTATTACAACGCCTTCAGGGAAGAACTTAAAACGATCCATCAGGTACCAGTCGCCACCCGATCCAACATGATCCAGATCTATGAGAAACTGATCAACCATGATGCCAGAGATTGTCTGGAAAAGATCCGGGCCGCAGGACGGATGTATGCCGTGATTCTGTGCAGAAATCCGGATGACGTCTTCAAAGACCTGGAAAAACCCCTGAAAGATCTGGAACGGATTCAGGGTGCACCCTCCTATCTGCTGCTGCTGTATCTGTTTTGCAACAGAGAAAAACTGGCACTGAGCATTGCTCATCTTTCAAATATCACGGATTTTCTGGTGCGGTTCTTTGTCCGCCGGAATGTGACTGATATGCCGCCCACCCGAAAACTGACCTGGATGTTCATGGGAATCAGGGACAGACTGGAAGAACTGAAGGGAAAGACGGTCTCAGACATCATCAAACGGGAATTAATCCGTATATCTGCTCCTGATGAGGCATTTCAGAAAAAGCTGGAAGGACCGATTTATGATGAAAACCCCAGGGTCTCCCGGTTTATTCTGTGTGCCTTAGCGGAACAGGCCATGACCAAAGAAACCTGGGTGGATCTGTGGGACTTTGAGAAAAAGAAGTTTTTCTGGACCATTGAGCATATCTTTCCCCAGGGAAAAAATATTCCTAAGGCATGGATCGACATGGTCGGTGATGGAGATGAACAGACAGCCAGAGAGATCCAGCAGTCCCATGTACACAAGTTGGGAAACTTGACCATTTCAGGATTCAACAGCGCCCTGGGCAACAAGAGTTTTGCCGAAAAACGGGACCGGATTGATCAAAAAGGGCGTGCCGTGGGATATAAAAACGGATTAAAGTTGAATGAAGATCTGGCAGAAGCAGAAAGGTGGGATAAGGAACAGATTGATAAAAGGACTGAAAAGCTGGTGGATGAAGCTGTTTTACTGTTCAGGCTTCAGGGAGATGTCGTGTAAACTTCTCAGTCAGGACAGAATGATCCATTATGAACGATAGGAGGGCGGATGTATGATAGAAAGAGAATGGAAAGCACGAGACCCCCAAAAGGTTTTTTTTCCTGTAGAATTACGACCAGTTTATATGGAGCATTCCGGTATAAAAGATAAGTACCGTCAACTGCCAAAACATGTAGCTGTTGTCGATGTCAAAAAGAATTATCCATTTGCCGTTGTTACAAATAACTATAAATTGATCACCAACGAGGAAGCATATAACCAGGCAAATATCATCATGGAGCATATCTTTCAAAATACAAAGATAGATGACATGGCTTGTTTGAACATTATCATGCCTCGTTCACGTTCATTCTGTCACATTGACTTAATTCATGAATCATCCAATTTTCTCTTTGAAAAGGACAAATGGACGGCATTCCTTCGTATCACAAACAGTTACAACAGAACCCGTCTTCTAAGATATAACCTGGGGTTTTGCCGGTGGATATGCTTAAACGGGATGATTTTCGGCCAGAAAAGCGTTGAATTCAGTTATGTACACACGCATCAACAGATGGGAAAGATTAAACGGTTTGCTGAAAGCATTGGTGATATTCGTCAACTGGAGAATCAACTTATAGAAAAGTTTCATCACCTGAAACGCTACTATATCCCTGAATCTGAAATGCTGCCAATACTGTGCAGGGTATTTGACATCAAAGCGACCAACGATGACCTGAATAAGCCTAACCAGACCAAACGTTTGCAGAATTTCTATAGCCACGCAACAAAAACCATTAAATCCTATTTTTCCGACATGGGACCTCACGGCTATGCAGCACTTAATGTAATTTCTGATTATGCATCTTATCCCAAAGGTGTCATAGCACCAGAAACAAGGGTGAACTCATTGCAGCAAAAATGTGGAAAATGGATTGACGAATTTGTTACTGCCATACAGGATAAAAACTTTTCTTTTGACAATTATCTTGCTGATTATCGTGAAACTGTAAACGTATTAGAAAGGTTCTGATCGGATCTATGGGCAGCTAAACAATAAACCCCTCTTTTTGACCGTGGCATTGTTCAGATGACAGGAAGATGTTACATGAATAAAAAGAGAGATCCTTTTTAGAAAACCGGCGCTCTATGAAAAATTTGCAGCACGGGAGGCGCAGAAAAAACCATGATTAAACACTTGAAATTAAAAAATGTCGGGCCGGCCCCTTCGATGTCGCTTGAATTTGGAAAGCGCCTGAACCTGTTGACCGGTGACAACGGACTGGGGAAAAGTTTTCTCCTGGACATTGCCTGGTGGGCTGTGACCCGAAAATGGCCCAACGAAATCAATCCCAGGCTGACGGCTGGAAAAAAAGCACTGCCCGCAGACAAAGGGGAAGCGACAATCCAGTTTTCATTTACCGGCAAAAGCAAGGAAGAAACCTATAAAAGCAAATATATCCCAAAGGACCAGGCCTGGACCGGGCGTGCCGGCAGGCCCGCCAATCCCGGATTGGTACTATATGCCATATCTGACGGGAGCTTTGCCGTATGGGACCCGGCCCGCAACTATTGGCGAACCCAGGATGGCATGGATGTGCAGGACCGTCCTGCCGCCTATGTGTTCAGTCCCAAAGAGGTCTGGGACGGGCTGCCGGGGCAGGAAAACACCTGGCTGTGCAATGGGCTGATCCGGGATTGGGCCGGATGGCAAAAGGAAAAAGGCGCGGCTTTCAAGCACCTTCGGGAGGTGTTGAAAGTGCTGTCGCCGTCGGATAGTGAGATTCTGGAACCAGGCAACCTGACCCGGATCAGTCTAGATGATGTGCGGGATATGCCCACCATCCGCATGCCCTATCAGCAGGATGTTGCCGTTGTTCACGCGTCATCCGGTATGCGCCGCATCATGGCCCTGGCCTATTTTCTGGTTTGGGCATGGGAGGAACATAAACAGGCGGCCAGCCATTTGCAAGAACCCAAAACACGGCAGATCATTTTTCTGATCGATGAAATAGAATCACACCTGCATCCCAGCTGGCAACGGACCATCATCCCGGCCCTGCTTTCCGTCATGAAAAAATTAACAAAAAACGTTGACGTTCAGGTGATCACGGCCACTCACTCTCCCCTGATCATGACATCGATCGAACCGCTGTTCGATGAGAACCAGGATGCCTGGTTTGATCTGGATTTTGAACGGAAGAAAGTGGTTGTTCGCCGGCGGGCGTTTGAGAAACATGGGGATGTTGGAACCTGGCTTGTCAGTGAGGCATTTGACCAGAAATCAGGGCGTGCTCTGGAGTATGAGGATCTGGTTGCAAAAGCATCCGCGTTGCTGGAAAAGGAATCTCCCAGCATTTCAAAAATAAAGGAAATGAACGATCTCCTGGTTCAGGCCCTGAACCCTAAAGACAAGTTCTTGTTCAACTGGCGATATATATGCCGGAAAAAGGGGTGGCTATCATGATCCCGGTTGCACTTCAGCCGGAACCCGCTGATTTCGATGAAAAGGTCCGGCAGCCTGGACTGAGATGGCTGACAGCAAACGGAATCGATCCCGACACCCCCCCTCCGAGAGCAACGGCCCTGCCAAATTACTGGACCCGCTCCAACAGGCAGCTCTGGGAGGCTTACTCCGGGGTGTGTGCCTATCTTGCCATATTTTTTGAATGGGTGACCGGAGCATCATCCACAGATCATTTCATTGCCAAGTCCAGACATGCCGGCAACGCATATGAGTGGAATAATTTTCGTCTCTCATGCCTGGGTGCGAATCGAACCAAACACCAGTTTGATGATCTACTGGACCCGATAGGTCTTGCGCCGGACACCTTTTTTCTGAACCTGGCAGATGGGAAAATACGACCCAACCCGTCATCACTGTCTCCAGACCAGAAAAAAGCCGCCTTAAAAACCATTCGCCGGCTCAGATTGAACAGTCCGGATCATCAAGACATGCGGGCCAGGCATTTTTCCCGTTATCTCGAAAGTAAAGATGAAAAGACCCTCAGAGAATTGTCCCCGTTTGTCTGGTACGAAGCCAAACGGCAGGAGCTGTTATGAGAATCCTGTCCCACCTGGTGGAAGCAGTCCGGAGTGCAGCGGTTTACAATCCAGATGTCCAGGTAGCGCCGGCCTGTATTCTGTGGCCGGACAAGGACCGGCTGTGGGAACCGGTGATGCCGATAGTTCAAACCGCCCTGCCGGAACTGCTGATCCTCGGGGAATTTCTTCCTGAAAAGAAAACCGGGCCGGCTATCTGGCTGCGGTGCATGCTGGCCGGCACGTTGGAGGATGCTGTTCTGCCGGAGGGTCGTACCCCGGTCCTGTACCTGCCAGGGGTAAGCCGCCAGGACCTGCGGGCTGTGGAAACCTGCCCGGACCCTCTCAAGCCTCTGGCTGAACTGCAATACCGGGGGACCATCTGGACCCAGGTCAATGCCAAGGACTGGACCCTTCTGGCCTGGCTCAAGTCAGACCAGGGCGGGCTCGGACTGGATGTGGCCCAAGATCGGGAAACAAAAACCGCCATGCAACTGGCCCTTCACCGGCTGCTGGACGAGGAACTGGAACTGCTCAAGGATAAACACCTGGACAAGGATTATTTCAACACCCTGTTGACCGGGGGTGACCCCATCCGGGATCTGCTGCTGTGGCTGGACCAGGGGGAGGCATTTCAGACGGCCCGGGGACCCAATGAATGGAAAGCGTTTACAGCGGTCTGTCGATCCCGGCTCGGGTTTCATCCGGACAATGACGGACCTCTGGCGGGCGCAGCCCTGCTGGCGGCCCATGAGGGTCCATGGGAAGCGGTCTGGGAAAGGTTCTGCGAAGCCCCGCAAAGGTACCCCAATATCCCGGCGCAAATCCGGAAATGCCAGCCTCCCACTGACACCATTTTCTGGCACACCGACGGCAAAGCTTGCAGCGGCTGGCCCCAGTGGAATGAGGATCAGGAAAAACAGCTGTATGACGCATTGATGGCCCTGTCTGAAATCCCGGCCCATGAAGGTGTGGACAAGCTGAAAACCCTGGAGGCCCATCACGGTCCCCGGCGGGAACTGGTATGGGCACAACTGGGGGAAGCCCCCCTTGCCAAAGCCCTCCAGTACCTGGCTGCCATGGCTGAGCACTCAGGGGCCGGACTGGCTGCCGGCACGGTGGAGGACCTGGCCAAAGGGTATCAGCACCAGGGGTGGCTGGTGGATGACGGGATGATCCGTGCCCTGGCCCAGGTGGCTGCTGCCAGAGATCTTGAAGCGGTGACAACAGCCATCCGGGCGATATATCTGCCCTGGGCCGAATCTTGCGCCCGCCATTTGCAGAAAACCGTTCACGAAACCGCCTATCCCGGAGGCACCTGTCTGACTGCCCCGCCGGCGGCTGCTGAATCAGGTGATTGCATATTGTTTGTGGACGGGCTTCGATTTGATGCAGGCATGCGTCTGGGAAACATGATGGACCGTGCCGGATTTACCACCACCCAGACCCCGGTATGGGCGGCCCTTCCGTCGGTGACCGGCACGGGCAAACCGGCGGTGGCACCGATATTCACATCAGATAAGATCCAGGAACATCCCGCCGGGTACCATTTTGAACTGCTCACCCATTACCAGCTCCACAAAGCCATCAAAGAAAACGGTTTCCAGATCCTGGCGAAACAGGATTTCGGAGATGTCACAGGAAAGGCCTGGTGTGAGTTCGGGGACATGGATCATGAAGGCCACACCCGGGGATGGAAACTGGCCACCTACAGGGAGACCCTGCTAAAAGAGATCCGGGACCGCATTGCAGCATTCCTGGAAGCCGGATGGAAACGGGTCCGGGTGGTCACGGATCATGGATGGCTGCTGCTGCCCGGCGGCCTGCCCAAAACAGAGCTGCCGGCGGCCCTGGTGGATACCAAATGGGGCCGGTGTGCTTCTGTGAAACAGGGGGCTTCCACGGACGAACGGCTGTATCCCTGGTATTGGAACCCTCATCAGCATGTGGCCCTGGCGGACGGGATCAGCTGTTACAAAAAGGGAGAGGAATACTCCCACGGGGGATTGAGTTTACAGGAATGTTTGACACTGGAACTCCTGGTGATGCCCAAACCCAAAAGCCCGGCCGATACGTCCATTGACATCACCGATGTGGTGTGGAAAGGGATGCGCTGTACCATTGCCGTGGAAGGGAACGTTTCCGGGTTGGTCATGGATATCCGGACCCAGGCAGGCAATGCTCAGACCAGTGTGGCCTTGAGTACCAAGCCCCTCAAAAGCAATGGTACCGCATCTGTGGTGGTGGAAAATGAAGAGATGGAAGGACTGGCCGCCGTTGTGGTCCTGGTGGATGACACCGGCTCGCTCATGGCCCAGATGGACACGAAGATCGGCGGAGAAACAGCATGATGACACTGGATGCAATCGATCAAAAAGCGGCAGATCTGCTGGACGGGTACCTGGTCCGCAAAGACCTGGTCCGGACCTTCAGCCGGCAGTTTCCCGTGCCTACCTATGTGGTGGAATTTCTGCTGGGCCGGTATTGCGCCAGCATTGACCCCGAAGAGATCGAAGAGGGCCTGGAGATTGTCCAGCGGCAGTTGACCACCCGGACCGTCAAGGCCGGAGAAGAAGAGCTGTTCAAGGCAAGGGCCAGGGAAGACGGAGAAGTCAAGATCATCGATCTGATCACGGCCCGCCTGGATGCAAAAACCGATTCCTTTGTGGCCACCCTGCCCAGCCTGCAACTCAACAACGTCCGGATCAGTTCCGACCTGGTCAACGCCCACGAACGCATGCTGACCGGCGGGTTTTATGCGGAAATCAGCCTCACCTATGATGCGGCCATTGCCCAGGAAAACAATGGCAGGCCCTTTGGCGTGGCATCCCTTCGGGAAATCCAGCTATCCAAAAGAGACGTCCTGGAAACCCTGGCCGCTGCCCGAAGCGCCTTTTCAACCAGGGAATGGATCGACTTTCTGCTGCGGTCCATCGGGATAGAGCCGTCCAGCTTGTCAGAACGGGAGCGCAACGCCTTTATGCTGCGGATGGTGCCGTTTGTGGAACGGAACTACAACCTGGTGGAACTGGGTCCCCGGGGCACGGGTAAAAGCCATTTGTTCCAGCAGGTGTCTCCCTATGCCCACCTGATCTCCGGCGGCAAAGCCACGGTAGCCCGGATGTTTGTGCACATGGGCACGGGCCAGCGGGGGCTGGTGTGCCAGTATGATGTGGTATGCTTTGATGAAATCGCAGGGGTCTCCTTTGACCAGAAAGACGGCGTGAACATCATGAAAGGGTATATGGAATCCGGGGAGTTCAGCCGGGGAAAGGAAAGCATCCGGGCCGACGGCAGCATCGTGATGCTGGGCAATTTTGACGTGGATGTGGCACACCAGCAGCGTATCGGCCACCTGTTCAGTCCCATGCCGCCCACCATGAAAGACGACACCGCGTTCATGGACCGGATTCATGCATTCCTGCCGGGCTGGGATGTTCCCAAGATCAGCGCCTCCATGCTGACGGATCATTTCGGGCTGGTCAGTGACTTTCTGTCTGAATGCTGGAGCCGCTTGAGGAACCAGAGCCGGGTCAACACCATCCAGAACCGGGTGTTTTTCGGAGGCGCCCTGTCCGGCCGGGATACCTGGGCGGTCAATAAAACCGTGAGCGGCCTGCTCAAACTGCTGTATCCGGGGCAGGAAGACGTTTCAGATGAAGATCTGGAATGGGCGGTCCGGATTGCTATGGAGGTCAGAAGGCGGGTCAAGGAGCAGCAGAAACGTATCGGCGCGGCAGAATTCCGCAACACCCATTTCAGCTATGTCATGGGCGCGGACGGGGTCGAAAAATTTGTTTCCACCCCGGAGCTGCAAACGGAAAATCAGATCGGTACGGACCCCCTGGAACCCGGACAGGTATGGACCATCTCTCCGGGCAGCAGTGAAGAATACCCCGGCCTGTACCGGATTGAAATCAATGAAGGGCCTGGTACCGGGGTCAAGATCCTGAACAAACCCATTCCTGCGGCGTTCAGGGAAAGCATGGGTTATGCTGAACAAAACCTTTATGCCCGGGCCAAACAGCTGGTGGGGGACAAAGATCCTCGCCATCATGAATTCACTGTCCAGCTCCGGGCCTTTGATGCGGCCAAATCCGGTGCCAAACTCAGCATGGCTGCTCTGGTGGCGTTATGCACAGCTCTGTTAAAAAAAAGCGTGCGGGGCGGCCTGATCATCGTGGGTGAGATCAACCTGGGCGGGTCCATCGAGCCCATACACAATCCAGTGGATATCGCAGAAAACGCGGTGGAAAAAGGGGCCGGCGCCCTGTTAATGCCAGTGGCCTGCCGCCGCCTGCTGTTTGATCTGTCCGATGATATGGCCACCCGGGTGGACATCCAGTTTTATTCCGATGCCAGGGATGCGTTGCTCAAGGCCATTGTGGAATAGCAATAACTATCCAACATACTGAATATTAAGTGGATTTCCCAAAATCATATATGGATGTTGTATTGCTTTGAGGGATTCTAATCATGATCGAAAACATTGATGAAACAAGGACAAATCTCTATGGAGTATATTCTTAACAATATTCTTCCCGGTGTAGTTGTCGCGTTCATAACGTCTATTGTTACCGTAAAATTATCAATTAATAAATTTCGGTCAGAGCGCTGGTGGGAAAGAAAGGCTGATACATATTCAAAAATAGTCACATCAATTCATCAATTATTAGCATGTTGTGAAGACCATGTGGAATATATTGAATCAGGCATGGAAGATGATTCGAATGCGGAAAAACGATTTCAAAATGCAATTCTTGCTGCAACAGGACAAATGGATAAAACTTTAGAAGCAGGTTCATTTTTTATATCATCGGATTCTGAAAAGGTGATTAAAAACTTAAAAATGAACTTGGAAAAAGCAAAAGACCAATCAGGTTTTGACGAGTATTTTACATATATTTTCGAATCCCTAAAAGAAGGCTTATCTGAAATCCAACGTCTGGCAAAAAAAGATCTGAAGATTACATAAATCAACCCTGGACATTCATGATCCGTGAAAAGAAATTCTCATAAAATCCAAGGTTAGATTTGTCCTGATGTCACACCATTGTCACACCGACAAAAAAACGGGCCTTTCAGAAATTCTATCAAAAATCCCTGAAAGGCCCGTCTTTATTGCTTGGTACCGAAGAGAGGACTTGAACCTCCACGCCTTGCGGCACTAGATCCTAAGTCTAGCGTGTCTACCAATTCCACCACTTCGGCTTTGGATCTGTCTGGAAGGAAAAGATGGTGCCGAAGGGGAGATTCGAACTCCCACAAGCGTACGCTCGCTAGTCCCTGAAACTAGTGCGTCTACCAATTCCGCCACTTCGGCACATCTGTTGACTGCGTTGTCCGCCGCAATTTAACGTTGCGTTCAAACAATGGTTGGGATATATATATGTGTTTGGAAGAATTGTCAAGAATATTTATGCTGGTGAAAAGGAAAATATGCTACTTGTTGAATCCCTGGACCGGATCAGCACCCCCTTTCAAAATGCGGTGGTCACCATCGGCAATTTTGACGGTGTTCACAAAGGGCACCAGGCCCTGCTGAAACAGGTCATTTCCAAAGCGGAAAAAATATCAGGCACGTCCGTGGCCCTGACATTCGAACCCCATCCATTGCGCGCTCTGGGCATCGACACCCCGCCGGTCATCACCCGCCATGACCAGAAAATGGAACTGCTGGATGCATCAGGCATCGATGTGGTAATGTGTCTGCCGTTTGACAAAGCCTTTGCCGCCATCCCGGCCCGGGAGTTTATTGAAAAAATCCTGGTGGAAAAAATCGGCATGAAAGCCATCATCATCGGGCCGGATTATACGTTTGGCAAAAACCGGACCGGCAATATCGCCCTGCTCCGGGAGCAAGGCCCGATCCTGGGGTTTGAAACCATAGTGGCGGACTGGATCAAAGACCCGGCCAGCCGGACCCACCGGATTTCCAGCACCCGGATCCGCCAGATTGTCATGGACGGCCAGGTGGAACAGGCCCGGCAGTTTTTAGGCAGGCACTACCAGATCCGGGGCAAAGTGGTCAAGGGGCGCAGCCGCGGAGGCAGCCAGCTGGGGTTTCCCACGGCCAACATTAAACTGCATGACGAGCTGTGCCCCAAGTTCGGGGTGTATGCCGTGACCGTGGAAACCATCCACGGCAACTTCATGGGTGTGGCCAATATCGGGTACTCCCCCACATTTGACGACCATATTTTTACCATTGAAGTCCATATCCTTGATTTTGATCAGGATATCTACGGCACCCGGATCCGGGTGAACATGGTGGCCCGGCTGCGGGATGAAAAAAAGTTTGCCGACATCCGGGAACTGTCTGACCAGATCCGGAAAGATATTAATACTGCAAAGGAAATATTATTGAAAAATGGCTCTGTTGAAGATCGTCACATATCCTGAAAAATCATTGTCAATGCCCTCGGACAAGGTGAAAATCATCGATGACGAGGTAAAGCAGCTGATCCAGGACATGGGAGATACCATGTTCCAGGAATCCGGCATCGGTCTGGCCGCCCCCCAGGTGGGGGTCAACAAACGCATCCTGGTATATGATGCCAGGGCACAGAATCCCGATGACGACGGGCCGGACCAGCAGATCATCGCGTTGATCAATCCGAAAATCATCCAGGCCGCGGGCAGTCAACTGTCGGAAAATGAAGGATGCCTGAGCGTGGTGGATTTCCGGGCCGATGTCAAGCGGTATGAACAGGTGACGGTGCAGGCCATAGACATGGACGGAAACCCAATAGAATTTGAAGCCCATGGCCTGATGGCAGTGATCATGCAGCATGAGATCGATCACCTGGACGGAATTCTGTTCATTGACCGCATCAGTACGCTGAAACGAACCATGTACAAAAAAAAGCGCATGAAACAGCTCAAGGAAGAAACCTCATCATGACCCGCATCGTTTTTATGGGGACCCCGGATTTTGCCGTGCCGCCGCTGAAAGCCCTGGCCGCCCGGCCTGATTTTGAGATCTGCCGGGTAATCACTCAGCCGGACCGGCCCAAAGGCCGGGGCAGAAAACCCAGTCCGCCGCCGGTAAAAACCGCGGCCCTGGACCTGGGCCTGACCGTGTCCCAGCCGGAAAAACTCAACACGGATGCCATGGTGGAAGAACTGACAGCCCTGGCACCGGATTATTTTGTGGTGGCTGCCTACGGCCAGATTCTGTCCCAGCGGATTCTGGATATCCCGAAAAAATATCCCGTCAATATTCATGCCTCGCTGCTGCCCAAATACCGGGGGGCCGCGCCCATCCAGGCTGCCATCCGGAATCGGGATGACACATCCGGGGTCACCATCATGGTCATGGCCAAAGAACTGGATGCCGGGGATATTCTGCTTTTCAAAGAAACCCCCATCCATCCGGAAGACACGGCCCGGGACCTGCACGACCGGCTGACTAAACTGGGAGCAGATCTGATTCTTGACACCATTGACCAGATCAATGCCGGCCGGTTGACCCCCACACCCCAGGATGCAGAAAAAGCCACCTATGCGCCCATGCTCAAAAAAGAGGACGGCCAAATCGACTGGACCCAATCCCATCTGGACGTGGTAGCCCATATCCATGCCATGACCCCCTGGCCCGGCGCGTTTACCCAATTGGCAGGCCGGCGCATCAAGGTGTTCACAGCAGCCCCGGGACAAGATGAGGCCCCGGACCGGCCGGGAACCGTGTGCGCCGTCGATGAAAAAGGCATTCACGTGGCTGCCGGCACGGGCGTGGTCATCATCCGGGAACTCATGGGCAAATCCGGCAAGCGTTTGTCTGCAGACGCATTTTTGCGGGGCCATTCTTTGGCCGTTTCCGACCGGTTTGAGTGATCCATGACCTGGGATACAAGACAGGCAGCCCTGGAAATTCTGCTGCAAACCGACCAAAAACACGCCACCCTGGACCGGGCCCTGGATGCGGTTTCTCCCAACCTGGCCCATTTATCCCAGCCGGACAAGAACCTGTGCCATGCCATTGTGTTCGGGGTGTTGCGCCACCGCAATTTTCTGGATTTCATTATCCAGTCTTTTTCAAAAATTCCCCTGACCCGCATGGATCTGCCCGTATTGACCGTGCTGCGCATGGGTTTGTTCCAGCTGCGGTTTCTGGACCGGGTTCCGGATTTTGCCGCCATTGACACCAGCGTGAATTTAATCAAAAACCGGAACGGAAAAAAAACGGCCGGATTTGTGAACGGGGTGTTGAGAAACACGGTCCGGCAGTTCCACACACTGAATCTTCCCGACCCGCACACCGATCTTCTGGGCCATATCACCATTGTACATTCCATTCCCGGATGGCTGGCCGAGCGCTGGCTGGCCCGGTATGGAGATGAGCAGATCCTGGAGCTGTGCCGGACCATCAATCAGGTACCGCCCCTGACCCTGCGGGCCAATACCCTGAAAACCACCCGGTCTGAATTAAACGACATTCTCACAGCTGCGGGTTTTGATACCCGGCTCACCTCTTTGAGCCCCCACGGGATATCGCTCATGGGATCCGGCATCCGCATCGAAGCCCTGCCCGGTTTTGACCAGGGCCTGTTTGCCGTCCAGGATGAAGCGGCCCAGCTGGTCTCGTTGATGCTGGACCCCCAACCCCATCACATTGTGCTGGACGCCTGCGCCGGTCTGGGCGGCAAAACCCTGCACATGGCCCAGATCATGGGCGGCCAGGGGAAAATCACAGCCATGGATACGGATCCCGGCAAACTGGCTTTGCTGACAGCCGAAGCCCACAGGCTCGGAGCAGGAGAGATCCAAACCCTTACCCTGGACCTCATGAAAGCGGGTCAGACCGATTTTCCCCAATATTTTGACCGGGTCCTGGTGGATGCCCCGTGCACGGGCTTAGGCGTGCTTCGCAGAAATCCGGATACCAAATGGAAACGCTCGTTTCAGGATATTCTGCGCATGGCCGGTCAGCAGAAAAAACTGCTCAATGCCGCAGCCAACCGGGTAAAACCCGGCGGGATTCTTTTATATGCCGTATGTTCCGGAGAACCTGAGGAAAACGAACATGTGGTGACGGCATTTTTAAAAAAACGCAAAGATTACGTACTGGAACCGGTCATGGACTGTTTCGGCCTGCCCATGGACCGGTATTTAACCACCTTTCCCAACGGCATGGACATGGATGGGTTTTTTGCAGCCCGGTTGAAACGCCTCACCCCGGAAACCCGTTCATAAAAACAGTTGATTGTTGGCAAAATACCCATTATGGTATGCCTTTTTTAACACCTGATTGAACCACAGGAGACCGATCATGGCACTTATTGCCCCTTCCATATTATCCGCTGATTTCACCTGCCTGGGCAAGGAAGTGTCAGCGGTTGAAAATGCCGGCGCCGACTGGATCCATATCGATGTCATGGACGGCCGGTTTGTTCCCAATATCACCTATGGCCCCATTATTGTTCAAGCCTGCAAACGGGTCACCTCCCTGCCTTTAGATGTACATCTGATGATTGAAAAACCCGAAGCCATTATTCCTGATTTTGCCAAAGCCGGGGCCGATTATATTTCCGTGCATGCGGAAACCTGCCCGCACCTGCACCGGACCCTTCAGCAGATCCGGGAACTGGGCGTGAAGCCCGGCGTGGCCCTGAACCCGGCCACCCCGCTGTCTTGCATTGAGTATATTGCGGATCAGCTGGATTTTGTGCTGATCATGAGCGTGAATCCCGGATTCGGGGGCCAGAAATTCATTGAATCCAGCATTGAAAAAATCAATGCCCTGTCCGATCTGCTGGCCAAAAAAAATCCGTTCGCCATCATCCAGGTGGACGGCGGCATCAATGCCGACACCATTGCCTCCGTGGCCCGGGCCGGGGCCAGCTGTTTTGTGGCAGGCTCGGCCATTTTCAACACCCCCGACTACAATGACACCATTGCGGCGTTGCGCTTGGCCGCTGAAAGGTAACCCATGAATAAATTCATCATCACCGTGCTGACCCAGGACCGGCCCGGCATTATCGCCCATGTGACCCGGATTCTGTTCGAGCTGGGCTGCAACCTTGAAAACGTCAATCAGATGATTCTCCAGACCCAGTTTGCCGGCCTGTTTCTGGTGGAAGCCCCGGAAAGTATGGACAAAGAACATTTGAGACAAACCCTGACCACCCGGTCGGAAGGCCGGGATCTGGTGATTCATGTCAATACCCTGGAGGAATCCCATGAAACAGGCATGGATGCGCACGGAGACATCTTTCTGATCACCACCATCGGACCGGACCGGAAAGGTCTGGTGGCCGGATTTTCCGATATTCTGGCCGCATACCGGGCCAATATCGTCAATCTTAAAGCCGTGTTCAAAGGCGGGATAGACCCCAGAGACAATGTCATGTCCTACCAGGTGTGGGTCACTCCGGATATGGATACGGCGGCAATGTTTGCGGATCTGCGCAAAAAAGCGGATGAACTGGGCCTGGATATCCGGATCCAGCATAAAAATATTTTTGATGCCATCAACAAAATATAGTCATTTAACTGCAAGGAAGTTTCCATGTTTGAAGATCATGAAATCATCTCCACCATTGAAATGGTGAAAAACGAACACCTGGATGTCCGGGCCGTGACCTTAGGCATCAACCTGTTTGACTGCATCAGCCACGACCTGGACACGTTCAGGCACAATATCCGGAAAAAAATCACGGGCCATGCCGGTGCTTTGAAATCCGTGTGCGATGCCGTGGGAGACAAATACGGCATCCAGGTGGTGAATAAACGCATCTCCATCAGCCCCATCGCCCTGGTGGGGGCTGCATTTTCCGCCGACCAGATGGTGGAAATCGCCCATGAACTCAATGAGATTGCCACAGCTGTGGACATCGATTTTATCGGCGGATTTTCCGCACTGGTGGAAAAAGGCATGGCAACCGGTGACACAGCCCTGATTAACGCCCTGCCCCGGGCTCTGGCTGAAACCCAGCGGGTGTGCGCATCCGTGAATGTGGCCACCACCAAGGCCGGCATCAACATGGATGCCGTGCTGCAAATGGCCCGGGCCATCAAACAGGCTGCGGAATTGACCGCAGACCAGGACGGCCTGGCCTGTGCCAAACTGTGCGTGTTTGCCAATATACCCGAAGACATGCCGTTCATGGCCGGGGCCTATCTGGGCGTAGGTGTGGCCGATGCCGTGATCAATGTGGGCGTGTCCGGACCCGGCGTGGTCAAACGGGCCATTGAGCGGAACCTGGAAAATGGCCCCATGACCCTGGGCAATATTGCAGAAGTGATCAAACGCACGGCCTGCAAGGTCACCCGGGTGGGAGAACTCATCGGCCGGGAAGTGGCCAGAGAACTGGATGTCCGGTTCGGTGTGGTGGACCTGTCTTTAGCCCCGACCCCGACCGTGGGAGACAGCATCGGAGAGATCTTCCAGGCGTTGGGCCTGAGCCATATCGGGGTGCCCGGTTCCACGGCGGCCCTGGCCATGCTCAATGACGCCGTGAAAAAAGGCGGGGCATTTGCTTCCTCCCATGTGGGGGGCCTGAGCGGGGCGTTCATCCCGGTGAGCGAAGACCTCAACATCGCCCAGGCGGCCCACCAGGGGTTTTTAAGCCTGGAAAAACTGGAAGCCATGACCTCGGTGTGTTCCGTGGGACTGGACATGGTGCCCGTGCCCGGAGACATCACGGAAGAATGCCTGGCCGGCATGATTGCCGATGAAATGGCCATCGGCATGATCAATGCCAAAACCACAGCCACCCGCATCATCCCCGTGCCGGGCAAGAAAGCCGGGGACAGCGTGTATTTCGGCGGGCTTCTGGGCGAGGCCAAAATCATGGCCGTTCCCCATATGGCGGATGCCAGTTTGTTTGTGCATCACGGGGGCCGGATTCCCGCACCCATCCACAGTCTGAAAAATTAAGCTTATGTCTGATTCAACCCCCGGGGAAGAACCCCCTGTCGCGTATTCGGGCCAGGACACTCCGGATCCCAGCCGGGTCCAGTACGGCATTGTTTTTGTGATCACCCTGGTGCATTTTACGGGTGATTTTTATTCCTCGTTTTTTTCACCGCTTTTGCCCGCGTTTGTGGACAAGCTGGGACTGACCCTGACCCAGGTGGGACTGCTCACCGGGCTGGTGCGGCTTTTGGCTTTTATGATCCAGCCCGTGGTGGGATATCTGTCCGACCGGCATGAGAGCCGGTGGTTTGTGTTTACCGGACTGTTTCTGGCGTTTTTCTGCATTCCGTTTTCAGGCATCGCTCCCAATTTTTATGTGCTGCTTTTGGTTCTGAGTCTGGGGTCTTTGGGCTCTTCCATGTTTCATCCGGCCACCACGGGCATGGTGCCGCTGTACAGCGGCAATCGCACCGGGTTCTGCCTGTCCATCTACAATACGGGCGGGACCCTGGCCTTTGCGTTGGGACCCGTGTTCATCACCTGGTATGTGGCCCATTGGGGCCTGGAAGCCATGCCCTGGACCGGAATGCTGGGACTGGTGGCGTTTTTGTTCTGTTTTAAATATCTGCCACGACCCAAAAGTGAAAACCTGTCTCACTTAGGATTTTTCAAATCATTGAAAGCCACTTTGGGGCCTGTGTACAAAATCATTTTTCTCATCTGGCTGGTCATGTTTCTGCGGGCCGTCACGGGCCAGGCATTCATGACATTCATGCCCATTTTTCTGGTGAATGAGGGACATCCGCTGCCCAGCGTGGGCCTGATTGTGGCGTTTTTCATCATAGCCGGTACCTTGAGCGGACTGTTGGCCGGATATATGGCGGACCGCACGGGGTTCAGGAAAATCTTTTTCATCTCTTATCTGTTCATGGCCCCGGCCCTGATGCTTTACCTGTACCTGCCCGGCCCCTGGGTATTTGCCGGCGCGTTTGTGGCCGGTTTTTTCGTGCTGGCACCCTTGCCTTTAGGCGTGGTCATGGCCCAGAAACTGGTGCCCCAGTCCCGGGCCATGGTATCCAGCCTGATGATGGGACTGGCCTATGGACTGGGCGGGGCCGTGTCTCCCCTGGTGGGGGGACTGGCTGATGTCTACGGCATCGAACCAGTGCTGTTTGCCCTGTCATTTGTTCCCGTGATCTGCCTGGGGGTCATTGCCCGGTTTCCCAGGGTGGTGTGATCCGACATGGCACAGGTGGTCCTGGTTCAGCCGCCCATTGAGGACTATTACCTGACCCGCAAGCGCACCCTGCCCTATGGGCTGATGTCCATTGCCGCAGGGCTTAGGTCCCATGGAATCACCACAGCCATCATGGATGGCCTGGCCACCCGGAAATCAAAACCCATGCACCGGCCGGAACGGTTCACTTATATGGATGAATTTTACGGCCGGGCCGACCGGTCGTTGTTCTGTTTGTTTCATACATACCGGCATTTCGGGTATCACCTGGATCATATCGCTCTGGAAACAGCCCGGCATACGCCTTTTCTGGTGGGCATCTCTTCTTTGTTTTCCGCGTATCATGACACAGCCATGGCCACGGCCGCGGCCATCCGGCGCCGGAATCCCAATGTCGTCATTGTCATGGGCGGGCATCACCCCACCTTGTTTCCTGAACAGGTAATCGCTAGTCCGGACATCGATTATGTGCTCCGGGGAGAAGGGGAACACTCCCTGCCCCTGCTGTACCGGGCCCTCCAGGAAAACACCCCCGTATCACAGATTCCCGGCATCGCGTTTCAGGAAAAATCCGACAACGTTCAGCATCCGGGACAACAGGTGATCCAGCCGCCTTACTGGACCCCGGATCTGTCCCGGCTGCCCATACCGGATCCTGTGGATCTTTCCTATTATCGCAGAAAACATCAGGATGCCATCATGGTGGTGTCCAGCCGGGGATGCCCCATGCCCTGTTCCTATTGTGCCGTGTCTGCCGTCTCCAGCCATGGCCGGTACCGGAAACGTCCGGTGGCCCATGTGATCAAAGAGATCCAAAATCAGGCGGCCGGACGGGATATCGGATTTATCGATTTTGAGGATGAAAATATCAGTCTGGACCGGACCTGGTTTCTGGCATTGCTGGCGGGGATTTCAAAGGTTTTTGCCGACCGGCCCCCTGTGGAGCTGCGGGCCATGAACGGGCTGTTCCCTCCGTCTCTGGACCTGGAAATGATCCAGGCCATGGCAGCGGCCGGGTTCAGGACATTGAACCTGTCTGTGGGGTCCATGTCGGCCGCCCAGCTGAAACGGTTCCGGCGCCCGGATGTCCGGGCCGCCCATGATCAGGTCCTGGGCTGGGCCCAAAAACAGGGGCTTGACTGTGTGTCTTATCTGATTGCCGCGGCCCCGGGCCAGCATGCATCCGATTCCCTGGCGGATCTGCTGTATCTGGCAGCCCGGCCCACCCTGGCAGGGCTGTCAATTTTTTATCCGGCCCCGGGCAGCCGGGATTATGATCAGTGCCGGCAGTCAGGAATTTTACCCGGCCATTTTTCTTTGATGCGGTCCACGGCCTTTCCCGTGGATCACACCACCACCCGGGTTCAGGCCGTGACCCTGCTGCGCCTGAGCCGGATACTGAATTATCTGAAACACCGTGCGGATGCCGGTCTGGCACCCCCCTGCCCCGGGCCGGTGCCGCATGCGGACACGCTTATTGACCCGGATCTGGACAGGGAAAAAGTCAGTGACCGGCTGGTCCAGTGGTTTTTAGATGACGGCAACATCCGGGGCGTGGATCAGGAAGGACAATTGTATGTACACAAAACCGATCCGGATCTGTGCCGGGCCTTTGCGGCAAACATGCGCAGATATCCGCCAGTGGGGGTAAAACCCCCCCGGCGGTAACTCGATTTCACGCTAAAGATCGTACGGGGTCAGGCTTTCAAATCCGTTTTCCGTCACCAGAATGGTCTGCTCGAACTGGGCCGACAAAGACCCGTCATTGGTCACGGCCGTCCATTTATCCGGCAGCACATGCAGCTCTTTTTTGCCCAGATTGATCATGGGCTCGATGGTGAACACCATGCCGGGCACCAGAACCACGCCTTTTCCCGGGGATCCGAAGTGCAGCACCTGGGGCTGTTCATGGAAATCAATGCCCACCCCATGACCCACAAATTCCCGGACCACGGAACATCCCTGGGCCTCGGCATAGCTTTGAATGGCATACCCCACATCGCCTAAGGTCGCGCCCGGAGCCACGGCTTCGATGCCCAGTTTCAGGGACTGGGCCGCCACAGACACGATTTTTCTGGCGGCCGGCCCCGGGGTGCCCACAAAAAATGTTTTGCTGGCATCGGCATAATACCCGTCCAGAATGGGTGTGATATCCACGTTCACGATATCTCCGTCCTGCAGGGCCCGGTCTCCGGGGATGCCGTGACAGATCACTTCATTGATGGATACGCACACGCTTTTGGGAAACCCCCGGTAGTTCAAGGGGGCGGAAATACCTCCGGCCTGGAGGGTCTGGTTGTGGACAAAGGTGTTGATCTCTTCGGTCACAAGGCCCGGACGGATCATTTTTTCCACCCCGTCCATGATCTGCATCAACAGTCTGCCCGCCCGCCGGATCCCTTCGATCTGGGCCGGGGTTTTTAAAATAATGTTGTATTGCTGTTTGTAGGTGTCTTTCACAGATACTTCCTTTTTACTGTTTCGACAGCAGTGTTTGTATTTTTTCCCACTGCCGCAGGGACATGGATCGTTTCTGCCGATCCTCACGGTTTTGGTTTTCATGGCATCACTGTTCCAGAGGCTGTCCCCCACAGGGAATGGGGATAGGCATTCAAAATTTTGATTTCCACCAAATCGCCGGCGGCCAGGGTGTCGGATGGAAAATGAACGATTTTATTGGCTTCGCTTCTGCCGGTCATCTGCCGGGTATGAGGCGTGGTTTTCACAAACCCGTCATGCTGTTTTAAGCTGACCCCTTCCACCAGAACCTGAACCACCCGGCCGGTCATCTGTTCATTTTTCTTCTGGGTCATGGTGTCCTGGAATGTCAGCAACCGGTTGAGGCGGGCCATTTTTTCCGTGTCATCCACGGGATCTGAAAATTTTGCCGCCGGCGCGGAGGACCGATCTGAATAGGCGAACGCAAAAATGGAATCAAACCCCACCTGTTTGACCAGGGCCATGGTTTCTTCGAACTCGTCCGAAGTTTCCGATGGAAATCCCACAATAATGTCTGTGGACAGACCGATGTCCGGAATGGCGGACCGCAGGGCATCGATTCTGGAAAGATAAAGTTCTGCCGTGTATCCCCGGTTCATTTTTTTCAAAATCCGGTTGGAACCGGACTGCACGGGCAGATGCAGGTGATTGCACACTTTATCCAGATCGGCCATGGCCCGGATCAAATCGTGGGACAGGTCTTTGGGGTGCGAGGTGGCGAACCGGATCCGGTGAATGCCGTCAACACCCGCCACTTTTTCCAGAAGACCGGCAAATGAGAGACTGTTTTCCTTGGCCCCGTATGAGTTGACATTCTGGCCCAGCAGGGTCACTTCCCGGATGCCTTTTTCCGCCAGTATCTCGATCTCCGCCACAATGGACTGCCAGGACCGGCTTCGCTCCCTGCCCCGGACATAGGGCACCACGCAATAGGTGCAGAAATTGTCACACCCCTGCATGATGGTGACAAATTTGGACACCGGGTTTTCCGCAAACGCGGTATCATCGGGCAGGGTCTCGAAAATGACATCCGACGGCGCCGTGTCCACGATCTGCCGCTGACCGGATTTCAATGCCGCAATATGGGTGCTAAACCGGGAAAATGCCTGGGTCCCCAGCACCAGGTCCAGGTGGGGCAGGCGCTGAAACGCATTTTTTCCTTCCTGCTGGGCCACGCACCCGGCCATGACCGTGATGAGACGGGGGTTTTTCCGTTTTTCCCTGGCAAACCGGCCCAGAAAACTGAACGCTTTTTCCTCTGCCTTGTGACGGATGGCGCAGGTGTTGCACACAATAATATCCGCCTGTTCCGGATGCCGGGTCAGCTGATACCCTAAGGTATGTAACACTGTGCCCAGTTTTTCGGAATCATACACATTCATCTGGCATCCGATGGTATGAATATGGGCATACCCGTTATAATGCATGAAATTCAAAATCCTTTTTCAAATCCGCAATGATCTGAAATGCCTCTTCAACCTGGTCCGGTGCAATGGCAAAACGCACGTGCCCGGTCCGGGCATCCAGCGTGGTCACCACGGCAATGCCTTCATAGGCCTCAAATATGAATTTAATGAATCCGATGCGGGTTTTGTCCACCCGGTATTCCTTGTGCAGCATCTGCAGGGTCATTGGGTTGTTTCCCTATTTTTAAAAAAAAACAGTATACCACTAAAACCTGTCATTACTCAAACACTTTTCAGGCCATCGGCTTGGTTCCTGAACATCGGGCAATCCGGTCCGAACTTCCGGCCCGGAGCAATTGACAATTTCTGGCAACCCTTATATAAAATCCATCACATGCCAATAAAAACACACGTCACATATGCGGATATCGATCCGGACAACGCCCGCCGGCTTTCGCAGGAACTGGGATGCCATCCGGTCACGGCCGGCCTGATCTGGCACCGGGGATTCACCACCGTGGAATCAGCCCGGTTTTATCTGAATCCGGATTTTTCCCGCCTCACCGATCCGTTTGCCATGAAAGACATGCAAAAGGCTGTGGAACGGATCTATTCCGCTGTCATCAACCGGGAAAAAATTCTGATATTCGGTGATTTTGATGCCGACGGGGTGACGGCCACGGCATTGATCCATGAATTTCTGTCCTGTGTGACCGACCGGATCACCTGGTATATTCCCCACCGCATCAAGGAAGGGTACGGCATTTTACCGGCCCATGTAAAAATGGCCGCAGACCAGGCCGTGGACCTGATCATCACCGTGGACTGCGGCATCAGCGGGGCAGACGCCGTGGCGGCCGCTGCAAAAGAAGACATGGATGTGATCATCACCGACCATCATGAGCCCGGACCGGTTCTGCCACAGGCGGTGGCTATTCTGGATCCCAAACAGCCGGACTGCCCTTCAGGCCTGTCTTTTCTGGCCGGTGTGGGCGTGGCGTTTTTCCTGGTCATGGGACTGCGCAAATTCTTCCGGGAAAAAGGGATCTGGCAGTCCTGTCCTGAACCCCAGCTGCTGCCGTTTCTGGACTTGTTTGCCATGGGCACCATCGGAGACATGGTGCCGCTGATCAACGAAAACCGGGTCTTGAGCATGGCCGGGATCCGGCAGATGCAGAAAAACGCCCGGCCCGGGATCCAGGCCCTGACAAAAGCCGCCCGCATCGATCTCACCCGGCTGGATTCCGATGACATCTCTTTTAAAATGGTGCCCCGGATCAATGCGGCCGGCCGGATGTCCCATGCCCGCATCTGCGTGTCTCTGCTCACCAGCCAAACTTTGGCGGATGCGGAAAAAATCGCGTTTCTGCTGGATGATCTCAATGCCCGGCGCCAGACCATTGAGCAGGAGATCATCATGCAGATTGAACGTCGCATCCATGACAACCCGTCCCTGCTGGAAAACCGGTTGCTCATGCTGTGGGACAAACACTGGAACCCCAGCGTACTGGGGATTGCCGCATCCAAACTGTCCAAGAAATATGTATGCCCGGTGCTGCTGTTGTCCTGCAATCATGAAATGGCTGTGGGATCGGGCCGGAGCATCAACAACATCAACATCCACCAGGCCCTGACCGCCCATGCCCATCTGCTGGAAAAATTCGGAGGCCATGCCATGGCATCGGGCCTGACCCTTTCTCTGGACCGGCTGACCGATCTGGCAACCGGGCTTCAGGATCATCTGCAAACCCATTATACCCGGGATGATTTCTCAAAGACCCTGACCATTGATGCCATACTGGACATATCCGACATCTGCCTGGATCTGGTCCGGGACCTGGACCGGCTACGGCCCTTCGGCATGAACAATCCCGAACCTTTGTTTCTTGCCAGGCACCTGAAAGTGGTGTCGTCCCAGATCATCGGCCGGTCCCACAGAAAAATGCGGCTCCAGAGCGCTGACAACAGCGCCGGACCCGTGGTGGAAGCGTTTCATTTCAATGTACCGGACACCCGTCAATTGCCTGTTTTCTATGATCAGGTGGCATTCCGCCTGAAACAAAGTAAATTCAAGGCAGAGACGCCCCAGATGATTGTTGAGGAGATGTAAGTTCAGACCACTTCAGCGGCGCTGTATGATCAAGATTATGAGTATTTCGTATTTCAGCAATCTCTTTTTTTATTGAAAAAAAAGCATCGATCAGTTCAGGATCAAAACTTTTTCCACGCTCTTCAGCCATGATGTCAAACGCTTTTTCCACAGAAAAGGCTTTTTTATACGGGCGTTTGGAAGTAAGGGCATCAAACACATCGGCAATGGCGGTAATTCTTCCGGCCATTGGAATATCCAGGCCTTTGAGTTTGTATGGATATCCGCAGCCATTCCATTTTTCATGATGGGTCAAGGCAATTGCCTCGGCCGTTTTAAGAATACCTGAATCTGACCCGCTTAAAATTTTTCCCCCGATAATTGTATGCTGCTTCATGATCTTCCACTCCGACTCATTGAGGGGGCCGGGTTTCATCAGGATTTGGTCAGGAATTCCAATTTTTCCCACATCATGCATGGGGGATGCATACTGAAAGGTTTCTATCTCCTGAGCACTGAGCGATAATGCCTTTCCAATTGCATGGATATAATATCCAATGCGCTGTATGTGTTCCCCGGTTTCCGTGTCTCTGTATTCTGCCGCCTGGGAAAGCCTCAGTATGGTGTCCATGGAATATAAACGCAACTTGTCGGATGCAGACTGCAAATCATCAAGCGCCTGCTTCAGGCTGACGGTTTTCTTCTCAACCTCTTTTTCCAGTTTTTTCTGATAATTGTGAATATTGTCATTATATTCCTTAATTTTAAGCAATGACTTTACCTTGGCTTTTAAAATAATCTGTTCCACCGGCTTGGACAGGAAATCTTCCGCTCCTGCTTCAACCGCTCTGACACGTTCAGGCAATTGATCATGGGCGGAAATGATCAAGACAGGAATATTTTTTGTTTCATCGTTGTTTTTCAGCTGACGGGTCACATCCAGCCCATCCATTCCCGGCATTTTGACATCCATGAGGATAAGGTCCGGACAAAGGGATACCGCTTTTTCCAGGCAGTCAATGCCATCAAACGCCTCGCTCACATAATATGACATTCGGGACAGAATGGTATTCAACAAAAGTCGATTCATTTTGTCATCGTCAACAATTAGAATTTTTCTGGCAGTGTTCATTCGGATTGTCCTTGAAACTGCGCCAATGGAAATGTCAATTCAAACACGGCACCCCCTTTTTTTTCATCCGTTTCAACAGCAATGGTGCCTGAGTGGGCTGACACAATGTTTCGGACGGTTGAAAGGCCGAGTCCCACACCGGTTTTTTTTCCTGTGGGGGTGAATGGGTCAAAAATGGATTTTTTGACCTCTTCTGAAATACCCGGTCCATTATCTGAAAATCGAATCTTGACCCGGTTTTGATCGCATTGGGTTTCAACCCGGATTTTTTTCTCCGGAATCTCATGATTTGAATTGAAAAAAGCATCTTTTGAATTCATGACAAGATTCTCAATAACACGATGCATTTGATCTGAATCAAAACAAACCTGAACATTATCGCATTGGATATGTCTGGAAAACAGTGAAATCCCCAGCTGTGACAGTCGCTCCTTATGAACGGTCAATGTTGTTTCCAAAAAAGGAACCAGCAAAACCGCCTCACTGTTCAGCCGGGGAGCATACCCTTTTGCAAAATCCAGTATTTCAGCGATCATCCGGTTGAGCCGAACACTTGATTCCATCACATAGGACAAATTTTTAGAAATTTCTTTTTCGCCAAGGGTTTCGGAATCCTGCTGGGCGATCTGGGTAAATCCCATAATCGTATTTAACGGATTCTTAAGGTCATGGACCACGGCACTTGTCATCTGTCCGATGGCGGTCAATCGGGTTTCCTGCTCATTGATGTTTTTTTCCAGAAAGCGATTTTTCAAATGGGTGGCAATGCGGGCTTTCAATTCCCTCATTTCAAAAGGCTTGGGCACATAATCCGTGGCACCGATTTCAAGCCCGGCCTCAACCGCCTCTCCCCCTGACTTTGCAGTGACCAGAATAATCGGCACCCTGGAAAGGAAAGGGTCTTTACGGATTTCCCGACAGAGTTCATATCCGTCCATCTCAGGCATCATCACATCAGATATGATCAAATCCGGATTCATGCGCCTGGCCAGATCCAGACCCGTGCGCCCGTTTTCTGCCTGCTCCACCAGATACGTTTCAAAAAGATTGCTGACGATGAATGCCCTTAAATCCGGGTTGTCCTCCACCACTAAAATTTTCTGGGCGTCTGGTGGCGCTGATTTTTTTTTGTCTGCATATCCCACATCAATGCTGTCAACCAGACCGCTGCCCTTGCTCATGTCGGCAAACAAGGTTTTTTTATTGATTTTGCCCCTTTTATGGTATTCCCTGCCCACCAGTGCCTCAAGCCTTTCTTCCACGATCTTGTCGATTTTTCTTCGTCCGGTGCTCTTTCTACGATCGTTTTCAGGGGAACGGGGTTTCATTGGAAGCTCAACCCGAAAAACAGATCCTTTGCCGATTTTGGAATGTACGTCGACTTTGCCGCCATGGAGCAGGGTTAACTCACGCACCATTGCCAGGCCGAGTCCTGTCCCCTCATTATTCCGGGAATGCTGGTCGTCTACCTGATGAAACCGTTCAAAAAGATTGCCTATCTTATCTTCAGGGATACCCAACCCCGTATCCTGAACTTCAAACCAGATAACCTGGTTCTCTTTTCCGGCACGAATGCTTATTTTACCGTTGTCTGATGTGAATTTCAGCGCATTTGAAATAAGGTTGGCTGCAATGGTTTCCACCTTTTCAATATCAAGGGCGGTATCAGGAATTTCATCCGCACCGGAAACAGTCATTTCAATGTTTTTCTGTTTTGAATAAGGAAGGCTTGCCTGAACAAACTCAGAAAGAATTTTACCCAGATTCCCCACTTTATAGTGACAGGTCAGCTTCCCTACATCTGCCTTGGCAAAATCCAGTATGGTGTTCACCTGCCTCAAAAGTCGATGCGCGTTTGCTTCCATTGCCCTGAGCATGGGAACAGGATCCATATCATTCCAGCCTTGTAAAAGCTGTTCAAGGGGGCCGATGATCAGGGTCAACGGGGTTCGAAGCTCATGGCTCACATTGGCAAAAAATCGCATTTTTGTCTCATCGAGCTCACGTAATTTCTTGTTGGTCGCCTCAAGTTCCTTTGTGACTTTACTGAGTTCTTCATTAGATTTTTGGATTTCATAACGTGACTTGAATTCATTAAAACGAATTTCGTTATAAAATTTCAGTGAACTAACTGACAAGAAAAAAATTGAAACCATAAAAAAATTGTTGTTTAAAAAAATGGGCCAACTTGTAATGCTATTTGTCATTAAAAAAGGCAAAACATACATCATATAAATTGATACAGCACAAAAAAGGCCTAATCGATATGTTATTGGTATCCAGATACATAATGCAAAAAGAATAATTAATAATCCTGCATAATATGGGCTTGACGAACCGCCGGTCATGTGAACAAGGAATATGATATCTATTGAGCAAACAAAACAAGCGGCTACTCCGAGCCACATCGCATATTTGATGCCATATTTTGTCTTTGCAATAATATATATAATAATTACACCAATGCTCATAAAAGATCTTACAAAAATAAATTGGGAAATTTCATAGCTTGTTTGAAAATAATCAAGAATAAGAAAAAATGGATTTCCGAGCATAACAAAAATGGAGACGAACCGAACCATCCTATTACATCTATCTAATGTTTCGATTTTATATTTATTTAATAAATCCGAATTTGTCACAAATTTTTCCATAACGCTTTATAATTTTTACCTGTTGAAATTTCAATCAGCAAAAATATTTTTTAAATTGCGGTTGTCTATAACGTAATTAATTCTTTGAATATATTTTTAAAATATTTTAACACCTGTAAGCGAGACTCTTTACTGTAGATCTTTTTATAAATTTCATGTAGTTCATTCTGCAATTCTTCACCGGTTAAATTTTTGGGTATATAATTGACTTCAGTAAATGTATAATTGCTCCAAGGTAAGTCTGTAAGACGATTTTCTCTTTTCAATCTTTCATAAAGTCTTGAGCCAGGCAAAGGGGTTAAAACTGTAATCTGTGGGATAAATATGTTGTTATCAAGAATAAAATCGGTAAGTTCTTTTAATGTATCTTTTGTATCACCATCAAGGCCTATTATAAATGCGCCAACAATACCAATCCCTTTTGACTGAATTTTTTCAATAGCTGCCGGATAATTTTTTAGCTGCTTTAATTTCCATGAATTTTTGTTGATCTGGGACAAATTTATTTCAGAAATACTTTCAAAACCGATAAAAAGTGTTGTGCAACCTGCTGCTTTTAATTCTGTGAGAAACTTTTCATCGCTGGCGATTGATATATCCGTTTGAGCAAACCACCGAAGATTCATTCCTTTTAAATGTTCAACTAGTTTTTTTGAAAACGTTCTATTTAAAAACAAATTATCATCAGCGAAATTTAACCGGACATTCGGCCAAATTGTTTGAATAAACTCAATTTCATCAATAATTTGCTTTATTGTTTTGTGTCTATATTTGTATCCATAAACATTTGAAGCCACACAAAATTCGCAATCATGAGGGCATCCCCTGCCAATTTGCATCCAAATAACGTTATAATTTTTTTTGTTCAAGAGTTCATAGCGTGGAGTTGGCAAGGATGTCATATCAACTGCTTTCTCAGATTTATAAAAATCTGAAATATTACCATCCTTAACGTCTTCTAAAAAGGCAGGCCATGTATGTTCTGCTTCACCAATGAAAACACTATCACAATGTGTTTTTGCCTCATCTGGCAATACTGTTGCATGAATTCCTCCAATTGCAACAACAACACCGCGTCTTCTAAATTCATCGGCAATTTCATAAGCACGTGATGCCTGATGAGTCATTGCTGAAATTCCGATCAGAGCATATTCTTTATTATAATCAATATCATCAAAATTTTCATCAATAATTTCTATTTTAATATAATCAGGAGTTAGAGCAGCAATAACCAATAAACCTGTACCAAATGCTCCAGATAAAGAATCTGTATAACTTTGAAAATTACTTGTACTTTGGAATATTTCTGCTAAATTATTGTCATTGGTTTTTAATCCCTTAGGGTTAATTAATCCAATTTTCATAAAATTTTATCCTATTTGTCGGCTATTATTGTTTCTATAAAGTTAATGAAACCACCAACATTATCAATATCTATTATATCTTCTTCATTGATTTGAATATTATAATATTTTTCAATTTTTGCTATTATCTCAATTGTCATCAATGAATCAATTCCAAGTTCTTCACGAATAAGTGTGTTTTCATTAAATTTCTTTCCATCAATCCCTGCTATCGAAGATATTGTTTTTATAATTTGATTTCTCAAATTCAAATCATCTACTATTACCATATCGTTGAATTGTTTTTTCATATGACCCCAATTAGTAAATTGTTTTTTTACTCCATCCGCTTGATTAGCTTGGGAATCTTATACGCCGCAATCGTCTCACTTAAAAATTGTTTGATCTTGATATATTCATCTTTCATATCTTTTTCTGTATCCATCATGATTCCAGCGGAAAGCGTGTTATCCGCGAAATCAATCATAGCGTCCTTTATCCCTGGATACATAAGGATCGCTTTTCTCACTTCCTGTAAATCAATCATATTCCCTTTTAATTTTCGGGTATTTTTTTTCTCTTTTAGAAAAATCAGATGATCATTTTCCATCTTGCCGATATCACCGGTTTTAAACCAGCCATCTTTAAACGCGTCTTGTGTTTCTTTGGTTCGTTTGTAATATGAATTTGTCATATTTGAATTTTTTATTAATATTTCTCCATAGCTGTTATGATCGGAACAAGATATCTGATATTGAATGCCGTCACAAAAAGGGCCGATTGTTCCGGCTTTTGCCTGTTTTCTGATATTCCTGCTGACCGGCGTGAATTCAGTAAGCCCATATCCGTGCAGCAATTCAATATCAAAGGCTTGGATAATTTTTTGATAATTCTCTTTTGTAAGTCTGCTTCCCCCTGAAACAAATACGTTTAATGAAGACAAATCAACCGATTCTTCTCTGCAATTAAAAAGAAGCTCATAAATTTCAGGGACGGCAGTTATGGAATTTATTCTGTATTTTCGAATATAATCAAACAGTTTTAATGGATTAACCGTTTGTGAAAGCACAGAAGTCATCTGGTACAACAATGGAACAAAAAGACAGCCGATTAAAGGGAAGATATAGTAAAATGGCAGGATTACCAGCATATTCTCTCCCGGTACAGGTTTTAATCCTTTGACCAGTACTTCAGCTCCCATAAGGTATTGCGCATGGGGAACCATGGCGCCAAGGGGGTAGCCATATCCCCTGTATGTGTAATTTATAGAAGCAATACGTTCCTCTATATCTGCAGGATCGGATTGATTTTTGGATGCCTGGTGCAGCTTGAATTTTCCGTTTGATCTTAAAATAACGATTTTGTTTTTCAGATATGGCGCTATCAACGGCAAAAATTCCTGTTCCGCGATAACGGCATGGGGGTCTGCGTTTGAAAATATTTCATCAAGCTCAATTTTTCTATAAGCCAGATTAACAGGGACCGGCTTTGCCCCGATATCCATTAAAGATAAAAAAACAGAAACAAAGTCCACAGAATTTCTTAAAAAAAAGGCAACCAGATAATTGTTTTGTATGCCTGATTTTTTTAAAAATTTTCCCATATCATTTATTTGTTCCATTAATTTCTCAGCCGACGTATAAACAGCTGAGTTGTCAGGCAACAGTTCAATATAGGCTGGATGATCCCCCCAGGTACCCAAAGATTGAAATACAATATCTGTAATCTTCATGAAGGTTTTTCTCCGGTAATGATGGCAACCTGTTCAGGCTTGCCCAGAGATGATGTGACCGTGATGTTTTCAAAACCGGCATTTTCAAGCATGGAGACAAGCTCTTTGTCTGAATAGAATTTAAAGTATCCATCTTCTTCCAGTTCAAAAAGACTCGCAGCTTCGTTTAACATCGCTCTGGCCGCTGTCAGATTCATTTCCTGGTCTTTAATTTCTGTATCAGCCAGGTCAAATTTCTGGACTTTGTTAATATAGTCTGTGAAAATCAGAGATATGTCACTGTCCGGTTTCATGGACGAAACCAGCAGCCGGCCCCCAGGTTTCAGCATTCTATAAAAATCATAAATAATGTCATCCGGGTTATAAAGATAGGAAATAAAAAGGCTTGCCACAATTTTATCAAAATAATTGGCCTTGAAATTCAAATTCATTTCCAGACCATTTTTGCTGAAATCCAGCCGCTCGAAAATCAAATCAGAAGTTCGGATATTGATATAATCTTCATCTCTAATCAAATTTTGATGAACATATTTTTCATCGATCATATCGTGAGCAAATAAATTTTTATTGATAAATCTGGCAGCACGGTTAAATTCTAAAATCGTTTCATACGCTTCAATACTGAAAATGTCTCTTAAATACGCGCTGTCATCAGGGGTAAGAACCGCCCCTTTCATGATGGCATACAGCCTTGGTGAGTTGTTCTGCAATAATTGATCAATGGTAATATTCATCAACCCATCGATTCGATTTCGTAAAAAATTAAAATCAAGGGAGTCCTCTTTGACAAATTTTTTAACGGGAATCAGTCTGTTTGGGTCAAGGTCCATCTGAATCAATTCAATTTTTTCAGGAACAAGTGATTTATATGATTTAAAAATCTTTTCACATTTGGCTTTTGATTTGTCCAATGCTTCCCGGACAAGGTCAACCAGCACCAGATGGGTGTCATTGATATTTTTTTTCCGCTCTGCAAGATCCAGGAGCATATTTTCAATAAAGATCCCGGTTCCGCATCCTATATCCGCAAACACCTCTCCATTTTCCAGTCCGATCAGTTCGCTTTGAAGGGTTAAAAATTCTCTGAACACCTTGATATTTTTATAAAAATCATATCCGACACTGTTGCCTTGACCCATCAGATATTGTTTCCAGTAATCATCCGGCCTGAATTTTTCGGTATTTTCAAGTCGTTCCCGTTCATAGGTGATCAGTGCCACCATATTTTTTCTATCCGGGGCAATCGGATTGAAATCTTTTTTGAATTGCATCCGGTAAATTAACTGGGTGATCAGTTTAAATGTCTTTATGGCATCGTCACTTGAACGAAGGTTGTGCCCGGTTGGTATTTCAATGACTTCCCGCATACCATCGGATTTGATGCTCATCATATCAATGATTTCATTTTCAGGGATCCATCGGTCATATTTTCCATATATCCAGGTTACAGGAGTTGAAATCTTTGACATATCCAGCCTGGCGTCTGTGATGTATGCATATTTATTATCGATAAGATCCCGGGCAATATTATCCACATCCAGAAGATGGCCCAACACCCCTGCCAATCCGCTTTGAATACCGATTCTTGCATTTCCGATGATATCCATCCCGCCCATAACATTGCCAAACGAGCTCTGACCGCATGTGGCGCCCATCACATTGATCAGGTAATCAATTTTTTCATTGTCCGGATCAATCATTATCTTTCGGGCGTCCAGCGCTGACATGCTGAATGCAACCAGAATCACCATGCTCGGCTTAAATAAAGGATTGTTATACACGTACCGCAGGGTTGATCTTAAATCATCCAGCCCCTGAGTGATCTGGTAGTGAAGCATTTCATAGCCGCGTTTTGGAAACATTTCCTTATTATAACTTTCCCCGGGTCTGTTAATGCCATCATACCGGATCGTTATGATATCTTCATTTACATGACGATAATTTGTGATCAAGGTCGATACAAGGGGGGATAATGTTTCTTTTTTCTTGCCAAACGCAGGCGGGAGAATGACAACCGGTGCCAAGGTGTTTTTACGGGTATAATTAAGGAGTGCGGTAATTTTTTTGCCTGAGCTGTTGTTATATGTGACAACGCTGGATCTGGGCATTTGCCTCACAAAGGATGGAAGAATTTTCTGATATAGCTTTTTTTTCTTCCATTCTGAATCACAAAATTTTTTAAATATAAAATCAGACCGCTTGATCCCGGCTTCTACACCGATTTGAAGCACTTTGTTGCCATTGAATCCTTGTTTTTTTATTATATGACGTATCTCGCCAAATGATCCCAGCCCATAATTTTTATTTAACGTATAATTGATCGCTTGGCCTGACTTGATCGAATTTTCAATCCATTGATCCAGTGAAAATTCGCACAAAAACCCGCGGCGGCTGATATCAATCAGTCTTCCCTGAAATTGTCTGTCTGGTATTCCATCCAAGTGAATGGAAATTTGAATATAATCGACGGACATTTCCCTGTTACAGGCTCTTTTTTCCAACTGATACAAAATAGGCGGAAAAGCAAAAATTACGCTGTCATTATCATACCCGATACATTTTGTTTTAAAATAATAGCTGCCGCCATCGAAATAAAAAGAGAAATAGGAGGGATGATTTTCACTCAGTTCCAGGGTAATTATGTCCGTCTGATTTTCGGTTATAAATACCTGATCCTGAATATTTATCTTGTTGATAATTAATTCAAATACGTTCTGACTATTCTCAAATAAAACGGTTAAAGGGATTCTTTCTTTCATTACATGGTTAAAAAATGTATTTATTTTGCCTGGCGCAGAAATTTTATATTTATCTGCGATTTTTTCTTTTGAGATGGTTTCCTGCATATTTTTTAATGCAGAACTAGAAGCCGTGCTGACAATAAAATTATATATTCTTTTCTGATCAATTTCACTGATATCCGTAAACAGGACCCCGGCGCTATTTATCCCCTTAAAACAATTTTTGATGACATAAGATATAATACCGGTGGTTTCAATCTTTCTTGAATCATCCGGCAGCCAAAACTCAAGGTCAATCTTGTCTTTTAAGCAAAGATCTCCCCTGAAGCTCAAAAGGCATCCTTCGGGAGAAATGTTTTCTATGGAAACGATAGGGATATTGATGTTCTTGCTGGAAATATCAGTCAGACGGCACACGGTGCGGGGAATTTTTCGTTTTTCAGCTGTATATGAAATTTTTTCAGGGGGCGATGGAAATGAGATGGATGGTTCATCCTGCATTAAACAGTATTTTTTATACATAGATCAAACCCTTTGCAATTCAGACATTCAACGGTTTTCACAGGGAACAGCCTAAGAATACACGATTTTTCTCTCATTGGGAGACAATGCCTCATTCAAGCATTTTCCAATTTTATTTTTTGTTACCTGGGTTGGATCCATCGATTTTCCCATATAACGAAACACGCTCCCCTTCCTGTTTCAGCCGGGTGATCCGGCCGATTCAACGTCTTAGATAAAGCTTTTGATCCCAACAGTATCCTTCACTAATCTTAATTAGATCATTTTGTCAAGGGCTTTTTTTTGAAATATTCAAACCTTTTTTAACAATATGAATCTTTATAGATAAAATAAGGTAAATCGGTTACTAATACAGAAATAATGGGAAAATTCCGGAAGTTTTTGCTTTAATCGATGGCGGGCATGTGAACAAATCTCAGATTTAGAATAATGGAAAACGGCTTTGCGTCCTTATGTAAAGGAGCCATTTTTTTGTTGAAACGTTGCCTGGCAGAACAGAATCGTTAAAATAAAAAAGGCTTTCAACCCTGAAAGCTGAAAACCTCTTGTCTTATGTGTGTGGCGCGCCCGGAGAGATTCGAACTCCCGACACCTTGATTCGTAGTCAAGTACTCTATCCAGCTGAGCTACGGGCGCCCATAAGACCCAAAGTTTATATCAGCAATTTATTCATATTTCAAGACTTTTATCTGCAATAACCATTTGACCTTGCCCCAAAAGGTTTATATAAGTATAGTCTGAATTATGGATGATCAATTTTACATGATGCTGGCCATCAAACAAGCAGAGCAGGCCCGGCTTGCCGATGAGGTCCCTGTGGGGGCCGTGATTGTGGACAGTCACCACCAGGTGATCGGGCATGGCTTCAATGCCCCGATTTCCACCTGTGACCCGACCCGTCATGCGGAAATGACAGCCATCCGCATGGCTGCGCGCAACCGGAACAATTACCGGTTGACCGACACCACCTTGTATGTCACCATCGAGCCCTGTATCATGTGTATGGGTGCGATCATCCATTCCCGGATCAACCGGGTGGTCTATGGTGCGGCAGACCCCAAATGGGGGGCGGCCCGCTCTTTGTACCGGATGGCGGAAGATTCCCGGTTGAACCATCACCCGGAAATGGTATCCGGGATTTGTGAAGCACAAACCAGAGATCTCATGAAACATTTTTTCAAGAACAAAAGGAGCACGAAGTGTTAAATACAGTGATAATCGGGGCCCAGTGGGGGGATGAAGGCAAAGGCAAAATCGTGGACCTGCTCAGCGAGCATGCGGACTATGTGGTCCGGTTCCAGGGTGGAAACAATGCCGGTCACACCATGGTGGTCAACGGCAAAACCTTTATCAGCCACCTGATCCCCTCGGGCATCATTCAGGGCAAAAAATGCTTTATCGGCAACGGTGTGGTGGTGGACCCTTTTGTTCTGCTCGAGGAAATCGACTATCTGTCCTCCAATGAGATCGACGTGTCACCGGACATGCTGAAAATCAGTGACCGGGCCCATATGATCATGCCCTATCACAAGGCCATAGACAAAGCCAGGGAAGAAAAAAAAGGGGATAAAAAAATCGGTACCACAGGCCGGGGCATCGGTCCCTGCTATGAGGACAAGGCCACCCGCCGGGGTATCCGGTTCTGTGATCTGATGGATGTGGATCGGCTCAAGGAAAAAATCAAAACGATTCTGGAAGAAAAAAACTTTTATCTGGAACACTATTTCAACACCACCCCCATCCATTGTGATCAGGTCATCAGCAAGGTGATGGCCATCCGGGACCGGTTGCTGCCCTATATTGCCGACGTGTCCATTGCTTTGCACACAGGACATCAGAACGGAAAAACCCTGTTGTTTGAAGGGGCCCAGGGAACCCATCTGGATGTCGAACACGGCACCTACCCGTTTGTGACCTCATCGTCCACCGTGGCCGGCAATGCCGCCGCCGGCTCCGGCATCGGTCCGGGGTATTTAAAGGAAATCATCGGCATTGTCAAAGCGTATACCACCCGGGTGGGGGAAGGTCCTTTCCCCACGGAACTGTTTGACGGCACCGGAGACATTCTCCAGAAAACCGGTGCGGAATTCGGCGCCACCACGGGCAGAAAAAGGCGGTGCGGATGGCTGGACATGGTCATGATCAAAAACGCGGCCCGGCTCAACAGTCTCACCGGGCTGGTCATCACCAAGCTGGATGTGTTGGATGACCTGGATGAAATCAAAATCTGTGTGGGATACCAGGACAACGGCAACACGTTGCATGAATTTCCTTCGGATATCAACACCCTGACGCATTGCACACCGGTTTATGAAACCCATCCGGGCTGGAAACAGCACATTTCCGATATCACCCGGTATGAGGATCTTCCGGAAAATGCCAAGAAGTATCTGGATCGAATGGAAGCATTGTCCGGGGTGCCCATCAAGATCGTTTCCGTGGGACCGGGCCGGGAATCCACCATTATCAAAGAATCGATTTTATGATTTGACTTTTATCAATTTTTAATATATTTATGACAGGTTTTTCAGAGTCGGGATGTGGCTCAGTCTGGTAGAGCACAGCGTTCGGGACGCTGGGGTCGGAGGTTCAAATCCTCTCATCCCGACCATTTTTTCTCAAGATTTTTCCTGTACAATACGCACCGCTTTTTTATCCTGAAAATCGGCTAAAGCGTACACTATTCGGTATCCATTCCCAAGTACTTCAAGAACAGTCTGTCTCTGGCTACTGATTCGGTGGACCATCGATAGCTGCCCATGGCAGTCTGTACCTTTGTGGTTTCAATGCAATCGAACCAATCCAAGATCTGAGCGAGAGAGCGTTGCTCAAGCCAGTTTTCCAATTTTTTTTCGAGATTGAGAAGTGATTTGGTTTTTCCGGATTCATTTTTCCCGAGCTTGGACTGTACTTCCTTTATTTTTTTCATCAGGAAACAATGATAGCCCAGCGAGATAAATTGTGTGAATTGTCTTCCGCGCAGATTGTCCGGGTACCATGTGCGCGGTCGCGCACCGTCGAGTCTCCCTTTTTGCACGGCAAAGAGTTCTTCAATTTTTTCTCGCAGCCGATAGTTTTCAAGTGCCGTAAATGTGTCCATAGTCTGATTGCTGACCAGAGCGAAATAGCCGAAGTACCTCTTTGCTTCGGTAATGGCTTTATCATTGAAGCCCACCTTAAGCTGCCCCCCACGCCCCTTTTTGGAACAGGTCAGGTACTTGTCTATTTTCTTTTGCGCAGATGGCGTGAACTCGGTATTTCCTCCTTGTATTTGCGCCTTCAGTTCAAGCAGATCCTTACGGAAGGCGAGTTCTTTCTTAGCTTCGTTGTCCGGGGAATAGTAAACATGCACATACAGGCGGCGCGAGAACGTTTCTTTCTCACCTGCAACTTTCCTGTTGCGTGATCGCTGGCGTGTCCGGCTGAACTGGTGCATTCTGAGCGAAGTTGCTCCGCAGATTGACGGGTCGAAAGGACAAGTGCTGGCCATACCCGCTATTGTTGCACGGAGCGTATCAATTGTCTCGCGGACCCATATAATTTTCGGATCAACCAGCGTCAGAAATTTCACATTGCGCAAGGCAAATTCCATCATGTTTTTCTGGCTGTAGTAGCCGTTATCGGTGACGATCAGAGGTTTTTCCAGATTGAGACACTTGAGTTGTGTCAAAGTGTTTTCAATGGAGATGACATCCGGAATATTGCCGGGTTGCTTAGAGAAGGCTATCGGTTCGCCAGCTTTGACTGAATATAAGGTCAAAAGCTTGATAGTGTTCAGTCCGTCGCCATCCTTGTTGAATCCCTGTCGTGCCTCCGATTGATTTTCTGAGTAGGTCGAAATAGTGGTAGAGTCAAACGCCAGCATAGGAGACTTCCCCAGGTGTGCCGCCCGAGCTGAAAAATAGCGCTGAACGCCTTCTTCATTGCGACCAATATCCTTAAACAGGCTACCATAGACGTCCTCAGTGATCGCTTCGCGATATGGAAGGGGGTGCATCACCTGCCAACTCTCAAGACGTGGCAGCGTGTTGCCACCGGAACCAATCCAGTAGCGCGCGATAGAAAGTATCTTTGCCGCATCACCCTCGCTGAATGAAGCACATACATCATTATCAATGCCGGAAACCTTGCCAACCCATTCCAATATGTCCGTGAGGCCGGTATGTCGACGTGTTGCATCGACAAGGCCTCCTTCGCCTTTATGTTTTTTCGGACGAGTCGGCAAAATTTTGTGAGTTCCCGACTTGATTTTTCCTTTGAGTTTCTGACTGACCGTATAGGTCTTTCGGGTCTTTTCGTCGTAGGCTGTAACCCGTTCATAGACGTAAATATCCCCATTCGGACGCTTTTCACGCCGTTCACCGACGTGAGTTTTTCCTGTTATTGGTTTAGCCATGCATAAACCCCCTTTAAAGTGTGCGTATGTATATAATACAAACACGTTAAAAGAGCAAGAAAAAAGCATGACTTTTCAAACAATTAGAGCGTTTTGTGTTGTGTTCTTTATTTAAGGTGTGCGCTTTATCCGATTTTCAGGTTTTTATTTGATCCCACCACCCGGTTCAGACCCCAGCAAGGATCTGCCCGCTCCCCCCCCTTTTTGCTTATTTATTCCGGCTGAAAAAAGGTCACGTCCACGGGGGATGTCAGGATTTTGTTCCGGTACAGAATATCGAAAAACCGGGTCATGGCCTGAATTTTGGGGGCATCCATATCGCAGAACAAATGCTGGTAATAGGTGCCGATTAAAGATGCCGGCAGCCCCAGCTTGGCCTGTCCCGCGGCAATGACGGCATCCAGATGATCGTATCCGGATTTACGGCTGGCCCATAACAGTTCCAGGGCCCGGGTCACGGTGTTCGGATGCCTGGCTGCCACTTCTTTTCGCACAGCCCACACGGCAAACACAAACGGCATCTGTGTCATGGCATGCCAGATTTGGCCCAGATCAAAGCAGAAAGCAAACCGTTGATCCCAGGGCTGGGTCAATGCCGCATCCCCGATGACCAGCACGGCATCCACATCCGATGGAATCTGATCGATATTACCCACATCTTTGGTCACATATCTGGGTGTCACGCCGCGCTGGGCAAAAATCATTTTCATGAACGAGGCGGCTGTGGCGGATTCTTTTGTCAGCATCACGGTTTTTCCGGCAAGTTCATCCAGAGGGAGATTGGAAGCGCACAACACACTCATCACAGGTCCGTGACAGGAGATGGACAGGTCCGGCAAAAGCAGCAAAGATGTATGATTCATGGCATAATGGGCGGCGGATATGGGGCTGAGATCCACGGAACCATCCATGATCTGCCGGTTCAGGGCGGCCGGCACATCCGTCACCAGCGTGAGCCAGGACGGGGCCAGGCCGTGATCCAGGCCGTAATAAACAGGAGACGCATTGATATAGCTGATTCTTCCCATACGAAGATTAACGTGTTCCATAACAGATTACCTTTTCCAGCACCTGGTCCCGGGAAGATACCCCCGTATCCAGATAAATGAATTCAGATTGTTTTCCCGGAGAAAGCGTACCGAACCGATCTGCCAGTCCCAGGGCACTGGCCCCGTTTTTCGTGGCCATGGCAAAAATATCCGCCGGTGACACCTTCGGACAAAGATGCCGCACAAACGCCATTTCATCAAACAGAGACAAAGATTCGCAGGATGCCAGGCTGTCCGTGCCCAGTGCGGGTTTCAAATGTCGTTTCAACAGGGCCGGAATATCGGGAATCCGGTTGTGCAGGTTTTGATTGCTTCTCGGGCACAGGCAGATACAGGTTTTGGTATCTGCCAGCAGATCCAGATCCGTGTCCGTGACCTGGAGCAGATGAACGGCCAGGGTATGGGGTCCCAGGATACCCAGATCCTTGAGATATTTTACCGGGGTTTTGTTGCCCACTGGCCAGTCTTTTGGATCAATGCCTCTTTGAATCAGAAAATCATGCCAGGATCGGTTATTCCCTTCAATAAACCGCATCTCAGCATCGGATTCCGCCACATGGATGGAAAAAACAAGGCCTGCTTTTTGGATGCGGTTTTTCAGATATCTCAGCAGATCCGGGGACGTGGTGTGGGGGGCGTGCCCGGCTGCGGAAGCAGACAATGGAAAATCTGCCGCCAGATCCGGCGCTGGATATCCGGTTCCCAGATATTCCTGGAACCACACACCGGCCAGGCCCGGGTCGGTGAGCAGAGACCGGGTGAGACCTAAGGTGGAGACCTCTCCCACCAGGCCGGTGCCCTGCCCCGGCAATGCCTGAACCGCATGGCGGGCCGCCCGGATCAGGGCTGAAGGGCCCAGGGAGTCCCGTGCTGTGAGCAGGGCTTTCACCCAGGGTTCAAATCCCTTTCCCAGGGGCAGGCGGTGGGCCAGGGCCGACAGTTCCAGGTGCATATGGGCATTGACCAGGGGCGGCATCAGAATCCCGGGGCCGCAGTCCGTCACGGATGGCCCTGACGGAACGGTGTCCAGCACGGAGGTGATTCGGCCCGCTGCCACGGCAATGCCGGCATTTTCCAGAATGGTCCAGGGATCTTTGATCACCCATTTGGCTTTGAAAACCGCCGGTTCATCCTTGGCCCGGATATAGTGGATACGGGTGTCAGGCACAAGGGTTTTTCCAGGTGTGTTGAATGACGTCATACCGGGTTGTAGAAACAGTCCCGCTGGCGCGGGGTGAACCCGGCCGTGGCAATGAGCCGCTGCAATGATTCAAGCGGCATCATGAAAGATACCCCGGCTGCGGCCACCACGTTTTCCTCGATCATGGTGGAGCCCATGTCGTTGGCCCCGAAAAACAGGGCGGTCTGGGCGATTTTATCTCCCTGGGTCACCCAGGAGGCCTGAATATTGTCCACATTGTCCAGAAAAATCCGGCTCAACGCCAGCACCTTGAGGTATTCCACCCCGGTTTTTTTCTCCACCGGAATCCGGGTGTTCTCCGGCTGAAACGTCCAGGGAATGAACGCGGTAAACCCGTGGGTGTCATCCTGGAGCTGCCGGATCCGGTCCAGGTGCTCGATCACATGATCCATGGTATCCAGATGACCGAACATCATGGTGGCGGATGACCGCATGCCGGCCCCATGGGCCTGGCGCATCACTTCCAGCCATTCATTGGCATTGCATTTGTTGGGGGACACCTTTGTCCGGATCTCGTCGCACAGAATTTCAGCCCCGCCCCCGGGGATGGAATCCAGCCCCGCCTGTTTCAGGCATTGGATCGTGTCTGCCACGGACATATTGAATTTGTCGGCCATGAAATGAATTTCAGGCGGAGAAAATCCATGGATGTGAATCCCGAATTCCTGTTTGATGAACCCAAGCATGTCAGTATAAAAATTTAAGTCCAGATCCGGGTTCATGCCGCCCTGGAGCAGGATCTGCGTGCCGCCCAGATCCAGAGTTTCCTGAATTTTATCGGCCAGATCCTTCCGGGAGATCACATACCCCCCGCTTGCGCCGGGAGATCGGAAAAATGCACAGAACCGGCACCCGGACACACAGATATTGGTATAATTGATATTTCGGTCGATGACATATGTCACCACGGGATCAGGATGTAAATGACACCGTTTTGCATTGGCAAGCTGGCCTAAGGTCAACAGGTCCGCCTGTTTGAACAGGATGCCGGCTTCGTGTGTGTCGATTCGCTGATGATCCTGTATTTTTTTTATGATTTCAGATAATTCATTCATTGTTCAACTGCCTGTACCGGTTTTGGGATTATAAAAAGAATCCCGCTGTACCGGCTCAAAACCGGCTTTGCGGATCATGTTCTCCATCTGTTCCCGGGTCAGCCCCTTGGCGGAACTGGCCCCGGCCGTGTGGGTGATGCGCTCTTCAATAATGGTGCCGTCCAGGTCATCGGCTCCGAAGCTCAAGGCCACCTGGGACAGCGGTTCTCCGATCATCACCCAGTAGGCTTTGATATGATCGAAATTGTCCAGCATCAGCCGGGCCGCTGCCACGGACTTAAGATCATCCACCGCCGTGGTGGGCGGCAGTTCAGGCATTCGGGTATTTTTTGAATGAAATGCCAGAGGCACAAATGCGGAAAATCCATGGGTCTCATCCTGGATCTCCCGCAGGGTGATCAGATGGTCCACCCGTTCTTCAATGGTTTCGATATGGCCGTAGAGCATGGTGGCATTGGTGGTGATGCCGGCCTTGTGAACGGCTTTGACGATCTCAATCCACCGGGTGTGATCGATTTTTTTAGGAAACAGGGTATCATGAATCCGGGTATTGAGTATCTCAGCCCCGCCCCCGGGCATCATATCCAGACCGGCCTCTTTGAGCTGTGCAATGGTTTCATCCACGCCCAGGCCGGACAACCGGGACAGATAATCGATCTCCACACAGGTGAACGCCTTGATGGCGGCTTGGGGCCGGATCTGTTTCACGGTTTTCAGCAGATCGATGTAATAATCAAACCCCAGCGCCTCATTGAGCCCACCCACGATATGCAGTTCATCCACGGGTTCGTCGATCCGGTCCATCAGCCGTCGGGAGATCTCCTCTATGGACCAGGCATAGGCCCCGGATTCCTGCCGGTCTTTGGCATATGCACAGAATCGGCACCGGTTCTTGCAAATATTGGTGTAGTTCAGATGCTGATTGTATACATAAAAAGCCGTGTTGCCGTGCCGGGCGCATCGGGCCGCATGGGCGATCTTTCCTGCGCCCAGCAGATCCCGTGTCTGGTAAATACAAATCCCGTCTTCCTTTGAAAGACGGGTTCCCTGTCTGACCTTGGCATAAATCTGCTTGAGCCGTTCATCCATAAATATCGGGTCCATCAATGCCTCTTGTGCGTATTTGTATCATCAGGCCTGCTCGCTCTGATTGATTTCATTGATCATGTCCGCAATGTTTGCGGCCAGCTGTTCCACTTTTTCGCTGCTGCGTTCCCGGATCTCCACCATTTTTGGGGGCGATGCCTTTGCCGTGGATCCCTCATCCGGCCCCGGCCGGGTTTCAGGGTATTCTTTCTGATGGCTGAAAATCGAATCGATTTCTGTTGCAAACTGCAAAAACGCTTTTCCCGCCGGGGCGTTGATATCCTCTAAAACCACAGGCACCTGATGATCCATGGCCCGGATCACGGTATGATCTTCCGGAATCCTGGTAAGAAAAACCAGATCCGACAACCGGTTGAAACGCTTTTTTTCCAGAAAGGCCTGAATATCTGATGAATTTTCACAGGCATTGACAACAAATCCAGCGATGCGCAATGGGGTATGATGAATTTTACGGATATAATGGATCAGCTTGAGCAGACACTGGCAATCCGTGTCTGAAGTTCGGTGCAAACTGATGGGAACAATGAGTCCGTGTCCCGCCGTCAGGGCTAAAACGCTTAAAAACCCGAAACCAGGCGGTGCATCCATGATGATATAATCATATAGCGAACCGACTTGTTGATGCAGCATCTGTTTTAACAGGGTGGGACCGGCCGCTTTTCCGGACAGGGACCGGGCCGCAGTAAACAGGTTGAAATCAGCCGGAACCAGATCCAGCCAGGGAAGACGGGTTTTTACGATGGCATCTGCAAGAAACGTCTTTTTTTTCAAAACCGATGCTAAACTGCGGCCATGGGTTGCATCGGTTTTTCCCAGCCATGACGTGGCACTTGCCTTGGGATCGCAATCAATGATCAGCACTTTTTTTTCATACAATGCCAGTGCCGCACAAAGATTGACGGCCACGGTTGTTTTACCGATACCACCGGTCACACCTGAAACTGTCAGAATCGTACCCATAATTTATCTTATGTAACACAATTTGAAAAAAGATCAATCCCCATCCTTGATGTCCGGTTGAAATAATCGCACAAATATATGATACTTGATTTTTTTATGCCCACGGCTCACAGGAGGTCTTTTTAACTTGGCCCTCACATCTGAAACCCGGAACCGGGTTCAGGCATACCTTGATTTTCTGGTGGTGGAAAAAGGATTGTCCGCAAACAGCCTTACTGCCTATGGCACGGATTTGACCCGGTTTCTGGATTTTCTGGAATCCCAGCAGATGTCATCTTTGGATCAGGTGGATCTCACCGTGATCCTGGCATGGCTGATTCATTTGACCCGCAGCGGCCTGGCCCCCAAATCCCGGGCCAGACACCTGATCACCCTCAGGGGACTGTTTCGGTTTTTAGTGACTGAAAAATATCTGTCCATCAATCCGGTCAAAGAAGTGGACATCCCCAAATCCGGCCGATCCCTGCCCGAAATCATCACCATCCCCGAGGTGGCCGCACTGCTGGATACCATCGATACCACGCATCCCAGGGAACTGCGCAATGCCGCCATGCTTGAAGTCATGTACGGGGCCGGGCTTCGGGTGTCTGAACTTATTTTCCTCAAAATCCAGGATGTGAATCTGGATGCCAACCTGGTGCGGGTGACGGGCAAAGGAGACAAGGAACGGATGGTGCCCATCGGCACGAAGGCCGCCGACATCACCCGCCAGTGGAAAGACCGGGGCCGGCCCCGGATGCTCAAAACCCTTAACAGTCCCTACCTGTTTGTGGCCCGGGCGGGAAAACCCATGACCCGCCAGGGGTTCTGGAAAATCATCAAAAAATACGCGGTCCAGGCCGGCATTTTCCGCAACGTCACCCCGCATACTTTGCGGCATTCTTTTGCCACCCATCTGCTGGAAGGCGGGGCTGATCTCAGGTCCGTCCAGACCCTGCTGGGGCACACGGATATTTCCACCACCCAGATTTATACCCATATTTCCAGAGATTATCTGCTGCGCATGCATCAAAGATATCATCCCCGGCGGTAAGGTTTTTCAAACCGGCAACAGGTCTTGATTGTTCCAGCGGGTTTATGGTAAGACAGGCGGTCAATACCACCTTAACACCCGATATGGAAAATCAGCTTATGACCCGACCGGACCCTGTCAGATCCGCCCTGTTTCAGATATCCAGGCCCATTTTTGTCACAAAAAAAAACAACGGGCCGCACATGTCCCATGACCTGCCCGGTCCGCGTTCAGGACAGACAGAAAAATCCCAAGCACTTCCTTTTGATGGGTTTGCACCGGCAATCCCTTTGTCTGCGCTGGGAGACCCCGCATTCACGGCCCGGCACCATCTGAAGTATCCCTATGTGGCCGGTGCCATGGCCAACGGGATTGCTTCCGTGGAAATGGTACAGGCCATGGCAAAAAACGGGATGATCGGTTTTTTCGGAGCCGGCGGGCTGTCTTTATCAAAGATTGAACAGGCAGTCGTCACCCTGACGTCCCGATTAAAAGACGCGCCTTTTGGTTTCAACCTGATCCATTCCCCGACGGATTCAGACCTTGAAACCGCCACGGTGCAGCTATACCTGAATCACGGCATCCGGCGGATCAGTGCCGCCGCATTCATGCGCATGACCCCAGCTCTCGTTTACTATCGGGTCAAGGGCCTTCACAAAGACATGGACGGACAGGTGAAAGCCCCGAATCAGGTGGTTGCCAAAGTTTCCCGGATCGAGGTGGCCCGGCAGTTTTTCGCTCCCCCGCCCCGGAAACTGGTACACATGTTACTGGAAAAAAAATGGATCACCCAGGAAGAAGCGGATCTGTCCCGGTTCATTCCCATGGCCCAGGATTTGACCGCAGAAGCCGATTCCGGGGGACATACGGACAACCGCCCGGCCCTGGCCCTTCTTCCCACCATGCTGGCCTTGAAACAACAGTGCATGGATGAATATCATTATACGGATCCTTTGTGTGTGGGACTGGCCGGCGGCATTGCCACGCCGGAATCCGCGGCAGCGGCCTTTGCCATGGGTGCGGCCTATATCCTCACCGGGTCCATCAATCAGTCCTGCGTGGAGGCAGATATCAGTGATGATGTGAAAACGCTTCTGTGCCAGGCGGAACAGGCGGATGTGGCCATGGCTCCGGCAGCCGACATGTTTGAAATCGGTGCCCGGGTCCAGGTGTTGAAACGCGGGACCCTGTTTGCCATGCGGGCTGAAAAACTGTATCAGTTGTACCGGACCTATGCCCGGTTTGAAGATATTCCTGAAAAACAGCGTCAGGAAATTGAGACCCAGTTGCTGAAAACCGATTTTGAGCGCGCATGGCAGTCCACCCGCGCGTTTTTTGAATCCAGACACCAGCCGGCACAGATACAGAAAGCCCAAACGGATCCCAAACACAAAATGGCGTTGGTGTTCCGTTCCTATCTGGGGCAAAGTTCCCGCTGGGCCATCCAGGGAATACTGGAACGCAAAATGGATTACCAGATCTGGTGCGGCCCGGCCATGGGCGCATTCAACCAGTGGGCAAAAAACAGTTTTCTGGCCGGACCGGAACACCGGAAAACTTCTGATCTGGCGTTGAATCTGCTGTTTGGTGCCAGTGTCACCCTTCGGGCCATGATGCTGAAAACCCAGGGTGTGGTCCTGCCCCCTTCGGCCACGGCCGTCTATCCCATGAAAAAAAACGACATTCTGGCTTTGGCCGGATCTTTGCCTCAAAGCGACTCCATGGCAGCGGATCCCATGTAAAAGTTTTGTCAAATCCTTTGTCATCGCATGATTTCTTTGTATCAGATCCGTATATTTCGCATTGAACCCAAAAAAATCTTAGGTTGATACCAGCGTTTATGACACAGCAAATAAAAAATACCGACATCGCCATTATCGGCATGGGATGCATCTTTCCCGGATCCGTCAACCTCAAGGCGTTCTGGCACCTGCTATACCAGGGTGTGGATGCCATCGAGCCGATCCCGGCAGATACCCACTGGCCGGTTAAAGACTATTTTGATGAAGATCCATCCCGGCCGGACCATGTATATTGTTCCCGGGGCGGATTTATTCCGAAAATCAATTTTGATCCCACGGTTTTCGGCATCCCTCCCAACAACATCAATGCCACGGACACAGCCCAGCTGCTGGGACTTCAGGTGGCTAAAATGGCGCTGGAAGATGCCGGGTATCCCAAAGAACACCCGTTTCTTTCCTCGGCCCGGGTCAATGTGATTTTAGGGGTGACCGGCACCCAGGAGCTGGTGATTCCGCTGGGCGCCAGACTGGGATATCCCATCTGGGAAAACGCCCTGGACGATGCAGGTGTTTCACCGGAACAAAAAGACAGGATCTGCCGCCGGATTCAGTCATCTTATGCCTCCTGGCAGGAAAACTCTTTTCCCGGACTGCTGGGCAATGTGGTGGCCGGCCGCATCGCCAACCGGTTCAACCTGTCCGGCACCAACAGTGTCAGTGATGCGGCCTGTGCCAGTTCTCTGTCTGCACTGCATTCCGCTGTCATGGAACTGTCCGCCGGCAAATGCGACATGTCCATCACCGGCGGGGTGGACTGCCTGAACGATATTTTCATGCACATGTGTTTCGCCAAAACCGGAGTGTTGTCCCATACCAGTGATGCCCGGCCTTTTTCCAAAGATGCGGACGGCACTGTTTTAGGGGAAGGCATCGGCATGCTGGTGCTCAAGCGATTGCCTGACGCCCGGAAAGCCGGGGACCGGATCTATGCGGTCATCAAGGGTGTGGGGACTTCCAGTGACGGGAAAACTTCCGCTATTTATGCGCCGGATGCCGCCGGCCAGATCAAGGCACTCAAGGATGCGTATCACCAGGCAGATATCGATCCGGCCAGTGTGGGTCTGGTGGAGGCCCACGGCACGGGGACCCGGGTGGGGGACAAGGTGGAATTCACGGCATTGAACGCCTGCTTCACCCCGGAAACGACCCCTTCAAGGATTGCCATCGGATCCGTGAAATCCATGATCGGGCATACCAAAGCCGCTGCCGGGGCCGCCGGGATCATCAAGGCCGCACTGGCCCTTCACCACAAAGTGATCCCGCCCACCCTCAAAGCCCAGGATCCCGACCCGGAACTTGCCATCAACCAGTCTGTTTTTTATCTCAACCACCGGTCCAAACCCTGGGTTGCCGGCACAAACGTCATGACTCCCCGCCGGGCCGGTGTGTCCGCGTTCGGTTTCGGGGGCAGCAATTTTCATGTGGTTTTAGAAGAACAGACGTCAAAGAAAACCCATGTTTCCTGGGATGGCTCGGTTCAGATCGCCGCATTTTCAGCCAATGACACCACCACGCTGCTGAAAAATCTGGAAACGTTTAAAAACAGTCTCACGCCCGATTTTTCACCGGATGATGAAGAAATGCAGCATCTTGTTTCCCGGGCATGTGCCGACTCCAGGAACACCTTTGACACCCGGGATAATTTTCGCCTGCTCATGGTCCTGGAGAAATCAGATGATCCCGTTGCGTTGACAGCAAAGGCCCGGGATCTGGTTGAACAAAAAAAACCCGGAACCGGACCCATATATTTTGAATCCGGCCCCGTTCAGGGAAAACTGGGTTTTCTGTTTCCCGGACAGGGCAGCCAGTATCCGGATATGGGCAAAGACCTGTTTGCAGCTTTTCCTGAAGCCATGGCCGCGCTGGATCTGGCACAGGACATCTTTAAAGCCCATTCCCCGGACCCCGGGGATCCGGCCACCCCTTTTCCGGATCTGGCTGAACTGATGTTTGCACCGCCGTTGCATCTCCAGAAAAAATCCGTAACCGAAACCCGGCTCAGACAAACCCATGCGGCCCAGATGAGCATTGGGGTGGTCTCCCTTGCCATGATCCAGGTGCTCAAACGGTTCAATGTCCTGCCGCACATGACCTGTGGCCACAGTTTCGGGGAATTGCCGGCCCTGCATGCCGCCGGATGGATGGATGACACCACCCTGCTGAACCTGGCGGCCGTCCGGGGAAAGCACATGGCCCATGCCGGTGACACGGGAACGGACCGCGGCAGCATGCTGGCGGTTCAGGCCCCTTTGACCGACATTGAAACCTGGATCAAGGACCGGTTTTCCGACCTGGTGCTGGCCAACCAGAACAGCCCGGATCAAGGCGTTCTGTCCGGCCCGACTCCGGCAATTGACCAGGCTGTGACATGGTGCCGGAAAAACAAGATCCGATGTGTCAAACTGCCCGTGGCAGCCGCGTTTCACAGCCGCCTGGTGGCAGATGCCGCGGCCCCGTTCCACGAGTTTGTGGCGGATCAGCCCATTGCCCCCACAAAAGTTCCCGTGCTGTCCAATACCACGGGAACCTTGTATGACACCGACCCTGACACCGTTAAATCGCTGTTGGGGCATCAGCTCATGCACCCGGTATGTTTCAAGCAGAACATTGAAACCATGCGCGACAAAAACGTGCGGTTTTTCATGGAGATCGGTCCCAAAACCGTTTTAACGGGGCTGACAAAAAAAATACTGGCATCCGATCCAGTCACTGTGATTGGGCTGGATGGCTCCAGCGGAAAAAAATCCGGGCTCACGGATCTGGCTCATGGGTTGTGTCATCTGGCAGCCAAAGGTTTTGACGTGGATTTGACCCCATGGGAAGACCCCGTGCCGTCACTGGCCTTGAAACGCATGCGCATAAAACTATCCGGTGCCAACCCCAAACCCGTGGTTGAAAAAACATTGCCCCGACCTTTGAATCATTCTGAGCCCCGGACGGGATGTTGCGCCTGCAAAACCGATGTCCCGTCTTTGCCCGGGTCTGCCCAAACCATGAAACAACACCGGCCGGAAACAAATCCGGCGGATCAACAAGGACCTGTTATGCACCCGTTGTCATCATCGTCACCTGCCCCGCAACAAGAATCAAACACAAAAGCCTCCGCCCGGTCCGGGACAAATACCGGACAGGCCATGCACCTGGTTCACAAAGGGCTTGAAGCCATGCAGGCATTGCAGGCCCAGACCGCCCGGGCCCATGAAAAATTTCTGGATACCCAGGCCCGGGCCACCCAGACCCTGGCAGCCATGATGTCACACACCCGTGAATTTGTGGATGGCATCTCTCCGGTGCCGGACACTAGTCCTGTGATGACCCGGCCGGCGGACATCCCCGCACCCCTGCCGGCGAACAGCCCCGCGGCCCAGCCGGCGGACAGGCCCGCGCCCCGGCCGGCAGCGCCTTTGCCGGAGCAACCGCCCTTGCGTGAAAAAATGAATACCACCGCGGTCCCCAGGCACACGCATTCAGATCCGCCCGTGACTGCAGCCCCCTCCCCGGCCCGTGCGTCTGCAAAAATTCAGTCTGTTTTGTTTGACATCGTGAGCCGTCTGACCGGGTTCCCCGAAGAAATGCTGGAACCGGACATGGACATTGAATCGGATTTAGGGGTGGATTCCATCAAAAAAGTGGAAATCATTTCCGAACTGGAAAAACACCTGCCCGACACCCGGGGCCTGACCACGGAAAACATCGGCACGGCCAGAACCCTGGCCGATATCTGCCGGGCCATTTCATCTGAAGTTTCTGAAACATCTGATGCACAATCTTTGGACACGGTGTTTTCCGACACACCGGGCTCATCTGAATCTGACATACCTGAGTCTGACACACCTGGCCCCGCTGCCGGGGCTGCTGCCGGAACCGCTGCAGTGACCGATACCCAGACCGCTGGGACGTCGTGTTCAGACCCGAGCGCTGATTCCCGGGTGATGGATGTGATTGTCACCATCATCAGTGAACTGACCGGGTTCCCCGAAGAAATGCTGGAACCGGGTATGGACCTGGAATCGGATCTGGGGGTGGATTCCATCAAGCGGGTGGAAATTTTATCCCGGCTGGAACAAACGCTGGGAGACACGGCATCCCGCCTGTCCGGAGATGACATGGCCGGGTTGAAAACCATCCGGGACATGGTTTCCTTTCTGGATCAGGCCCCGTGTTCGCCGGAACCTGACGTAAAAAAAAACGCTTCACCCGGGGATGATGCCCCAAAACCGCCTGAAAACCCGGATTTGACCCGTCAGACCATCCATCTGGAAAAGATTCCCATCCAGCAGGTCCGTTTTTTTAACGGCTCAAAAATCCAGGTGCCAAAAACCGGAAAAATCTATATCACCCGGGATCAGGCCGGCATGGCCGACCCGTTGATACAGGCATTTCACAAACACGGCCAGAACGCGGAACTCCTGGATTTTTCATCTGAAAACATCCCGGATCTGACCGATGCCGCCGGTCTGGTGATTATCCAGAATCAATTGTCTCAGACTGACAACGCTGACGCCATTGCATTTTTAAAGGCCGCGTTTGCCCTGGTCCATAAAAACGGCCGCCATCTTCAGACCTCTGCCGCGCAAAAAGGGGCATTCCTGGCAACCGTCACTTTTTCCGGCGGAGGGTTCGGGATTCCGCCCTACGGGTTTGACACCCTGCCGGCGTATGGAGGCCTGGCCGGTCTGGCCAAAACAGCGGCCCTGGAATGGCAAGACGTGCTGTGCCATGCCCTGGACCTGCCCAATGATCCAGATGCCTGGGTTGAATGCGCCGATGCAGCCGCCGCATTGATGATGACCAAAGGACCTGTGGAGATGGGGCTGAGCAGGGATCATTGCCGCATCCCCACCCTGGAGACGGTACCCGTCCAGCCGGGCCGTTTGAACTTTTCACCCCATGACGTGGTGGTGATCACCGGCGGTGCCAGAGGGGTGACCGCCGCCTGTGCCGAAGAACTGGCAAAAACCGGTCCCTTGACCCTTGTTTTGCTGGGAAGATCCGCCCCTCCCTTTGATGAACCGGACTGGGCAGAATCCCTGTCTGATCCGGGTGAATTAAAAAAAGCGATCCTCACCCATGAATTTGCCGAAAAAAAACCCACCCCGGCCGACCTGGAAAAAAGATTTCAAGCCATTTGTGCCAATCGCCAGATTCAGCAGACCCTGGCACAAATCCGGTCCCATGGATCCGACGGGGTGTATGTTTCCACGGACATCCGGCAGCCCAACGCGGTTCAAACGGCCCTGGATCACATCCGCAACCGATTTAATAAGCCCATTGCCGGTATTATTCACGGGGCCGGCGTACTGGAAGACAAATGGATTGTGGATAAACATCCGGACCAGTTCAACCGGGTGTTTGACACCAAAGTCGACGGATTGAACGCATTGATTCAGGCCACACAGACCGATCCGTTGAAATACATGATCGTGTTTTCATCCATTGCGGCCCGAACGGGAAATCCGGGCCAGTGCGATTACGCCATGGCCAATGAAGTGCTCAACAAATGCATGGGGGACATGGCTGCAAAAAAACCTGACTGCAAATGCCTGGCCATCAACTGGGGGCCCTGGGACGGGGGCATGGTCCATGACGGGCTCAAACAGGTGTTTGCCAAAAAAGGGGTGGGCCTGATTCCCATATCCGCCGGTGCCCGGCAGCTGATCCGGGAGATGGCAAACCCGGAGCCCAATCACACGGAAATTGTCATTACGGCGCCGACAATAGATCTGAAACAGAAAAAACCCCCGAAGCTGTCTTTGGTCAGCCAGATGGTGATCAGCCGTAAAACCGTTCCCATCATCACATCCCACCGGATCAATCATGAACCCGTGGTACCGTTTGCCCTGATGGCTGAAATCATGGCCCATGCAGCGGAAAAAAACCATCCGGGTCTGGTGTTGACCGGACTGGATGACCTGCGGCTGTTAAAAGGCATCCGGCCTGCCAACCGGGACGTCCGGCTGGCCGTGAACGTAAGCCGATGCACCTGCACGGATACCCGATACCTTGTTTTAGTGTCTTTGACATCTGTGTCTGACGACAACGATTGTGTCACCCATGCCACGGCCACGGCCGTGTTGAAAAACACCCTGCCGGATCCGCCCGTGTTATCCGGCAAAAACCGCATGGACTTAGGCCCCTGTCAATTGAGCGTAAAAGCCGCATATGAAACCGTTTTGTTTCACGGCAAAGATCTTCAGGCCATTACCGCGATTTCCGGCATCTCTGAAAAAGGGATCGAAGTGACGGCCTCAATGGCCCCTTCCCCGGACCACTGGTTTGACACACCCGTTCAAACCGGCTGGACCACGGACCCGCTTTTGGTGGATGCCGCGTTTCAGGCGGCCATCCTCTGGACCTGGGAAACCCGGAAACAGGTTTGTCTGCCCAGCTTTGTGGCCGGACTTCGGATTTATTCCTCGTTTCGGCAGAAGCCGGCCGACAATGCCGGCATCCAGATCCGGTTTACCGTCAATGAAAACACGGATCATCAGATCAAGGGATATTTTACCTTTTCTGACGATCAGGGCAATGTGACAGCCAGTATCATGGGATTTGAAGCCGTGGTGGACTCGGCCCTGCATGACAAGTTCAAGCCTGAACCGTTGTTTGACAAAAAATCCATCCTGGCCTTTGCCCAGGGAAACCCGTCCGACGCATTTGGTGCCAGATACCAGATTTTTGACAAAGACCGTCAGATCGCCCGCCTGCCCAGGCCCCCCTATTTTTTCATGGACCGGGTGTTGACGGCGGATCATGTCCCCTGGCAGATGCAGCCGGACGGATGGATTGAAACGGCATACGATGTGCCGGCCGATGCCTGGTATTTCACGGCCAACCACACCTCCACCCTGCCGTTTTGCATTCTGCTGGAAATCGCGTTGCAGCCCTGCGGTTGGCTGGCTGCCTATGCCGGCTCCGCACTGCACAGTGAGGACAGGCTGCATTTTCGAAACCTGGGCGGCACGGCCCGATGCATTCAGGAAATACCCCGGGACGCCGGCACCCTTTTGGTCCGGGTCCGGATGACCGATGTATCCAAGGCCGGGGACATGATTCTTCAGTCATTTGACATGCAGGTGAGCAATCATGGCCAAACAGTCTATGAAGGCACCACCCGTTTCGGATTTTTCACGGCCCAGGCCCTGGCCAGTCAAAAAGGCATCCAGAACTGCGCGCTGGTTTCCGACACCCCCGCTGTGCCCCGGGAACCCTTTAAGGTATTTCCATCCGTTTCTCCCCGGACACCGGCGGATCTTTCCATGGACCCGGACACGGGCATGCCTGCGGATGCCCTGCGCATGATCGATGCCATTGAGGTGATGGATCCATCCGGCGGCAAATTCAACCATGGATATGTCCGTGCCAAAAAAACCGTGGATACCAAAGAATGGTTCTTTGACGCGCATTTTTATCAGGACCCGGTCTGCCCGGGATCTCTGGGCATTGAATCGTTTTTGCAGATATTGCGGTATTATTTACTGGAAACCTTTTCCATGGATCCGTCCACCCATGCCGTGTCACCGGTTTTGGGGGATACCCATGAATGGGTGTACCGGGGGCAGATCATCCCGACCCACAAAGAGGTCACCATTCACACCCATATCCGTCAGGTATCACAGGAAAACGATATCTATGCGGTAAAGGCGGACGGAGCCCTTTGCGTGGATGGCCGGGTGATCTATGAAATGAAAAATTTCGGACTGGCCTTTGCGCCCGTGGGGCTTAAAAAAACCAGGGATCACCTGACCCGCATTTTTGCCCCCGTATAGATATCTGCATCCGGGGCCAGGTTGTTTAACCGGCGCAGCCGGTCAACGGTGATGTCGTATTTCTGGGAAATACGCCACAGGGTTTCCCCTTTTTGAACCGTATGATACAACGCATCCGTCTCAGCGGTTTGCGCCGGGGCCGCGGGTTTTTCAAGGGCCTTTTTTTCTTTAATTTCCGGACTCGCCGTAAGGATGGGCTTTTTTGCCTCGGTCAGTTGTTTTTCTATACCCGCCACCTGCCGGGTCAATGTATCCACTTTAACCTGAACGCCGGACTCCAAAGCGGCGACCTGTCTGCGGATCTGTGCCAGGGCCGCATCCATATCCGTGTTTGGACGTGCGGCTTTGTCCGCGATCACAGCCAGTTTAGCGTCCATTTTTGAGGTCAAGGCGGCAAGCGATTGTTCCAGGGCTGCCAGGCGGGTTTCCATCTCCTGAATCCGGCTGGTTTCAGGAGGAGACGATGCCTGTTCGTTTTGGGATCCTGATGACAGAAAAAAAACAAAAAAAACGATCAGGGTCACGATCAAAGCCCCGGCAATAATCAGGGTGGTATCGTTTTTTTTAAACATTGATGTGCTGACACCCCAGGGGCCGGCACTGGGTTCCGCTTTTTTCCGGTTGGTATTGGTCTGGGTGGTGGGAATTTTTGAGGCGGGTTTTTCCTTTTGTTTCATTTTTCTCTCCTCACCTGTGACATCAGGTTGTCCAGCGTTGTCAGATGGTGTGTGGTCCACCATAGTTTTAACCAGTCTTCGACCAGAGCGGTCAAACGAATTTTACTGTTTACGGGTTTTTTTTCTGCCAAAAGGGTTTCCAGCCGGCGGCACGCGGCCAGCACGCCCGTGTCGTTTCCCTGAAAGTTTTCGTCCAGCTGTGTATAGATATCCAGTGCCTGCCTGTAATACCCTTGGGCTTCATAGGTTTTTGCCAGTTCCCGGGTATGATACGCATGGTTCATATCCATTTCCTTTATTTATTTTTCTGTTTGAAAATTAATTCATCCGGTGCTGCCATACCCTGTTCATGTTTTGCCAGATGTCTGACGTATTCAATATCCTGTTTCAACCGCAGGATCTGATTTTCTATCCGCTGGTTCTCCTGTTTCACAATATCGATCTGGGCGGATACGGATGCTTTTTGCCGGTTAAGCTGACGAAAATCCTGAATCCCGTGGGTGGAGAAAAAAATAAAGACCAGAAACAGCCCCATCAGAAACAGTGTCAGATATAAACCGAATTTTTCAATGCGCCCCATGGGAATCCTTTTTTTTCAAATGGTCATCCAGCCTGTGCCTGATCATGCTCAGTTCCGGCAAATGCAGCAATTTGGCCCCGATCCATACAATGGCCATACCCAGCAACACACAAGCCATCACTTTTATCCCCAATAACAGCTTTCCCTCGGTATCAGAAAAGAGAGGCTGTTTTACCCACTGGATTGAAATGATCATTATAACAGATAAGAAAAAGGCTCTGCAAGCTGAAACCAGAATACCTGTTTTTGAGACAACCACCCCTGCCAGAGGGCGGCTCATCAAAAAAAAGAATCCGGCCATGGAAGACATCGTCACGGCCAGTGCCAGGCCCTGTGCTCCCATATAATACATCAGTAAAGGAGCACACACCAGATTGGTGGTCATGGATATGATTCCGGCATAAAAAGGATCCCGGGAACTGTTCAAGGCATAATGCAGGGTCACGAACAGGCGGGTGCCGATAAAAGCGCCGATGCCCAAGGCCAGATACAGCAGACAGTCAGCCGTCCGTGTGACGGCTGACGTGTCAAAAGCACCCTGGCCGAACAACAGCCGGACAATGGGTTCGCGTAAAACCATCAGTCCGGCCATGGCCGGGACGGCCACAAACACGGCCAGCCGGACCCCGGCATCAAACACGTCGCTGATGTCCTTAATGTCTCCGGCTGCCGCTTTTCTGGAAAAAAAAGGCAGCAGCACCGTGGAAATTGACACCGCGATCAGGGCCACGGGAAACTGGACCAGGCGGTCGGCATAATACAGAAACGACACACTGCCATCCACCAGAAAAGAAGCGAGAAAAGAGATCACCAGCATATTGATCTGATACGGGGCCGCCCCCACCATACAAGGCACCATGTTTTTGATACTGTCCATGACCGGGGGATGACACCAGACAAACCGGGCCGGTTGAAACAATTTGTACGGGACCATGAAAGGGATCTGAAACATCAGCTGAATCCCGCCCCCTGCCATCACTCCGACAGCCAGCCAGATCACGGGTTCAAACACCTGCTTTGGCACGGTCAATGCAAACGCAATCACCACCAGATTAAAAACAAGGGGGGTGGCCCCGGGCACACAAAAATGACCCAGGGTGTTCAACACGGCCATGCACAAAGAAATCATCATAATGACCCAGAGATACGGCATCATGATTTTAAACAGGGTCAGGGTCAGAGTAAACCGATCCCCGCCGGGCGCAAATCCCGGCGCCATGAGATGCAGCAACCAGGGGGCCAGCAACCACCCGGCCAGGATCAGAAATGCACTCAAAACGGACAAGACCCCTAACGCACTGGTCACCATTGTCACGGCCTCATCTTGTTGACCGGTTTGAATGGACCGGGAAAAAGGGGGCACAAAAGAGATGCTGAAAATGCCGTCGCTGAACATTTTTCTGAGCAGGTCAAAGGGCCGGAATGCGATAAAAAAAGCGTCACTTGCGGCCGTGGTTCCGATCATCATGGCGATGAACGCATCCCGGATTACCCCGAATATCCGGCTTAAAAGCGTTAAACCGCTGATTGCGGCCGTGTGTTTGATCAGGGCCATGACAAAATTATCCTTGACAGGAAAGCAAAATTTTTGTAGATATTTGGTTTTGAAATATCTAATTTTTTAAAATTCAACCGACGAATACAAGGAGTGAACGTAAATTGGCCAACCACAAATCCGCAAAAAAACGGGCAAAACAGAACCTGGTCAGACGACAGAGAAACAGATCTGTAAAATCCACGCTGAAAACATTGGAAAAAAAGTTGCGTGCGGCCAAGGCATCGGGGGATGATGCCACCATGGAATTGATGCGGCAAAACCAGTCCGCCCTTCAAAAAGCCTCCCAAAAAGGCATTATTCATAAAAATACCGCTTCCAGAAAAATTTCAAGACTTTCCAAACTTGTGCACGCGTAAATAACAAAGACAGGATTTACCCGGGGTAGATCCTGTCTTGTTTTCAACCGTTTTTCTCTCGTTCAAAAGTTGGCTGACATCTGGCTGACAAGCCGTTCCGCCATTCGTTCCGCAATGATTTCCAGAGCATCTCTGATATTGGACTCATCATCGATATTGTCCGAACCCACCGTGAAAGACTCTAACGCGGAAAAATTATTCACGGACCAGATCACTTTTTTATCAGGTGACAGCAACGCCACATCCACCACGGCTCTGACCCGCCTTTCCGTCACTGTTTCCGTGGAAGACCGGGACAGGGTCGCAAACGTGATGGCGGTTATTTCTCCTTTGATCAGATAAGCGGCATTTGCCGGGTCCACCACGGTAGTATCGGTCCGGTCCTGAATTTCACGGATCAATTCATTGGTAAAATCAATGCCGGCCCGGGTCTGGGCCGTTCGATTGGTAAACACTTCCACACCCACCCGGGTCACCCCGGGATGAACGGGACCCCCTCCCTCCAGGCGATACCCGCAGGCGGACAGCACAAGCAGCCCGCCTGCGAAAAAAAGCATCAATGATTTCATGGAACAGGTCATATCACACCACAATGTTTACAAGAATTTGTTTTTTGTTGACCAGAATGATTTTTTTAACGGGCTGATCCTGAATATGTCTGACCACATTTTCATCCGCCAGGGCCGTTTCCTTGATGACCGCCTCACTGGTGTCCGCGGCCACGCTGAATTTGGCGCGCAGTTTACCGTTGACCTGAACCACCACCAGGGCCTCGTCCGTTTCCAGGCTGTCTTTGCGAAATTTCGGCCAGGATTGCGCCAGCACACTGCCTTTATGTCCCATTTTTTCAAACAGCTCTTCACAGAAATGCGGCACAAACGGGCTGAGCAGCAGCACCATGTTGTTGATGGCAGCCAGCACCACGGCGTTTGTTTCCGGGTCTGATGTATCCAGATCAATGGTGTACAAAGCGTTCACCAGTTCCATGACCGCAGCGATGGCCGTGTTGAAATGAAAGCTTTCATCGATATCCGCCGTGACCTTTTGAATGGTCTGGTGGGTTTTGATGTACAAGGCTTTGGCCGCCGGGTTTTTCAGATCCCCGGCCGGTCCGCTGAACGGGGCCACCTGTTGGGTGTCGATTTTTTCCATGCATTCCAGGACCAGGCGCCACACCCGGTTGATAAACCGGTGGCTGCCATCCACCCCGTCTTCACTCCATTCCAGGTCCCGTTCCGGCGGGGCCGCAAACAAACAGAACAGCCGGGTGACGTCTGCCCCGTATTTTTCCAGCAGGTCATTGGGGTCCACCACGTTTTTCTTGGACTTGGACATCTTGATGACCCGGCCGACTTCCACATCCTTGCCGCAACGGGTGCAGACAAAGGCATCATCCCCTTTTTTCCGGGCCTGTTCCGGAAACAGGTACCCATGCTCGGGACAGGTCATGGTCTCCTTGCACACCATGCCCTGGGTGAGCAGCCGGGTGAACGGTTCCTTAAAGTCCACCATGCCGAAGTGATGCAAAACCCGCATAAAATATCTGGAATACAAAAGATGCAGCACGGCATGCTCCACCCCGCCGATGTACTGGTCCACGGGGGCCCAGTATTTGACGGCATCCGGATCAAACATGCCGCTTTCATACCGGGGAGAACAATACCGCAGATAATACCAGGACGATTCCACAAACGTGTCCATGGTATCCGTGTCCCGCCGGGCATCTTCTCTGCCGCATGCCGGACAACGGGTCTGCTTGAAATAATCCAGGGTGGGCAGAGGAGAGCCGCCTTTTGCCAGCAGGTTGGCATCTTCAGGCAGGGTAATGGGCAGATCCGTTTCCGGAACGGGCACCACCCCGCAGTCCGGACAGTGGATCACGGGGATGGGCGCGCCCCAGTAACGCTGCCGGGAGATGCCCCAGTCCCGCAGCCGGAATGAAACCGCTTTTTTCCCCCGGCCCTGCGCTGCCAGCCAGTCCGTGATCGCTTCCATGGCCGTGTCATTGTCCATGCCGTTGAATCGGCCGGAATTGACCATCACCCCGGGGCCGGCATATGCGGCTTCCATGGTGTCCGGGTCCAGGGTCTCGCCGTCAGGCTGCACCACCACCCGGATCTCAAGATTGTATTTTCTGGCAAAGTCAAAGTCCCGCTGGTCTCCGCAGGGCACGGACATGATGGCCCCCGTGCCGTATCCCATGAGCACGAAATTGGCCGTATAGATGGGGATTTTTTCGCCCGTGGCCGGATTGATGCAAAACCGCCCCGTGAACACCCCTTCTTTTTCATATTTTTCCAGGCCTTCCAGAGACCGTTCCTGGGCCGCCACTTTTTCCACAAAATCCGCCACAGCTGCGGCCTGATCCGTTTCCTGACACAGGGTTTCCACCAGGGGGTGTTCCGGTGCCAGGCACATGAACGTGGCCCCGAAAATCGTGTCCGGCCGGGTGGTAAACACCTCGATTTCTTCGTCCATGTCCGCGACCTGAAACTTGAGTTCAGAGCCGACGCTTTTGCCGATCCAGTTTTTCTGCATCACCGTGACCTTGTCCGGCCATCCCGGCAACAGATCGCAGTGTACCAGAAGATCTTCGGCAAAATCCGTGATTTTAAAAAACCACTGCCACAGTTTTTTCTGGTGAACGGGCTGGGAACACCGCCAGCATTTGTTCTGTTCCACCTGTTCATTGGCCAGAACGGTCTGGCATTTTTCACACCAGTTGACAAAGGATTCCTTGCGGTATGCCATGCCGTTTTCCAGCATCTTTAAAAACAGCCACTGTTCCCATTTATAATATTCCGGCCGGCAGGTGGCGATCTCCCGGTCCCAGTCATAGGAAAATCCCATTTTTTTGAGCTGGGCCCGCATGGCCCGGATGTTGTCATAGGTCCAGGCCGCCGGATGGGTGTTATTGTCAATGGCCGCGTTTTCCGCAGGCATGCCGAATGCATCCCATCCCATGGGGTGAAGCACGTTGTATCCCTGCATTCTCTTGTACCGCACCACCACATCGCCGATGGTATAGTTGCGCACATGACCGATATGAATTTTCCCGGACGGATAGGGAAACATCTCCAGCAGGTAGTATTTTTCCTTCGAAGGATCTTCCGTGACCTTGAAAAGTCCCCGGTCTTTCCAGAAAGCCTGCCATTTGGGTTCCACATCCGCAGGGTTGTACCGTTCCTCCATGTTTCTTTTTTCCTTTCCCACGCATCTTAAAACATCTGTTTACATATTAAAACCCAATAGATGCCACAACCCTGGTCAAATAGCAAGGGATAGAAAACCCGGGATTAAATAAATGAACGTAGACACATGGGCTTCCAGATTACAGGAAATTCAGATGATAAGAAACACGGTTGCACCCGGTTTCGGCAAACAGGTTACTCTTTGGAAGGAGAGGTGTTCTCGTTATCCGGATCAGAATTGTTTTTTTTCTCCAGTTTGCGTTGTCTTTTTTCCTCTTTTTTCTTTTTCTTTGCCATTTCTTTCTGGCGCTTTTCAAATGAATAATTTGGCTTGAACAATATTAAATCCTCATTAATGGTTTGGGTTTTGAACTCACATCGACCTATTTAGATATCCTGATTGGCCCATAATGTCAAATTTCCAGATATCATGGCTGCCACCAATAAAGGATAATTACTGTTGAATGCGGTCAGGGAAAATAATCAGTGCTGTCAGAAGTTCAGACGGATCGTATGTCCCCGATTTGCAGCCCTTTCAACTTCCCGGCAAACCAAAAGTATCAGAAATGCAAAATTTTGCATTTCTGATATTTTCAAAAACAGCTCTAAGAATAAATACGCCCAACCCTTTGCCAGTCAAGGAATTTCAGAGATTTCGAAAAGATCCATGGCCGGTTACCCCACCGATATTTTTTTCATCCGCCCATGCCATGGTCATTTTGTCGGTCAATAAAAAATAATGAACCCGGCTGATTTCTGCTGGAAACACATAGATACCGGACGTTTCCAGCTGGATCATATGGTTGAAAAAAACAGGATTGTCGGAAATGCAAAAATTTGCATTTCCGACAATCATCAAATGATACATGCCCTTAACCCGCACGGGTAAAGGGATTTGCTGAAAATCAACAATCTGACATGCCTGACATTTTCACCTGCATTTTGAAAACGCATGCAGGGATAATTATTGTTGGCGAGCACAATTTTTAACGCTACAGTCAGGAGCAGTAAGGGCTTCCACTGACCTTTGTAAATGTTAAAAACTTTGCTATCGCACTGTTTACAGCAGTGGCTCGGCCCTTGCTGTCCCCTGGACTGCAAGGTTGTGTGCAGATCTATATCGTTATTAAAATTTCAAGTTCGTCGTTGCTAAAATGAAATTCTTTTTTAAATTGTTCAATAAGCTTTGTATCATAAGCACAGCCAGGATAAACTATTTTCAAAAATGGTTTTAATGGAATAGCCCGGTTTTTTAAAAGTTCTTTTTTAATAACTTTCATATAATTATGACCATAACTAAATAATGAGTCTGGTGATTCTCTTTTCCAAATTACACCATTCCGTAAATCACATTTATTTTTCATTTCCACTTTACTATCTGGGTGATAATCGCATGTATTAAAGGAATCACAGTTTTCTTTAATGTCTTTTCCACCCCAGCATCCAAATTTTCTGGTTTGCTTAAAATGTTCAATGGTTCGCTGGCAACTTATTAAACCATTCTTTTGACCACCATATGGTGCTTTCATCCAAGGGTTTCGAAATGTCCCATTTGGCAGTTTAAGGTTTATTTTTTCCATGAAATTAACAATATCTGACGTTTTGTAATTGCCTTTTGTATTATTATATTTATCCATTAAAAACGTGAGAAATGCTGGGTGTGTTTCTATTGATTTCGTTCTTAGTTCTTCGATGTGATTTTCAATAGAACTTGATTGTAAAGGAAGTGATTGATTTTCAGATAAAGATGAAAATAGGTTTTCCTTGTGAGACTGATAAGTTTTTACAGTTAACTCACTAGTTGTATTCCGATCTTCAGGTAATTCTAGTAAGCGGCGTATGACCATATTTGGAGTTGTTTCTTTGAAAGGTATCGCAATTTCACCTAATTTTCTGTATACATCATTGTCGACTTCAATTTTATTCATAATTATTCACCCCCATAAATAATTGTTAAAATATCCTCAACTGTATAAACTTCACAGTAGATTATTTTAACTGTACAGTCAACTTAAAAATTTAACTGATTGAATAAAATTGATTCGTTTTCAAAGACACATAACAAGTTCATGAGTAGATCAGCACACCCTTCACAATAAGGTTACCTAACTGTATATCATGCTAAAATGAAAAAAGGGCAGAAATGTATATCATCTTTACAGCTGATCTCTTTTCATTTTTAAAACAGAACAAACAAAATCAGATCTGCATTTTTTCCAGTTGTCATGTCTCACCCATCTTGCAATCTTTGATTCGGGTCACATACAACCCTGAAAATCGGCTAAAGCGTACACTATTCGGTATCCATTCCCAAGTACTTCAAGAACAGTCTGTCTCTGGCTACTGATTCGGTGGACCATCGATAGCTGCCCATGGCAGTCTGTACCTTTGTGGTTTCAATGCAATCGAACCAATCCAAGATCTGAGCGAGAGAGCGTTGTGCAAGCCAGTTTCCCAATTTTTTTTCGAGCTTGATAAGTGATTTGGTTTTTCCGGATTCATTTTTCCCGAACTTGGCCTGTACTTCCTTTATTTTTTTCATCAGGAAACAATGATAGCCCAGCGAGATAAATTGTGTGAATTGTCTTCCGCGCAGATTGTCCGGGTACCATGTGCGCGGTCGCGCACCGTCGAGTCTCCCTTTTTGCACGGCAAAGAGTTCTTCAATTTTTTCTCGCAACCGATAGTTTTCAAGTGCTGTAAATGTGTCCATAGTCTGATTGCTGACCAGAGCGAAATAACCGAAGTACCTCTTTGCTTCGGTAATGGCTTTATCATTGAAGCCCACCTTAAGCTGCCCCCCACGCCCCTTTTTGGAACAGGTCAGGTACTTGTCTATTTTCTTTTGCGCAGATGGCGTGAACTCGGTTTCTCCTCCTTGTATTTGCGCCTTCAGTTCAAGCAGATCCTTACGGAAGGCGAGTTCTTTCTTGGCTTCGTTGTCCGGAGAATAGTAAACATGCACATACAGGCGGCGCGAGAACGTTTCTTTCTCACCTGCAACTTTCCTGTTGCGTGATCGCTGGCGTGTCCGGCTGAACTGGTGCATTCTGAGCGAAGTTGCTCCGCAGATTGACGGGTCGAAAGGACAAGTGCTGGCCATACCCGCTATTGTTGCACGGAGCGTATCAATTGTCTCGCGGACCCATATAATATTCGGATCAACCAGCGTCAGAAATTTCACATTGCGCAAAGCGAATTCCATCATGTTTTTCTGGCTGTAGTAGCCGTTATCGGTGACGATCAGAGGTTTTTCCAGATTGAGACACTTGAGTTGTGTCAAAGTGTTTTCAATGGAGATCACATCCGGAATATTACCGGGTTGCTTAGAGAAGGCTATCGGTTCGCCAGCCTTGACGGAATATAAGGTCAAAAGCTTGATGGTGTTGAGTCCGTCGCCATCCTTGTTGAATCCCTGTCGTGCCTCCGACTGATTTTCAGAATAGGTCGAAATAGTGGTAGAGTCAAACGCCAGCATAGGAGACTTCCCCAGGTGTGCCGCCCGAGCTGAAAAATAGCGCTGAACGCCTTCCTCATTGCGACCAATATCCTTAAACAGGCTACCATAGACGTCCTCAGTGATCGCTTCGCGATATGGAAGGGGGTGCATCACCTGCCAACTCTCAAGACGTGGCAGCGTGTTGCCACCGGAACCAATCCAGTAGCGCGCGATAGAAAGTATCTTTGCCGCATCACCCTCGCTGAATGAAGCACATACATCATTATCAATGCCGGAAACCTTGCCAACCCATTCCAGTATGTCCGTGAGGCCGGTATGCCGACGTGTTGCATCGACAAGGCCTCCTTCGCCTTTATGTTTTTTCGGACGAGTCGGCAAAATTTTTTGTGTTCCAGCCTTGATTTTCCCTTTGAGTTTCTGACTGACCGTATAGGTCTTTCTGGTTTTTTCGTCGTAGGCTGTAACCCGTTCATAGACGTAAATATCCCCATTCGGACGCTTTTCACGCCGCTCACCGACGTGAGTTTTTCCTGTTATTGGTTTAGCCATGCATAAACCCCCTTTAAAGTGTGCGTATGTATATAATACAAACACGTTAAAAGAGCAAGAAAAAAGCATGACTTTTCAAACAATTAGAGCGTTTGGTGTTGTGTTCTTTATTTAAGGTGTGCGCTTTATCCGATTTTCAGGATACAACCATTAATGCCCTATCATGAACAAATCAAAACCTCAACAATCATATTTGATATCTGCGAGCGGCCCTCTATGCCGGCGCTATGATCTGCCCAATGAAAAAATTGTTGGGTGTCGATATATCTGATAACCAAGCCATATATCTGTTTTTTTTAAAGGCCCGGGTGTGGTATGTAAACGTCAACAGGGGTTCAACAGCAATAAGAAACGGGGATAATCATTTCCCCGGCCGAAGGAAGGGTCCCTGAAATCGGTATCAGGTCCGGTCTTACCCTGCCCGGATGCTGTTTTCTTTGATGCATAGACTAAAAGGAGCATGGCCATGCAATCATACATCCCCGGGTATATCAGGGCCAGGCAGACGGGGCGGCTGAAACAGGCCATTCAACAGGCCGTGGATCCGCTGTCCTCCTGCACTCTGTGCCCCCGCCGTTGCCGGGTTGACCGGACCAGAGATGAAAAAGGGGTTTGCAGTACCGGGAAAAAAGCGGTGATGGCCGGTTTTTTCCCGCATTTCGGGGAGGAACCGCCACTGGTCGGGCACAATGGTTCAGGCACCCTGTTGAAACTGATCCGATAACACCGGACTATAATGATAGATGATCACCAAAATCACCGGCTTGCCCGTGTGCATTTTTGTTGTTAACGATCTGATTGCGTCTTGTTGAATATTATCTTACCGAAGAAAATTAATATTGTGGTATTTCGATGGAATTATAAAAAATTATATTGTCGATTAATACTAATATGCAAACATCAAAAATATATTTAACATATATAAAATATTGGATTTTTAATCAGATTAAAGATTGATTTGTTCTGTAAATACTAATATTTAATAATTAGTATTTACAATATTGATATCTATTGTTACAGTGTCTAATACAACTCATCGGAAATTAAATATTTAACGGGATACTATTGACCATGAAAATCCCAGTCAGTCCACCTGATTTTATAAAAACCATTACAGAAAAAAATGAGCTTTTTGCCAGGGCTTTCAATGCAAGGATAACAGATGAAAAGGGCCGATATCTTCATTGGGACAAACTTAGACATTTAACGCCACCAGATGAATTAACCAGCGAAGAATGGTGGGCCCTCATTAGATTTAAAAGACAAAATCTATTCACGACACTTCCATTATACGATAAATCTAATCAGCCTTTTAAATTCTGTACTCCTGATGCCGTCAATCGTGATTTGCACTGGCTTGATATGAATGCAGCCGGAACTGTTACCGCCAATCAACCCATTGCAAATCAGGGTATGCAAAATACATATTTAATCAAATCTCTTGTCGAAGAAGCGATAAATTCCAGTCAATTAGAAGGTGCCTCCACGACAAGGCACGTTGCAAAAGAAATGATCAGGCAGGGAAGGGGCCCAAAAGATAAAAGCGAACAGATGATTTTGAATAATTTTCATGCGATGCAGTTTATAAGGGAGTTTAAAGAGGATGAATTAACACCTTCCTTCCTTTTTGAACTTCACCGGATATTAACGGAGAAGACATTAGATGATCCAGAAAAAGCAGGTGTCTTCAGGTCAGAAAATGATAAAGTGTATGTATCTGATCACACTGGTTATACCATTTTACATTCGCCACCGAATGCCGCGGAATTAAAAAAACGGTTGGAATTTTTATGTAAATTCGCCAATCACAAGTCAGATGCGGGTTTTATTCACCCTGTCATCAGGGCCATAATACTTCACTTCATGTTGGCCTATGACCACCCCTTTGTTGATGGTAATGGTAGAACGGCAAGGGCATTATTTTACTGGTCAATGATAAGCCAAGGATATTGGTTATCAGAATTTATTTCCATATCTCGAATTATTAAATCAGCACCCGTTCAGTATGGCAGGGCATTCCTGTACACGGAAACTGACGATAACGATGCCACCTATTTTATAATTCATCAACTTGAAGTTATTAGAAATGCCATTCAAGACCTCCATGCTTATCTGGAAAAAAAGACGAAGGATATTGAAGAGGCGCAAAAAACATTACGGAATGCCAAACACCTTGGAGGGAAGCTAAATTTCAGGCAGTTAGCCATTCTTCGTCATGCTCTGAAAAATCCAAGATTTATTTATAATATCAACGAACATCGCAACTCACATGGAATTTCCTATGAAACTGCCAGAAAGGATTTATTATACATGTCGGACAAATTAAATCTTTTAAGCAAGCTGAAAGAGGGGCGAACTTTTATTTTTATTTCACCTTCAGATCTCGAAGAGCGGATTAAAAAAAGTTAACCAGTGCATGTGTGGATCAGCATACCCCTTCACAAAAGCACCTTCAGCAGGCCGGATGCCACAACATTCAGTTCACATTTAAAACCCCGTGATTTGAAATACAGGCGGCTCGATTCTTGATTTCTTGCACTCCGGACACTTTCCGGGTTTCTTGAAACTTTTTCTGTCCTTAAATTCAAATCCGCAGCCCAGGCAGTAGCATGGTGTTATTTTAATTTGTTTTTTCTGGTGGCGGATACTTTTTTCAATGGATGGCAGGTGTGAGTATGCTTCTTTTTCTCTGATCCGCAGGGCCTTTGAAAGATCTCTTGCGGTCATGGGCTCCGCTTCCAGGCAGCGGATGATCTGTTCTCTGATTGTCAGTTGCTTGTCAGATTTCATAATATTACCCTTACTGTATAAAAACCGGAAATCCGTGTCCAGTTTTTTCCTGACTACTGCCGCTGTTGCAGGTGCCTGGCCCCCAGCCGCATGGGAATAATGACACAGGCTGTGCAGATCAGGGGAACCAGCACAAAACTGACCGCACTCCATGCCATTTCATATCCGGCCAGGGGCCGGTTTTTGATACCGGCCATGAAAATGGTGTAGACGGGACCTGCTTCCAGCAGAATGACCGCGGCCACCAGCGCGGCACAGGCAGTCATATAGACCATGCCGCCGAAACTGGTAACACTTTTCAACGGGCTCTCCAGATTGAAATCTGCAAATATGCTGCCGATGCCGATGGCAAGCGCGGTCACGGGCGGCACCACCAGGGCCGTGGTGACAATGGAAAGGATCATCATGAAGACCGTGACGTGAAGCAGGATATTGGTGGTGATGATCAGCACCTGGGCCATGATGAACAACGGGACCAGATAAACCAGAAATTTGATCCACAAAAACCGTGACAGGGACACGGGCGAAGACCGGATAATCCAGAACGCTTCGGACTCCATGCTGACGGCGGGATAGGCAAACCGGCCGGCCACGGCCGTCAGCACAAACAGGGCCAGCCCCATGTTCAGAAAACTGAGCAGATTTTGAAGATAAAATGCTTTGATGGGAGATCGGTCCAGGGGCAGCAGGGTAAAATTGTATATATAGATGATGATCAGGGCCAGGACCAGAAAAATCTGGCTCCACTGGGTCTGGTCCCGCATGAAGGACCGGATCTCCCGAAAGGCCAGGGCCAGGGTCAAAGAGGGCTGCTTTTTTTGCATCAGGCGGGCATTGTCCGGTCCTTTCACCGTCTTTTGCTTTTTGCCCAGGCTTTTTGACAACCCTTTTTTATAATACAGGTCAGCCGCCAGAAGCATGACCAGCAAAGCCACCAGAGAAAAGCTCCAGGACAGGGCCATATCGATCAGGGCCGGGCCTGTGTTTTTTTCCAGCAGGTTCTGGATGCTGTCAAAGCACCAGGTGCCGGGAAACCAGGGATATGCCGGGGTTTCCAATGAAGCCAAGTACAACAGCACGGTGTTGAAGGCTTCCGGGTCCACCAGCTGTTCGGGCCGGATCATGCGGGCAGCCAGATACAGCAGGCAGAACACCAGAACGCCGGAAACCACCAGAACGCTTCTCAGCCGGCCGGCCGGGATCACCCGGACCAGAATAATGACAAAAATGCCTCCCAGAACCGATGCCGTCACCGACAGGGATATGACGGCCATGCCCATCAACACCAACGTCAGACCGCCCCTGTCAAAAACCAGCACATAAGACAGCAGCACGGGGATGAGATACAGCAGCACCATCCAGGAGCCGTCCACGTAAGCGGCCGTCCACCGGGACAACAGCACCTGCCAGGCTGCCACGGGCATGGCGTGCACACAGATCAGGTCTTTGGACAGATAAAACCGTGACACTGAGGTGATAACGGCACTGATGAACAGCAAGGAAAACGCCACGGTAATGATCATGGACAGCATTTTATAAGACAGCAGTGTTCCGATCTCATCAATACCGGAAAAATACATCAGGACCCGCCAGGAGATCCAGAACGTGCCGGCCCAGAAACACAGGCCCAGCAGCGCCAGAAAAAACAGCTTCCAGGGGATGCGGGATGCGGATTTGTGACACAGCTGATTTTTCATGCCCCGCAGTCCCGGGGTCAACAGCAGGATCACCGCATTCACGGGACTTCTCCTGATCCGGTCAGATCCAAAAACAGATCTTCCAGCCGGTCATGGGAGTCACCGGCCCGGGCCTGGAGCTCGGCAACGGTTCCCTGGGTCAGGATCCTGCCTTTGTGGATAATGGCCACCTGATCACAGATGCTTTCGGCGATTTCCAGGGTATGGGTGGACATGAACACGGTTTTTCCCTTATCAGCCAGATCCCGGAACAGTTTTTTCACCAGCCGGATGGCGGCCGGATCCAGGCCCACCATGGGTTCATCCACAATGATGATCTCAGGATCATGAATCAGGGCCGATGCCATGACCAGGCGCTGTTTCATGCCGTGGGAATAGGATTCGATCAAATGATCGGCATACTCCTGCATGGCAAACAGCGACAGATACCGGTCCCGGGCCGCAATAAAATTTTCGGGCCCCACCCGGTAGATATCAGCGCAGAATTTTAAAAATTCATTGCCCGTGAGTTTTTCATATAAATAAGGCCGGTCCGGAATGAATCCGATTTTCTGTTTGGCTGCTTCCGGACGGGTGTTCAGATCGATGCCCGCAATCCTGACCGTGCCTGTGTCCGGCACCAGTATGCCGGCCAATATCCGGATGGTAGTGGTTTTTCCGGCCCCGTTGGGACCGATAAACCCGAACAAGCACCCTGCGGGAATGGACAGGGTCAGGTCCTTGACGGCCGTGACCCCCTGATATTGTTTGGTGATGTTTTGAATGGATATCATGGTTGTCTGGTTTCCACAATGGTGATCTGTATGTTGCCGATCATGCCGGCAAGGGCGGCTCCTGTTTCGTTTTCCGATGTCATAATTCCCACATGGGTGACATCGGCCGGCACCTGGTTGAATACGGCATCGCCCGTGACCCAGTGCCCGATGAAAAAAGCATTCCAGGCATGGTACATAAACCGGCCGTCCAGGTAGGTCAGACCGGTTTCGATCCGGGTGGGGATCCCGGCGGCCCGGCCCAGGGCCGCCAGCAGAACGGCATGTTCGTTGCAGTCCCCTTTTTTGACCGCCAGGGTGGACAATGCATCCGGAATGGACGGGGCCGGCTGTTTGTCAATCTGTTCAAACACCCAGGTGACCAGTTTTCTGACCTTCTTAAGATCATCAGATGTATCCTGGACAATGGATCGGGCCAGGTGGATGATTTTGGGATGGTCGGACTGGATGAACGGCCCGGGGGACAGAAAGCGGGCCGGTTCCGGCCGGGTCTGAGGTGCCTGCGGGTCCTGCAGGGCCGGGTAAGCAAAATCACGTGCCAGCGGCTCTTTGGTAATGGTCAGCCGGCTGCCGTCAAGGGTCTGCCGGTGGGTCTCAAAATTATAGGCAGACAGATCAATGCCGGACAGACCGATGACCAGCCCGGTCAAAGCGGCCTGGTTTTCAATGGGTTTGTCAGGTATGACCGCGGCCAGGCGGGTCAGGTCATGGCGCGGCGACTGGGTGATCCCTGCCATGGCCTGTTCTCGGGTACCGGCTTCCAGCCGCATGCCCAGCATGCCGGTTTCCAGCACCACCCGGCCTTCAGGATTCATCCAGACCGTCTGGGTCAGGTTGCCGACCGACAGATCCACGGCCCGGGCCTGGACCGGGGCACCCAACACCTGAACGGTTTCAAGACCTCTGACACGGACGAATGCCGGGACAAACTGCAAAGCCGCCGGGTCAAACAGGGAATAGGACAGGCGGGTGCCGGTTTCCGGGGGGTTTGCCCACAGATCCAGAAGAATCCCGGCCGCTGTATAGGGCCGGGTTTTGATGCGGATGTCATACGGGTGTTCATCAAAGCCCGTCCCGACAGTGAAAACCCTTAAAACAGACCCTTTAACCACGCCGGAAGCCTTGAAATCAAACAGCCCGGACCGGATGGAAAAATCAAACGCATCCAGGCTGAAATCAAAATTGAGTTCAGAGCGGGTCGCCATATCGACGGTCTGAATCATCCCCATGGCATTGAACCGGAGTGCTGCCGTGTCTTCCACCGTATATCCCGTGCCGGTCCGGTTCACCCGGGACACGGCATAACCGGCTTTTTCATCTTTAATGAAAATGGCTTTCCAGGTTTCTCCTGGCATAACTTCGGGCACTCTACCACTGGGCAGGCCCCGGCCGGGGTGCACGGACTGGCTGTAAAAGCGGAACCAGAGCAACCCGGAAAAAACAACGATTCCCAGAACCGTTGCAAAACAAAACCATTTCTGCCGGTAAAGCGCCATGTTTTTCCTCCCGGTTTGGTCTTCTTCGATGATTAAGGGCCGCCTCAAAAATAAAATCACATTTTTGATGGTGTCAATTTGTAGTTCCAATCAGTCAGTTGATGGTGTTTCTCAATCTTGATTTCTTTCATTTGCTTGTCAGAAACTTTTTCCCCTGTTTTATATTTTTTTTTGACGAAATGAGCTTTAACTGTTAATCCTGTTGACGTTTTTGTTGTTCGTATGTATTTCAAAACCGTTTCAAAAGACTTCAAAGGGTGACCGGCCCAGTTTTTACTGATTTCACTGAACAGGCGGTGCTCTATAGGGTTCCATTTTGATGTCCCCGGCGGATAATGACAAATCTGGACTGATAACCCATGTTCATCACAGAGTTGCTTTTGTATTTGGTATTTCCAAACCCTGGATCGATAACCATTGCTACCACCTGAATCAGCTACTATCAACAGTTTTGTTTTTTCAGGATATTGTTTTTTTCCGTATTTTCTCCACCATTTTTGAATACATTCAACAGCAAAAGATGGTGTATCAGCGCTATGACCAACAAAGACAGTGCCCGAATTTCTCTGGGTATCATAAATCCCATATGGAACAGCCTTTCCCACAGCATGGGTTGGAAAATCATGATCATAAACCGCTATGGGGGTCTGTTGCCAGAGTTTTCCATGATTTTTGAAATTTCCTATCAATTCTTTTTTTTTGGTGTCTACGCTGATTGTGGGCAAACCCTGTGATGCAAACTGTTCCCTCAAATTGCCAATATATTCAAATTGTCGATTTCTTTTTTCAGGGTCTGGATTGGCTGCGCCAGATGCCAATTGTTTTGCATTTACCCGAAGGGAAAATCCCATGCCTTTGAGAAGCCGGCAAACAGTATTTGAACTGACATCAATACCAATGGATTTCAATTGTTCAGCTATCTTTTCCGTCGTCTTCCGGGTCCATTTGAGTCCCGTGATAGGATGTCCCGCAGTTTCATATTTCAAGATTTTTTGGATTTTGGAGATGATTTTTGGAATTTTTTTTCCACTGGTTTTCTGCCGCCACCTTTTTCCCGAACAGATTTTGTCTTGATTGTTCCTCCCAAAATTTCGCGGCGGCCCTTTGCAATAGTATGGGGATCTAATCCAAAAAAATCAGCCATCTTCTTATCACCGCCATGACCAATTTTGAATGATTCAAGACCAGCATAAAGACGGCGCTGTTTTTCGTCCAACAGGCTGTAAAAAAGAATAATAGCGGCCTTTAGTTCATCCCGAAAAACTTCAATCTCATACGTTCTATCAAAATCGACAAGCGGTTCACCACTTTTCCGGAGTGTGATCTGCTGCCGCTGTTTAGATGGGTCCTGTGAAAAATATATAAACACCGTTGATATTTTTTTTCGATAAAGCCGTTTTTGTCGGAAAAGCTCCAACAGGGGATGCTTCACTTCGACATTTAAAATCCGGGAAAGCTCCTGAGCGGAGAATCCAGCCTTGGATAGATTAACAAATTCTGCGGTCGTTTCTATCAAATTACCATATTTGGAGAACCAAATAGAATTGAAAGACCATAATCCGCTTTCATCAAAATTAGCAATAGATTCGAGTGTATAATATTTTCCTCGATGAGAGTAGCTGGAAAGATAACCCAACGATTTAAGCTTTCTGAAAACAGTCATGGTGCTGTTGGTGAACAACTCTTTTTTTATTTGATCTAACGTACTAATTTTATGAAATTTTAAATAGTTTTCTACTGCTTTTAAATCACTGCTTTCTGAGGCCATGGAATGATATAGTTCCCCCGATTATAGTAATAATTAGGCGAACTATACCAAATATACACATAGGCTGTCAATAAAATATTTCGTCGTAAATGCCTTTAAATTAGAGACATAAAAACATATGTGTGATAATAACCCTTTCAAAATAGTTGATAGAATTAATCCAAAATATGTTATATTAATTTTGAGCCAGCCCTAAGACAACCCCTCCCCTTTTGTCAACTGAAATCTTGCTGCCAGTCCATTTTCACCTTGACCCTGGCCGGTGCCGATGGTATATAGAATGGTTTTATTAAACACCTGAACGGCAGGTGTTGGTTTATTTAATCCCTTGCTCCGGAATCATGCCGGGGCTTTATATCCGCAAGGAGATGAAATGAGGAAGTACGAAACCGTCATTATTTCTGACCCTGATCTTCAGGATCAATCACGCACGGACCTGCTTGATAAAGTCAGAAATATCATTGCCAAAGAAAATGGTATTGTGTTGTATGTTGATGACTGGGGCAGCAAAAAACTGGCCTATGAAATCAACAGAAAATTCCGGGGCCACTATATCTGCCTGACCTATGGGGGCACCGGGGACCTGGTCAAGGAACTTGAAAGAAATCTGAGACTCAGTGACGATGTCATGAAATACATGACCATCCTTGTTTCCACAGACGAGACTGCGGAATCTTTGGCCAAAGAGGCTCAGGATGCTGAAGCGGCAAAAGCTGAAACAGCCACATCCCAGGATGCTGAAAAAACAGCCGATGCCGAAACAGACAAAGAAACCGATGACTCGGATGCGGATGAAACATCAAAAAAATCCGATGAAACCGTCACAGACGATCAGAATTGAATTTAGTTAGAAAGGATACTGATTATGTATAAAGACCAGGCCCAAAGAGGCGGTGCCAAAAACAGATTTTACCAGCGCCGGAAAATATGCCGCTTCTGCGTGGACAACGACATGGTAATTGATTACAAAAACGCCAAAACATTAAAACAGTTCATTACGGAACGGGGAAAAATCATTCCCCGGCGCATCACAGGCACCTGTGCCAAGCATCAGCGCAAATTGTCGCTGGCCATCAAACAGGCCCGCCAGATCGCTTTGCTTCCGTTTGTGGGCCGACCCCCGCAATAGATCAGACAGCCGGAATCATACAAGATGTCCCCTATTATCGTGCATCCATCCGCCATCAAGGATATTATCCTGGGAATTTGCCTGTGTGTCCTGATTTTTGCCGTCAGCTACACGTTTCCTTTGCTGGGGGTGTTTGCGCTGCTGCTGCTGCCCCTGCCCGTGCTGTATTTTCGTTTAAAGCTGGGCAGAAACAGCGGCAGTATCATTGCCGGGGTCAGTTTTCTGGTGCTCCTGGTGATGAGCCGGGGCCTTGCCTTTGATACCCTGTACTTCGGCGCGTTGCTCATGACCGGGTTGTTTCTGGGAGAATGCATTGAACGTCAGTGCCGCATTGAAAAAACCATGCTGTTCACCGTGTCGGGTGTTCTTGGCGTGTGTGTGGCTGTCTTCGGTGTGTACACGGTTTTTCAGTCCCGGGGGATCGGGGAGATGGTTCACGCTTACATTTCCCAGTACCTGGAACTGACGGGTGCATTATATACGGATATGGGAATTGAAAAAGCCCAGATCGATGCCCTGAATGCCGCGTTTCTGGTTGTCATGCCCGGGATGTTCATTGTGTCGTACATGACCACGGTTTGGCTCAACATCCTGGTCATCAAAAAACTGCTGGCCCGGATCGGCATCCGGTTGAAAAACATGGAAGCGTTGAACCGGTTCAAAGCACCGGATCCACTTGTCTGGGCCGTGATCGGTTTCGGCGTGATTCTGGCCCTGCCCGTGGGACCTGTCAAGTATGTGGGCATCAACTGTCTGATCATTTTAATGCTGATTTATTTTTTTCAAGGAATCGCTGTTATATCATTTTATTTCCAGAAAAAAGAATCCCCGACCTTTCTGAAGGTTTTCTGTTACGGCCTGATTGCCGTGCAGATCTATTTTCTCATTCTGGTCATCGGTCTGGGATTTTTTGACAACTGGATCAATTTCAGAAAGCTGGAAATACAGGAAAAATGATAAAAAAACCCTTCAGCCCATGCAAAACGGGCTGACCCTTTTTGGAGGTTTTACATGAAAGTCATATTGAAAGAAACCATCGATACCTTGGGGATTGCAGGCTCGGAGTGCGAAGTGGCTCCGGGATACGGCCGCAATTACCTGCTTCCCCAGGGAAAAGCCATGCTTGCCACACCCCAGAACCGACGGGTCATGGAACAGGCCCGGGCCAAGCTGGAACTCCAGATTGCCAAAGAGAAGAAACTGGCCGAGGAAATGGCTGAAAAAATCAAAGGCGTGGTTTGCAAGCTCAAAGCCAAGGTCCGCGAAGAGATTTATCTTTACGGCTCCATCACCACCCATGACATCAAGGAATCACTGGGCAGCCAGAATATCGGGGTGGAACGCCGTGCCATTCTTCTGGCGGAACCCATCAAGGAAACCGGTGAATACAAAGTACCCATCCGGCTCTACAAGGATGTGGAACCTGAAATCACCGTGATCGTTGAAGCGGAAGAAAAACAGGACAATTAAACAACCTTTGTCTGTGCGGCCCGATGGATTGATTCTTTGGGCCGCACAGGCATTCAACCTGCTGGAACCCACGTGCCCCAGAACCGATCCAGAAAAACCGACCCGTTGCTAGACCGGACCCCGCCCCATGATCTGGATGCGGAAGCCTCGCTGTTAAGCGCCATTTTCATCAACAACGATGTGTTGTATGATATTACCGACATCCTGACACCGGAAGACTTTTACAAAGGGGCCCATAAAAAAATATTCCGGGTCATCCTGGATCTGTCGTCCCAGGAAGAACCGGCAGACCTGGTCACGGTTGCCCATGCCCTGAAAAAAAAAGACGAGCTGGAAAGTATCGGCGGGGCCGCCTATCTGGCGGCCATATCCGATACCGCACCCGTGGCGGTCAATGCCGTGCACTACGCCCGGATCATTCAGGGCAAAGCCTCGTTACGGACCATGATCGATGCGGCATCAAAAATCATCCAGCGATGCCTGGAAGACAAAGAGGATGTGGCAGAGACCATTGATTTTGCCGAATCCACCATATTTCAGATATCGGAAAAAAAATCCGGGGGCGCGTTCAGACCCCTGGGCGAACTGATCAATTTAAATATTGACCATCTGGAGGACCAGCAGGGTAAAGATGGGGGTCTGTCCGGTCTTTCCACGGGGTATATGCGGCTGAACAAAATTACATCCGGACTTCAGAAATCAGATCTTATCATCCTGGCGGCCCGTCCCAGTATGGGGAAAACCGCGTTTGCCCTGAACATCGCCAGAAACGTGGCCATGGAAGAACAAAAACCCGTGGCCGTCTTTTCCCTTGAAATGTCCAATGAACAGCTTTCCATGCGGTTGTTGACCTCTGAGGCCCGGATTGATTCCAACCGGTTGCGCACAGGGTTCATCAGCCAGGAAGACTGGCAGAATGTCACGGATGCCGCCAGCATGCTCAATGAAATACCGATCTTCATCGATGACACCCCCAATATCTCGGTCATGGATGTGCGGGCCAAAGCCAGAAAACTGTTTCAAAAACACGGGGAACTCGGGCTGGTCGTCATTGACTACCTTCAATTGATGAAAGCCCCGTTTCATTCCGAGCGGCGGGATCTTGAAATCGCGGAAATCTCCCGGGGCCTTAAATCTCTGGCCAAGGAATTGAACATTCCGGTCATGGCCTTGTCCCAGCTCAACCGCATGCTGGAACAAAGAAGCGACAAACGCCCCATGATGTCGGATCTCAGGGAATCCGGGGCCCTGGAACAGGATGCCGACATTGTTGCGTTCATCTACCGGGATGAAGTCTACAATAAAGAACCGGACAATCCCAAAAAAGGAACGGCTGAAATCATTGTGGCCAAAAACAGAAACGGTGCCATTGGCACGGCGTTGATGCATTTTCACGGACAATATACCCGGTTTGAAGAACTGGCACCGGACAGTTATCAGGAATTTCAATGAACAAACAAGTCTACGGAAATCTGACGGGCCTTCGCAATACCCAGCTCAAACGCATTGAAAACCTGTACGCCCAGAAATCCTCCCCGGAATATATCATCAGCCCGGACATTGCCGTGGAACTGGTTGAGATCAGCCATGAAATCCGTCGCCAGACAGGCGTGCTGGTGGACCGGAACGGAAAAATCGTCTGTGTCATTGTCGGAGACTCCCACGGTATCGTCATACCCGTGACCCCGGATCATATGGCGATTCCCGGGCGCCTCAAAGGGCTGCGGTGCGTACATACCCATTTAAAGGACGAGCCTTTAACCCGGGATGACCTGACGGACCTGGCTTTGCTCCGCCTGGATTTTATCACGGCCGTGTGTCTGACTTCGGACGGCCGGGCCGGGCCGGTTTATTCGGCCCATGTGCTGCCGGAAGAAACCAAAGAGCCTTATCAGGTGCTGCCCCCTGCCACGGTGTCTGATCTGAACAATGACTGCCTGACCCGCATTCTGGCCCTGGAAACGGAACTGTCCCGGAAAAACGCGTTGCACAAACCCGCATCCGGTCTGGAAAATGCGTTTCTGATCAATGCGGTCACCCAGGATGCAGATGCGGCTTACGCGTCCATGGATGAACTCAAGGAGTTGTGTAAAACCAGCCAGATCACGGTTATCGGCACGGCCGTTCAGCAAAGAAAACGCATTGATCCCAAATTTGTGGTGGGAAAAGGCAAACTGTCCGCTCTGGTGATCCAGGCCATTCAGAACCATGCCACGCTGCTGATATTCGACTGTGAGCTCACCCCGTCCCAGATCCGGTCCATAACCGATTTTGTGGAAATGAAGGTGATTGACCGGACCCAGTTGATTTTAGATATTTTTGCCAAACAGGCCAAATCCAGGGAAGGAAAACTTCAGGTGGAGCTGGCCCAGCTGGAATACCTGCTGCCCCGGCTCATCACCAAAAATACGGCCATGTCCCGGCTGACCGGCGGCATCGGAGGCCGGGGACCCGGTGAAACCAAGCTGGAAATCAACCGGCGGCGGGTCAGGGATCGCATCACACGCCTGAAAAAAGAGATTACCAAAATCCGGAAACAGCGGCATCAGCAGAAAGCCAGGCGCCGGCAGAGAAACATTCCCGTGATTTCCATTGTGGGATATACCAATGCGGGCAAATCCACGCTGCTCAATACCCTGACCCAGAGCGACATCATTGCGGCCGATCGTCTCTTTGCCACCCTGGATCCGTCTTCCAGACGTCTGCGGTTTCCTGCGGACACAGAAGTGATTGTCACGGACACGGTGGGATTTATTCAGCATCTGCCCAAAGAATTGATGGAAGCGTTCCATGCCACATTGGAAGAACTGGCTGAAGCCGACATTATTCTTCATGTAATCGATATCAGCAATCCCCGGTATATGCAGCAAAAAGAATCCGTGGAAAAAATTCTGACACAGCTGGATCTGGATGACATTCCCGTCTTGTATGTTTTCAATAAAATGGACCGGGTGGACATGGCTGAATTTGACACCCCCTGGCTGTTGAATGAAGGGGTCTGTATCTGTGCCCGCCAGAAGCAGAGCCTGACCGGTCTGATCGAAAAACTGGAATCCATGGTCACCCTGCCGGCATCCCATTTAAGGGTTGACCAATGAGGTTTTATGCTTTACATATACGGCGTTTCAAAAATCAAAAGAGATAAACATACAGGATGATACCCGATAAAATGACCGATTTTGACCATGAAAAAGCCGATTCCCTGGACACGCCCGAGTGTTTTGGGGAATTCAGTAAAACCAATCAGATGTGCCAGAACCATTGCGCCGTTTCAATTCAATGCTGCCTGATGCGAAGCATCCATCCCAAAGTCGGTTTGTTTGAAAAACTGCTGATTCACAACCATTACGCGCCCAAACCCCATTAAGCCGCTTTAAACAGATCGTCAGCTCTGTTCTTTTGACGGGTCAGGAAAAAATTTTACCCGGATTCAAAATCTGCCGGGGATCAAATACCGCCTTGATCTGCTTCATGATGGCCTGTTCTTTTTCTCCGATCTCCCAGGACAGATACCCTTTTTTGGTCAGCCCCACCCCATGTTCACCCGTGATGGTTCCCCCCAGGGCCAGGGTTGCGGCAAACAGTTTGTCCACAGCGTTATGGGCCTGTTTCACCTGGGCGGCATCGGTTTTGTCATACATGATATTGCAATGGATATTGCCGTCTCCGGCATGGCCGAAACTGACAATGGTCAGGCCGGATTCCTGCTGAAGGGTCTGGATATGCGACACCATGTCGGGAATTTTTGATATGGGCACCACAATATCTTCGTTCAGTTTCTGGCTGGCAATTTGATACAGCGTGGGAGACAACGCTTTTCTGGCCTGCCATATGGCGGCTGCCTGAACCGGGTCCGAAGCCATGCGAATATCCAAAGCACCGGATTGCAGACAAAAAGCCCGGATCTGTTCGGTCTGGGATTTCACCAGTGTTTCATCCCCGTCCAGTTCCAGAATCAGCAGGGCTCTTGTCTGTTCCGGCAGATCCGATTGCAGCTGATTTCTGACCAGGGCAAGGGAGGCTTCATCCAGATATTCCACACACCGGGGAATCACGGCCCGGCGCATGATGCCTGACACGGTTCGGGCCGCCTTTCCCATGTCATCAAAACAAACCGCCATGGTGGCCACGTATGCCGGTTTCGGCAACAACCTCAGCGTGATCCGGGTGACAATGGCCAGCGTGCCTTCCGATCCCACAATCAGCCGGGTCAGGTCATACCCGGCCACCCCCTTGGCCGTGCACACCCCCGTGTGGATGATATCCCCGTTGGGCATCACGGCGCCAAGCCCGAGCACATAATCCCGGGTTACCCCGTATTTCACGGCCCTGGGACCGCCGGCACATTCCCCCACATTCCCGCCGATGGTACACACGGCAGAACTGGCCGGATCCGGCGGATAAAACAGCCCTTTGTTTTCCACAGCCGTATGCAGATCCGCCACAATCACTCCCGGTTCCACAGAAGCGATAAAATTGTCCGTGTCAATGTCCAGTATCCGGTTCATGCGGGTCATGGCCATGACCAGTCCTCCCTGGACCGGCACGGCCCCGCCGGTCATGCCGGAACCGCTGCCCCGGGGAATGACGGGAATCCGTTTTTCCCAGGCCAGGCGCATGATATCCGCCACCTGGGCTTCCGATTCCGGAAACACGACCGCATCGGGCATAAAGGACTGCCCCGGGGCCGCATCATAGGAATAGCAGACCCGGTCTTCCGGATTCCGGGTGATCTGCGCATCTCCCACCCGTTTTTTCAGGAGTCGATAAACCGCATCATCCAGGCTCATTTAAAATTTACCTGATTCAATTTTTTTTGACAGATACCGGATCTGTTCATACAGCACCCCTTTGTGCTGAAGTTCCTTTTCCACGGCATTCACTGAATAAATGGCTGTGGCATGGTACCGCTTGAAACTGGAACCGATTTTTTTGATGGGTTGATCCGTATATTTTCTGGACAGAAAAATTGCCACCTGCCGGGGTTTGACAATGTGTTTTTTCCGGGATTTTGATATCAGATCCTGCTCCGTGATATCATATTCCTTACACACCAGTTTCTTGATCCCGTCGATGGTGATGCGTTTCTGATGCTTGCGGATATTGGCCAGCACGCTTTTTGCCAGCTCAATATCAATGTGCCGGCCCAGCAGCTGTCCTTTGGCTGCCACACCGAACAGACCGCTTTCCAGCTGTCTGACATCATCGCATAATTCCTGGGCAATATATTCCGTGACCGAGTCAGGGATCAGACAATTGAGGTTTTTTGATTTTTTTCTTAAAATTTTCACCCGGGTTTTAAAATCCGGTGCTTTGATTTCCGTCACAAGCCCCATAGTCAATCGGGATTTAAGCTGATCATCCAGTTTGGGAATATCATCGGGCAGATCACATCCTGAAAATATAATTTTCCGGTTGGCATCCAGCAGATAGTCCAGGGTCACGGCCAGTTCTTTTTGAATGGCTTTTTTACCGGCCAGAAAATGGACATCTTCTAAAATCAGGACTTCACATTTTTTGCGGTATTTTTCCTTGAATGATTCAATGGTGTTATTTCTCAGGGCATATATCATTTCATTGGTAAAATCTTCCGCTGTCACATAATATACCCGCAACGCTGTATGATGGGTGATGACATGGTGTCCCACGGCCTGGGACAAATGGCTTTTACCTAACCCGGTTTTACCCAGAAGATACAGCATGCCCGCCCCGTTCATGTTCCCCTGGGCCAAAGACAAAGACGCGGAATAGGCAAAACTGGAGTTGTCTCCGACCACGAAATCATCAAATGTATACCCTTTTTTAAGCAGCCGGCCGCCGTTGAACCGTGGATCAAACCCGGGCAGACTGGCCTGAGCCAGATCGGTTTTTTTTGATTTTCCTTTTCCCACCTGGTTCCCGGGCACATGGCCGGGTGTTTTGGGGGGCGTTTTTGTTTTGAACTCGATCCGGACCGGTTGTCCCAGTTTATGAAATTCCTGCTCAAACAACCCCAGATAATTGTCCTTCAACCGCTTGATAAAAAATTCATTCGGGGTGGACAGACACAGCCGATCCTCCTGAAAGGTCAGGACTTCAAGCGGGTCTACCCACATCCTGTAACTGTGATCCGGAATTGATTTCTTGATTTGAGATTTGACCTGTGCCCAGAATTTATCCATGGTATTATTCACTCAGACCTTTCTGTTTCTATTGAACATGCTACAAATTTGACTTTACCAATAAATGGCAAGGATGGTACTGAAATCTACGACTCTCACTGAATATTTCATGGCGTAAAAAAAAGCATGTGTTTTTCTATTCGAATATCAGATTTTGGTCAAACCGGATCAGTCATGTTAGGGCAATGTTAGAATTTTCATTGGCATATTTATTCAACTATTTGAAATTATAGTCTATTTTTTTGTGAAACAACTGATTTATTAAACATTACAGTCACTTTTACAACTGGTTATTTTTTCAGACAAAATAACGGATATTGATAATTTAAATAAAAAAAATAAAAATTTTTTCTTTGATTTTCTTCAGATTACTCTGATTTTCTTAATAATTTAAACAAAATCCAATTTATTGCCTCAATGCTAATATACCAAGGGTTTCACAATTTAAATTGTTGCCCTTTGCAAATGGGCCGGCATATTTACAATCGGTCCCGGGGGTAGTATATATTACCTTTAAACTTTAACCTGATTTTTTCAATACATCATGCCTGTTCCCTTTGTAGAAAAACCAATTGGGTCTGATAAACCCATCATCGGCATCACCATGGGAGATCCTCTGGGCATCGGTCCGGAAATACTGGTGAAAGCCTTGTGTGGACATGAACTTCAAGCCTTGTGCATCCCTGTGGTGATCGGGGATCAAGATATCATGCACACAGCGATTTCAAAGTTTTTAATTCCGTTGCGCATCCACAAGATCCATGATCCGAAACAGGGCAAAGAGGATCCCGGGTATCTGAATCTGCTGCCCGTCTCTTCTCTGAAACTGAATATGTCTATGCAACCGTCCATGACATCTTCAATCGGAAAGGCCATGGCGGATTACATCCATACGGGCGTTGATCTGGCCCTGTCCGGCATGATTGATGCCCTGGTCACAGGACCCATCACCAAAACCGGACTCAAGATGGCGGGATCCCGTTTCCATGGGCACACGGAACTGATCGCCCACCAGACCGGAACAAGAAAATTTGCCATGATGCTGGCCGGGAAAACCCTGAAAGTGGTTCTGGTGACCATCCATATGCCTCTGGCCAGCGTGCCGGATTCCCTGACACAGGAAAAAATTTTAGACATTATCCATCTGACATGTACAGATCTTAAAACCCGGTTCAATATTAAAGCCCCCCGCCTGGCCGTGGCCGGACTGAATCCCCATGCCGGAGAAGCCGGTCTTTTCGGTCATGAAGAACAACGAATCATTGCCCCGGCTGTCAAAACCGCACAAAACCAGGGCCTGGATATTCAAGGGCCCATGCCCCCGGATACGGTGTTCAATTACGCCATAAAGACCGGTTGTGATGCCGTGGTGTGCATGTACCATGACCAGGGACTGATTCCCTTTAAGCTGATTCATTTCAAGGACGGGGTGAATGTCACCTTGGGACTGCCCATTATCCGGACATCCGTGGACCACGGCACCGCCTATGACATTGCCTGGAAAGGATGTGCCGATCCCACCAGCCTGGTTGAAGCCGTCAAAATGGCGGTTTTCCAGGCCCGGCACCGAACCGACCGGAATCTGCCCCATGACTGACATCATTATTCAGGGGGCCAGGGAACACAACCTGAAAAATATCGATGTGCGGATCCCCAAAAATTGTCTGACCGTGGTCACGGGCCTGTCCGGATCCGGCAAATCCACCCTGGCCTTTGACATCCTGTATGCCGAAGGCCAGCGGCGGTATGTGGAATCGTTGTCCACCTACGCCAGACAGTTTTTAGGGCAAATGGCCAAACCGGATGTGGACAGCATTGACGGCCTGTCCCCGGCCATTGCCATTGAACAGAAAACCGCCGGCCACAATCCCCGGTCCACGGTGGGCACCATCACGGAAATCTATGATTACCTGCGGCTTTTGTTCGCCCGGGTGGGAACACCCCATTGTCATCAATGCGGGAATCCCATTGAACCCATGACCGTTGACCAGATCTGCGACCGGATTCTGACCCTGCCTGCCGACACCCGGATAATGCTTCTGGCACCGTTGATCCGAGACCAGAAAGGCCGGCATGACGCTGTGTTCGACCGGATGAAAAAACAAGGGTTTGCCCGAATGCGGGTGGATGGGAAAATCTGCCGGACCCAGGACCATCCGATTCTGGAAAAACAAAAAAAACACACCCTGGAAGTGGTGGTGGACCGTCTGGTCATCAAGCCGGGCATTGAAAAAAGATTGAGTGATTCTCTGGAACTGGCGTTAAGCCTGTCCAAGGGTCTTCTTATTGTGATGGATCTAGACAAAAATCAGGATCGGCTGTTCAGTGAGACGGCATCCTGCTTAAACTGCCATATCAGTTATCCGCCTTTTACTCCGGCCAGTTTTTCGTTTAACTCCCCCCAGGGGGCCTGCCCTGTTTGTGACGGTTTGGGATCCATCACGGCATTTGACCCGGACCTGATTGTGCCGGATCCGGGATTGTCTCTGCGCCAGGGAGCGATTCTTCCCTGGCAGAACAGGGATTCGGTGCAGTTCATGGAATTTTTAGACGCGCTGACCACCCATTTTGACCAGGATATCTATACCCCGTTCAAAAACCTGTCAGACCGGTTCCAGCATGTGTTGCTGCACGGATCCAAGGAAGAACTCATCGAGTTTTACACAGAGCAGGCCGGCAAAAAAATCCGGAGCAAAAAAAATTTTGAAGGGGTGATTCCCTATTTAAAACGCCGGTATAAAGAAACCGATTCCAAATCCATCAAAGAAGAATTAAAGCGGTATATGAACGCCCGTGTCTGTTCCCGGTGCCAGGGCACCCGGCTGAATCCGGCATCGGCCCATGTCCGGGTCAGCGGGCATACGATCTGGGAAATCACACGCCTTCCCATTAAACGGACGCTGGCAGCCATTGCGTCGTTGACTTTGACCCGGAAAGAGGAACAGATCAGCGCCGGTATTATCAGGGAACTGACCCAGCGGCTTATCTTTCTGGACAATGTGGGGCTGGATTACCTGTCTCTTTCCCGGTCTGCAGATACGCTGTCCGGCGGTGAAAGCCAGCGGATCCGTCTGGCCACCCAGATCGGCTCCAAACTGACCGGCATTCTCTATGTGCTGGATGAACCCAGCATCGGCCTTCACCGCAGGGACAATGCCCGGCTGATCAAAACGCTCATGGATCTGAAACATCTTGACAATACCGTGGTGGTGGTGGAACACGACACCGATACCATTTTGGCTTCCGACCATGTGATCGATATGGGTCCGGCTGCCGGGGTTCATGGGGGCCAGGTCATATTTTCCGGCCCGCCTGAAAAACTGACTGCCTGCCCGGATTCGCTGACGGGCCAGTATATCAAGGGAATCAGACAGATCCCCATTCCGGATATCCGGCGAAAAGGCAACGGCCGCCATTTAACCCTTGTCAATGCAGAAGCCAATAATCTCAAACAGGTCACCGTGTCGTTTCCTCTAGGATGTTTTATCTGTGTGACCGGCGTGTCCGGATCCGGCAAATCCTCGCTGGTGCTGTCCACGTTATATCCGGCGCTGTGCAACCAAATTGCATATACAAATAAGCTGGTCGGTGCCCATGACCGGATCACGGGCATCCAGCATCTGGACAAAGTGATTCATATCGACCAGTCCGCCATCGGTAAAACGCCCAGGTCCAATCCCGGCACCTACACGGGGGTGCTTCCGGCCATCCGTGAATTGTTTGCCAGAACACCGGATGCCCGGGCCAGGGGATACAAACCCGGACGGTTCAGTTTCAATATCCGGGGGGGGCGATGTGAGGCATGTGCCGGAGAGGGCGTCATCAAGATTGAAATGCAGTTTCTGCCCGATGTTCATGTGCGCTGCGATGTGTGCAAGGGCCGGCAGTTCAACCGGGACACCCTGGATATCCGTTACAAAGGCAAAAATATTGCCGAGGTGCTGGACATGACCATTCACCAGGCGGTCCGGTTTTTTGACACCATTTCCGCCATCCAGGCCAAACTGTCCACCCTGGTGGAGGTGGGACTGGGCTACATCACTTTAGGTCAGTCTGCCGTCACCCTGTCCGGGGGAGAAGCCCAGCGCATCAAACTGGCCAGGGAACTGTCCAAAAAAAGTACGGGAAAAACCATTTATATTCTGGATGAACCCACCACGGGCCTGCATGCCGATGATATCAACCGGCTGCTGTCGGTTCTGGACCGGCTGGTGGCCGCCGGCAATACCGTGGTGGTGATTGAGCATAACATGGATGTCATCAAATATGCCGACCATATCATTGATATGGGACCTGAAGGGGGGGACAAAGGCGGCCGGATCATTGTTCAGGGAACCCCGGAACAGGTGGCCGAACACCCGACCTCTTTTACGGGATATTATCTGTCAAAAGTGCTTCAGAAAAAAGACTGAATCCGGCTTACGGGGTCTTTGGCATGACACCTTTGTTTTGGGCCGGATTCTTTGCCGGCCCAAACATCAAACCCTAATCCAGGATGCAGACATCCGTGTCACAGGGGCAGGCCCCGTCCACTTCACAGGCAAAAGCAATCCGGGACGCTTTGTCATGAAATGCCTGAGACACTTTGGGAAAGGATGCGGCAATATCCAGGGCCATCAATGTCTGTCTGTCCGGAATGGCATCAAACCCCTGCCCCGTCACCTTGCCGGTAACCCCGTTGATCACCTCGGCATCTTCGCCGTTACAGGTCACGACCACGGGGATCTGATATGGGTAAACAAGCCGGGACAAAGCCAGATTGGGCAACCGCCGGGTCACCAGAGATCCGGGCGCATACCGGATCATCATACCGGTTTTATCCCCCGTACTCACCAGAAAATCCATCCAGAGCCGGGCCGTTTTCTTTCCGGTCTTGATAATGACCTGTTTCCGGGATTCAATCTGGTTTTTTTCATACCCGCAGACCTGAACCAGATGCCGGGCGATTTTTTGTCTGAACCGTTCATCATGGGTGTCGGGCACCGTCTCACCCGTCAGATAATCGGTCAACACCCCCATCACCAGATGGTGGGGATTTTCTTGCATACACGCCTCCTTATTGGGTAAAGGGCATTTTACTGTCATGAATCAAGGATCAGATCCACCCGCCGGGGTGCCTGACCGTCTTTCAGTTCCACCAGGCCCCGGTTGGAAAGGCGCAGTTCTCCCAGTACCACCAGACCCAGCAGGCTCAAAGTCATTTCAAAGGACTTGTGGGGGCACCCGATCTGTGCCAGTGCATTTTCAACCGCCTGAACCCCAACTGCTGTGGTTTCCATGGATTCAAGCCCCATGATCCCTCCCAGAGGCAAAGGCAAATGCGCCAGAACCCGGTTTTCCATCACCACAGCCAGGCCGCCGCCTGATTCAATCAATGTATTGGCAGCCAGCGCCATGGCAGTGTCATCCATCCCCACGACCAGCAGATTATGGGAATCATGTGACACCGTTGACGCATAGGCAGACCCCGGAATAAACCGGGTCCCGGATACAAATCCCAGTCCCCGGGATTTGTCAGCCGAGCCATTGGGGGAATGCCGGTAAAACACTCCGGCTTTGGCCAGATCCTGCAAAGGATCTGCATGCAGGCACCGGTCTTTGGATTCAAGCGTCCTTGTTTTTGACAAAGTATGCACCCGGTCGGGCACCAGATGAATGACACGGACCTGAACCGGATTTTCAAACGGTGCCGGGATATGAAAATCCGTGGGTGCCAGCCAATCCAGATGCATGGTTTTCAACGCCCAGTCCGGATACGCATACGGATGAATGGGCCGGCACAACTGATTGTCTTCTGCCACGGCCACGCCATCGCAAAACACCTGAGATATAGTGAACTGCGTCAGATTGTCCACCACCAGGATATCCGCGGCCCGACCCGGGGTCAATGACCCGATCCACCGGGATGCTTCCAGCATCTGCGCGGGATTGATGGTCACCATCTGCAACGCCATGACCGGGTTGATCCCCAGCTGAATCGCTTTTCTCAATACACGGACCAGATGCCCGTTCGAGACAATGGTGGCCGCGGTGACATCATCGGTCACCAGGGTATAGAACCGGGTGTCACAGCCCGGATCATGGGTGATGGCTTCCACCAGCTGAGGCAGATCCAGCCAGGCACTGCCATATCGCTGCTGCACGTACATGCCGCGCATGGCCCGGGCTGCGGCACCTTGTGCCGTTGTTGTTTCATGATCCGCTGTCATACCCGAAGCGATATAGGCATTCAACCCGGCATTGGTGTCCCGGGATGAAAAATGGCCGGTCAATACCTTATTGGCCCGGATGCCGGCTGAAATGATCTGATGCACAGTGTCATCCCCGAAAATAACTCCCGGAAAATTCATCTGTTCCCCCTGAAGAAAGACCCTGCCGCTTTCATAGGCTTCCCGGACCAGGGAAGGTGTCACATCGGCACCGGCATCCTCCATGTCCGGCAGAGACGGGACGCACACGGGCATGGCAATCAGCGCCTTCAGGGGCAACCCCTTTGCACTTTCATAAAACAGATCCACCGCCTTCATCCCTAGGACATTGGTCAATTCATGAATGTCCGGACAGATGGTGGTGGTGCCCTGGGGCAGCACGCCGGCGGCAAATGCGGGCAGATCCACCATGGAACTTTCGATATGCATATGGGAATCGATCAATCCGGGACACAGATATTTACCAGACGCATCCATAACGCGGGTCTGTGAATTGACCTGAACATGGGCTGCATCTCCCACCAGAGCGATATGGCCCTGGTAGACAGCAATATCCACATGCTCCCGGATTCTGGCGGTACAAACATCCACAAGGCGGCCATTTTTAATGATCAGATCCGCCGGTTTCGCCCCCATGGCCACTGCGGCCAGATCCCGGGTAATCAAATGATGCGAAATCCGGGTATGATGCATTGACATACGATTTTTTCTCCCGTTTGTTTTATGGGGTAGTACCACAAAACATCCATTTTCGTAAAGTCTAAAAGAAACGCCGCCACTGCCTTTTAAATGGATACTGGAAAAACAAAAAGCCCTGACCGTTATAAAACGATCAGGGCTTTTTGAAGAATAATCCGGCAGTGTCCTACTCTCCCACACAGTCACCCATGCAGTACCATCGGCGCTAAAGAGCTTAACTTCCGTGTTCGAGATGGGAACGGGTGTGACCTCTTTGCTCTAACCACCGGATTAAGGGGGTTATGGATCCGGAACGTTTGATGGGGTAAGGGCGCTTTGCGCGGCTTTGTTCCATAGATCCAAAAATCTGTTGCAGTAAGATATGTGTTCACATGAAAGCGTTTAAACCTGTGAGTGAAAAAAAAGTGGCTAAGCCTCACGACCTATTAGTACCGGTTAGCTCAACATGTTGCCATGCTTACACACCCGGCCTATCAACCTTGTAGTCTTCAAGGGGTCTTCAGTCACTTGCGTGATGGGATATCTAATCTTGGAGTTGGCTTCCCGCTTAGATGCTTTCAGCGGTTATCCTTGCCCAACTTGGCTACCCAGCAATGCCCCTGGCGGAACAACTGGAACACCATTGGTTGGTCCATTCCGGTCCTCTCGTACTAGGAAAAGATCTCCTCAAATATCCTGCGCCCACGAAAGATAGGGACCAAACTGTCTCACGACGTTTTAAACCCAGCTCACGTACCACTTTAATCGGCGAACAGCCGAACCCTTGGGACCTGCTCCAGCCCCAGGATGTGATGAGCCGACATCGAGGTGCCAAACCGCCCCGTCGATGTGAACTCTTGGGGGCGATAAGCCTGTTATCCCCGGCGTACCTTTTATCCGTTGAGCGACGGCCCTTCCATTCAGAACCGCCGGATCACTAAGACCTACTTTCGTACCTGCTCGAAATGTCTCTCTCGCAGTCAAGCTCCCTTATGCCTTTGCACTCTGCGGCTGGTTTCCAATCAGCCTGAGGGAACCTTCGCGCGCCTCCGTTACTCTTTGGGAGGCGACCGCCCCAGTCAAACTACCCACCAGACACTGTCCTCAATCCGGGTTACGGACCTAAGTTAGAACACTGAAACATAAAGGGTGGTATTTCAAGGGTGACTCCACAAACACTGGCGTGCCTGCTTCCAAGTCTCCCACCTATCCTGCACATCATGTCCCAAAATCCAATGTCAAGCTGTAGTAAAGGTGCCGGGGTCTTTCCGTCTTTTCGCGGGTAGACGGTATCTTCACCGCCATTCCAATTTCGCTGAGTCCCTGGTTGAGACAGTGTGGAAGTCGTTACGCCATTCGTGCAGGTCGGAACTTACCCGACAAGGAATTTCGCTACCTTAGGACCGTTATAGTTACGGCCGCCGTTTACCGGGGCTTCGGTTCAGTGCTTCGCCTTGCGGCTAACAAATCCCCTTAACCTTCCGGCACCGGGCAGGCGTCAGACCCTATACCTCGTCTTACGACTTTGCAGAGTCCTATGTTTTTAGTAAACAGTCGCTACCACCATTTCTCTGCGGCCCCCCACAGCTCATATAGAATTATAATCACCATCAGGGGCATACCTTCTCCCGAAGTTACGGTATGATTTTGCCGAGTTCCTTAACCAGAGTTCTCTCAAGCGCCTTAGGATACTCTCCTTGCCTACCTGTGTCGGTTTACGGTACGATCACCTGTTATCTCGATAGAGGCTTTTCTTGGCAGCATGGGTGCAGTCAGTTTATGGGTCAAAGACCCTCCTCATCACTTCTCGGCCTTAAAAAATCCCGGATTTGCCTGGGATTTAAGCCTACCGGCTTGAACCGCCTATTCCAACAGACGGATGACCTGCCCTCCTGCGTCCCCCCTTCTCTCAAACGACAACGAGGTGGTACAGGAATATTAACCTGTTTTCCATCGACTACGCCTCTCGGCCTCGCCTTAGGGATCGACTAACCCTGAGCAGATTAGCTTTACTCAGGAAACCTTGGGCTTTCGGCGAGCGGGCCTCTCACCCGCTTTATCGCTACTCATGTCAGCATGGTCTCTTGTGTCACCTCCACACACCCTCACAGGTGCGATTCTATGACAACACAATGCTCTCCTACCGATGTATAAATACATCCCGCAGCTTCGGTACTATGCTTTAGCCCCGATACATTTTCGGCGCAGATCCACTCGACCAGTGAGCTGTTACGCTTTCTTTAAAGGATGGCTGCTTCTAAGCCAACCTCCTGGTTGTCTGGGCATTCCCACATCCTTCTCCACTTAGCATAGATTTGGGGACCTTAGCTGGCGGTCCGGGTTGTTTCCCTCTCGTCCGCGGAACTTAGCTCCCGCGGGCTGACTCCCGTACTTTAACTTACCGGTATTCGGAGTTTGGTTAGGTTTGGTAATCTGGTGAGACCCCTAGCCCATCCAGTGCTCTACCTCCGGTAAGAAACATACGAGGCTATACCTAAATATATTTCGGAGAGAACCAGCTATCTCCAGGTTTGTTTGGCCTTTCACCCCTATCCACACCTCATCCGAACAGTTTTTAACCTGTATCGGTTCGGGCCTCCACACCATTTTACTGGCGCTTCACCCTGGACATGGATAGATCACCTGGTTTCGGGTCTACTCAATGCAACTGATCGCCCTGTTCAGACTCGCTTTCGCTTCGGCTACACCTATCGGCTTAACCTGGCTGCATTAAGTAACTCGCTGACTCATTATGCAAAAGGCACGCGGTCACACTTGCAATGCAAATGCTCCCACTGCTTGTAAGCAAACGGTTTCAGGTACTATTTCACTCCCCTAACAGGGGTTCTTTTCACCTTTCCCTCACGGTACTGGTACACTATCGGTTGTCAAGTCGTATTTAGCCTTATGAGATGGTCCTCACAAATTCCCACAGAATTTCTCGTGTTCCGCAGTACTTGGGAGTACGATAAGAGAGATCGATTGCTTTTGCTTACAGGACTGTCACCTTCTATGGTGAAGCTTTCCAGCTTCTTCAACTAACAATTGATTTTATCACTCTCCGCAGGTTCCGAAACACCTGCAAATCATATCCCGCGACCCCAATTACGCAACGCTTTCGGGCTTGACACGTAATCGGTTTGGGCTGGTTCCCTTTCGCTCGCCGCTACTCGGAAAATCGTTTTTACTTTCTACTCCTGGGGGTACTAAGATGTTTCAGTTCTCCCCGTTACCCTCCCTGAACTATGTATTCATTCAGGGATGACACGGTATTAACCATGCCGGGTTTCCCCATTCAGACATCTCCGGATCAAAGGGTGTTCAGCCCCTCCCCGAAGCTTATCGCAGCTGTCCACGTCTTTCTTCGTCACTTGACACCAAGGCATCCACCGTTTGCCCTTAGTAGCTTAGCCACTATTTCCACAAATAAGTTTAAACGCTTTGATGCGAACACATTGCCTTGCGGCAATGTCCCGATCGATCTCGATCAACATCAAAATCAATCAGTCATTTTCTTACTACAACAAATTGTCAAAGATCATCTGAGGGCACATTTCTCTTTCATTTAATGTAGTCCTCTGAAAAAGAATGGTGGAGAATAGCGGGATCGAACCGCTGACCTCCTGCGTGCAAGGCAGGCGCTCTCCCAGCTGAGCTAATTCCCCACATGGTGGGCCTGGGTGGATTTGAACCACCGACCTCACGCTTATCAGGCGTGCGCTCTAACCAACTGAGCTACAGGCCCAAATCCTTGATCCCTCAAAATTGGCCAGTGATGCCGCTTAAAGCGCTTTAATTTACTTTCCTTAGAAAGGAGGTGATCCAGCCGCTGATTCCTCAACGGCTACCTTGTTACGACTTCACCCCAGTTATCAACCATACCTTAGGCGCCTGCCCCTGTAAACAGTTAGCCCGGCGACGTCGGGTATAATCAACTTCCATGGTGTGACGGGCGGTGTGTACAAGGCCCGGGAACATATTCACCGCGGCATGCTGATCCGCGATTACTAGCGATTCCAACTTCATGGAGTCGAGTTGCAGACTCCAATCCGGACTGAGATAGGCTTTGAGGATTCGCTCACCCTCGCGGGTTCGCTGCCCTTTGTACCTACCATTGTAGCACGTGTGTAGCCCTGGATATAAGGGCCATGAGGACTTGACGTCATCCCCACCTTCCTCCCCGTTAACCGGGGCAGTCTCGCCAGAGTTCCCGCCATTACGCGCTGGCAACTGACGATAAGGGTTGCGCTCGTTGCTGGACTTAACCAAACATCTCACGACACGAGCTGACGACAGCCATGCAGCACCTGTCTCTGTGCTCCCGAAGGCACTCTTCAATCTCTTGAAGATTCACAGGATGTCAAACCCAGGTAAGGTTCTTCGCGTTGCGTCGAATTAAACCACATGCTCCACCGCTTGTGCGGGCCCCCGTCAATTCCTTTGAGTTTTAGTCTTGCGACCGTACTTCCCAGGCGGTTCACTTAATGCGTTAGCTGCGGCACAGCAGATTTTAATATCCGCTACACCTAGTGAACATCGTTTACTGCGTGGACTACCAGGGTATCTAATCCTGTTCGCTACCCACGCCTTCGCGCCTCAGCGTCAGTATCGGTCCAGAAAGCTGCCTTCGCCATCGGTGTTCCTCCTGATATCTACGAATTTCACCTCTACACCAGGAATTCCGCTTTCCTCTCCCGTACTCAAGTTCTGCTGTTTCAAATGCACTTCCAGGGTTGAGCCCCGGGCTTTCACATCTGACCGACAGAACCGCCTACGCGCCCTTTACGCCCAATAATTCCGAATAACGCTTGCGCCCCCCGTGTTACCGCGGCTGCTGGCACGGAGTTAGCCGGCGCTTCCTCCACTGGTACCGTCAATGCTATCATTTATTAAACAATAACAACTTCTTCCCAGTTGACAGAGCTTTACGACCCAAGGGCCTTCTTCACTCACGCGGCGTTGCTGCGTCAGGGTTTCCCCCATTGCGCAAAATTCCTCACTGCTGCCTCCCGTAGGAGTCTGGACCGTGTTCCAGTTCCAGTGTGACTGATCATCCTCTCAGACCAGCTAACCATCGCAGCCTTGGTAGGCTTTTACCCCACCAACAAGCTAATGGTACGCAAACTCATCTCCAAACAATTGCTTTCAAGAAGAGGCAATCTTTCATCTCAGCACTTGTGTACTGAAACTGCATCCGGTATTAGCCATCCTTTCGAAGGGTTATCCCGGGCTTGAAGGTAGATTATCTACGTGTTACTCACCCGTGCGCCACTCTACTCAGGATTGCAAGCAATCCCTTTCTCGTTCGACTTGCATGTGTTAAGCACGCCGCCAGCGTTCATTCTGAGCCAGGATCAAACTCTCCAGTTAAATCCTTTAACTACAAACTCGTTAAGGTCTTGTTTTAGACCCGCTTCAAACTTTATCACTGACCAATTTTCAAAGATCAAACATCGGGTACTTCTTTTGCTTTTGCTCACAATTTCTGTGACCGAAAAACCAGAACAATATACATGTCTAAAAATGGTTTGTCAAACCTTTTTTAACTCATTTTAAAATTATCTTATGGTACTTTTTTTTGCCGGCCCGAAGCAGCATCTCCCCCTGATCCAGATCAAGTTCCCCAATCTTTTGATCGATCGTAGATACCCGGCTTCCGTTCAAATAAGCACCGCCTTGCTTTACCAGACGTCTGGCATCTGATTTGGATGTACACAGACCGGTCCGGGTGAACAGATCGATGATAAAATCGTTTTCGTTGACATCGTTTCGATCGATTTGTGTTGTCGGAACGGCCCCATCAGACGCGGATGAATGGATGCCCCGGGAAATTGTTGAACCCGGCAGCAAATCATCAGGTACTTCAATGGCTCCGAAAACCGATGCTGAGGCTTTTAATGCGGCCCGGGCCTGAGTTTCCCCATGGGCAATTTTGGTGGCTTCATACGCCAGAATGGTCTTGGCTTTGTTCAGATCCGCCCCTTCAAGGGTTTTGACATGATTGATTTCATCCATGGGAAGAAATGTAAACAATGCCAAAAATCTGGCCACATCCGCATCATCGCAATTGACCCAGAATTGATAATAATCATACGGAGAAAACCGGTCCGGATCCAGCCATACCGCACCTTTATGAGTTTTTCCCATTTTGATGCCCGAAGCCGTGGTGATCAATGGAAACGTAATTCCAAACGCCTGTTTTCCAAGCGTTCTCCGAATCAGATCAATCCCTGCCACAATATTTCCCCACTGATCACTGCCGCCCATTTGAAGCAATGCATCATAATTTTGGGCCAGTTTCATAAAATCATACGCCTGAAGCAGCATATAGTTGAACTCAATGAAGGTCAGACCTTCTTCTGAGTCCATCCGGGCTTTGTAACTTTCCGCCTTGATCATCCGGTTGATTGAAAAATGTCGCCCGATATCTCTTAAAAAAGGGATATATTCCAGTTTTGTCAGCCACTGGGCATTGTCCAGCAACAAGGCCTGGTCATTGTTGAAATCAATGAATCTGGATAATTGAGCCCGAATCCCGGCTTTGTTTTCATCGATCTGTTCCTGGGTAATGATCTGGCGCATTTCCGTTTTCCCGGACGGGTCTCCGATCAGACCAGTCCCGCCCCCCACCAGAGCGATGGGCCGGTGTCCGCACCTCTGCATATGGGCCAGGGCCATGATACACACCAGGCTGCCCACATGAAGACTGGTGGCCGTGGGGTCAAATCCGATGTAACAGGTGGCCTGGTTGTTTTCCAGATATTCTTCCAGTTCTGCAGTATGGGTTACCGCATCAACGAACCCCCGCTCTTTTAAAACTGATAATACACTCATGATTTCCCTGCTATTTTTTAGTATACTCAACGGCTCTGGTTTCTCTGATCACCACCACTTTGACCTGGCCCGGAAATGTCAGGTTCTCTTCAATCTGCCGGGCGATTTCCCTGGACAGCAACACGGCATCTTCATCACTGATTTTTCCACTTTCAGTAATCACACGAATCTCACGGCCGGCCTGAATGGCATAGGTATTGATCACCCCGTCAAACGAATTGGCTATCTTTTCAAGGTCTTCCAGCCGTTTGATATAATTTTCAAGACTTTCTTTTCTGGCACCCGGTCTGGCCCCGGACAACGCGTCTGCCGCCTGGACAATATAATCATACACAGACGTGGGCATCTGATCTTCATGATGGGCGGCAATGGCATTGACCACACAATCCAGCTCTCCGTATTTTTTGGCCAGCTTGGCACCGATAATGGCATGAGCCCCATCCACTTCATGATCGATGGCTTTGCCGATATCATGAAGCAGACCCATCCGTTTGGCCAGCTTGACATCCAGTTTCAGTTCAGCGGCGATCACACCGGCCAGAAATGCCACTTCAAAAGAATGCTGAAGCACATTCTGGGCATAAGAAGTCCGGAATTTCAATTTTCCCAGCACCTTGATCAATTCCGGATTGATGCCGTGAACCCCTAAATCGAATGCCGCCTGTTCACCGGCTTCCTTGATGGCAAGATCCACTTCCTTGCCTGCCCGTTCCACCACATCCTCTATTCTGGCCGGATGAATCCGGCCATCGGAAATCAATTTTTCCAGAGACAACCGGGCGACTTCCCGCCGCACGGGATTAAATCCTGACAGAATTACGGCTTCAGGGGTATCATCAATGATCAGATCAATCCCCGTGGCCGCTTCCAGGGCCCGTATATTTCTGCCCTCTCTTCCGATAATCCGGCCTTTCATTTCATCGCCCGGCAAATGCACCACAGACACGGTGCGTTCCGCCACAAAATCCCCGGCATACCGCTGAATGGCTGTGGATATAATTTTTTTGGCCTCTTTATCCGCCTGCTCTCTGGCTTCTGAGGTGATTTTTTTCACCAATTTGGCACCTTCGTGCCGGGCCTCTTCTTCCAGAGTTTTAAGCAGCAGTTCTCTGGCTTCTTCCAGCGTCAGGCCGGAAACCTTTTCCAGTTCTTTTCGGGTTTCTTCCACCAGATTGGCATAATAGGCTTCATCACTGGCGACGGCTTCCAGTTTTTCATTAATTTCTGCTTCTTTGCCATGAAGTTCGGCTTCTTTCTGAATGAACAGATCTTCTGTCTGATCCAGCTTTTCACTCTTTTTGGAAAGTCTGCGGGCTTCTTTTTTTAATTCTTCACGCGTTTCCTGGGTCTCAGCATCAAAACTGCCCTTCATTTCCAAAAGTCGGGATTTCGCTTCGAGCTGGGCTTCTTTGATCAATGTTTCCGCTTTGATTTCAGCCGCTTCTATAATCCGCCTCTGCTCTTCTTCAATATTCAGCTTTTCAAGAGAAAACTTTTTCTTAATCCTGAAAAAGCCGACCACTCCCAATACCAGCAATAAAACAATTATCAATGAGAGGACTATTTCCATTCAACCGGTCTCCTTCACATATATGGAATTATCAACACCTTTTTTTAAAAGCGTGCTGCGTGTTTAATAACCGTACTGCAGATTATAAAATGGAATGGAATTTCAAATGAGGCGGGATCAGAAAATGTTGCTGATAAAAAACAGTTGCCCCCGCAAAATGCCGTGTTGCTTTAAAGGCTTTGAACCATTGGTTCAAAAGTGGGCACCCAGTTAATACCTTCAGGCTTTTCCTTACTGACGAGGAACCTGCGCACCGGTATCAGTGTGAGTTCCCTTTCTATATGCGTTAGGACAAAGTCTATCGTACAATCACGCACATTGCAGGGGGTTTTAATTGGTTATCATCCAACTGCTTATCATTACAACCCTTTATCGATTTTTTTCATCAATGATGAAATTTTATTCTCCATGTCTTTCTCAAGTTCAGCGTGCTGCATTTTCAACTCATGAAAATCCTTGGACAGGTTCATGGCGGCAAGAAGCAAAATAGCTATTTTATTTCTTCCTGAATTTTTATTCGGAACCATGCCTTCTGCCTCCTGGATGTAATCAGTTAAATATTGGACAACCTGGCTCGGATCTTTAACCTGATCATCCGGTTTAAATCTGAACTCTTCTCCAAAAAGATCAATTTTGATAATTTCATCCAATGAAATCCCTCTACGGGCACCTTATCATCAGCCCTAATCTGTTCAGAATCATTCTGACTGGATAAAACTATCCAGTTTCGTCAGAAGCCCGTCTATTTTCGATTGAATCACTGCCTCCTGCTCAGATGTCTGTGCTTCAGTCTGAATTTTTTCTTCCAGGTCTGATTCCAGATGTTTTATCCGTAAAGCCAGGTCCTGATTTTCCATTTGTAAAGACCGACAGCGTTCCAGCAATTTATCGACTTTTTTGTCGATTTCATCAAACGTGCTATGTATCTGATCATTCCCCAATTTTATAATCCTACGATAATTAATTTAACGTCAGTATAGATCAAATCTTTTGTCAAAGTCAAGGCAATTCATTTTGCATGCGACCATGCAGATTTCTTGTTTTTTCAAGATCATCCGGTGTATTTACACCCAGAACCTGACTGATGTCTTTTAACACTTTTACCGCCACATTCTCATTTTTTTGGGAAGCGATCCCCACCACGTCCGTCAAATAATATTCTGCCTGAAGGTTGTCCGGTTTCAACTGATCCAGCGCCATTGCTAAAAACTGCCGGTCAAAACAATAAATACCCGTATTGATCCGGCGGATTTTTTTTTCCTCATCACTGGCATCCGCTTCCTCCCGAATGGCAATAACACGATTCAGCGGGTCGCAGATAATACGCCCATACCCGAAAGGCTTGTCTATATCCGCAGCTAGAATCGTCACTTTTGCCCGGGATGTTCGATGGACTGACACCAGATCCACCACGGTCTCCGGTTGTATCAAAGGCACATCCCCATACAGGATCACAACTTGTTTCACATCATGGGCCAGGGCCGGAATCGCACATTTAACGGCATCCCCCGTTCCCAGAAGCGTTTTTTGCAGACTGAAATTAACCGAATAACAATCAGTCACGGCTTGCTGCACTTTCCGGGCCTGGTGCCCCACCACCACATGGATATGGTGATCGGATGTCACCTGCCTGGCGCAGGCGATGACGTGCAGCACCATGGGTTTTCCCGCCACCGGGTGAAGCACTTTGGGAAGATCTGAATTCATCCGGGTCCCCTTGCCTGCCGCCAGAATAATGACGCTCACCGCATCCATGATTATCCTTTTTTGGTGTGAATCCGCGTTTTTTTAAAAAAATAGGGTGCGCCCAAATGGGTGCACCCTATATCTGGTCAAAAACAAAAAACAGATCAGCTACTTGCCGGCAGATGCCACTTTCAACCGGTGGATCGCCCGCCGCAAAGCCAGTTCTGCCCGCAGCAGATCAATGCCGGCAGCCCGATTGGCCAGACGCTGTTCCGCCCGTTCTTTGGCGGCCTGAGCCCTGACCACATCGATATCCTGATTACGTTCCGCTGATTCAGCCAGAATGGTGACCTTATCCGGTAAAACTTCCGCAAACCCACCATTGATGAACAAAAGCTGTTCTTTTCCACTGGCATTTTTATATCGCAGCGTTCCCATTTTCAGGGATGTCAGAAACGTGGTGTGCCCCTTCAGGGCGCCGAATTCACCTTCCGACCCCGGAGCGACTACCGTATCTACCGCTTCGCTGACCACCGCTTTCTGTGGTGTCACCACTTCAAGCATCAGTTTTTCAGCCATGAGCTACCTCCGGGAATTAATCTGATTTCGCCTTTTTAATGGCATCTTCAATGGAGCCTACCATATAGAACGCATTTTCCGGAAGATCATCATGTTTACCATCAATAATTTCTTTAAATGATCTTACGGTATCTTCAACTTTGACAAAAACTCCGGGCATGCCGGTGAACGTTTCAGCCACATGAAAAGGCTGGGACAAAAACTTTTGCAGTTTTCTGGCCCGCTGGACCGTTATCTTGTCCTCATCAGACAACTCATCCATACCCAGAATGGCAATGATGTCCTGGAGTTCCTTGTATTTTTGCAGGGTCTGCTGAACCACCCGGGCCACATGATAATGCTCATCACCAATGTAGACGGCATCCAGAATCCTGGAGGTGGAGTCCAGCGGATCCACAGCCGGATAAATCCCCAGCTCAGCAATCTGGCGGGACAGAACCACGGTACCGTCCAGATGGGCGAATGTGGTGGCCGGCGCCGGGTCGGTCAAGTCATCCGCGGGCACATAAACACACTGAACGGCGGTGATGGACCCTTTGTCCGTGGAGGTGATGCGTTCCTGGAGTTCCCCCATGTCCACAGCCAAAGTGGGCTGATATCCCACGGCGGACGGCATGCGGCCCAGGGTGGCGGACACTTCTGAACCGGCCTGGGTGAAACGGAAGATGTTGTCAATGAACAAGAGCACATCCTGTCCTTCCACATCACGGAAATATTCCGCGCAGGTCAAAGCGGACAGGGCCACCCGGGCACGGGCTCCCGGGGGTTCCGTCATCTGGCCGTACACCAGGGCACATTTGGGAAGAACGCCGGAATCCTTCATTTCATGATACAGGTCGTTTCCTTCACGGGTCCTCTCACCCACACCGCCGAATACGGAAATACCGCCGTGCTGCATGGCGATATTGTTTACCATTTCCATCATGATAACGGTTTTGCCCACACCGGCACCACCGAACATCCCCATTTTTCCGCCCCGGGGAAAGGGCACCAGCAGGTCGATCACCTTGACGCCGGTTTCAAGAACCCGAACCGAAGTATCCTGCTCAATGAATGCGGGGGCATGCCTGTGGATCGGCATCATTTTTTCCCTGGAAATATCTCCCAGGCCATCCACGGGTTTTCCCACAACATTCAATACCCGCCCCAAAGAGGCTTCACCCACAGGCATCATGATGGGGGACCCCGTATCTTTTACGGGCATGCCCCGCTGGAGCCCGTCGGTGACATCCATACCGATACACCGGACCATGTTGTCTCCCAGATGCTGGGCCACTTCAATGACCAGATTGTCTTCTTCATCCCCGATGGTGGGGTTGGTGACGGTCAGGGCGGTGAGAACCGCCGGAAGGTTGCCGGGTGTGAATTCAACGTCAACAACAGCACCCATGACCTGTGCTATTCTACCTATATTTTCAGCCATTTTTTTCTCCTAAATAAAGCTGTTTATATACTGTGAGGTATATTTTGTTATCCCTTGAGCGCTTCCGCACCACCGACAATATCCATGAGCTCGCCCGTAATCTGAGCCTGACGCGTCTTGTTGAAGATGGTCTGAAGTTCGAGCACCATGTCTTCGCAGGCCTTGGTGGCATTTTCCATGGCCCGCATCCGTGCGGCATGTTCACTGGTGGAGGTCTGAAGCAGGGCATCATAAATCTGAATAAACACGTTCTTGGGCAGCATTTCCCCCAGTAGAACATCGGACGACGGCTCACAGATATGTTCCGGCAGAAATGATCCATCCGCATCCGCGGGATTTTCATTCGCAATGTCCGTCAGGGATGGAATGGGCAGGATCTGTTTGATCAACGGTTCCTGCCTGGCCATGCTCTGAAATTCAGAATAAATGATATAAACTTCGTCCACGTCTCCCACAAGAAAACTGTCTATCAACTGCTGTCCCGGAGTGGATGCCATTGAAAAATCGATTTTTCCCCCTACCACATCCAGGTATTCCGCGGCAATGGCATAGGGTGATTTTCGGGCCCAGTCCCGTCCTTTTTTTCCAAAACAGTAGAAAGACACGTCCTTGTCCTGCAAGTCTGATTGTATGAATTTCCGGGCTTTATCTATCAAATTGATATTAAAACCACCGCACAACCCTCTATCAGACGTACACAGAATCACGACCACTTTTTTGACTTCCTGGGCCGGGACCAGCAACGGGCTGACATCTGAACCCGATTTGCCGGCAATACTTCCCAGCACCTCAGCGAATTTGGAGGCATAGGGCATGAACCGCTCCATATTGGTCTGACAGCCCCGCAGTCTTGAAGTGGCAACCATTTTCATGGCAGAAGTGATCTGCTTTGTTTTCTTGACGCTGCTGATCTTGGATTTTACTTCTTTAAGTGTTGCCATTATATCTACCTTTCAAGCCTATTAATTTCAAATTATTGTAACGATTGTGTTTTCAAGAACCGTTCATATGAACTAAATCGTGTCCTTGAACTCTTCGTCATAGGCTTCTAAGGCTTGCTTGAGTTTGGTTTCGATATCAGAGGTGATCTCTTTTTTCTCTTTCAAGCCTTGATAGATTTCAGGAAACCGGTTTTCCACAAACGTATAAAGCCCTTCTTCATATTTGGAAACCGCTTCTTTGGGATATTTGTCAATATAGCCTTTGGTACCGGCATACAGGGCCGTTACCATTTTTTCCATGGGAAGGGGCTGAAACTGGGGCTGTTTGAGCAGCTCCACCAGTCTTTCCCCACGGGTCAGCTGTCTCTGGGTGGCAGCATCCAGATCCGAACCGAATGCGGCAAACGCTTCCAGCTCACGGTACTGGGCCAGATCCAGACGCAGGGTCCCTGCCACCTGTTTCATGGCTTTCACCTGGGCCGCCCCCCCTACCCGGGATACGGAAAGACCCACGTCAATGGCCGGCCGGACACCGGCAAAGAACAGGTCTTTATCCAGAAAGATCTGACCGTCGGTAATGGAAATCACATTGGTGGGAATAAATGCGGACACATCGCCTTCCTGGGTCTCGATGATGGGCAAAGCGGTCAGAGAACCAGCCCCTTTTTCATCACTGAGCTTGGCGGAACGTTCCAGCAAACGGGAATGGTTGTAAAAAATATCCCCGGGAAACGCCTCACGTCCGGGCGGACGTCTAAGCAGCAGGGATACCTGGCGATAAGCTACCGCCTGTTTGGACAAATCATCATAAATGATCAGGGCATGTTCGCCCTTATCCCTGAAATATTCTCCCATGGCGCATCCGGCAAACGGCGCCAGATACTGCAGGGCCGCAGATTCTGAGGCGGATGCCACGACCACGGTGGTGTATTCCATGGCCCCATGTTCTTCTAAGGCCGCCACCACCTGGGCCACTGTGGATTTTTTCTGGCCGCAGGCCACATAGATACATTTCATGTCCGTGTCTTTCTGGGCGATGATGGCATCTACGGCAACAGCGGTTTTACCGATCTGGCGGTCACCGATGATCAGCTCCCTTTGTCCCCGGCCCACCGGGGTCATGCCGTCCACAGCCTTGGCTCCGGTATAACAGGGTTCATGCACTGATTTTCTGGCGATAACCCCGGGGGCCACCAGTTCCATGTTCATCATGACGTCGGAATTGATGGGACCCTTGCCGTCAATGGGTTCCCCTGTGGTGGTGACCACCCGGCCCAGCATTGCCTCACCCACGGGCACCGAAGCGATCCGATCGGTTCTTTTAACCACATCCCCTTCTTTAATGAGCTTGTCATCCCCTAAGATGGCAATACCCACATTGTCGGATTCCAGGTTCAGCGCAAGGCCTAAAATGCCACCGGGAAACTCCACCAGTTCCATTGCCTTGACTTTTTCCAACCCATATACACGGGCAATGCCATCACCGGCAGACAGAACCACACCGGTCTCATTCAGATCAACCTTTGCGTCAAATCCCTTGATCTGATCTTTAATTATCTGGCTTATCTCTTCTGCTTTAATTTCCATTAGACACTCTCACCTTTTTTTAAAGTTTCCCTCATATTGATCAGCTGAGTTTTCACGCTGCCATCCAAAACAAGATCACCGATTTTGGTAACCACGCCGCCGATGAGACTTGGATCCTGTTCCACATTCAAAACAATCGTCTTGCCCACTCTTTTGGAAAGGGCATCCCGGATTTTTTCCACAGCGTCCGATGACAATTGTGTGGCCGAAGTAATACTGGCTTTAACGATCCCTTTGAGTTCATCAGCCAGATTCTTGTAATACGAGGCGATATCTCTTAAAAAAACGATTCTTCCCTTGTCAAACAGCAACTTTAGAAAAGAATTCATCACAACAGACAGGTTTGCCGCCTCCAGAACAGCTTCCAACACTTTCTTCCGGTCGTTCTTGTTGTACAATGGATTGGTCAGGGCCGCTTCAAAACCTTCCTGTGTATCAAACAAAGACACAACAGCCTCCAGTTCTTCATTATACAGGTCTGCCTGCCCGTTTTCCTGACCGATCAGAATCAATGCTTTGGCATAACGCCTGGATACTGCTAAATTTTTCATTATGCCACCACCTTTTTCAAATAATCGTCCACCAGTTTTTCCTGATCTTCAGATGAAATGGCGCTCTGAATAACGTCTTGTGCCTGCGCTACAGCCAAAGAGGAAATTTCCTGCTGGAGTTTGATCCTGGCCGATTTGAATTCCTGTTCAATGGTTCTTTTGGCCATGTCTTCCAGTTTTTCCGCCTGGGCTTCCGCCTGGGCAATAATCCGTTTTTTGGCTTCTTCTCCCTGCTGGATGTAATCCTGGATGATCCGTCTGGATTCCTGATCCAGATTGTTGAAACGGGCCTGATATTCGGCCAGCTGTTTTTCGGCCTCGGCTTTTTTCTGCTCAAGGTCTTTCAGTTCATCTGCAATCTCTTTTTTCCGGGAGGAAAAAAATGCCTTGACCGGTTTTCTTCCCAGAAAAAACAGGGCGATGGCCAGTACGGCAAAATTCAATGTCTTCCAGGTATCAATGGCCAACCAGGAATTGTGGACTTCACCAGGGCCGGACGCCGCCCATGACGTGGCAACAGCAGATCCAAGAATCAGCAGACTCATCCCTGACACTTTGAGCTGTTTGCGTCTCAAATTGTTTTTTTTCATCATAAGGCCCTCCCCAGAATTTTTTCACCAATGGCTTTGGCAAACACCGCCACCTCTTTTTCCAGAGTTTTTCGGGCCTGCTCAGTCTCATCCGCCACCTGTTTCTTGATCCGGGCAAGATTGGCCTGAGCCTTCTGATTGATCTGATCGATAATCTCCCGTTCCTGTTTTGATGCCTCCTCCACAAACGCTTCTTTCTCTTTCAAGCCTTCGCTTCTGGCCTGCCGCAACCCGTTCTTGTAGGATTCCTCCTGGGAAACAAGATCCGCAGTGGCTTTTTCAACGCCGGATTCAAGACCTTGAATCTTTGCTTTTCTTTCCAGCAGCACCTTGCGAATGGGTTTATACAGCAGTACATTGAGGACAAAGAGCAGAATCAGGAAATTGATCATCTGATACACCAAAGATATATCAGGAATCACAGTTATCATAAAATTCCCTCCGCCAGTAAATAATTATAAAAAAACCAACTACTTATATCTTACCAGCTGTTTTTACGCAAAAACAGCCCAAATTCCGTTTAAAACGTGACTTCAGTACCATCCGGGTAATGATTTGTCAACATGGAATAAGAAAATATTTCCCCTGTTGACAGGTGTAAAACCCATTTCATTCTCTTGCATGAAACGCTGATCTTTCAACCCAATCAGCTGGTGTAAAAACGGCGCATACTGATATTGAGCAATATCCCGAATCCCACCATATTGGTGATCACGGAAGACCCCCCATATGACACCAGGGGTAACGGCATTCCCACCACGGGCATCAACCCCATAACCATGCCGACATTGATGAAAATCTGCCAGAAAATCATGCTGGTGATGCCGAATGCCAGAATGGATCCGAACAGATTCCGGCAATTATAGGCAATATTCAATCCCCAGCAGATCAACAGAAAATACAAAATCAGTAATACCGTGCATCCCGCAAGTCCCCATTCTTCCGCCAGCACGGATAAAATAAAATCCGTATGCTGTTCCGGCAGAAAAGCCAGGGCATTCTGAGTTCCCTGCAAAAACCCTTTCCCGGTGATCATGCCGGATCCAATGGCGATTTTGGACTGAATGATGTGATATCCCGTACCCAGCGGATCCCGGTCCGGATCCAGAAACGTCAGAATCCGTGATTTTTGATAGGCTTTAAGGCCGAAAAACCAGACAACAGGGAGAACACATCCGCTCAGGCCCCCCAGAATCAAAATCACTTTTTTTTCGACCTTGACAAACAAGGTGATGGCGCCGGCAATGAGCAGCAGCATCAATCCCGTACCCAGGTCCGGCTGATTGACGATCAACCCCACCGGAATCATACAAAACACAGCGGGTTTGAGTAATTGTCTGAAGTTAAGACCTTCCGGTGACACCTTGGTGGCATAAATCGATGCCAGACTGATAATCAATGCAATTTTCATTAATTCGGACGGCTGGACACTGATCCCGCCAAAAGAAATCCATCGCTGGGAACCGCCGCCGGACTGACCGAAAAAATAGACCCCCACCAGAAGCGTGACACAGGCGGCATATATAAACAGATTCAGCTTGTTCAGCTTCTGGAAATCAAACACCAGGATGCCGGTCATCAGTGCGGCTCCGCCCCCCATCCAGATGAGCTGCCGTTTAAACAGATAATGAAGGCCGGTGCCCTGCCATCCGGCCATGACCGCGGAATACAGCACCATCAGTCCGGTGCCGGCGATAAGCAGAATCAGCACCAGTAATCCCCAGTCAAAATGTTCTATCAGACGTCGGTCAAACATGATTATTTTTATCCTTCAGGTGCTGCATCAAACGACTCTTCAGGTCCCGGCAGGCCCAGATATTTTTTCACCAGCGTTCCGGCCACAGGAGCGGCCGCTGAAGAGCCATGTTCTCCATGTTCAATGATCACGGCAATCGCAATCACCGGATTTTCGGCCGGCGCATAACACACAAACCAGGCATGGTCTCTCAGGGTTCTTTTCTGATTTTCATTATCGAATTTTTCACCGGTTTTCCGGGAAAACACCTGGGCCGTTCCGGTCTTACCTGCCATTTCGATCTGCTTGATCCGAATACTTCTTGCCGTCCCCCGATCTCCTTCCACCACTTCGGTCAATCCTTTTCTGACCAGATCCAGGGTTTGTCTGCCTGCCGGAATTCCGCCGGTGATCTCCGGGTCCATTTCCCTCACCAGATGGCCGTTCACATCCTTGACAGCCGTGACGATCCTGGGCCGGTACAAGGTGCCTCCATTGGCAATGGCTGCGGTGAATACGGCCATCTGGAGCGGGGTAACCAGGTTGAACCCCTGACCGATACTGATGGAAAGGGTTTCTCCCGGAAACCAGGCTTCATTGAACCGTTCCCGTTTCCATGCGGACGTCGGAATCAATCCCTGACGCTCATGATCCAGGTCAATGCCAGTGGGACGTCCTAATCCGCATCCGTTGGCATACTGTGCCAGCGCATCCACCCCCGTTTTTTCACCGGCCAGATAGAAAAACACATCACAGGACTGGGCCAGGGCATCCACCACGTTTAAATGCCCGTGCCCGTGTCTGCGCCAGCAATGATACCGTCGGCCCCGAAACATATAAAATCCGGGACAAAAGGTGGTGTCGTCACCATCAATCTTTTTTTCTTCCAGAGCGGCAATGGCGGTGAGTATCTTATAGGTGGAGGCCGGCGGATATTCCGCCTGGATGGTTTTGTTGATCATGGGACGGCCCGGATTGTTCATCAATGCCTGCCAGTTGCGGGTGGATATCCCGCCGATAAAGTCATTCTGATCAAACCCCGGATTGCTGGCCATGACCAGTACATCGCCATTGGCCGGATTCAGGGCCACGACGGCCCCATCCCGGTCTTCAAGCAGGTCTTCCGCCAGTTGCTGCAACGGCAGATCCAGGGTTAAGTGAAGATTGTGTCCCGGCACGGGTGCCACGGTTTTCAGCTCCTGGACCACCCGCCCGTTCACGTCCACCTCCACCTGGCGGCCGCCCCGCCGGCCTTGCAGATAGGATTCAAAACTTTTTTCCACCCCGTATCGTCCGATATGATCTCCTGCCCGGACATGAGGTAACATACCGCTTTCCAGTTCTTTTTTGTTCACCTCCCCCAGATATCCCAGCAGATGAGACGCTGTTTCCGGATAAATATAATGTCGGGTGGGCTCAATCTCCACATAAATTCCGGGCAGATCAAATTTATGGGCCTCCACAACGGCCAGCTGATCCCTGGAAATATCTTTTTTCAACACAATGGGCTTGTAAAAAGCAGCCGTTCCCGCTTTTTGAATTTGTTCCATCAGATCCACATAGGGTTCATCGATCAAAGAAGACAAAAGAGAAACGGTGTCCGGCACGGATCCCGTATCCTCGAGCACCATCACCAGATCAAACGCCGGCCGGTTGTCCACCAGCAGTTCCCCGTGCCGGTCGAAAATCAGCCCCCGGGACGGTTTGATGCTTTTTAACCGCACGCAATTGGTTTCAGACAAGCGGTGATATTCTTCTCCTTTGATCAGCTGAAGATACACCAGTCGAAAAAACAACAGCATGAACACGATCAAAACGCAAAGACTGGCAGCCATCACCCGCTGTTTCATCCAGTCCCGCTCTTTGGTTTTAGGCAGATCCACCATGGGTTTAATTTCTTCTTGTTTCCCGGATTCTGGCAATACGCTGAATCAGGTCCTGCCAGCGCCGGTATCCGGCAGAAATCAATCCAACCCCCAACGGAATCATCACGGCACCCCATGCGATCTGTTGCAGCATCAAAGACACATTAAGCGGCCACGTGCCCGTATATTCCTGTCGGGCAAACAGCGAAAAAAGAAAAATACCCTGTTGAATGGTGACAGACAGCAGGCTGACGACCACGATAAACGGAACACTGGTCTGGAACACCAGCTGCCGGGCCAGTCGAACGATTAAAAAAATCCAGAGATAAGAAAAGGTATAAAGGAAAAACGGCGCCCCTGACAGACTGTCCATGATTCCGCCCATACCGGCAATAACGGCAATAACCAGATAATGAGAAAAATGAAGGCTGATATAAACAATCAGGATAATGGTCAGGTCAAAACAATAAAATGATGACGATAAACCGGGAAGCAGCACTGTCTGGAAAACAATGAGAAAAAGGCTGATAATCCCCACAAAAACCCATTTCATTGTTTATATACCAGCACCTCTTCCAGTTTATCAAAATCCACACTGGTCTGAATGATGATATCCTGGAACAAATGGGAATGATCTTTTTTAACCGCCAGAACCGTGCCGATTTTCAACCCCTTGGGAAAGACCTGATCCAGCCCTGAAGACACAATGACCTCACCGGCCTGAATCTTTTCTTTACGCAAGGCATAAACAAAACTGCAACTGCTGTCACCATTGCCTTTGACCATCCCTCTGGCCCGTGTGGTCTGAACCAGGGCATCCACGGCGGAATTCCGATCCGTGATAAGCAGGACCCTGGAAAAATTGGGAGATACTTTGGTGATCTGTCCCACAATGCCTTCCGGAACCAGTATGGGCGCATTTTTTTTCAGGCCGTGCCGTTCCCCTTTATCAATCATCAGGGTTTTAAACCAGGGAGACGGGTCCCGGGCAATCACCCGGGCCGCCACATAGGTTCCGGATGCAGTCGATGAGAATGCCAAAAATTTCTTTAATCGGGCGTTCTCCACGGTCAGTTCCCGATTCTGGTTTTCAATCTGTTCTGCCAGGGTCAATTGTTGCTTTAAAACCGTGTTTTCCCGGGCTGCCGACACACAGGCAAAATAATTTTTCCAGACAGTCGACACAAAATAAACCGAGCGCTGCACGGCCAGTTGAAAGGGGGCCGTCAATGTGATCAACACGTTTTCCGGGCCCTGCACGTCAAAATTCTGCCGGCTGGTCAGACTGATCACTATCAAATTGATTGCGACAAACAATCCAATCCCGACAGCGATTAACATTCGACGGGAAAACATGTACTCAGTCGATCACCACTTCGGTTAAGATATCAATACTGTCCAGTGCTTTTCCACACCCTAACGCCACTGTTGACAATGGATCATCCGCCACCACGATGGGCAGGCCGCTTTTTTCCTGAAGCAGTTTATCCAGGTTTTTCAGCAATGCCCCGCCGCCGGTGAGCACAATTCCCGAGTCCACGATATCCGCTGCCAGTTCCGGCGGGGTCTGTTCCAGAGCGACACGCACCGTCTCCACAATGGCATCAATCTGTTCGGAAATGGCCATTCTGACCTCTTCGGAATCAATGGCCAGAATTTTGGGAATCCCGGATACCAGGTCCCGACCTTTGACTTCAATGGTCTCCAGATTGTCCGGATCCGGATATGCATTGCCGATGGTGTTTTTAATGATTTCCGCCGTGCGTTCGCCGATGAGCAGATTATATTTACGCTTGATATGCTGGCTGATAGAGCTGTCCATTTTATCGCCGGCCACCCGCAAAGACTGGGTATAAACGATGCCAGCCAGAGAGATGACCGCCACTTCCGTGGTGCCGCCGCCAATATCCACCACCATGTTACAGGTCGGTTCTGTAATGGGAAGACCTGCGCCGATGGCTGCAGCCATGGGTTCTTCAATCAGAAACACTTCTCTGGCACCGGCGGATTCCGCCGATTCCCGGACCGCCCGCTTTTCCACCTGGGTGATTCCCGAGGGCACGGCAATGATAATCCGGGGCCGGACCATGGTTTTCCGATTGTTGTGCACTTTTCGGATAAAATGCTTGAGCATGGCTTCGGTCACTTCAAAGTCGGCAATCACCCCGTCCCGCATGGGCCTTATGGCCACGATATTGCCGGGAGTCCGGCCCAGCATCCGTTTGGCCTCCATACCCACCGCCAGAACCCTGTTTTTTGCCCGGGCGTCGATTCTCACCGCCACCACAGAGGGTTCACTCAATACAATGCCTTTCCCTTTGACATACACCAGGGTATTGGCCGTTCCCAGATCAATGGCCAGGTCATTTGAAAAGGCGCCAAGCAAAGAATCCGTAATAAAGTTCATTTTCCCTCGTTAGTCTTGTTAAAATATGTTTTCACCCGATCCAGGGATTGATCTTTTTACCTGAATGGTAGTTGCTAACAAAATTAACCGTTTTTTACAAGAATAAAGTCTGACATCCTATCCTATTATATTATTCTTTCCGGATTCACCTTAAAATACACCGGGCAATACAGTCATGGATCGCCGGCCTGAATTTTTTGATTTTCAGGTTAAAACGGGACGGATGCACCCGGTTGGTCAATAAAACAACAATGGCGCCGGTATCCGGATCGATCCAGAAAGACGTCCCCGTGAACCCCAGATGTCCCACAGTCAATGCAGAAAAATACCGCCCCGTGGATGATCCGGTCTGGGACGGGGTATCAAATCCCGCCACGTGGGTATGACCGGGATATTTTTGGATGAATCGAGCCGCCGTCCCGGGATCCAGGACCTGAGGAGACTGGTATTTGATGGCCTGAAGCATCTCCAGACACAGACGATGCACCCCGTCCGCAGACCCGAACAGGCCGGCATGCCCCTGAATACCCCCGGACACCCAGGCGTTTTCATCGTCCACCTCTCCGGTGAGCACCCGCCCCCGCCAGGGGCAATTCTGGGTGGACACCAGCCGGGCTTGATCCACAGGCATGGAAGGGGCGGCCATATCGATAAAAAACAGATCTTCAATGCCCAGGGGCTGATAGACGTGATTTTGGACAAACCGGTCCAACCGGGTCTGTGTAACGACCCGGATCACTTTGGAAAGCAGCATATAGCCCAGATCGCTGTACACCTGTTTTGCCCCGGGCAATGCCATCAACGGTTCTGTGAGAACCAGATGATCCATCACCGCAAGAGGGTCCGGCTGACCGGTGGCCTGTTCAAAAAAGTTTCTGTGGGCCGGCAGCCCGGAGGTATGTCTCAGCAGCATGTCCAGGGTGATTCCTGCTTTGGGCGTTTGGATCGTGGCCGGCAAAAGGTCTTTCAGGCGGACATCCAGCGTCAGTTGACGGGTTTGCACCAGCACCATCATGGCGACAGCCGTGGCCAGCGGTTTGGTCAGTGAGGCCAGATCAAACACGGCATCTGTTTTCATGGGGTGGTTTGTTTGCAGATCCATCACGCCGAACGCCCGATGATACAGAATTTTATCATATTTTGCACACAACAGCACGGCACCGGGAAACACGTTTTCTCTGATTCCCCGGTCCATCATGTTTGACACAGGATCCGATGTCATGATCCCCACTTTTTCGCCGGCCATGTCAGTGTTTTCGCGTCGGCATCCAGATCCACCCGGCATCCCATGGGCAAAGACAGGTTCACCCTCCCATGCCCTGCGGCAAGTCCCATCAAAACAGGCACCTGGTATTCACCAAAAATATCGGAAAAAATCTCAGGCAGGTATTCCGGATGATCACACCGTTCAAACGTGCCGGTCACCACGGCCCAGACGCAAGAAAACAACCCGGCCATTTTCATCTGGGTCAGCATGCGGTCGATTTTGTAGGCCGGTTCCCCCACATCCTCCAAAAACAACACGGCCCGGGAAAAATCAGGCGCAAACTTTGTTCCCACCAGATGGGTCAATGTGGCCAGATTGCCGCCCATCAGAATTCCCGTGGCCCGGCCGGATGCCACACACAACCCCTGGGGTATCTTCAATGCGGTCCCTTGGCCGGTCACGGTATCCAAAAACGAGGTGCGTGTTTGAAAGTCCGCATCTGCCAGAGACACCAGATTGGGGCCATGGACCACGCCGATGTTTGCCCGCTGCATCACGGCGGTCAGCAGTGCCGTGGCATCTGAAAACCCGATAAACAGCTTGGGTTGGGCTTGAATCAGGGGCCAGTCCACATAAGAGAGCATGCGCATGGCTCCGAAACCGCCCCTGGCACAGATAATCCCCTTGATGTCCGGGTCGGCGGCAAGTGCATTGATCACGGTGGCCCGGCACAAATCATCCCCTGCCAGATACCGTTTTTGTCCAAAAATTTGATCCGGCACCTGCACCTGAAATCCAAACTTTTCCAGGCAGATGATTCCCTGTTGCAGCCGAATTTCATCAAACCAGGCGCTGGGCGCAGCCAAACCCACCAGATCCCCTTTTTCAAGACATGGAAAACAATTGATTTTCATGCCGATATTTTGACAAAATCCAGAAAAATTGCAATACTGTGTGTCTTATTAATTTCAAAAATCAAAGGATCCCATGCGTTCCCATACGCCCGCCATCCTGGCCCCGGCCGGAGACAAGACCACTTTTTTGGCCGCCGTGGCTGCAGGAGCTGATGCCATTTACTGCGGACTCAAGCTGTTTTCCGCCCGGATGGAAGCTGCCAATTTCAGTATTGAAGAACTGTCCCGACTGTCCCGTCTGGCCCGGTCCAGACAGATTGATGTACATATTGCATTCAATACCCTGATCAAGGAATCGGAAACCCCAAAAGCCCTTCGCCTGCTGTCCAAACTGCAGCAGCATGTGATCTTTGATGCATTGATCGTTCAGGATCCGGCCGTCATCTCTTTGGCCAGACAGGCAGGCATCACCCAGGACCTGCATCTTTCCACCCTGGGCAATCTTTCCTCTCCTGCCGGCCTGAAATCGGCCCGCAATGCCGGTTTCTCCCAGGTGGTCCTGCCCAGAGAATTTTCTTTGGACGATATCCGGGCCATGGCGGCCCAAACCCCTGAAGACATGGGTCTGGAAGTGTTTGTTCACGGGGCTTTGTGCTATGGTATCTCCGGGCGGTGTTACTGGAGTTCCTGGTTCGGCGGCAAAAGCGCCCTCAGAGGACGTTGTGTTCAACCCTGCCGGCGTATGTATCAGATGAAATCAGAAAAACACCGGTATTTCTCGTGTATGGATTTTTCTGCGGATGTGCTGGCCAAAGTACTCAAGGAAATTCCCCGGGTTCACACCTGGAAAATTGAAGGCAGAAAAAAAAGCCCGCATTATGTATATTACACAATCAAGGCGTTTCAGCTGCTCAGAGATGATCCGTCCCGGAAAAAAGAAGCCCTGACCTATCTTGACTATGCCTTGGGCCGGCCGTTCACTCATTACAACCTTTTGTCCCATCGGATTCAAAACCCGCTGGATCATCAGGATGTCACCCAGTCCGGCCTGTTTTTAGGCCGGATCAAAAATCCGGCCGCCCCTTTTTTCATCACGAAAGATGCCTTGTTCCCAGAAGACCTGCTGCGCATCGGCAATGAAGAGGATGCCTTTCACACCATCCAGAAAGTGACAAGGAGCGTGCCCCAAAAAGGAAAATTTACTTTGCCCCGGCAGTTGCGGCATAAAGTGAGAAAAGACGCGCCGGTTCATCTCATTGATCGCCGGACCAATGAACTGACCCGGGAAATCAGTGTCCTGGACGCTGAACTGGCGGATATGGAAAAAATTCCCGTACGTCCGGCCCCCCACACAGACGTTTCAGACAAAAATCCTTTAAACACCCGGCGCCGGACCCGTCAACACATCACCGATATCCGGGTCTCCAGAAAATCGCAGGCCCAGGCCCAGAAATCAGGTGCATCCGGCATCTGGATTTCCGGCAGCCGTTACAGCACCCGTTTTGACAAAACCACCTGGCTGTGGCTGGATCCGTCCATTTTTCCGGAAGAAGAGATCTTGTGCCGCCAGTATATCACCACAGCATTAAAAAAAGGGGCCCGCCATTTTGTGCTCAATGCCGTCTGGCAGATCAGTCTGTTTGACAATCCGGCCCCGTTGGATCTGTGGGCCGGCCCTTTCTGCAATATCGCCAACAGCCTGGCCATTCAGGAGTTGAAAACACTCGGATTCAGCGGCGCCATCGTATCTCCGGAACTGGACAAAAATACGTTTTTATCCCTGCCGGAATCATCCGTGCTCCCCTTGGGGGTGGTCATTGAGGGAAACTGGCCTTTGGCCGTTTCCCGGACCCTTTCGCCGGGGTTGTCGCCCGGAGATTTTTTCATGAGCCCCAAAAAAGAAGGGGCCTGGGTCACCCGGTCCAATAATTTAAATTATATATTTCCCAACTGGCCCCTGGATCTGACCGCACACAGAAAAACGCTGGCCCAGGCCGGGTATACCTGTTTTATCACCCTGGAAGAACCCGTGCCCAAAAATGTGTCTCTCAAGAACCGGCCCGGGTTGTGGAACTGGGATCTCACGCTTTTGTAACGGTTTTGATTCCCCGACCGCCCCACCCGGGGTCGGGGAATCAAAATTTTTCAGATTCAGACTGGATTCAGGCTGTCAACAGGATTCAGGGCTTGATCCGGATGGATGGATACAGACCCTCCAGCTCTCCGGTGCGATAGGGCTGGATAATGTTAAAAGAGATATTCTGGTCATCCTGGGCATGGCCCCTTTTCTCACCGTTGTTGTAAAGGGCCCCGTTCAGCAGCAGAATATTTTGCAGCCGGTTTTTAAACGTCTCGATAAAAACCGATCCCTTACCGTTAAATGTCATTTTACCGATGGTCAGACTGTCTCTCACCTCTGCCAGATCATCCAGGGAAATGGCATGGGTTTTTACATCCGCCTGGGTCCGAATCAAACCCCATATCAGATGATCACCGGCAATATGAATGGGTTCTTCCGGATCCATGATGGTGTGGGGCATCACAATACAGCCTTCCCCCAATTGAATGCGGGCCGTTTCCTTGCCATTGAGAAACGCGTTGAATCCCACGAAACACCCCTGCCCCACATCCGCATGAATGATTTTGCCGCCATGGGCCGTGATACACATGCCCGCCAGATGTGAATTGATGATATAGGTATTTTCCTGGGCATTGGACCCTTCCCCCATCTCGGCATTTTCCAGAAACGCCCGCTGGGCCACCAGCACATTTTCGCCGATATGGGTGTCCCCCTGAATAACGGCATACCGGTTCACGGCCGACGTGAACGGCGCTTCGACAGGCTCCAGGTTCATGACTTCAAACAGCCGCTCATAGTCGGCTTCCCTGTTTTTCACAAAGTCATACATGATCCCCCGGGGCTGAAACGCATCATTGACCCCCACAAAATAATCCAATGCGGTTGTGTCATATTTGAATTTGAATTCAAAATGCTGATTACGGATCCAGATGGTTCCGGGTTCAATCTTCCGGTGAAACAGTTCTCCCACCTGGATATAGGAAAAATCTCCTACAATACAGGAATGCAGATTCATCAGATCCACGGTGGCAAACGGTCCTAAAAAACACCCTTCCAGGGTGGAACCGTGAATATTTGCGTAATGGCTTGAAATGGTGTTTCTAATGCCGAATTCTTCCGGACTCTCAGGGTTGTGGGAGTTGCTGTGCACCAGGGTTTTGTACAACAGGCTGTCCCGGATGGTGATCATTTCATCTTCCACTAAAGGAATATCTTTGGTGGATCGGATTTTGTCTCCTTTGCGTTTGAGCTCGTCTCCCCGGATATCACTTTTGTAAATGGCGGAACGGCCTACATAACATTTGCCTAAAAAATAACTGCCCGCGATATTGGAGTTTTTAAAGTGAAAATAGATGGGATGATGGGAGGTAATACCGTAAAACGCATAAAATCTGAGCATTTTTTCATGATCCAGTGCATGGGTCACAAAGGGTTCGGTATCAAACCCAAACTCATCCAGGTTCACGTTCACACGGCTGATGATTCGGTCGGCCAATTGCTGTAACTGATTCATTGTCGTGCCTTTCTTATGGGTTGTCATAAAAAATGCTTTTTACAAAATTCGGTTTTAAAAAAGCATATAAAATTTGATAACCATACCATAAGAAATGATTTCATGACAAGAAATATCGACTGCCTTTCCTTCACTCGCTTTTATACAATGATGTGCAGTATCCTGTGACAAAAATGTCGTGTACCAGGGCAACATCATCGACTATTTAAAAAATCTCAACAAGCCGTGAAGATTGGACAGCGGATGGGGCGGGCACCCGGGAATAAACAGATCCACGGGCAGAATGCTTTCCAGCCCCGGGGCCACTTCCGGGCTGCCGTAAAACGGCCCCCCCATGATAGCGCAGCTGCCCACGGCAATCACCACCCGGGGTTCAGGAACGGCTTCATAGGTCTGAAGCAGTGCGGTTTTCATGTTCCTGGACACCGGGCCGGTGACCACAATGGCATCGGCATGGCGCGGTGAGGCCACAAAATTGATGCCGAACCGGGCCAAATCGAAAAACGGGGTGGCCAGCACGTTCAGATCCGCCTCACACGCATTGCAGCCCCCTGCTGACACCTGGCGCAGCTGCAAAGACCGGCCGAACAGTTTTTTGAAATGCTGTTTGGAATGCCGGGCCAGATCCGGCAGGGTTCCGTCCGTGAGCAGATCGGCCCGGCTGGAAGTGGCAATTTCAAAATCACGGGTAAAGGTGACGAACTTTTTTTCAGACACTCGTTCACACGTGCCGCAGAACACGCACCGTCCCATATCGATCCTTTTTTTGTCAACATCGATGGCATCCTGGGGACAGGCATCGGCACAGGCCTGAATCACGGAAGGATCCGCATCCTTATTGATATCGGGCCGTCCCCGGTACCGGGGAAACACGGCGGGTTTTTCTTTGGGGTAGTTACAGGTGCGATACCCTTGTTCAAACCGGTTTTTCAGTACACTGAGCATGGTGACAAACTTTCTTTATTAGTAAACATCACAGATCAAACCCGCAGTAGGACAGGTTGAAGCTTTTATTGTTCAAGGGAAAATCCGAAATACCGGTGTCCTGCAGCGCCATGGCTAGGCCGTTCCAGTTGTGAAAGGACGGGTCCTTGACCTTGTACCGCAGAATATGGCCGGTGTCATCCGTGAGAAGCGCATGGGACACTTCGCCCCGCCAGGCTTCGTTCAAGGTGACGCTCAGGCTGTCCGGCGGCAGGGCCGGCATCTGACCGGACACCACCCGGGTGGTCACAGGCCGGTCGATCAATGACTGGATCATCTCCAGGGACTGAAGCACCTCGTCTCTGCGCACCAGGGCCCGGGCATACACGTTTCCGGACGGTTTAGGGTTTTCCGGTACCTTCAGATACCCGTACCATTCCGTGGGAAACCAGCGCCGCACATCATAGGAAAGCCCGCTGGCCCGGCCGGCCGGTCCCACCAGCCCTAAGTGTCCGGCATCTTCAGTACTTACCCGCCCGCATCCTTCAAACCGGGCCCGCACCGTGGATGCACTGAAAATCAGTTCCAGCACATGTTCCACCTGGGGTTTGAGTTCCTCAATCCGGTCGTTCAGGGTTTTGCGGACCTCATCGTTCAGGTCGAACCGCACCCCGCCGGGCCGCACCAGGCCCTTGCCGAACCGGTTGCCGCACAAAAGCAGGGACAGGTTCAGAAAATCCCCCCGGATCCGGCCGAAATAATTGGCCGGCGGCAGAAACGCCACATCCATGCACAAGGCGCCCAAATCCCCGATATGGTTGGCCAGACGCTCCAGTTCCAGGGCAATGGTGCGGATGATCTTTGCCCCGTCATCCACATTCACCGATGCCAGGGCTTCCACGGCCTGGGCCATGCACAGTCCATGGCCGATGGTGGTGTCTCCGGCCATGTTTTCCGCCAGAATGGGCAGGCGTTTGGGTGTCACCTGCTGCAACAGGGTTTCCACGCCCCGGTGCTGGTATCCCAGCTGGATCTCCAGATGCAGGACCCGCTCCCCGATGCAGTTGAACCGGAAATGACCGGGCTCGATCACGCCGGCATGCACGGGCCCCACGGCCACTTCATGGATATCGTCTCCGGCCACCTGATAGTAGTCATAGTTGCCCGGAATATCCTGGGTATAATCATTGTTGAACACATCGGGTTTGTTGCGGAAGTTTTTGTGATACCGCACCATCTTGAGCCAGGGATGGCCCTGGGGACGGATGCCATACTGCTCGGCCATCTCCCGTTCAAACAGGTGAAACGGTTCACATTCTGACGTCAAAGACGGATACGTCTCAGGGGCATCACATCCGGCCGCCACCAGTTCATGGGTCCGCAGCACCATGAGAAACTTCAGGGTGCCGCCGTCCTCGTAGGCGAAAAACTGCACCACCTTGCCGCCGTTTTTCACGATATCCAGGGCCTGCGTCCGGAACGTGTCAAAGGGCAGATGAGGAATATCGGCCCGGGAAATGGGCCCGCCGTTGGGAATGGGTATAAACGCTTTCATTGCAGTCCTCCACCAATGGCATGCACGGCATCGACAATGGTCTGATACAGGGCATCCGGAATAAAAAAGCACAGAATCAGGGATGTCAGCAGCAGCACATACTGGGGCCATACCATGCCCGGGGGTTCCTTGAACAAAAAATTTTTGTGATCTGCTGCCGGTTGGGTGCCGGTTTCTGCCGGGGTGTCAAAGCAGATGGCCATGACCTGTCTGGCAAATCCGGCAAAGATCACGCACAGGCTGAAGATAAAGATGCCTGCGGCCAGATAATGGCCCGTTTTAAACGCCGCCATGATGATGAACAGCTCTCCGATGAAAATCCCGAATGGCGGGAACCCGGAGATGCCGGCAAACCCGGCGAAAAACGCCACAAATGTTTTGGGCATCTGTTTTGCCATCTGTCCGGTGTTGGCAATGAGCCGGTCCTTGTATCCCATCAGGATATTGCCGGAGGACAGAAACAGCGAGGATTTGATCAGGCTGTGGTGAATCATGCAGATCACGGCCCCATACACACCCAGTCCCCCGATGCCCGTGCCCAGGGCGATGATGCCCATGTTTTCGATACTGGAATAGGCCAGCATGCGCTTGTATTCGGTCTGTTTGAGAATATAGGTGGCCGCCGCCACAATGGACAGCAGCCCGAACACGATCAGGATGGTGCCGGAAAAATCACTCAACCCGGCAGATACCATGATCTTGTTGGTCTTGAAAATGCCTAAGTAAGCACAGTTCAACAGCACCCCGGACAGCAGGGCCGACGCCGGGCTGGGGGCTTCACTGTGGGCGTCGGGCAGCCAGGTGTGCATGGGGGCCAGCCCCATTTTGGTGCCGTATCCCACCACGATAAAGATAAACCCGGCCTTGAGCCATGCCGGATCCAGCTGTGCGGCCACGGGGGTCAGGGCGGAAAAGGACATGGCCGCGGTCACGCCCCCCAGTTCCATGGAGAATGTGAGAAACAAGGACCCTACCAGGGCCATGGCAATGCCCACCGAACAGATGAGCACATATTTCCAGGTGGCTTCCAGGGAAGCCCCGGACCGGTGGGTATAGATCAGAGGGGCACTGGCCAGGGTGGTGGCTTCAATGGCAATCCACAGCACCATGATGTGATCCGACAGCGTCACCATGGTCATGGTGGACAAAAACAGCAGCATGAACCCGGTAAAGATGTTTTCGGATTTCAGGCCGTGGGCCGCCAGATACCCCGTGGTGTAGATACTGATCAGAAAAAACAGCAGCGAGATCACCAGAAGAGACAGCAGCCCTTCCGGGGTCACGGCAAAATATTCAGCAAACCAGGCCTGGGGGGTGTTTTTCCACAACAGCAAAGACAGTACCAGGTGGACCGCACCCGTCAGCACCAGCAGCTGACGGCTGACGGCTGACGGCAAAACAAAGGCCAGCAGGCCGGTGACAAACGGGGTGATAAAAACCAATTCAACCATAAGGGCCGTTCCTATTCTTTCAGGGTTCTCAGAAGCGAGGTATCCACATCATCAAAGGTCTGCTTGATGTTCTGGAGGATCACGGCCATGATCATGACCCCGGCCAGCACATCCAGCAGGATGCCGAATTCCACGATATGCCGTGCCCGCACCGAAAAGGTGGTGCCCATCAGGTAGATCCCGTTTTCCAGCATGATATACCCGATCACCATGGCAATGGCGTTTCTTCTTGCCATCAGCAGAAACATGCCCGTGACCAGCAAAGAGATGGCAGCCGGAAACAGCAGCCGGGAGTCACTGATGGAGGGGATGTTCAGATACCTGGAAATGACGGCGGCGGCCACGATCAGGCCCAGGCCGAAAAACAACGAAGCATGATACCCCACAATGGGAGCCACATCCCGCTGGATGGCCACTTTCCGGATGGCCAGGTGAATGCTCAACGGAATGAGCACCCCCCGGATCACCAGGGTGGCAATGGTGAAAATAACGGCTCCGGTTGCCATATGCGGGGTGATGAAAAAAGGAATGATGGACACCACGATGCCCTGAAACGCCATCACCTTGATCAGGGCCGGCACCCGGCTGGAACCGAATGCGAACAGCACGGACAACAGCACCAGGGTCAGCAAAGTGTCAACGGTATAAAGGGTCATTGAATCAGCTCCAGGGTAATGATGGTTGCAAAAAACGCCAGGGCAAACGAGGTCAGCACGAACTGGGGCACCTTGTCCATGCGGTACCGGGCAATGGTGGACTCGATAATTCCCACCACCAGATAAACAATGACCAGCCCGGCAATGAAAACCAGGATGCCCGCGCCGGGGATGCCGGTCTCAAAGGGCAGGATCAGCCCGGACAGAATGGCGGCGTAAAAAAACAGTTTGCAGAACGATCCCAGCTCGATAAGGGCAAAATCCGGCCCGCTGTGATCCAGAACCATGACTTCGTGGATCATGGTCAATTCCAGATGCGTGGCCGGATCATCCACAGGCACCCGGGAGGTTTCCGTCACCAGAATGATGAAAAACGCGATCACGATGAACAAAAGCGACGGTCCGGCGATCTGCCACAGACCCAGGGTGCCGGTGCCGGAAAAATAGGCGGCAAACGACAGTTCCCCGGTCAGGCGGTAAAAGAAAATCAGGATCATGAACATGGCCGCTTCACAGATGATGGGAAAAAACGCTTCCCTGGCCGCACCCATGCCCTCAAAGGGCGAGGCCGTGTCCATGGCCGCGGCAATGGTGAAAAACCGGCCCAGTCCCAGAAGGTACAGCACGAAAATTACATCCCCGTTAAAGGAGATCACGGGCATGTGACCGGCCAGGGGCAGAAACAGCAAAGCGGCCAGGGCTGCGGCACAGGAGACCACGGGTCCCATTTTAAACACCGGCGTGGTGCTGACGCTGTAAACCGATCCTTTTTTAAACAGCTTGATCAATGTGTAATAGTTGATCAGCAGCGGCGGCCCTTTTTTTCCGCCGAAAAACGCTTTGACCTTGAGGATCACGGCCGAAAAAAACGGTGCCGTAAAAACAGCAGCCAGCCAGAGCACAATGGATTCAAACATATACACTCCCTGCGTGGTTGATGAAGGTTATATGAAAGTTTTAAGTGTCATTATTTATTGGGGTCTCTGAGGCTAGGGGTGTTATATGAAAAACAGCAGGAGCACAATGGCCAGTAAAATATATCCGATGTACAGGTGGATGTCCCCGTGCTGGATCCATCTGAGCCGGTCAAACAGAAACTGCACCGGCCGGATCACTCCCGGCGCCATGCAGCGTTCCGCAATGTCATGCACCCGGCTTTCATATCGGGTGGATGCCGGAAACCGGCCGGCAACGGGCGGATGTTGTTCTTCAATGGGGGCGGCCGGACGGAAAAACCGCACCATTTCAAAAGCATAGGACGCGCCCGTGTACTGCATTTTAGGAGTGGGCCGGGTAAACCCGCACCCCCAGGTCCCGGACCGGGATATGGGTTTGGCCCGGTAAAACCAGGACCGCAGACCGGCCATTCCCAGCACCAGTAAAACAATGACAAACGCCCCCAAAGTGATGTGACCCGTGATCTGGGCAAACGGTGCGACAGGAATTCTGGCATACCCCAGGTTCAGCGCGGACACGGCAGACAAAGACAGATTGAAAAACCATCCGGGAAACACCCCGATGATGACACAGGCCGTTCCCAGACCCCCCATGGCCCACAGCATGGTGGTGCCGGACTCGGTCCGGTTCCGGGCCGCTTCGGTCCGGGGTTCCCCCTGGAACACGATGCCCAGAACCCGGGTAAAACAGGCCAGGGCCAGTCCCCCGATCACAGCCAGGCCGATGATGGCGGCCACACTCACGGCAAACGGAATCTTATCCAGGGCAATGCCCTGGAACCCGCCCAGATACACCACGAACTCTCCGGCAAACCCGTTGAAAGGCGGCAAACCGCAGATGGCCAGAGACCCGATGATAAAAGCAAACCCGGTGATTTTCATGGACTTGAGCAGTCCGCCCAGGGCATCCATGGACCGGGTGCCGGTCTGATGCACCACCATGCCGGCCCCCATGAACAGCAAAGACTTGAACAGGGCATGGTTGAGCACGTGAAACAAAGCCCCTGAAAATCCCAGCACGGCCATGACGGGATTGCGGGATGCCACCCCGACCATGCCCAGCCCCATGCCGATAAGAATGATCCCGATATTTTCCACACTGCTGTAAGCCAGAAGCCGTTTGATATCCGTCTGGCCCAGGGCATACACCACCCCGAGAATCCCGGACACCACCCCGGCGGTCACCACCAGGTATCCGAACGCCGGTGCCGGCAGTTCCAGCAAAGAATAGATGCGCAGAATCCCGTAGATCCCGGTCTTGATCATCACCCCGGACATGACGGCGGAAATGTGACTGGGTGCGGCCGGATGGGCATGGGGCAGCCACACATGAAAGGGAAACACCCCGGCTTTGGAGCCGAACCCGATGAAAAACAGCACAAATGCCAGTATTTTGGCGCCCTCGGTCAGGGTATGCACATCCGTGAACCCGAAACTGCCCGTGTATTTATAAAAAATCCCGAACCCCGCAAAAATGAACATGGCCCCCACATGGGAAAACACGAAATACAGATATCCGGCGTACCGGTTTTCTTTTTTCCGGTAATCGTGGATCACCAGAAAAAATGAAGACAATGACATGATTTCCCAGGACAGCATGAATGTGATGATGTTGGCCGCCGTCACCACCAGGGCCATAGATACCACCAGAATGGAAAAGAAAAACGCGGTCACGGCTGTTTTCACGGGAGCGGCAGCATCTTGTGTGTAATGAAAACTGTACACCGCCGCCATCAGGCACACCAGAAAAATCACGGCCAGAAAAAAAGCGGACAGGGTATCCATTTCAAATGCCAGAAAAAACAGGTTCAGATACTGAAACGATACCGAATGGGTGACCGATCCCATGAGCGTGGTCACAGCAGCCGCCAGACCCCACACACATCCGGCACTGATGAGCAGGGTGGCCCCGGCTCTTGAAAACAGGTGATGGCGGGCGGATACCAGGGACACAAGCCCTCCGGCCAGGATCAGACTGATGGCTGCAAAAAAATGACTCATCAATTTTCATTCCCTCATTTTTTGAGTATTTTTGAAGTCAGGAGACGATTTTAATCAAGTTCCGGATTTCAATATGGGAAAAATGGGGGATTGTCAAGTCATTGACAAAATTTGTTTCAATTTGAAACAAATCAATGGCGGTACACCACGGGCCGGTCATCTGCGCCGATGTCAATACCCACGGTATCACCGGTCTTGAAACCGAGCCGCTTGAAATCCCTGACCACGGCATCGTGGCGGTCCGCATGCCAGAAGGTGCACCACAACGGATTTCGTACCGTGTCAATGCCATAGGCATCATGACTGCAAAGATTCACCCGGAACTTGTCCCTGGCAATCAGGGTGTCGGCTTCGGCCAGAAAAATATCGATCTTGTACAAGTTGTTGTGCAGTGCCTTGGAAAGGGCTTTCTGCTGGTCCGGAAAATCATCCAGATAATGGTTGGCAATCTGATACAGATCGCCGGAGTCTTGAATGGAAAATCCCAGCACGGCAAACCGCTGGTGTCTGAGGGCAAACGATTCCAGGTCGGCTTCATATTCCGCCACGCGGTCGACAATATTTTTTACCCGGGTTTCAGGGGCTGCTTCAGACTGGACCAGGTCTTCACACAGGCTGATGACATCGATATAAAATGCCTTGTTGTCCATCACATATACGGACCGTTCCCGGTAGTTGCGCTGTTTTCGAATACGCCGGACCCCATCCAGGCGGACGGACCGCTCACTGAGCTTTTCTTCCAGGGTCTCGATGCGAGAAATATCCTTGGCCTGGACCACATGAATGTCCCCTTCCGTGGAAATAATATATTCGATCTCGCATTTGAACCCCAGTCGCTTCTGAATGGCCCGGGAGAGTTGATACAGGCTCCGGTCATGGGGCACCCGGGTGATATGGGGTTCGGTCTGCACTTTCTGATTTCTGTTTCTGCAATACCCGAATTCCCAGTGGTTGTGAATCATTTTGGCCATAACGGATGACCCGTTGACAAACGGCATCACAATCACGCCCATTTCCTGGAGATCGATGGGCGGGGCATTGTTGAAAATCTGCTGTCGTCTGATGGACAGGTGCTTGGCCGTCTCTGCCAGATTGATGATCCGGTTGCGGGCATAGATGATTCCCCCGATATCCGCATAGGTTTCCAGCGAATCGAATGTGCCGCCCTTATACTCGGACTCCTGGGGATGCGCGCTTCTGGCGATCACCTTAAAGCTTTCCCGGTGAACATCCAGAAACGCTTCCAGGGCCTTGAAATCCTTGGTTTCAAATTTTTTGGCCGATACATACACAAACTCAGGCACATTAAACCCATTGGCTTTGAGTTTTTCCAGCAGCTTTGCCTTTTCCGGCACCTTGTTTTCCATGTTTCGCCTTGACTTTTGGACCTAAGTTCTTTAATTAATTTTCACCTAAAGGATCTTGAAGAAGATGTCAATTTAGATAGGTAACATATGTTAAAATGGAATGCAATACCCGGCCCGGCCCGGGATATTCATAAAGAAAGCACCCGGCTATGGGACTGAAAATTCTGTTGGTGGATGATGAACAGGAATTTGTTGAAACCCTGTCTGAGCGTCTCCAGATGCGGGATATGGATTCTCATGCCGTGTTTGACGGGAAAACCGCGCTGGCACAGGTGCAGTCCCACCCCCCCCAGGTCCTGATCATTGACTTAAAAATGCCGGGTATGGACGGTATTCAGGTGTTGCAGCAGGTGAAACAGACCCATCCGTTTATTCAGGTGATTGTCCTGACCGGACATGGGTCGGAAAAAGACCGGAAAACCTGCATGGATTTAGGGGCATATGCGTATTTCCAGAAACCCGTTGATATCGACCAGTTAAATACCGCCATCCGGCAGAGTCATGAAAAAACCTTGACGGACCCACGGGATTCCATGGGGTTTGGCCGGCCTGTTGACAAAGGGTTTTACCAGCCATGACGCCTTTGCAGCGACTCAAACCCGCATTCTGGAATCTGCCGGATGATCCCGGCAATCACAGCGGGTTGAATCTCAAACGCAAATGGAAACTGATTGTTCTGCTCACCTCAATTCTGGCACTTTCTCCTTTGATCATCATGACCCTGGTGGATTTCAACCTGACCCGGCGCACCATTGAAACGGAATCCAACACCCGCATGCTTTCCAGCCTTCAGACCCTTGCCCGTATCATGGGCGCCTCTTTAGCGGAAAATCCGTCCACGGCCTGTGCCGAAACCCTGTGGCAAAAGGCCTTTCACCAGTTGAACACAAGACGGCACAACGATTTGTTTCTCATTGATGCCGCCGGCGACCTGGTGACCCCGTCGTTTCACTATGGCCGGGATCCCGGGCTGAACGCGCTGGATCCCCGCCTTTTAACCCAAACGGATGGGATCCTGGATTTGCAAACCCCGGACGGGACGGCCGTGCTGGCCGGATATGTCAAAATCACGGGCACACCCCTGACCCTGGTCCAGCTGCGACCGGCGGACTGGCTCAAAGATCTGTGGCTCAAACCCCGGCTCAAGCTGCTCTGGTTTTTATGTGTGAGCATTGTTTTAATCGTGTTGTCCATCATGGGGATGGCCACGTATCTGGTGAACCGGATTCACGTCACGGAACGCCGACGAATCGAAGCCCTTCACCACGAAGAACATGCCAACCGCCTGGCTTCCATCGGCCGGCTGGCCTCGGGCGTGGCCCATGAGATCAATAATCCCTTAGACATCATCAACCAGAAAACCGGACTGATCGTCGATCTATTGACCTTAAAAAAACAAACCCGACCGGACCCGCGCGTCTTACCTCTTGCGAAAGATGTGCTGGATGCAGTGAAACGCTGCGGCACCATTACCCGTCAACTGCTGGATTTTGCCCGGCATATGGAACCCAGCACCGAACCCGTGGATATCGAAGAAGTGATCTCCCAGGTACTGGCCCTGGTGGAAACGGATGCCCGTCACCGGGGCATTGCCATCCGGGTGCCCCCCATTCCGGCCGTGCCCGGATTTGAATGTGACCGCAGCAGTCTGCTCCAGATTTTTCTGAACCTGGCGGAAAACGCCATTATCGCCATGGAATCCAAAGGCGTTCTGACCATTGACGTGTCCATACAAAAAACCGGTTATGTGACCATCAGCGTGGCTGATACGGGCAAAGGCATTTCTCCGGAAGAACTGCCCAAAATTTTCGAACCGTTTTACACCTCCCGAAGCGACCGCTGGGGTGCGGGCCTCGGTCTGGCCATCACCTATGGCCTGATCCGGGAAATGGGCGGAGACATCACCGTGAAAAGCACGGTGGGCAAAGGCACCCGATTTGTTTTAACCCTGCCCGTGAAAGCGGTCCGGCAGACCGCATCCGATGGGTCACTCCAGCTGCCCAAAAACGAAATACCTGTCAAAACTGCGAATGAAAACAACATCCAGGGAGCCGCCCATGTCACCAAACAATGATCCGTGTCCGGAAACCGATCGCCTTGCTGATATGGCGGATGTCAAATTTTTCGGTGCCCTTGCCGCGGCCATGACCCATGACATGAAAAATGTGCTGGCCATTATCAATGAAAATGCCGGGCTTTTAGGGGATCTGGCCGTAAAAGCCCAAAAAAAAGCAACGCCCATTGATCCATTGAAAGCATCAACCATCAGTGAAAAGATCCGAAAAAATGTGACCCGGGCCGATACTATGATGAAGCGGTTCAACCGGTTTTCCCACAGCATGGATCATGCAGAGGAATTTGTGGACATGGAGGAAACGGTGATGCTTGTGGCAAGCCTTTCGGAACGGATCATCCGCCGGCACGGAGGCACCCTCACCGTGATTCCCCCGCCCGTTCCCTGCCGCATCCATGCCCGGCGGTTTGTTGTGCTTCATCTGATATTCAGGGCACTGGATATTTTATGCTGCAATCACGCCGATCCTGCATCTGACATTCAAAAACAGATGACGGTTCGGTTCGGCAGTGAGTTAACACGGCCTGAAATCTGTTTTACCCGGGATCCCGGTTTTATGATTAAAAGGGACGCCCTGTTTGACAGCCCCAAAGACCGGGCCTTACTGGCCCATGTAAAAATGAAAGTCAAAATGATGGATGCCGGGGCCGGATTCTGTCTGTGCACGGCCCGGCCTGAACATGGATGAGTTTTGCCGGGATAAAATCGGCAATCAGATTTTGGAATAAAGGAGAAAATCATGTCTGAAAAAGTGTTACTGGTGGATGATGAAAAAGAGTTTTTAGATATCATGTCCGAACGGATGCAAGAACGGGGAATGACCGTCAAAACCGCAGACTCGGCAGACCAGGCCATGGCCATGCTGGAAAAGGAAAGTTTTGATGCCATTGTCATGGATTTTAAAATGCCGGGTATGGACGGGATTCAGGCGTTGAAAAACATCAAGACGAAAAAACCGGAGCTGCAGATCATTTTGCTCACCGGATATGCCACCGTGGAAAAAACCGTGGAAGCCATGAAAATCGGTGCCACGGATCTGCTGGAAAAACCGGCGGATCTGGAGAAACTGGCCGCAAAAATCAAACAGGCCAAAGCCGAAAAAATGCTGGTGGTGGAAAAACAGACGGAAGACAAAATCAAGGACATCCTCAAGCGGTTTGGTGGATGAGTTCACTTAAGTTCCCTGACATTTTCTTGACAAAAACCGATTATCTGCATTATTACAGATCGGTAAATATGAATTTAAGGCGAGGATAAAGGCCTGCCAATAGATAGTGAGAAAGAAACGCACATTGATTGATTTACCCAAGATTTATTTACCCAAAAATTTAGGAGTGACATGAATACAAAAGCAACAGCCTCATCCGGCATTCAGATAGACTGGAAGCGGATCATGTTTCTGATGATTGGAATTATACTGTTTTCCGTGGTGTACTATTCTCCGCCCTGGCCGGATGCACTGGATCCCATGGGCAAGGCGTTCACTTTATCTCCCCAGGGCAAAGGAGCCATTGCCCTGTTTCTTTTGGCCGGCACCTGGTGGGTGTTTGAAGTGGTACCCATCGGTGTCACCGGCCTGGCCATCGGCGTGGTCCAGGCCCTGTTTTTCATCCGGCCGGCTGCGGATGCATTCAAGGATTTCATGGATCCGTCCGTATTGTTTATCTTCGGATCGTTGATCATCGGCACGGTGTTCACCAAGGTAGGTATCACCCGGCGCCTGGCCTATAAAATGCTCATCATCGTGGGAGAACGCACCTCCATGATCTATCTGGGCTGTTTTGTGGTCACGGCCCTGCTCACCCATGTCATGGCCCATACGGCCGTGGCCGCCACCATGTATCCTTTGCTGCTGTCCATTTATGCGTTGTACACGGATGAAGAAGGCCCCACCAAATTCGGCAAAGGGCTGTTCATGGGCATGGCGTTCGTGGCCGGGGCAGGGAGTATTATCACTTTGCTGGGAGCGGCCCGGGGCATTGTGGCCTTGGGATTCTATGAAGAAATTACCGGAAAATCGGTGTCTTTTTTCGAACTGACCTATTACATGTTTCCCATCGGCTGGGGGATGGTCTTTATCTTATGGGGATTTTTCATGGTGTTTTTCAAACCGGAAAAAGCCGTAATTCCGGGACTGCGGGAAAAAGCCAAACAGCTCAGCCATGAAATGGGATCGTTCACCCGCCATGAGATCATTGCCACGGGCATCATCTTCGGTGTGATTCTGTTTCTTTCCCTGCAATCCTTTATCCCGGTGTTAAAGCCGTTCAACAAGGCAGCAGTGCTCCTGGTCTCCACCATCTTATTTTTCATCGTGGGTATCCTGGATATCGGCGACTTGGAGGATGTGCCCTGGAACATTATCCTGCTGTTTGCCGGTGCCATGAGTATGGGCTTCTGTTTGTGGCAGACCGGGGCTGCAGAATGGCTGGCCATCAACTGGCTGAGTTTTTTCCAGAATGCCCACTGGTTCGTGTTTGTCATGGCCATTGCTTTTTTTGTCATGGTGATGACCAACTTTATCATGAATGTGGCCGCCATTGCCATTTCCGTGCCAGTGGCCCTGGTGGTGGCGCCTTACCTGGGCGTGGCCGCCGAAGTCATCGTATTTGCGGCCCTGGTCACCGCGGGCATGCCGTTCCTGCTCCTGGTGGGCGCGGCCCCCAATGCCATTGCCTATAACTCCGGACAGTTCACAAGCGGTGAGTTTTTCGGATACGGCATTCCAGCCAGTATTCTGCTCATGGCCCTGGTGGCCCTGGCCGTGCTGCTGATCTGGCCCCTGTTGGGCATGCCGATTCTTCTATAAATCAAGATCACTGATTAAACCGGTGCATTGACGATATGTTGTCAGTGCACCGGTGATTAATCAGACATGGCTGCGGTTTTGACATAGCGGGGCAGGTAAAGGATGAAACGGGTTCCCTGCTGCGGCGTGCTGGTCACCTGAATGAACCCATGGTTTTGTTTGACAATGCCGTATACGGTTGCCAGGCCCAGTCCGGTTCCTTTTTCAGGTGCTTTGGTGGTGTAAAACGGTTCAAAGATTCTTTCTCTGGTCTGGTCATCCATGCCGCACCCGTCATCCGTGACCGTCAACGTCACAAAGTCACCCGGAATAAAACCGGGATGTCGGGAACAAAAATGGTCATCCAGCCGGGTATTGTCTGTTTCAACCACGACCCGGCCCGCCGTATCTACGGCATCTTTTGCATTCACACACAAATTGAGCAGTACCTGATCGATCTGGGATGGATCCATAAAAAGATCCCACAACCCAGGTTTCGGATGCCATGACAATTGAATGTCTTTTCCCGTCACCTGGTCCAGCATCTTAAGCATGCCGTCGATGGTTTCATTAAGATCCAGGACACGGGGTGAGACTTCCTGCCTGCGGGCAAACGTCAACAGTTTCCGGGTCATATCACTGGTCCGTCTGGCCGCCCTGATAATTTCCTGAATATCGCTGTACAGCGGATCTTTGGGGGATATTTTCTCTAATGCCAGTTCCGCAAATCCCATGATCACATTGATCATGTTGTTGTAATCATGGGCCACCCCGCCGGCCAGCCGGCCCACGGATTCCATTTTCCGGGCATGGATCAGCTGGGCCTGGCTCTGACGAAGTTCGGTTTCCACTTTTTTCCGGGTCTCGATTTCCCGCTCCGCCTCCCGCATTTTCTGTTCCAATTTGGTCACCAGCCGCTCGCTGTACAGCTTGTATGCCTCCTCCTCTTCGATCACAGGACCGGACACGGCACTTTGTCCCTTTTGCGCCGCCGCCATCACTTCATTCACCGCAGTGATGAGCACATCCGGTTCACACGGCTTGACAATAAACCGGTCCGCACCGATTTTGAGGGCAAAGGCCTCGTCCTGGGGACCTGTATAGGTGGCTGTATAAAAAATAAGAGGGATGACTGTCAGAACGGGATCGTTTTTGATCCTGCGGCACAGCTGAAACCCGTCCATCACGGGCATGAGAATATCCGTGATGACCAGATCAATGTCGCCGGCCTGAACGATTTCAAAGGCTTTTTTTCCGTGGGGTGCGGAAATCACCTGGTGACCGTTTCCTTTGAGCAGGCTTTCCAGCAGATACAGGTTCGGCTCTTGGTCATCCACGATCAGAATATTCATGCCTCACCTCCCCGGGAGGAATCACCCGGCAGATACTGCCGGATCTGATCCACAAACGTATCGGGATTGATGGGCTTTTCAATATACCCGTCCGCCCCGGCGGCCAGCACTTTTTCCCGGTCTCCGGCCATAGCGTAGGAAGTGACTGCGATAATCGGTATATCCGCCAAATACGGAAGGGTTTTCAGTTCCGCGGCCACGGCATACCCGTCCATTTCCGGCAGCTGAATGTCCAGCAGAATGGCCCGGGGCCGATGGTGCAGGGCGGCATCAATGCCTTTTCTGCCGGTGTCTGCCCCGATGACGGCATACCCGTTTTTTTCCAGTAAAAACCGCATCATGTAAAAATTCTGGGGATTGTCCTCGATGATCAGTAATTCATCACTCATGATCTGACTCCTGGGATTTCGGGAAACGGATGGTAAAGGTGCTGCCCTGGCCGAAACGGCTTTTCACATCAATGGATCCCCCCATCAGCACAATCAGTTTTCTGCAGATGGACAGACCCAGACCCGTGCCTTCCCGTTTGCGGGACAGCCCCGTATCGATCTGGTGAAACGGCTGAAACAGATGCGTAAGCTCTTTGGGATCGATGCCGATGCCCGTGTCTGACACGGCCATTTCATACAGGGTGTCATGGGCCCGGCAGGTGACCCGGATCTCCCCTTTTTCCGTAAACTTGACCGCATTGTTGAGCAGGTTGAGAATGATCTGTTCGAGCCTTCGCTGGTCCAATGTCACGGCCCCCACATCCCCGCTGATATCCACAGAAAGGTCCAGCCCGTTTTTTTCTGCCAGCGGTTTCACCAGGTCAACGGTTTTCTCAACGGAGGCACGCAGGTCAAACGTGGAAACAGACAGCGTCAGCTGCCCGGCCTCGATCTTGGAAATGTCCAGCACATCATTGATCAGGGCCAGCAGATGCCGGGAACTGGTCTGCACCATGCCCAGCTGTTTTTTCTGCTCTTCGTTCAAAGGGCCTGCCAGGCCCTGGAGCAGAATGCCGGTGAACCCGATGATGGAATTCAGCGGGGTCCTCAGCTCATGGCTCATGGTGGCCAGAAACGCGGATTTGAGATGATCCGCCGCCTTTGCCTGTTCCATGGCGGCCGCCAGCTTTGCGGTCCGGTCCTTGATCCGATCCTCCATTTCCCGGTTGACCTTTCGCAGTTGCCGGGTGCGAATATCCACGGCCCGCTTGAGCAGAAAACTGCCGGCCAGGCTCATGACAAGAGCAATGCCGATGACCAGTCCCGACAGCTTGACCCATGCCGGCAAAAAAAACCGGGCCGTTTCATCGACCCAGTTTTTCAGGGTTTTGTAATAAATGGAATCCGGATCATTCTTGAATTGTTCCAGGTATCTGTCCAGGGTATCCAGCAACTCCTGACGTCCGGCAGGCGGGGCCGCGAAAAACAGCCGGGTGGGATTGAAAATAATGGCCGTGTCCTGGAGTCCGGCCGGTCTGGCAAATATCAGCCCGTTGAACCGGTTGGTCACAGCGGCATCGGCCTCTCCTTTTGCCACGGTGTCAAAAATGGTCTGGTAATCGGAGAATGAAATTAAGGTAAAATCAAACCCGAATCCTTTGGCCATCTGGTTGAAGGCCGTCTCCTGAACGGACCGTTCCAGCACCAGTACCTTTTTTCCGGCCAGGTCCACAATGGAAGAAATACCGCTGTTTTTCCGGGTATACACCTGGAACCAGTCCGACAGCACGGGCACCCGGTGAAAAGCGAACCGCGTCTCCCTTTCAGCCGTATGGGCCACATCCGGCATCAGATCGATTTGCCCCTGTGCCAGGCGGTCAAGGCCCTCCCCCCAGGTGCCGGGGACAAACGCCAGGTCCCAGTTTTCCTTAGCGGCAATTTCTCCGAGGATATCCATGAATATACCCGAAGGGGTGCCCGTGTCATCCATGAACACCTTGGGGGCGTTCTGATACACGCCGATCTTCACCCGGGTCCGGGCGCCGGACATATTGACATCGGTTACAAACACCCCCCAGCATACAGCCAGGAAAACCAACGCCAGCTTTGTGGTAATATCAGATAACATGATGCTCCCGGTATCTTGTGAAATACCCATTGCACAGTCCCCCAAGGATCCGGGTTATTGAAGCATGGTTATTACGACTTTATTTATCTTAAAGGGGAATTTAAGTGATGTCAAAGCATTTGACAGTCCGTTATGTTTTTAGTAAATTCCCCTTCCAGACCGACCGAATTCAACAGGAGGGCAGGTGTGAAAATCATAATTGTCGGCGCCGGAGAAGTGGGTTACAACATCGCCTCCCGCCTGGCTTCGGAAAGCAAACAAGTGGTGGTCATTGAAAGAAACCCGGACCTGGCCCGGGTGCTTTTTGAAGATCTGGATGTCCAGGTGATCGAAGGATCCGGCAGCAGCCCCACGGTTTTGAGCCGGGCAGGCATTCAGGACACGGATATACTGCTGGCCGTTACAGACAGTGATGAAATCAACCTGACCGCCTGTCTGGTCACCAACATGCTGTCTCCGTCCACCAAAAAACTGGCCCGCATCCGAAACACGGATTTCGACAGCTTTCATGAAATTTTTAAAACCCAGATTCCTTACATTGACACCATCATCAACCCGGAGATCGAGGTGGTCAAAACCATCCGACGGCTGGTGGATATCCCCCAGGCCCTGGATACGGGAGATTTCGCCGATGGCAAAGTGCGGTATACGGGCATCCGCATCGATTCCGCTTCCGTCATGGCCGGGATGTGCCTGAAAGATTTTCAGGAGCGGTTCGGGGCGACCCGGCCCCTGATCGCCGCTATTGTCCGGAAAGACGAAGTGATCGTGCCCCGGGGAAACGATTCTATTTATCCCGGGGATCTGGTGTATTTTGTCAGCCATGCCGATCAGCTCAAAGACACGTTGAAAATTTTCGGTATCCAGATCAAACCTATCCAAAGTGCATTGATCGTGGGCGGGGGACGTATCGGTGCCCGGCTGGCCACGCAGATGGAAAATGAAGGCATCAAAACCCGGTTGATTGAAGCAGACAAAGCCCGGTGCCTGGAGCTGGCGGAGCAGATGGACAAAACCGTGGTGCTGCATGGAGACGGCTCGGACCAGAAACTGTTTTTAGAAGAAAACCTCAACCAGATCGATGCCGTGATATCGGTGACAGACGATGATGAAACCAATGTGCTGGTCTCGCTTCTGGCCAAGAATTTAGGTGTTAAAAACACGGTAACCCGCATCGGAAAATCCAGTTATTATCCGTTTCTGACCACCATCGGCATTGAAAAGGTGGTCAGCCCCCGGTTGTCGGCCGTCAGTTCCATTCTTCAGAACGTCCGGCAGGGAAAAGTGCTGTCTGATATTTCCATCTTCGGCGAACGCGGGGAATTCATCCAGGCCGTGGCCTTAGAAACTTCCGATATCACCAACCGGCCTCTGAAAGACTTGAATATGCCCAAAGGGGCTTTGCTGGTGTGCATCATCCGCAACGGAGACATCATCATTCCCACGGGGGAAAGTGTGGTGACCCCCGGAGACCAGATCATTGTGTTCACGGTCAAACAGGCCGTGAAAAAAATGGAAAAACTGCTGACCGTGAAACTGGAATTCTTTTAAATGCGGTGGCGGTATATTTCAGGCATTGTCAGTATTTTTCTGCTGGTGCTGGCGCTCATCCTGCTCATCCCTTTGACGGTCAGCCTGTATTTCGGTGACGGGGCTCATTTTTCGCTGCTGGGGTCCATGGCGATCACGGCAACTGCCGGCCTGATCCTCAAACTGCTGTCCCGGCATATGGATGAAGATGCCCCGTTCATCAACCAGAGAGAAGGCATGGCCGTGGTGGCCTTAAGCTGGACGGCCATCGGGGTGTTCGGCGCCCTGCCCTTTTATTTTTCTCCGGATTTTTCTTCACTGACGGATGCCGTGTTTGAATCCATTTCCGGATTCACCACCACGGGTTCTTCCGTCATGACAAATATCGAGGCCGCACCCCCCAGCCTGCTGTTCTGGCGCAGCCTGATCCAGTGGCTGGGAGGCATGGGCATCATTGTGCTGTCTTTGGCCATTCTGCCCTTTTTGGGCGTGGGCGGAATCCAGCTGTATAAAGCGGAAGTGCCGAGCCCTGTGCCGGACAAGCTGGCCCCGCGCCTGACCGATTCCGCCAAAATCCTGTGGATGGTGTATGCCGGTCTGACCCTTTTGCTGGTGATGCTTCTGGCCATGGGCGGCATGCCCGTGTTTGAATCCATCTGTCATGCATTGACCACCCTGCCCACGGGGGGGTTTTCTCCCAAAAACGCTTCCATTGCCCATTATGACAGCGCGTATATCCATTATGTGATCGTCATTTTCATGGTTCTGGCCGGCATCAATTTTTCCCTGCATTTTCAGATGCTCCGGGGCAAGCCCCTGGTCTTTTTCCGGGACACGGAATGCAAGGTTTTTTTAGGCCTTGTGCTGGTATTCACCGTTGCCATCACCCTGGATATCCACGGCCGGGTGTATGACTCGTTTGCCGCTGCATTTCAATCGGCATCCTTTCAGGCGGTTTCCATTCTCACCACCACGGGCTATGCCACGGCTGATTATGAACTGTTTCCGGGTCTCAGCCAGGTGATTCTGTTTGTCTGCATGTTTATGGGGGCATCGGCCGGGTCCACAGGCGGCGGCATGAAAATCGCCCGGTTGATTGTGTGCGCCAAGTTTGCCTACCGGGAACTGTTCCGCCTGATCCACCCCAGAAACATCCGGCATGTCAAACTGAACAAACGGGTGGTGTCCGAAGATGTGCTCCGGTCCATCATGGGATTTCTGGCCCTGTACCTGTTTTTGTTTGTGGTGGCCGGCGCCGTTCTGGCAGCCATGGGCCTGGATCTGCTCACTGCCCTGGGCGCGGTGGCCTCCTGCCTTGGCAACATCGGACCCGGATTCGGCACGGTGGGTCCGGCGGAAAATTTCGTCCATCTCCCGGCCATGGCCAAATGGGTTTTGACCTGGTGCATGCTGCTGGGAAGACTGGAAATCTATACGGTCATTATTCTGGTGGTGCCGGAATTCTGGAAGTAGCAGAAAATATGATCCCGGGCAGATTAGGACAGATATTTTTCCCGGCTGTTATCTGTTCACCTGAACACCTGCCCCTCGTCATGTTTTTTTCCCGGCTGTAAAAAATCGTGACGAAATGATTGTTTCGCCTGAATCAATGGCGTTGCCCTCTGTGAAATAAATCCGGAAAATTTTAACAAAAACGCTTTAAAAACAATTGATTATGCGAACATAAAATCGTCTTTCATTGTCTGGCATACAAATTGAAACGGTTAAGATTCAAAACAGGCAAAAAAATGGTTTTAAGGTTTTTGCCTAAAACCCGGACAACTCAATGACTAACAATGGAGGAACGATCATGAAAAAATCAATGTTTGCATCGTGTGTGATGAGTATTTTGTTTCTGGTGTTATCTTTCAATGTACCCGTGAATGCATCCGCCGGCCAGACGCTGCGGTACAGTGCGTCCGCCCAGGTCTTTGAAGGATTTGACAGTGCCCGGCTCGACACGTTTACCCAGGATACGGGCATTGCCATTGATCTGTATGTGGCATCATCCCAGTCCTGTGTCTACCGGCTGTTGCAGGACATGACCGATGTGGCCAGTTCGGTCCGGCCCCTGTCCCAGCGGGAAAAAGATTTCGGGCTGAACGCCATCCCTTTTGCCAAAGATCCTTTGGCTGTGATCACACACAAATCCACCCCCGTGGATGCTTTGACCACTGAACAGCTTCAGTCGCTTTTTTCCGGCAATGTCGCCAACTGGAAAGAGGTGGGCGGACCGGATCTGGCCGTCACCCTGGTGGTTCCCGGAGAACAGACCGGTGCCCACAAAAACTTCAGGCGCCAGGTGATGCGCCACAATGATGTGCAGTTTGATTACATGACCTACACTTCCACCCGGGTGCTGGAAGCCATTGAATCTTTGCCGGCCGGTGCCGTGTCCTTCATTTCCAGAGGCGCCCAGATCACCCATCCCAAGGTGAAGGTGATTCTGATTGATGGTACAAAACCCGGCGATGCGGATTACCCCTTTTATCAGATATTCAATCTGGTGACCAAAGGCGAACCGGCCGGCACCGTCAAAACGTTTGTGGACTTCATTACATCTGACAAGGGAAAGGCCCTGATCCTGGAAAGGGGTATGCTGCCAGTCGAATGATCCAGTCTTTTGGGACACGCTCCTTAAATGACAGACCGGACCGGTGCCGGGCATCGGTCCGGGGGAAGCGTCTTCAAATCATCTGAGCTGTTTCACGCCCCGTTTCAATGAATGAATCAGGGGCGTGAAATATTTGGGTGGTCATCGTTGGCCGTGCGCTGGGAACCATGGATGAATGAGAGGGACGATCCGAATTGGCACACTTGCAAACATTGGAAAACGGGTCCGCGTATCTTCCGAAGATATTTCAGGGAAACCGAAATGTCCGAAAGATGCTTATCGGTGTGATCCTTGCCACTGTGTTCTGTCTGGGGGTCACTGCTTATCTGGATATGCAGGCGGCCCGGCACCTTGGAAATATGGCCAGAAAGCAGTTCAATGATCAGCAGATGGTCATTGCCCGGCACATCCGGCGACAGGTGGAATCGGAGCTGTCATTTGTCGGCAAAGAACTGGCACGTGCCGGCGACATCCTTTCCCGGGAAAACGGCCGGATCGTTCCGGCCCGGCCCGCCCTGGAACCATTGTTCTCCCGGCTGCTGGAAAAAAGTGTTTTCCGCATTAATATCCGGATGCCGGATCAACCCCAGGTTCATTCGTTCGGATATCCGCGCCAGTGGCAAATCCGTGCCCCCGAACCGGATTTCCTGTCTTCTTTGACATTGCCGCCGGAACCATCCGGTCTCTTTTTTTCCGATCCCGTTCATCAATCCCCCGTTCATCAATCCGGGAATATACATATCCAGATGGCTTGGCAGGTGGCAGATATCAATCTGATTTTGATTGCCGAACTGGATATCAGCCGGTTTCTGGGCCGGTTTCTGGATGATGTCCGTTCCGGCAGCACGGGCTACGCCTGGGTGATTGACGGCAACGGCATTTTTTTATATCACCCCTACACCCGGTTTATCGGCAAAAGCGCGTTTTCAGCAAGGGAAAAACGGGATACCGGTCTGACCCATCACGCCATCGCCTTTATTCAGGAAAACCATATGCTGGCCGGTCACACCGGGACGGGTTCCTATACGGCCGGATGGCACCGGGGATTGACGGGAAATATTGAAAAACTGATCGCCTATTGCCCCATTACCATACCGGGCACACCCGCCGGCACCTGGTCTGTCGCCGTGGTGGCACCTGTTTCCGAAATCGACGGTTACATCAACCAGGCCGCTGCCTGGCGATTTCTGCTCCATGCACTAGTTCTTTTTGTGGTGGTCGTATCCGGAAGCGTCCTGCTTTTCAGAGAAATCCGATGGACCAACCGGCTGGAAGATAAAGTGGCGCAACGGACCCATGACCTGCAACGGTCGGAAGAAAAATACCGGTCTGTAGTGGAAAGTGCGGAAGATTTTATTTTTACCCTGGACCAGGACGGCCGGTTCCAGTCCATGAACAGTTTTACCGCCAGTTTTTTCGGAGGAAGGCCTGAAGAGTTCATTCACCGCAGCATCGACCAGGTCCTTAACAAGCCTTCTTCCCAAAAACATTTAAAAATGCTGGACCTGGTTTTCCGTCACCAGAAAAGCGTGAGAAATGAATTTACCTTGCAGGCCGGCGAACATGACCTCTGGGTCAGTGCCAATTTCATGCCCATCCGCAATGAATCCGGCCGGGTGGAATCCGTACTGTGCATTGCCAGGGATGTCACCAATGAAAAAAACCTGGAACGACAGCTCATCAACACGGAAAAACTGGCTTCCCTGGGAACCCTGGCCGCCGGCGTGGCCCATGAGATCAACAACCCTTTGGGCGTGATCCTTGGGTTCACTGACCTGCTGGTGAGAAAAACCGCCAAAGACTCCCAGGCGTATGAAGATCTGAAAACCATTGAAAGACAGGGCATACACTGTAAACAAATTGTGGAAAACCTGCTGCGGTTCGCCCGTTTCGGAGAAGGAAACACGGCCAGTTGCGATGTCAACGACGCCATCCGGGAGGTGATCAACATCGTGCGCCATACCCTGGAAATGGAATCCATCGATCTGAACATCGAACTGGATGACACCATGCCTCTGGTTTGCGGGGATTCCAGGGAATTGCAGCAAGTGTTTTTGAATCTGATCAACAATGCCTGTGCCGCCATGAAACAGGGAGGTATTCTGACGATTCAATCCAGATTTATATCAAACGGGAACAAGTCGGAAATCAAGATTCAGGACACTGGCCATGGTATTTCCTCAAAACATATCGATCGGATTTTCGAACCGTTTTTCACCACCAAACCCGAAGGAGAAGGCACGGGCTTAGGCCTGTCCGTCACCTATGGCATTGTCAGCAAATACGGCGGCATTATCGACTGCAAAAGCGCGCCTGCCGGTTTCCAAAACGAGGCAAACACTGCACATGGTACCCTTTTTACGATCAAACTGCCTGTTTTTAACAAGGAGATATAATGTCATTGAAGATTCTTGTTGTGGATGATGAAAAAGACATTCTGGCCCTGCTTTCCAGATACATCACTGAAGATACCGATTATCAGGTCCAGACTGAAAACGATCCCGTGGAGGCATTGGCAGTATTTAAACAGAAACGGTTCGACCTGGTGATCATGGATTTAAAAATGCCGAAAATGGGGGGCCTTGATCTCTTACGTCAGATCAAGAACATTCAGCCCGACACATCGGCCATTATCATGACCGCCTATGCCACTATTGAAACTGCGGTGGAAGCGATCCAGGAAGGGGCGTATGATTACATCACCAAGCCTTTCCGCCGGGAACGGATTCTGTTGACCATTGACAAAGCCCTGCAATGGCGGCGGATGATTTTTGAAAACATGGCCTTAAGGGAAGAACTGGTTCACAAGGATGCCACCCGGCCCCTCATCGGATCGTCCAATGCCATCAGATCCGTTATCCAGGAAATCAAACAGGTGGCCCCCACCACGGCCACGGTGCTCATCACCGGGCCGAGCGGAACCGGAAAAGAGCTGGCAGCCCGGGCCATCCACCAGTTCAGCCTGCGCAAAGACTTTCCCATGATCACGGTCAACTGTACGGCCATTTCAGAAAACGTGATTGAAAGCGAATTGTTCGGCCATGTCAAAGGGGCTTTTACCGGGGCCTGGAAGGACAAGAAAGGCCTGATGGAGGAAGCGGACGGCAGCACCCTGTTTCTGGATGAAATCGGGGATTTGAATCTTTCCATGCAGACCAAATTGCTGCGCCTTCTCCAGGAAGGAGAATATAAACCCGTGGGCAGCACCCGCACCCGGCATGCGGACATCCGGTTCGTGGCAGCCACCAACCATGATCTGGAAACAGACATAAAAAACGGGATGTTCAGAGAAGATCTGTTTTACCGGCTCAATGTGATCTGTCTGGACATGCCCGGCCTGGACCGGCGGCCGGAGGACATCCCTTTGCTTGCCCAACATTTTATAAAAAAATATGCCCTGTTGTATCAGAAAGATATCACACAGATATCGGAATCCGCGCTGAAACACCTGAAAGCGCATTCCTTTTCCGGCAATGTTCGGGAGCTGGAAAACCTGATTGAACGGGGGGTTATTTTCTGCCGCACCACAGCCCTTGAACCGGAGGATATTTTTCCGGGTGCCGGGGTGCCGACTGACATCCCATCCAGTGAGACGTCCAGAGATATTCTTGAAATGCCGTTCCGGGAAGCCAAAGAAGCGGCGTTGGCCCTGTTTTACAATCAATATATCAAAAACGCGCTCACACACAGCAGCGGCAACATCAGCCGGGCCGCTGAAAAGGCGGGGATCCAGCGCCAGTATCTTCACCGCCTCATAAAGGAAACGGGCCTGGATGCGGAAGGTTTCAAACTTTCCTTATGATTAGACATATTTTTTCAACCCCAGTTTTTCCAGGGCATCATCCAGGCGGACGATGCCCATGGGATGCCCGTTTTTGACCACGGCAATGCGGTTGATCCCGTAAAGCAGCATCAACTGCACGGCATGGGTCAGCCTGTCTTCCGGGGTGACCGCATAATCCAGGCTCACGCCGGATGAGAAAGGCATCAGAACGGTTTTGACTTTGCATGATTCCATTGCTGCGGGCCTCCATTCCCAGAGGGGGAGACAGGCCTTAACGCCTGCCTCCCGTTTCATGCCGATGACAGCCGTGTCATCCGCTGAAGCCATTGACCCTAATGCGGGATATTCACATTCAGGGCATACTGGAGAACCACATAAATCAAATAGATCCCCAGCAGCCATCCCCCCTGCCACCGTTCAAAATATCCCTTTTTATTCTGCATGGCGATAAATGCACGGAACGACCAGAGAATCAGCAGCATCACCGGAAAATGGAAGAGAAAGAAATTTTCAGGGATAGCCAGCGGCGTGGCGGAAGCGGATGCGCCGATGACAAACAGGCAGTTGAGCACGTCCGCACCCACGACATTGCCCACCATGATTTCCGGATGGCCTTTGCGGATGGCGGCAAACGCGGTCATCAGTTCCGGCAGCGAGGTGCCGAATGCCACCAGGGTGGCGGCAATGACATCCTGGGGTACGCCCACACGCACGGCACATTCCGAAGCGCAGGGAATCAGAACCCGGGCACCCAGAATCACCAGAAACAGCCCACCGAAAATCATAAGAAAAGACTTGGGTATCCCCATCTCATCCGACTCATCCTCTGCTTCGCCATCCATGGCCTGGTTTCCACCGGATTTGGCCCAGGAGTAGGTGGCATACATATACAGAGCCAGCAGGCCCAGAAACAGAAATCCGATTCCCCGCTTGATCACCGGTTCGGGCATGATCCACAGGGATATCAACGCAATAACCACCAGCAGTGTGGCCGAACCCACCTGGACCCAGCCGGTGCGCTGCAAAATAAATTTGTTCATGGGCACCCGGGTCATGACACAGGCAACCCCGAGAATCAGGCCGGTGTCTGCAATGATGGATCCCACGGCATTGCCCAAAGCCAGGCCGGGGTTGCCGGTCCAGGCCGCCATGACCGAAACAAATGCTTCCGGCAGGGTGGTTCCCAATGAAACGATGGTGGCACCGATAACGATCCGGGGAAGCCCGGTCCGCCGGGCCAGGGCTACTACCCCGTCAATGGCCCAGTCCGCCCCCTTGGACAACAGCAGAATACACACGCCGATAACGATCAGCAGCACCAAGGTGGGTAATCCCGGGACAACACGTAAAAGCAATTCTTCCATGGGTAGACTCCTTTTTGTGTGATATATCAGTTAATTTTACTTATGATCCCTTTCTGAGGCAGACAAGAGCAAGACATGTGCCATTTGACAAAAACATAGAACCGCTTTTGATTATATGCAAAAATACACTTTAATAACAAATAGTTATAAAAACAACTCACCGCCGTTTGCATTATTTCACCCGGAAAAAACGCAGGGTTCAAAAAATAAATGTCTACCAAAAGTTTCACTTTGCTTTTTTATGTCAACGATCTGTTGACTTCAAAGGGCATAGATATCAATGGAAGGCCGGACATGCTGGATGCAAACCGGAAAGAATTAAATTAAATTACCATAATTTCAGATAGTTGAATCATATGTACTTCGCGTTCTTTCATTCCCGTATCCAGTGGCATGTATTTTGAAATGTTTTTGATCAACATAAGAACCCGTTTAGGGGTGAGAGGATTACACCAAAAACCAACAATCATAAGGAGGCAGTAATGGGTGCCAACGAAAAAACAAAAAGAACCGGGTTTGAAATCCAGGAGGAGCTTGAAGCCACCAAAACAACCATCATGGAGCGGTTGATACCTGGAAAACGGCAAATCATCGGATTTTTATCGGGAATCGTCCCCTTGTTCATCATGTTTCTGGTCGGCTGCTGGCTGGCCGGCAACCCGTTTGAAGCGACCTGGCGGGCATCTGAATCAGGGTATAATATTGCCCACGGACTGGTGGGCACCAACCAGTGGCATATTATCTGGTATGTGGTGTTGGTGGGCCTGTTTTTTGAATTCATGGATGCCTCGGCCGGCATGGGGTTCGGCACGGTCATGAGCCCCGTGCTCATGTCTCTGGGGTTTACCCCCTTGCAGGTGGTGCCGGTCATCATGATTCAGCAGGCTTCCGCCGGCCTGATCGGGGCATTTCTGCACCGGGAGTTTGAAAACGTGGAATGGAAATGGAATCCCATGTCGGAAACCATTAAATTGTGGCTGCTGATTTCCATTCTGGGCGTAGCAGCAGTTATTACGTCAATCATTGGGGTCTATGGCATATTCAAAACCGCAAAAGTCTGGATCAAGCTCTATGTCGTGATCCTGCTGGTGATGATGGGCGCTGTTGCATTATACCAGGCGTACCAGCAGCACAAGGGCAAAAAAAGGCCGTATCGATTCAAACGAATGGGATTTTTCGCTTTTCTGGCGGGTTTCAACAAGGGGATCGGCGGCGGCGGATATGGTCCGGTGATCACTGTCGGGGGATTGATTTCAGGTGTTCCCGTTAAATCCCAGCTGGCCGTGACGGCCATCTGTGAAGGCACTGTCAGTACCGTGGCCGCCATTCTCTGGTTCACCATGCTGGGGTCCGGCATGAAAATTGATTTTCTGCTGCTGCCCACCATGATGATCACGGCCATCGGCGGCGGTATTCTGGCGCCCTATGCCACCCGGGTGTTTCCCCAGAAATTCTGGACTTACACCGTACCGGTATACTGCCTGATCGTCGCGGTCATCTGTATCTGGAAACTCTGGCCGTCTCTGAGCAAGGCCCTGGGGCTCATGTAATTCCCTCCTGGCCCGGGGTCGGGGGCTGTCAGCCGCCATCAAACGGGCACCTGACGGCAGCACAGACGGTCCCCAGTGTGTCAGGCCGGAAATTACGGATCATTTCCGGCCTGACCATTCAGTGACAGAACACCGGATTCAGCCGGCAAACCAGCCCGACCCGATTTTACAGCAATTGACAAAGGAGAGAAGCAATGAATGAAACCAAAAAACATACAGGTAATTATCCATGCAATGATGACAACCGGCTTATCCGACAACAGGCCATACGGCTGGTGGTGACCCTGGTGTCTCTGGGAGGGTCCATCGGGCTGTATTACCTGGGATTTTTCGGTACCCTGGAAGGGCCGCTCAATCCGGAAAAAATCGGTGCTGCCGTGGCAGGCAGCAATATTGCTCCCGGTCATCTGCTGGCAGGACTTTTTCTCATATTTCTGGTTTCCATCAGCTGGAACTGGGTCTATAATCTGATCAACCGGATGAAAATCGATAGAGCCGCCACAAGGCAACCGCAGGCAGCCGGAAAACAAAAAATCACGCCCGTGACTTTTCAGCCTGTGCGCAAGGGCCCCTGGTCCCATACCATCTGGGCCGGTTCTTTAATGGGATTGATCGGGTTTTGTGTGCAGCTGATCTGACATGCCATGAACAGGAGATCGTATGGAAAAAAAAATTCAGGTACTGATCGTGGATGACGAGGTCCGGTTTGCCAGAAATGTTTCAAGGCTGCTGGACACCGGCCGGTTTGACGTCTCTGTGGCACACAATGGACTGGATGCCCTCGATGTGATGCACAAAATCCGGCCGGATGTGGTGGTGCTGGACATCCGCATGCCGGAAATGGACGGCATCGAAACCCTTTTGGCGATGAAGAACCTGAATCCGGAAATACAGGTGATCATTCTCACGGGTCATGCCGATGTGGAAACCGGTATTATGGCCATTCGAGAAGGGGCTTTTGATTATCTGTTCAAGCCCTGTGACATGGAACTATTGAAGGAAAAAATTCTTGAAGCAGCAACAGCCAAACAGATCCAGCGCCGCCCGGTACTCTGGCCCAGGCGCATGGTCAAGGAGATCACCAATGCAGCGTTTATCCCGCTGGACATCACCGATAATTTAAATAAAGCCCTGGACATATTCAATGCCATGGGACCCGGAGGCATCCGGGAAGAACTGCATGTAACGGACATCAAGGACCGGTTGCGGGGGGTTGTTTCAAGAAACCAGCTGATCCGGGAAGCGGAAAAAATGTATCCGGAACGACACATTGTCTGGTCCGATCTGGCCCAAAACCCCCGGTGGCTGCCCGAAAAAAAGGTGTCGGATGTCATGAAACCGCCGGCGGGCATATCGGCCCACCCGGACGAACCGCTTCACCAGGTGGCTCATAAAATGATCGATAAACACCTCCGGTGTCTGCCCGTGATGGCGGATAAACGGTTTATGGGAATCATCCGCCTGAATGATATTCTGTTTCATATATCGCTGGGGCATGAAAACAGGAAGCCGGGATATGAAGAGGCATAACCATATGTCAGGCCCTCTCAAAATTTCTTATCCGTTCGTCAGATCGGCATGGTTTGCAGCGGCATGCATGTCACTGGTGCCGGCCGCAGGTGTGTTTGCCGGTCTGGCTCTGTGGATATTGTATCGGAGTTCATCACCGGTTCTCGGCCTGATCCTGCTGGCAGCCGGAATTTTGGCCGGCGCAACGCCACTGGTCTATCATCTCAGGAAACTGTCCTTGCAACTGAAAAAAAAAATGCATCACATTCAACTGCTGGACCAGCAATTGCTGAAGATGAGCCGGATGGCTGCCGCCACCAAACTGACACGGGATTTTCTGGCAACACTCAAAGACAGCCTGATCAATATGGAAAGTTCTGCGGCCCTGGCCCAGGAACTGATTCGCCTGGACACCCCTTCGGATGCGGCCCGGAACCTGGAGGATATCAAAACAGGATCCATCAAATCCTGCGCATCCATCGACAAGCTGCTGACCATCACACAAACCCCTGGGAATCACTGGATTATCCAGGATATCCAGATCAATGATATGATCACGGACATTCTGGAAATCCTTGCCCCCCAGTTTCAGGAAAAACAAATCCACATTATTCAGAACTGTGAAAATAACCTGCCCATGATCCGCAGCAATTTTTCCCGGGTATACCAGATTTTCCAGAACCTGTTTCTCACCGCAGTGTCTGATATCATCCAGAAGGGGCGGTTGACCCTGACCACCCAATCCGGATCAGACGGCATTCAAATGGCCCTGGTCTATCCCAGCCGCCATTTTGACAAACATGTGCTGACCCAGCTGGCTGACCCGGCCTATGCACTCCAGGCCCAGGAACCCGGCCCTTGGCTGGCACTGTGCATTTATCATGCAGACCGGGTAAACGGATGGGTCCGGGCGGATGAAACCGATGCCAAACTTCAATTGACGGTCAATCTGCCCTTTCGGATCGACGGGTCATCCCCCCCGGCCTCCCAGGCATTTTTAAAGGGATTATGATCCGGAATCAAGATCTGGCGCATGCCATTGAAAACATATCCCACCGGGATCCGGAAATCGGATATGGCCTTTCCGAGCTGCTGGCTGCCGGCCGCATCCGGATTCCGGTGGATTCCGGCAGTCTTGGGGAAGACCCCTGTTTTCTGTTTGAAGATAACCGGGTGTTTGTCCGGAAGGTGAGTTTTTTCAACCATGGCATTGCCCCGGTAGAAGAAAGACTGGTGCTCCAATACGGAAAAGCGGCTGAAAAACACCGGATTGAAGAAACCCCCTCTCCCGGGGATTTTTTCGCCGCAGCCACCCGGATTCATCTGGCCGGCATCTTCTGCCTGGTGAATTTTGAACTCTTCAGTGCCGTTTCCAGGCTCAAAAAAAAAATCCGGGCCGCCGGCAGCGGCACAGACCTTGAGAATATCCTGAATGCCCGGCTTAAAATCCTTCAGCAGATGTTACAGGAACCGCCCGCAAGCTTTGGAATGTCGCTTTCTTTGAAGGAACCGCTGTATTTCATTGAAATGCAGCAATCCGTTGACTGTCATTTTGTTTTGTTTCCCTTTTCCTACGCTGCCCTGGGACAGCTGGCACAGCTGAACCTGGAGTTCTTCCATTTACGGTTTGTTCTGGACCTGTTTGTTTCGGGCGCCTCCCACCATCTTTTTGCCGCTGTCAGCCAGGGAAAAATCACAGGGATGATGTATCTTGTGGAAAAAAAACGATTGTTCTACTCGGGGCTGGAAATCCATTATGTGGCCACGGTCAACGGGCTCCCCCTGGATGAACAGACCCTTGATTACCCCAGGATCCGGGGAACCGGCACTTTTTTGATGGCCGGGGCATGGCTCTTGTGGAAAAGCCGGTTTCCCCGGGCATCGGAAATCGTTCTGGATGCGGAAATCGGGGCCGATCGGTTTTATGACACCATCGGATTTGATTTCCGGCCGCCTTATGGATACCTGCTCAAACACCCGAAAGACAAACTGCTGCTGTATATTGTCGGCATGGCCATGAACTGTGAAACACTGCCAGAACCATTGCATACGGCAGTGGTTCAGTGCATCAAACGGCAAATTGCCTTACTGAAAAAATCCATCCCGGCTGATCATCCCAGGCGGAAAGTCGCCGTTCTGACGATTTCCACCTGTAATCAGGGCGGAAAAAACCAGGGCCTGGCACAGATTGTCCAGCAGTTGGTCTCCCGGAACAGCCGCCGCATCCCTGAAGCCGGAATGCTGTTGCAGGTGCTGGCCCAGGATAATGCCGACCGGTCCAGACACATTCTGGTGAAAGGGGCCAGCATGATCTGGGTGGTCAGTGATCCCGTGTTTGACCAGCACCTGGAAGGCATCTTTCATATGGAAAACCGGAAACGGACCCGGGCCCTGGCATCCATACTGGCAAACGACCCGTTTTCAGACCGGATCATTCCGGTTCAACCCAGGGCCGCCACGGAGCAGGAACTGGCCTGGGTTCATCTGCCGGAATATATTGTCAAAATTGCTGAAACCACCGGAAAAAAACTGACTTCCCTGGACCCGGACACCCAGACCACACCCCAGTCCTATGCCGTGGCCAGACTGGCCGCCGGCAGTGTGTTCAGTCTCATCGATGCCGTGTACAACGATCCTTTGCACCGCAGCGGCATCGCCTGCATCCGTCCCCCGGGCCATCATGCCGAACCTGACCGGGCCATGGGGTTCTGCCTGTTCAATAACGTGGCGCTGGGAGCGGCTTACCTCCAGCATCGGTACAAGGCAAAACGCATTCTGATCGTGGATGTGGATATTCATCATGGCAACGGCATCCAGAAAGCCTTTTATGACAGCCCGGAAGTGCTGTATTTTTCCACCCACCAGTTTCCCTGCTACCCGGGCACCGGAAAACTGTCGGAAATCGGAACGGGTGCCGGAAAAGGATACACCATCAATGTCCCGCTGCCAAAAGGCAGAGATGACAAGGACTATGCCGGCATTCTCCATTTTCTGTTAACCCCGGTGGCCGCACAGTTTCAACCGGACATGATCCTGGTGGCCTTAGGGTTTGATCTCTTTGAGCAGGACCCGCTGGGACAGATGAATGTCACGCCGGACGGATATGCCCTGATAATCCACATGCTCAAGCAGCTGGCAGAAACAGTCTGCAATGGACGAATCATTTTTGTGCTGGAAGGCGGATACAGCATCAAAGGCATCCGGGAATGCGGGCTGCGGGTACTCCAGGAACTGGTGGACCTGCCCACCCTGAGCCCGGAAAAAATCCGCCGCATGACCCCGGAAAAACCCGGCAGCCTGCCGGAGCTGAAAAAAGCCATGGACCTGCACAGAGCTTTCTGGCCGTCCATTCCCTGAACCGGCCCGTTCAGTTAACGGCCCATTTTACGAAAAATCACTCCTGCGCATACATTTTATCAATTTCAACTGAATGACTGTCTATAATCACTCTCTTTTTTGTTTTCTGAGTCGGTGTCAACATGCCGTTGTGTTCTGTGAATCTTTCACAGAGAATGGTGTACTGTTTTATCTGCTCAAACCCTTCCAGTTCCCTGTTCGCGCTTGCAACTTCCTGCGCGACAAGCCCCCTGATATTTCCTTTTTCGATAAAATCCGGCCCGACTTTTTCCATTTGATTCAAGACCGACAGAGCCCGGACAATGCCCGGATCTTTGAGAACAGCTTGTCGGCAATTTTATACTTTATTCTCATTCCAAAGGAAAGATTGCCGGTAATATCGAAATCATGCCCCATGTCATAGGCACCTGTTTCAGGATCATACCGCTGCATGAAAAACCGCTTCACCGACGGTAAGTGCCCAGTCAAAGAGTTTTCTCTTCAGGCCGTCTCTTTCCATGTCATGCTGCAGTTGCTGTCCCCGTTATAGAGTGCCGGATTAAATTGCTGAAAATCCTTGTCCGCATATTTCTCAGAATTTTCAAGAAATTTCCGGGTGACTGTCGGCAAATTGCTTGTTTCCCACTCCCAATGGGTGCCGCAGACATGGGAGGAGTTGACACTGCCGTAAATGTCTATTTCCAAGGCCGTGTCCATGGAGATCACGCCCAGGCGGCGGATAATGCCGGGGTGGTTGGAAATCTCCTGGGGCCGAAGCACGATACGGCTTTCAAAAAAATCCATGTTGTCAGTGATTCGGTGTTTGACCAGCACCTGAAAGGCATCCGAAATCTTGTGGCGGATGTGTTATTGGACATGGGCAAAACCGGTGAGCCTGTTCCCGAACCAATTGCAATCAAACACTTCAGCGGAAAATTCATGGTCCGGGTACCTCCGGAGATCCATAGAAAATTGGCCATACAAGCTGCTGAATCCGGCATCAGTCTCAATCGTATTGCCAGCTCAAGTTGAGCCAATAAACAGCGTGTTACCCTATGAAATATCCGGGTATCACTTCCTGAAACTGGTTGGAAAATGCATTCCCGTTCCCCAAAGAAGCTTTCCGGTTTAATGCAGTCCATTCTGATCTGTCCCCGTCCTTCCGTCTGTCTTTTCCACTTCTTTTCTCTTTGCCTGTATATCCAGGGTCAAAATTTAATACTCTTCGATCCACTGGACACCGTTTTATAAATTTTTTTCGCATCATGGAAATCCCCCCCTTTTTTCAGTTGGGATTTAAGGAAATTTACTCGAACGGAAAGAGCCCTTCCTTTACTATTCGAAAATAAACAATTGGAGAAATACTCTGCCGATGGATAGAAAGATAGCAATTTGAACTAGTAATGGGAACATTCTTATATACAGCAATGCCGTATAAACCATTCAGGGATAAAGCCGGGAGCATGGAAGGATATTCTTTTCTTTTTGCAGATTGATTCATTAGCTCTCTCTCCTTTTTATTAAAATTAGTGACTGGCCAATACTAGAATAATCCACATATTTGTTAAGAACCAAACAATTACGACTTCTGCCTTTTCTCCATGACAAAACCTAAACAAACGAAAATGTTGGAACTCCTTGATATAATCTATTCACAATTCATACCAAGACCCCAAAAAAAATCATATGGGCCATCTCCGGCTTTCATAATAATTTATGAAAAATTTTTAAAAAAAGGGGGGGGGGGTTCTTTACAGATTGTAAAAAATATCGACACTGGCCTTTCATAAACGCTGCTGACCCGAGTCCCTTGGCCGCTTCAGTCACCGCCATTCCTACCGGTTCGATACACAGTTCCTTGATCACTTCGCTGGGGTGAGGTGGGTTATGTGTAGAGAGGCACAATAATATCCCAAAAATCCAGCCTAAAATCCCACGCATGTATGCCTAAATGAAATTTTTCAGGTGCAATATTTTGAGATTACGACGGAAGCTTTTTCATGGACAGCAGGAACCGCTGTATGCCTTTTATCCTCCTCCCCCCTTTTGGGGGGGATAAGAGGGGGGGGGCATGTGTTATACCCTCCTTTGCAAAGTTTAACAATTAAACAGGAGGACACATGCCCCGATCATGGAATCTATTGATAACTGTTTTATCAGAAATTACAAGAAAAAACTGCATTGCACTTGCTTGCTGTCCCCACTGCGGGAACCGTCATACGTATATAAAATGGGGGTTTTACAGGCGATATCTATTTGATGATGAGCTGATAAATATCCAGCGTTTTCGCTGTGACAATGATCAATGCCCATGTAAAACCTTTTCAATTCTTCCCCATGCGCTATTGCCAATACTCAGGATCTCTCTGTGCATGTTGATGTATGTTCTTGATATGTACGAACAAGGAAACAATATCGCAGATATTGTCCGGCACACCGGCGGCAATTGGCCGCGAACACAGCGGTGGATAAAAAAAGCGTTGATAATCCGTGACTGGTTCAAGCAAGGACATGGCAATCGAATGTCCCCATGCTTATCTTCCGGCAGATCCTGGGCATCATTTGTCAGAGATTTTTCCTGGACTTTTTACCCGGAAAGATTCAGATAAAAAAGCACCAACACAAAACGTATATATAATAAAATCAGTCAGTTTGTTAAGCAATTCTCCTGGAGTTCAACTTTTTTAAACAGGAGGTTTAAGTGAGAGAACAAAATGACGAGAAATTAGAACTGGCCATATGGCGTTACGGGATTATCAGCCCTCTTCTGCACAGGGAAGCCAACAGCCTTCCCTCTGGAGAGCTGCTTGACCAGGCGTCCTGGCAGCGGTATGTCCATCCAAACGGTTCCCATATGAGATTGAGTGCAGAAACCCTCAGGAAATGGCTATACCGCTACCTTCAAAGTGGCCTGCCAGGCCTGATGGGCAAAGTCAGATCTGATAAAGGTAACCACCAGATCCCGGATAAGATCACTTCAGCAATGGTTGCTCTGCGGGAGGAACACCCAAGATGGACCCTTGCCAGGATGATCAAGGAACTGATTAAAACCAACAGGTGGAATGGAAGAAAACCCAGCAGGTCTGCCATTTACAGATTTGCAAAAGCCCATAACCTGCAAAGAGACCCCCACATTGATCCAAACGGGAATGTACGGCCTTTTGCCTTTGACCATTTCGGTCAATTATGGATTGCTGATTTTCTCCATGGTCCAAAATTGTTCAAGGACAATAAAAAGCACAAAACCTATCTCCATGTCATCCTGGATGACAGCAGCCGGTTTATTGTTCATGGTGGATTTTACCTGACCGAATCGGTTGAACCTTTACTCTATGATCTCATGGGTGCGGTCAGACGATTTGGAATTCCCCAGCGTTTTTACGTCGACAATGGGTCGGCATATATCAGCCGGCACCTGAAGATCCTTTGCGCCAGGAACGGAATTGATCTGGTCCATACCCCACCATTTGTCCCTCAAGGCAGAGGCAAATTAGAAAGGCTGTTCAGGACCGTCAGGGATCAGTTCCTTTGTGATAAATTTAAAACCATTAAGCAGATCAATGATGCGTTCAAATCCTGGGTTGCCGGATATCATGAAACCCTGCACTCATCTTTGGAATGTTCCCCGTTGCAAAAAAGACTGCAAAGCAAAAATGTATGCCGTGCTTTGTCGCCGTCGATTGACATTGAAGCCTTGTTCAGGATGGAGCGGCGTTGCAGGGTTTACAATGATTGCACCATCCATTTCAAAAAAATCAGGTATGAGGTACCCGGATGCCTGCCAGGATCCCGGGTAACCATTTATTATATGCCCTGGGACAAAACCTGTATCTACTACGGCAATGAAATGAAAAAGGCACGTATCGTTGACCTTGGCGCCAATGCAAGACGATTTGAACATCCAAATCAATAGGAAACCATACAAATGACTCATAAACAATCTCCACTGGAATTTTTTAATTGTAAATATCATCCGTTCGCAAATACTTACCGACTGAAAACCCCTTATCTGGGAGAGCAGGACAAGCGATTTCTCAGGACAGCCATATCGTTGATCTCCTCTGGAAAAAGTTTTGCTTTGTCCGGGCCCTCAGGTGCCGGCAAATCAACATTAATCAACTATGTTTTATCCCAGCTCGATGCAAACTGTTATAAACCTTCCCTGGTCCATTACGGTGGATTACAGCGCAACGGAATGCTCAAAGCCTTTGCTGACGTTCTTGGGGTGGAAACAAATGGTAGGACCGTGCCTTTGCTGATCAGCCTGCAAAAACAGATCACAAACATGGCATCGGAACACCGCAGTGTGTTCCCGGTATTTGTTATTGATGATGCCCACCTCATGGAAAAGGAATCATTAATGGATATCTGTTCCCTGATGTTTAATCCTCAAAAGGAAACCGTGGCCGCAAGTTTTATTCTTGTGGGAGATGAAACCTTTGAAAAAAAACTCTCACTGCAAATTCTGGCTTCTGTAAAAACCCGACTCACCGGGCAATTTAATTTGAATCCCTTGAATGACGATGAAAGTCTTGAATTTATCAAATTCAGGTTATCCAATGCAGGTGCAACAGAAACGCTGTTTGATCCGGATGCTTTAAACATTTTATCATCCCATTGCAGAGGGAATCGACGACACATCATGAACATGGGCACGTTGCTTTTAACCGAAGCCTTTTACAGACAGGAAAAAACGATCAGTGCGGAATTGATTTTCAATTGTGACCAGATAGAGATATCTGAGTGAAACAGAGGCATACGAGAGGGGACTCCGATGCCAAGGGATAACTCAGTGCGGTAGACTGCTGTCTGCTCGGGGCCTGGTAGTTTTGTTTTGATTACTATCAGGCCCTACCTATATCCCCAATAGGTAAAATAACCTGACATATTCTTGGGATCAGACAGCGACAATCTACAGTTATGCATCACCATTTTTTTCTCCTCAAGGTAAAGCACATAGGTTTCTGTGTCAGATTTTGGAGAATTCCAGGCTGTATTTACGTGAGGCAGAGGCCAATAGCGCCAGAATCATTGGAATCAGGGCACTAGCATGTCAAACTCATGGCAGTTGTTGCAATAATTTTCCGACGTCGTGTGTTCGTGGTGACACAGATCACAGTCCAGGTCCGGGCCGTAATGGAGCGAATCATGGGGGTTGGGCTTGAGCGCCTCAGTGCTTTGCGCTATGCCTTCCGATGTGCCGTGACAGCTCAGGCAGGCATCGGCCCGGATGGCTTGGGGCGTTCCACTCCCATGGCAGTCCTCGCAGGATAGACCGGCCCCCTGATGATGCGGCTTTAACGACATTACAACATTTACGGGTTTAACTGTGACCCGCGTTTCACTCACCTCTTTTTCCATTTTCCCTGCACTTGTCCGTTCTCCGGCACCCCGGTTAATCCCGGAACAGCCCATTATGCCCAGCCCGATCAGACCCAGACCAACTCCGCCGAACAATGCAGTCGGTGATCGCATTGCTGCCGAGTCGGACCGCACCGCGGACACCGCCGCTGATCTCGCCTGCGGCATAAAGCCCAGGGATGGGCTTCTGGTAAAGATCTATCACCTGAGCCTCGGTATTGAGCTGGATTCCGCCCATGGTGTGATGCGCTTTCGGCCACAGGTTCATCCCATAAAAGGGAGGCGAGACAATCGGTTTACAATCTTTCTGGAAAGGCTTTCCAAAGGCTTTGTCCTCCCCTGCCTTGAGGAAGGCATTGTATTCAGCCACGGTTTTTTTCAGTCTGTCCTTCTGGATCTTGAACGCCTCGGCCAGGGCATCCAGTGTATCGAATTTCTTTACGACCCCTCGTTCGAGCATCGTGTCCAGCTTGGCCGTCCGAAAAACCCCTTCCTGGTCCGCGATTCCCATCCCCTTTTCATCGGGACAGGCCCAGGGACCAAGTTGAATCCAGGAAAGCTGAATGGGGTTGGCATGAAGGCGGAGCGCCTCGATCAGACCTTCGGCCGTGGCGCCGGGCTGGTTCGTAGACTCGACCTTTTCGTCGACCTTCGGATCCTGGAGCATGCGGAAGGCGATATCCTGGCCAAAACCGCCGGTAGCCATAATGACCGCCCGGTTGGCCCGAATGGTTTTCATTTTTCCATTTTCCGTATTCGGGAAACGGTAATCTTCGTACACACGGACCCCTTTGACCCGGCCGTCGTCATCTTGCAGAATCCGGTCCAGGTAGCACCGGGTCACCAGCGGAACCCCGAGTTCCTTGACCTTGGCCAATTGAGGTCGGACGATACCGGCACCCGAGCTGTTTGTGGTGTAGTAGCTGCGGGGGACCGAATGTCCTCCCAGATGGGTATTGCGGTCTTTGTACTTGACTCCCAGTTTGACAGTCCACTCCACTGCTTCGGCCGATTGCCTGGCCATCAACATCGTCAATTCCGGATGATTGAGACCCAAACCGGCTTTCACCACGTCCACGGCTTCATCCCATTTCTGTGGGATTTCAGCTGCCTCCAGCCGTCTGGGCCCGATAAGCAGCCCGCCGGCAGCCATGCCAGCCATGGCAGTGGCCCCACCGGTTGCCTTAAGAAATCCCCGCCTTGTCAATTTGTTTTTACTGTCGTTCTGATCCGTCATTGATGGCCTCCTTTGGCCCCGACGCTCTCCGTCGGGATTTGATTGCTTCCCTATATTGAGAATTACTGACCGCTCAGGTCAGATTGTGCCCAAGGGTGGGCTTTAAGGAAAAAATCTTTTCTTGTTGTTTTTCAGCACATTCCATGATTAAAGGTAACCATGATAACCAACACCGGTTCACAGCCAAAGATATGTGCCATATGCACAAAACCTGGCCGGCAACCATCTATTCCCGGGTCGGAAATTACATGCAGGGTTTCCACCCCTTGATTTCGGAATTATCAAATGAAAAAAATCATGACTCCACAAACAACCCAAATCCCTGTCTCTTTAATTATTCTTGATGAAACGATTTATCCCAGAAAAGGAATCGACCCCAGGCGGGTGGGCATGTTTGCCGAAAACATCCGGGATGGGATTGCCTTTGATCCCATTGAGGTGGAGCCCTGTCCGGACCGGCCCGGTTTCTACCGTCTGCTGGACGGGGCGCACCGATGGAACGCCTACAAGTCAACGGGCATGGAAGAGGTAATCGTCATTATCAAGGACCTGGATGGAAGTGATCCCCTGCTGTATGCGGCAGCCAAAGCCATCGGCCCGAAACAGTTAACGGAAGAGGAGGCAAAGGATACAGCCCGCCGGGCATATGCCCAAAACACACAGCTCAGTTCTGCGGATATCGGAAAAGCCGTCGGCCGGGCCAGACGGACCGTGGACGGCTACATCGCCGATCTTCGTGCCGCCACCCAGATGAACACGGACATCAAGATATTCCGCATGCACAGCTTGGGCATACCCCAGGACCGGATGGCAGCGAGACTGGGTCTGGCCCGGACATCGTTTCAACACCATTTGCCGAAAATGGCAGTGTTGCCAAATTCGGCAAATGCTGATTTATCCCGGGGATTCACCGTGGCCCAGGTGGCTGAAAAGCACGGCTGGCCGGAGCCCATGGTCTGGTCCCTGGTCCTGGAGGGCAAAACGGATCATGACCGGTTCAAAGCACTTGGCTGGGGATTTAGGACCTGGGACCAGTGGGAATTCAATGACTGTGACAACCGGTTCGGGGATGACTGGCCCGGCCGGATCCCGGCCCAGCTGATCGCCCATATCCTGCGCTATTTTTCACAGCCGGGAGACCTGGTCCTGGACCCCATGGCCGGGGGCGGGGTCACCCCGGACACCTGCCTTGCCATGGGCCGCCGGTGCTGGGCCTTTGACATGGAAGACCGACCCGATACCCGCCCTGAAATCGAACCCTTCACTTGGGAGATCTCTTCGGATCAAGGGCTGTCCTGGCCTGTGAGCGCCAAGGGAAAACCGGACCTGGTCCTCTTTGATCCGCCCTATTTTGACAAAAAAGCCGGGGAGTATGATGAAAAAAGCATTTCCGGACTGTCCAGAAACGATTACCTGGATTTTCTGGCGGCGTTTTTTACCCTGCTGAAACAACATGTCAAAAAAAAGACCCGGCTGGCATTCATCAATGCCGACTGGCGGGATTTTCAGAATACCCCGGCAATGGATGAAAAACACAAGGGCGGCATCCTCATCGACGATTACCTGGAGATCCTGAACAAAACGGGATGGTATCACACCCATATCATCCAGGCGCCCCTGTCGTCCCAGCGCTTCACCCCGGTCGTGGTTTCTGCCATGCAGAAAAAAGGCATCTTGGGTGTGATCAGCCGGTATGTAATCGTCCTGGGCCTAAACAATTGACATGCAGGTTGTTCAATGATGATACACATTTCTGCACTTCATCCATTTTGGCATGATATACAGTTAGATAATTTTTCGTGAAGGATATGCTGTCCCACACATGGACTTGTTGGGAAGACATTTTTAATATGAAACAAAACGTTTATGATGATCCATATTTCTTTGAAGGTTATATGGATTTGAGATCCAGTGAAGGCGGTTTTAATGCCGCTATTGAGGAACCTGCAGTTTACAGTCTGTTACCACCGCTTGAAGGCTTGCACATTTTAGATCTTGGCTGCGGTTTCGGCAAGTTTGCTTCCTTTTGTCTCAAAAAAGGGGCTGCTCATGTGCTGGGTGTAGATATTTCTCAAAAGATGATATCAGAAGCTAAAAACAGGATAAAGGACCCAAGAGCAAGCTTTTTGGTTACTCCTACTGAGGATTTTGAAGTAGACGAAGGTAGCTTTAATCTTGTTGTTTCTTCAATGTGTTTTCACTATGTAAAGGATATCAGTCCGGTGTTTGAAAAAGTTGCGCTTGCTCTTATAGAAGATGGTCATTTTATTTTTTCTGTTGAGCATCCAATCTGCACATCATTGTTGAAGGGTTGGTGTAGCTCAGATAAGGTTCCCAAAAAGCATTGGCCAGTTGATGACTATAAAAAAGAAACCATACGGGTGTCTAATTGGTTCGTCAATGGTGTCATTAAATATCATCGAACCATTGAAACATATACAAACGAACTTATCGATACAGGGTTTTCTATAAGAAGACTTCTTGAACCTGGGCCGACCATAACTGCCGTAGCCGAAAAGCCCGAGCTTTCTGAGCATCTGAGACGACCACCAATTCTTGTATTAGCTGGTACAAAGAAGGCCCAACCGCAGGATTATGTATGACCTGTTGTTTGAAAAATCATCAGAAACACTGCTGGACTTCGGACACAACCCCAAACGTCTTGGCGCCACCATAGGATTTTACGGACCTTTGCACACCTGGGGCGGAAAGATGTGGCAGCATCCCCATGTCCATTACATCACAACAGCAGGGGGAATCGCCCCTGACGGCCACTGGGTCGAACCAAAATACCACAGCAGTTTTCTGTTCCCGGTAAAAGCATTGTCAAACGTATTCAGGGCAAAGTTTCTGGAGGGACTTTTCCAAACCACCTTTTAAAGGGCCCGAAGAAGTAGTCAAGTATATCGGCAGATACACCCACCGGTGTGCCATCAGCAACAACCGGATCATTGCCGAAAAAGACGGCAACATTGAATTCTGGTTCAAGAATACGAAAAAAAGCGCCCGTTGGGAAACCACATCCCTGCCGGTTATGACCTTCATGGAGCGGTTTTTGTACCATGTGCTGCCCAAACACTTTCACAGTATTCGGTATTACGGCTTTCTGGCCAACGGGAAGGCGAAAACCAGCATTGAATCTGTTCGTCGGGACCTGGCGGTTGAAAATTCAAAGCCGGAGACCGTACCAGAGGAGAACCGGACATGTCCGCACTGCGAACAAGGCAATATGATAACCGTCCTGATCATAGATGGATACGGAAACGTCGTTGTTGATGAAACTGAGTTGACAGACCCTGTTGCTGTCATGGATACAACATAGCCTGGGAGATTTTTTTGATCTGTTCTAAATTTAACATACGGCTCAACAACCGCACCGGTGGGTTGCGACCAGGCAAAGATATCAACTGGATTTTCGAGCAACACAGATGCAGAATCGACCTGAAAACCGGTCAAAAATTCAGATAGCACTATAAAATAGTAGATGCAGGAACCAATTTTTTAAAGGCAAATCCCCAAATAAAAGATTGCTGCCTTCTACTTTACACCAAGGGACCAAAACTCCGGGCTTCGACCCGGTTAATGTAACCAAAAGTTGGAGCGGCCAAATGAATAGCGTGCCAATTTTACAGCCATGTCTTGGCCGCTCAACTTAACGTTAGCCTTTGTAAGAATTTGTCCGCCAGCTAGAATAGAGATTCACCGTCATGGGTTAGGTTCAGACGACCACTCTCCGAAAAGTGCAGAGCAATGGTGTCGTAATGCTTATAGCCCGAAAACAAGTAGCTGTATCGAGCAACAACGGCATTGGCTTCTGCCTTTGTTGTGGTAGCAGCATATTCCTGCTGGAATTCTAAGGATTTTTGCATTCCTACATAGTGCGAGGTGAGAGCGTTAGCTGTACTCAATTCCCTTGACATCGTAGGATTGTTTGCGAGCGCTTGTTTGAATGCCGAAGCATAGGCGTAATCTGCGGGCAGTTGAATTTTCCCTTCGTTGTCGTATGTGATGCTTGATGGAGCAGAGGGAATGTTGTTCTGAACTAGAAATTGCGTGAAAGTTTCCGAGATATGGTTGGCTATCGCATCAATATTGTTCTTGCTTGGAAGCAGCAGTGGGGGAAGCGTCTGAAACAAGGATGACGTCCCGTTTGCATTCCCGCTTGGCGAAAAGTAAGCATCAATATTAAGTTTCTTAGCGCCCTGATTGGTGTCAAAGACGGCTGTTGTGCAGTTTTCTGACGGTGCGGTAAAATTCGATTGGTCGGCAAGATAGTTTCGCGCGGCTTGGGAGATGGCGACCGTGTCGGAAATAGTTGCCCCCGAAGCGGAAAAATTTACCGTGCCGTTGGCCGGGGCTTGGTTTTGGTTCGTGGAGATATTTAGATATGGATAGTCGGCATAAGCACTGGCTGATTGAATTTTCATGTGATCCCTCATAAACGCAGTTAGTATATTAGATGCGGTATGTCAAATATGCAGACAGCAAAAAGCATGCCACGATTGAGATCACGTCAGAACATAAAGAGGGCTAATCGGGTAGCCGGGGGTTTTAATCCCCCAGCCCCCACACCACCCCACAAGCGGGTCCGCATAGGGCGGTTCATCAAGTTTACCGGGCCGTAGCCGGGTAATGAATTTTCACCCACTGGTCTTTAACAGAGATTAACCCTTGTTCAGATAGCCATTTGTTGGTCATACCGGCCTGTGTTGCCATGGTTCTGGATAGATGCCATGGCCCCCTTCGGCTGAGTGCTGTATAAATGGCCTGTCTTTTGAAAGTGCCCAATTTGAGAAGATTTCGGACTTTGGTACGGGTATAACGCCACTGTTTCCAGTAACACATCCGTATCCGGCGGCGGAGCCATTCATCTATACCGGAAACCGGTTTGTAATACTCCGATATCCAGTAATAGTTCATCCAGCCCCGTATATATTGAATGGTTCCAGGAGAAACACCTGTGGGCCGGTCTTAAAACAATCTGTAAAGTCACCCGTACACGGGATGTCGATGGTAAGATTTCTACTGAGGACGCTTATTTTATATCCAGTCTTCAAAATAATGCTTCGATGATAGGCAATGCCATCCGCGAGCACTGGGGTATTGAAAATGGTCTACACTGGTGTTTGGATATTTCTTTCCGTGAGGATCACTGCCGGGTTCGAAAAGGACACGCACATGAAAATTTTGATATGGCCATGAAATCTTCTCAAACAGGAAAAATCACTCAAACGGGGTATTCAGACCAAACGTTTAAAGGCTGCCTGGGATCACAGCTACCTGATTAAAATCCTGAGCAAATAATTTCTACATGCGATTGCCCTGGGTCAACCGAAACGAGAGTTGTTTAACAACATAAATTTTGCTACCAGAAAACTTGACAAAGCGCCATTTTTCACTTTAGTACTTCACATTGCAAAAGCAGACATCTCGACGATAAGAAACGCCGTCACCGGCGCTTCTTATTGCTTCTAATATAGATGTACCGAGCGTAACCAATCAATTAACCTGCGTTAACCAGACTTTCAAGTCCCTCAGTATCATACTGTTCGCCCTGCTTTTTCTTCCTTACAATCTCCCGCATCTCGTCGTAGCGTTCCCTGGTGAGAGGATACTTGGCAAATATAATTGCACCCAGCACCAGCAAAACAAAGGGAACAACCGAGTACAGAAGATGCAGACCGCTGGTGGTCTGTGCTGACTGAGTCATCAATTCCTGGTTGAAGCCGATCAGGGTCAGCCCCAGTCCGGAGGCACCCATGCCCAAGGCATTCCCCGCCTTCATGGTAAAACCGATGGTGGCCACAATGATGCCTTCATTGCCTGTGCCGGTCTTATACTCCTCGACAACAGCCGTATCATAGGCCAGCGCATAGAGCATGGTCCAGAAGGTTGCATTACCGAACGATTCCAAAAGCAACCCGGCTCCAATCACAATATCACTGGCCGGTAATACATAGATAAGCAGAAAGCC